>JBBRCQ010000019.1:0-57474 GCA_038204725.1 Bacteroidales bacterium | reverse complement strand
ATTATTTAACAACATTTTGATGCTTGATCAATTTATTCGCAGGTTCGCTATTAACCCAAACACTGCAAAAAATCAGAAAATATATAAAGAACTACTGGAATTTGGCAAAATTGCTGCTTAAAATTTAACGGAGTATTGAATTATACAATCAACTTATAATTGAACCATAGTGGAATTGAAATCAGTAAACAGGTAAAAAAACCAAAAACCAAAGATGGCCTTATAATTGAACCATAGTGGAATTGAAATAACGGATTTAAAAAAAGGTAGAAAAAACGCTACTCTTTCCTTATAATTGAACCAAAGTGGAACTGAAATATCACCACAATACTTTCCCGTGTTTGCATAGTTTCCTTACCACAAACCACAGTTATGGACATACAGAATGCATCCATATCCACTACACTGGCAGCAATGACCAATGATAAAGTCTGCCCCGGTGTTCTCTGCATTTAGAATCTTATCCTTATTTTTGTCAAGTTCTATTAATTTTTACTTTTCCCAAACTTTACAATAAGAAAAACTATAATTACAATTATAGCAACTACGATAAAAATACCGAAACCCATTCCTGCTTTAAATATTCCACCAATAATACTACATGAACTTACTGATAATGATGTAATTAACAAGGATAACAGAACAATAAATCTTGAAATTTTTCCAGATTTAAGCTGAATTTTTGGATTATTTTTAATTTTTTCCATACCATTTTTTTTAGTGATTCATTTTACAAAACAAAAGCTAATCAGAATATTTAATTCACTCAAATTCAATTAATTACATCCATTTTTGTTAATTACCTGCTATTTTCTCATTTTTTTAATCTTGAAAACCAACCTGAAACTAAACATTTGGTGAAGTGCAGATGTGATATTATTTTTACAACATTTTGTTTAAGTACTCAAATTACAGCTAATAAATTTACTTTCTATCTCATATTTTATACAACAATTTTTCTAAAAAAGAGTTGTAGCATCCATTCATATCTACAGCAAAATATGGTCATTCATTCATCCAAATTAACTGCTATAAAGGTAGGTTCTTTCAAATTATCAAGTTTCTAAAAGAAATTAATTTTTTTATGCTTTGGAATCGCTAGTATTTAACAGCATATCCCATATACATAATTTGAGTGTTACGGCTCTCAATCATTGTAAATTTTCTCCCAAATTCTTCGTATGTCAATTCGCCAATTGCTCTTTGATGCAAATAACGAAGCATTTTCAGATAAGAAATATTGGGTTGTATTCCGCGGTGTTCTTTCCAATCCATTTGATTTTTACTTAATAAATTTTTAATCTCATCAGGTTTGATAAACATTTCCCAAACATGAAGGTTTGGAGGCATAATTGACCATCGTTTCCATTCCTGTAATATTTTGATTATACTTATTTTGCTGATATAGGTACGATTGAAAGTGTCGTAAATAAAATAACCTCCGTTATTCAGAACCCGGGAAATCTCAGAAATTACTTTAGGCAGATCCCGAACATGTTCCAGCACATCACAACAAAATACAATGTCGAAAGTATTATTCTGAAATGGCAAACTCTCACCGGTTCCTATTTCATACCTAATTTTCAGATTGCTATCATTTGCGTGTTTTACAGCAATATTTAAAGATTGCTCTGATGGATCAATTCCGGTAGTAACAAACCCTAATTTTGCTAATTCTTCACTAAATATTCCTCCACCACATCCTACTTCCAGTACATTTAATTTTCCAGTATTTATATCAAACTGTTCAACTATTTTTTTTGTATAATCAACACGGAATGGATTGTATAATGTTCTTATCAGATTAAGTGAGAAGTCAGTTTGCCACCATTTATCGCCTTCTGTATTATATATGTCGTTGTCAATACGAATATATATTTCGTCAGTTACTTTCTGCATATTACTTTATTTACGAATGTAATTATTTAGGCCCGATAAGAGAAAATCCTTTTGATTTCCTGTTTTTCTGATCATTTAAAATCAGTTTCATCTCAAAAACACCTCTTTTTGCCAAAGAGATTCCAAATACATATTCAATCTTTTTCAAAAGGATGAATAAACGCCAAATAGGTTGTCGGGATTTGAGTACTTTTAATATAAAATTTCCAAAAATCAACATCCATCCGGGAGTAATCTGTTTTTTTTCATAAAAATAAAAGTTAGGGAACTGAAAGGAAAAGCGTTTTGAAATTTTATGAATATCTTCCAAACTTATGTGCTCAGGTTCAATTTTTACAGGATGTAAAAAATTATCATTCGTACAATGAATACCCTGTTTTATAATAGCTTCAGCAATCGGAGAGCCGTTGTAAACACGAATTCCGGTTGAAACAAAAACTAAATCCCATTTTGAGGCAACCCGACGCATCGTATTCAATGTATCAATCACTGTTTCATATGATTCTGCATAAGCACCCAGCATTATGAACCAGGTAACAGGCAACTTTTTCATCTTAAGCAGATCTGCAGTTTTTATAATATCAGCACGTTTAAAATTTTTGGCAAGACTTTCAAGAACAACATCACAGGTGGACTCAGCACCAATGTCCACTTCATTAAAACCTGCTATTTTCATAAGATCCAGAAGTTCTTCGTCCACAGCCGCAGGTGAAAGTCCCATTGTATGCAATTTAAGAACAAGATTTTTATGGATCACTTCCCTCAAAACCGATTTCGCATGAGAGAGTGGAATATTGAAAATACTGTCAGCAAATTCAACATGATGAATGCCTGTTTCTTTCACCAAATATTCAATTTCATCTGCAATTCGTCCGGGATTTATTAACCGATATTGCTTACCTTCAATAAGATTGTAAGTACAATAAGAACATTTTAAAGCACAGCCTCTCTTGGTCTGAATCTGAATAGGAGAACCATAATGGCGATATTTATTAAAATCTAAAAAATGATGTGGTTTGGGAAAAGGAAGTGTATTTAAATCCGGCACACGAAAGGGTTCATTATCCTGAATAATTACATTATCCCTGCGTATTATCAAGCCCGATAATCCTTCCAATAGTTGACTGTTTTCGACGCGCTTAACAAATTCAAGCATTACAGCTTCACCATCACCACGCACTGCATATTCAAGATCAAAATATTCAAGCATTTCTCTTCCGCTGATGCCCACAGAAGAACCTCCTATAACTATGGGTCCCGTAAATTCTCTTTTGCAATGATCAATCACCTCATTTTTGACATCTTCCAGCAAAAAATGGATATGATAACCTCCGGTATCATCAATATTTCTTATACTAATACCAATTACATCCGGAACAAAATCATGAATGGCTTTTTTTATTTCTGCTTCACAATTATCAGAAAAACATAAATCGAGGAAATGAACTTTGTTATTTTTATCTGTTTCCAGTACAGTTGCAATACAACATAGACCGAAAGGCATTACTGGCCAAGGATGTTTGAACCGATTTGAGTTAATTAACAATATCCTGGTCATAATTGTATTATCAGAAAAGCATTATAGTTCTTTTTTATTCTGCAAAAATTGATGCTCCCCAATTTACATCAATAGCATATGCCATACATTTATTGAAAATTTCATCAGTAAATTCCGGGGGATGCAAATTATCTGTAACTAAATCAATATTTGTACGGTCGAAAATTCTATCATCGGATAAATAATAGCGATAAGGTTCAATAAACCGATCAAATAATTCTTCTGCAGGATTCCGCAATTCAATGTCTGATGCTTTTCCATAAATAATCTCAACACCTTTGATCTTCATAAATTTTTCATTATACATCGAAAGTTCTTCTAACTTAGTATGAATGTCATTGGTTAAATGATAAATAACACCGGAAGAAGTTTGCATAATTATTTGCATGGTAGCATTCACAAAATAATCTACCGGTATTAAGCTTAAAGCACCTTCTTTAGGCAAAAATATCCTCAGTGGTAAAACGAGATAGCCTTCTTCATCCAGATATATTCCATATTTTTGAGATTTTTTCCCTCCATGATTTTTAATATCATTCAGATAAATATCTCTTATATTTTGCAATGACCTTATAGGATAATACAAAGCATTAAATTTGAGAGAACGTCCTGATTTTGAATCTCCATAAACTATTGATGGTCTGATAATAGTAAATGGTAATGAATTACTGTAACAATAGGCTGCAATTTCGATTTCAGCCCTGGCTTTGCTTTCTTCATATACATTTACGAATTCAGTGGATGATGAAATACATTCTTTGCATAGACTTACGTTTGCTCCTGCTACGTATGCAGTGCTAATATAATGAAAAAAATTCACTTTGGCATTTGATGCAAATTCCAGAATACCTTTCAGGCTATTTACATTGGATTGAAAAACGGTTTCCCGCTTACGTTCTGCAAAACTTGTATCGGATGCACAATGGATAATTTGTTCGGTAATTTCACAAATTTTCATGTATTTGGCTTCAGGTACGCCCAAATTTGGTTTTAAAAAATCAATTTCCACTAATTCCAATTGATCGGCTAATCCTTCAATGTGGAACCATCTTAATAGTTTGGATATTCTTTCCCCTAACGTTTCTTCTGCGGATGAACGTGCAAGAATTATAATTCTGTATCCATTTGTAAGTAAAGAAGCCATAAGATGGCTACCTAAAAAACCGGTTGCTCCGGTCAAAGCAATGATTGGTTTACTTTTAGCTTCCACAATATTACTGTTTTTTTATGAATACAATAAGTTTTCTTTTCTGCAAAACCCCTGATACAAGACATAAGGATGACCTTTTACTGTACCTGTTTTAACAGAATATTCATCTACCAGATCATTCACTTCTTTTGCTGCCAGACGAATTCTGCTGATTTCGTCCTTATCATTATAATCATAGAAGTAATCATATTCAAAAATACATCTTTTTCCGTTATCTATTGGAGTTATAAACCCAAAATCATTGTCAATCTGATATTTATCTGCAATAAGCCGGAATTTGTCAGCTAATTCATTAATTAACACAGTATCTATTGGTAAATAAATAAGAACCGGCAAAAAAGGATTTTTTCGGCCTAATCGGGTACTCATTATCCTGAACATATTCAGCCAGACAAGATCAGTCATTTCGGGCCGGGAGAAAAGTTTTTCAAAAAAAAGCCTAAGTTCCGGATCAATTTCCTCTGAATACAGAACAGGTGAAGGAGAAAGCGCAGTTTCTAAAAGTTCAGCAAAACTTTTAATTTTCAAGTAGGAAAATGGCTCATCATCAGAAAATTCTTTAATCAAATCTAACCATTGAGCCGATTGAAGAGTTGGCAACCCCAGAAAAAGAGCATTAAAAAGACGCTGATCAAAGTATGGGAATCCCATTTCGTTGATGGTGCGAATGGCAAATTTATCTCCAATAAGAACCACAAGATAAGGGATATCTAATTTATGAATAAAAATATTTTTTATTTCATCTTTACGTTTTTTAGTGGGTGAAAGAAATGTAGAAATATATTCTGTTCCCACTATTCCCAATGCCAGCCCTATATGCCTTACTGCACAGTCCTTTATAAAATCAATTGCGCTGTCGAGATTTTGAAAAGGCACAAGAATACCACTTTCATCATTAGTAACTGGATGAAGTTTGATATTGGCCGATACACAAATTCCCGGAGACTTTTTATGTTCCAGGTTTTTGAAGGCAAACAAATTAGGTGAGGTACTTTCGTTTAAATTAAAAAAAGAACCTTCATGATCCACAAATTCTGCATCTGTAAAATTATCTGCATTTATCCCGTAAGTTGTTGAAAAAGTTGACATAATTCCCGAACACATAATATTCGCACATACAAGAGCTGCCGGCTCAGCAGCATTCACCCTGTAACCTCTTTTTTGAGCCTGTTTCTGAAGTTCAAATGCAGTTACTCCCGGACCTACTTTAACCAGCCAGTTCTTCTCATCAAATTCGATTGTTTTCATTCTGTTAAGATCGATGATGACTCCTTCATGAACAGCAAAACCAAGCAGATTCTGACCATTTCCACGCATGGTATAAGGAATATTATTTTTATTACAAAGCTTTACCAAAGATGCAATTTCTTCTTTTGTATTTGGCATTACCACATAATCAGGCATTTTAGGTTCAGAAATCGCACTGAGGTCATGAGAATAGGTTACGGTAATGCCTTCATCGTTGGTTGCCCATTCGTAACCTACAATTTTTCTTATTTCAGTAAGGAAAGCGTCATTTTTTGAATTTTTAATTTCACCTCCATTTGCAATATAAGTTTCCAGATGATTTTTTAATGCCTCCATAACCTTTGTCGGTCGCATTTCGTTTAAGAAATAACACTGGTAATCGCATTTTCCACATAAATCGCAACTGTCAGCAATCTCAATGCATTTTTCTGTTATGGGAATTTTATTTTCGGCAAGAGCTTCATAAAGCAACATACGCCCCTGAGGATAGAAACTTACAAAATGTTTTTCAAGGCCTGAAGAACATACACCGCTGTCAAGAAAATCAATTTTGCACATGGCATAATGGCGGCAACTTTTGGCAGTTTTTAAAACGTCGTTCATTTTTTCATACTTATATAAAAGCTTATAATTAGTTGAACTAGGATATTATTTGCTTCTCATTTATGAATCAAATAAATTCATTCAATGATTGCCTCTATCATCTTTTTACAAAAAGCGGGGAGATCTATTGGCGTTCTGCTTGTAATGAGATTATGATCCACTACAACTTCCTCATCTTTCCAATCAGCACCCGCGTTTATCAAATCAGTTTTAAGTGTTTTATAAGAAGTTAGTCTTTTTCCTTTTAACTTTCCGGTTTCTATTAAAATCCATGGAGCATGACAAATTGCAGCTATTGGTTTTTCCTGTTCGAAAAAGGCGGCAACAAATTTCACAGCTGCTGCATTCACCCGCAGTTTATCTGAATTCATGACGCCTCCAGGGAGAACGAGGAGATCATAGTCATGAACAAACACATCGTCAATAGATTTATCAACTTTAAATGCATCGCCCCAGTTATTATCTTTCCATCCATGGATGGTTCCGGTTTTAAATGAAATTACATCTACAGCAATTCCTTCATTTTTCAAGGCTTCTAAGGGAATTGAGAATTCAGATTGTTCAAAACCATCCGTAACGAGTATAGCTGCCTTTTTCTTTTTTAAATTATTTTCCATAATTTATTAGTGTTAAATAAATGAAATACTATCAAATTATTCAGATTCTTTCCACGCAAATTTAATTAGTTCTGCATTAAACTTATGCGCTTCTTCCAGAAACATACTGTGACCGCTATTTTCAAATGCAATGATGTGTGAATTCGTGATGCCAGCTTTCATTTGTTCAGCAAGATCAAATGCACATATTTTATCTTTTTTGCCATGGAAAATTACAGTCGGAATTTTAATATTTGCAAGATCGGGTCTCAGATCTGTATCTCGCAGCGCAATTAAACTTTGAGCTGTAGCATAAGATGATGCACTCAGACATATCCCGTTTAACCAGTTATTGATTCCATCATTTAATGAGGTTTCAGTAGCTGAGAAAATCTTTGCAAAATCAGACAATAACTTTGGCCGATCCTGGTAGTTTAATTCTATTAAATCATCCACTGCTTTAGGAGGAAGGTTGAATGGAAAATCTTTTCGGTGAGTCCAAATGGGGGCTGCTGCGCCACACAATACAAGTTTAGCAACATGTGCACCGTTGTATATAGATACAAAACGGATGGCAATAGCTCCTCCCATTGAAAAACCTACCAGAATAGCATCATTAATATCCAGTATACTTAAAACTTTTTTAATATCCAATGCATGAACATCGTAATGATAAGATCCATAGGGTTTATCAGATTTACCAAACCCCCTTAAAGTAATACCAATTACACGGAAGTTTTTACTGATCAGTTCATTGTATTGATATTCGAACATTTCATCACTTAAAGGCCAGCCGTGTATAAATACAATCGGCCGTCCTTCTCCTGCATCTGTAACATGCAGGTTTACATTTGGTTCTACTTTAATATATTCGGCTCTGGCCATTCCAGACATTGTTTTATGCAATAATCTTTCCATCGTTTTAATATTAAAATATTGAAATCTATGCTTTATGCTTTAAGATGAGCTTCGGAGCTGATTGGAAAGCTTAATGCTTTTGATACAATGCAGTTCTTTTCGGCATCTTTAGTTATTGCTGTAAATTCATCGGCATTGATACCAGCTACAGAACCCGTAATGGATAAATGAACACCTGTTATGCTTGATCCTTCCAACGTAACTGTTGCATCTGTATCTAAAGATATTGAATGATAACCTTTTTGGGTTAACATTGCGCTTACTGACATAGTAAAACATCCTGCATGAGCTGCGGCTATTAGTTCTTCCGGATTTGTGCCATTTTCACCATCTACAAAACGTGTTTTGAAACTGTAATTCGTTTTGTCTAATATTCCACTTTGTGTGCTTAATGTTCCTTTACCTTCTTTAAGGTTTCCTTGCCAATTTGCGTTTGCTGTTCGTTTCATTTTCGTTTTTTTTGTAATTATTATTTATGAATGATATAGTTTGTTTAATAAAATTTCAACTGATTTAAATGCTAAACCATTAGCACTGTTTAATGTTATAATTTCAAGAAAGTAATTGTAAACATTACTTTCTTTTTTCACACTACAATTCCCTCTTGTAAAACTATAAAATATGAACAAGTATTTTCCCCTTTTGTTCACAAACTCAATGACAGTATCATTTAGAGTGAACGAGCAAATAACTCAAAAAACAGATTTACTTTACGGATAAGATGTTGTTAGTAATTTCTCAACCGACCCAGGATTTTATCGAGTGAAGTTTTAAGTTTCTCAATTGCTCCTTTTACTGCCTTTTCGAAGGTGGCTTCATTTTCTGTAACAGCAATCGGCTGTATGCCCACAAAGCGTGCCTCTATCATACATCTTTTGTCTTTTAGTCCTACTTTATCGCCATTTTCATCCGAAAGATGCACTTCCAGGCGTGTAATATGATCTTCAAATCTTTTTAATTCTTCAGATACCAATGAAGTTAACGAAGATCTGAGATCCTCTTTTAGTGTTATCTTTTTTTCAGCATTTAATTGAATTATCATGTTTTTTATTTTAAAATTGTTGTATTTAGTATTGATTCTTTATTGATATCTTTTTATATTGAGATAAGCGCTCAACTTAATGAGGTTTAATTTTTTGCATTTTATGAAATATGTTTTGCAACGATGTAATTTTATTTTAATAACAAATTTTATTAAAATACATTCTTTAAAAAACAAAAATAGATATATACCTTATGATCATTGTTACACAATTTTCAATATAAATTACATGATTCCCATATAAATCCGTTTTACAGTAAACTGAGTAAATATAAATTTTAAATCCAGTATATCTGTTTCACTTAAAGCAGTTTCATATCATTCAATTCTGTCGTTGCTGATTTATGTGCAATTGCCATTCTAAAGTGTTCCTTTTAAATCAATGTTGCATCTTATATTCAAAATTCAAAATTATTTTCTTTTCGTTTAAAAGCACATAAATACGAATCAACAAAATAAATATTCAATTGATAGATGCAAGAATTTATTTAAAAAATGTAAGAATATCGAAAAATCAATATTATCAGGCTTAATTTTGGCTCACGAGATAATTTTCGATACCCATTTGTTTTATTTGTGCTTGCTGTATTTCGGCCCAATCAACGTGTTGTTCTTCCATTTTCAGGATGATGGTTAACAGGTCAACAGTTCCCTGATCTCCAACTTCACGGGCGAGTTGAATGGCATCATTATAAGCATGAATAGCATCCAATTCATCTCCACTGTCATTATTGATCATTTCCGATACACTTTTGCCTATTTTCAAGGCATTCAGTTTGGATACAATTGGAAGACCATCAAAAAATATAATCCTTTCAATCAACCATTCAGCATGTTTCATTTCATCGATGGCCTGTTTTCTGATAGCCTGATGAAGTTTACTATAACCCCAGTTTTCGCACATTTCAGCATGGACCATGTATTGGTTAATGGCAGTAAGCTCGTCTGCCAGCAGTGAATTCATCACCGCAATCATTTTTTCGTTTCCTTTCATTTTGATTTCATTTAATTTGTTTAAAATAATTCAATTCACTTTTTCATAAACCTTTATTTGGCTTTTTAAATTTAAAATCAGTACTTTTTTTTTATAAAAAACTTTTAAAAATAAAAGTTCAAATATACTATATCTATTTCCAATTTGTTAACATTTTTTGTAAAAAAATACACCATTCTAACTTTTCTGAATGCATAGTAATTAGAATCAGATAAAAACATGACCTACAAAATTCAGTTTAAATTCATGAACTGAGATAATTAATGAAACTTATCAGCCTAAAAAAGGCATTGCTAAAATTTTTATTTATTTCATTTTTCAATTGCAGCCACAGTATAACAATACATTATTTCAAATAATCATTTATATTTAAAACATTTTATTCGCTTAAATGTTATTGTTTAAAATAAAACTTATATAGATTCAGTCCGAAGGATGAATTTATTTTTAATTAAAAATAGTATCATATTTTTTAATCTGCTGCTTCTATTTTATTTTTTATTTTTTAATAAAAAATATTTATTCATTTAAAATATCAAAATTATGAAAAAACTAAAATTAAGTTTAATAATGATTTTAAGTACTGTTCTGATTTTTACAGCTTGCTCTTCAATGACAAAGACACAAAAAGGAGCTGCAGTTGGAACAGTTGCCGGAGGTGCTATGGGCGCTGTAATTGGAAGGGCTGCAGATAATACGGCACTTGGAGCAATTATAGGAGCTACAGTAGGTGGCATTACCGGTGCTGTAATCGGTCATCAGATGGACAAACAGGCTGAAGAAATAAAAAAGACTGTTCCTGATGCCAAAGTTGAACGTGTTGGTGAAGGAATTGTTGTTGAATTCAGTAGCAATATTTTATTTGAATTCAACAAATCCAATTTGTCTTCAGAAGCTAAAATAAACCTTGACAAACTAGTTAAAGTTTTGAATGTTTATCCTGACACAGACATTGAAATACAAGGACATACCGACAGTAAAGGTACAGAATCGTACAATATGGAATTATCTAAAAAACGTGCAGGAGAAGTATCAGGATACCTGACCAGCAAAGGCATTTATTCGAACCGTTTAAAAATAGTTGGATTTGGCGAATCACAGCCAAAGTATGACAATGGTTCAGAAACCGGACGCTCTCAAAATCGCAGGGTTGAGTTTCTGATTACAGCCAATGAAAAAATGAAGGCTGATGCTGAAAAAGCTGCAAATAAATAATTTTTAAAATCAGTAATTGAAAATATAATTTGAATGATATATTGGGATAACATTCAAAGTTATACAGAAAAAACGCTTATTTTAAGTGTAAGGTGGAAAATTATTCATCTTTAAAATTACAATCAATTTAATCATTTAATCATTTAAAATTACACACAATGAAAAAACAATTATTTTCTTTAATAATGATATTAATGCTTTCAGCAACACTGACAAATGCACAGCGTACTGAAAATACAGGAATGTCATTTGGTATTCTTGGTGGTATCAATTTCCAGAATTTGAACGGAGATGATATGTTCGGCGATAAACTGGATTATGACATATTAATGGGTTTTCATCTCGGCGTTAATGTCCAGATACCTATCGTTCCAGAATTTTATTTCCAACCCGGTTTGCTTTTTTCCACAAAAGGAGCTAAAACTTCATTTACCTTATTAGGTGTTGAAATTACAAACAAAATCAAGCTGAATTATATTGAATTGCCTTTAAACTTTGTATATAAAGGGAAATTGGGTAACGGATATGTTTTTCTTGGATTTGGGCCTTATTTAGGATATGCAGTAAGTGGCAAATTAATTACTGAAGGTGGTTCTTTATCCAATGACACGAAAATTAAATTCAAAAACACCGTAGAAGTTGGCGATTCCATAGATATCTATTTTAAAGCATTAGACGTAGGTGCCAATATTTTTGCAGGTTACGAAATGTCCTTCGGTGTATTTCTTCAATTAAACACTCAATTTGGATTACTTAAAATTAATCCTGAATACAAAGCTATTCCTGATGATAAATCATCTGTTAAAAATACTGGATTTGGAATTTCAATCGGATACCGTTTATAACATAGAAAGACAATTTTAAAAAGACCGTCCTTATTCACCGGGACGGTCTTTTTATTTATTGAGAGTTGCTTTTTCAGTAGGTGTATTTAATTCTAATAAGATACTCTTATTTACAAAATGCAATTCGGAAATATAAAACATCGTCATAAAGGAATCCAATGCTGGTATTTTTCTTATATTTATAATTATTTCGCATGTTTTGGGTAACCATTCAAAAGGTGCATCTTTAAGTTTATTTCGCAATAAGAAATGAGCTCCTTTTACTAACAAATTTAAAAAGCCATTCACTTTATATTGAAATACAATTTCATATTCTTTTACTTCTTTGATTGTTAATATCATAGAAACAAAATACTTTACTTCAATTTTATCTATCGCAATATTTTTTAAAGCAATTTTTTTATGAAAATTAGTATTCACAAACTGCTGAACCTGAGTTAATGGTATTTCTATTTTCATACTTTTAATAAGATGAGATAAAAAAAATTATTTGTTTTTTCAGTTCAACGAATGAACAGCCTTACGTTTTGTTACTCAATTAACTTATTCATTATCAATAAATTAGCTTAACTTATATTCAGATTGATTGGCCAGATAGTTTTCCATACCCAATTGCTGAATTTGAGCACGTTGAGTATCTGCCCAATGAACATGGTTTTCTTCCATTTTAAGTATTTTCGATAATAAATCAACAGTTCCCTGATCATTAAGTTCATGAGCAAATTTGATGGCATCGTTATAGGCACTCACAACTCCAAGCTTGCCATCGTTGTTATTATTAATCATTTCCGAAACAGTTTTGCCAATTTTCATATCATTGAGCCTGTATACCAAAGGAGAACCATTAAAGAAAACAATCCGTTCGATGAGCCAAACCACATGATGCATCCCATCCATGGCCTGATTTCTGATTGCCATATTAAGTTTACTATAACCCCAGTTTTCGTACATCTCAGAATGCAATGTATACTGATTAATTGCAGTGAGTTCTTCAGCTAATAGTGAATTCAGAATAGCTAATAATTTTTGATGTGCTTTCATCGTTTCCCTCTTATTTCTTTATTGATTTGAATTTATTTTCTTGAATACAAAGATAAATTCATTACAAAAAAAAAATGTTACATAACTTCAACAAACATTTACATGATTCACACATTTTCAGGAAACAACACCACAATTCTCAGTTGATTTAAAGTGTTAACTTATCTGTTTAATTGCTGAATGAAATTGCTATTTGAATAAAATTATTTTTTCAACCGAGCTCTGACAAATATTTTAAAAATCTCATTGCACAATAGAGGAATTAAGCTTAAGCCTATCGCGATAAACCATGCCCTAACATCAAGCATTTGCAAGTGGAAAGCGTTTTGCATAGCAGGAATACCAACAACAATCAATTGCAATGCCACGCCCAGGAATATAGCACCCATTAGATATTTATTAGTAAAAACGCCTATCTGAAAAATAGATTTTGTGTGACTTCTGACAGCCAACGAATAAAACAACTGACACATCACAAGCACCATAAATGCCATTGTTCTGGCATATTCTACAGTATCATCCGGTACTGAATGATCAAACGGGCTGTAACCATGTTCGTAATAACCGAACCAGAAAGCTATAATTGTTAAAGCACCAATTAAGACGCCACCGAGTATAACATGTAAGCCGACACCACCGGCAAAGAAACTTTCTTTTGCATCTCTTGGGTTTTCCTTCATTACATCCTGATTTCCGGGATCCATACCCAAAGCAACTGCGGGAAAAGAATCGGTGATAAGGTTTATCCATAATAGTTGAATAGCAATAAGTGGAGCTTCCCATCCAATCAGTAGGGTTATAAAAACGGTGACTACTTCGCCAAGGTTACAGGTAAGCAGAAAGACAACCGATTTTTTTATGTTATTATAAATATTCCTACCTTGTTCAATGGCAGTAACAATGGTTGCAAAGTTATCGTCTGTCAGAATCATATCGGATGCCCCTTTAGCTACGTCGGTACCTGTAATTCCCATTGCAACACCAATATCAGCAGTATTTAAAGAAGGTGCATCATTCACGCCATCACCTGTCATGGATACAATGTTACCATTTGATTTCAGAGCACGGACAATCTTTACTTTATGTTCAGGAGATACTCTTGCAAATACCCGGCATCTATTGATGTTATCAGCAAATTCCTTCTCAGTAAATTCATCAATTTCCGGCCCTGTAATTGTTTGATCAATATTTTCGGCAATACCCAATTGATGTGCAATGGTGAAAGCTGTATTTTTGTGATCACCGGTTATCATAATGGTTGTAATTCCAGCAATTTTGGCTTTTTCAATAGAAGCCTTCACTTCAGTTCGAGGAGGATCAATCATTCCTACAAGTCCTATAAATGTCATGTCATTTTCCATTTCAGATGTTCCGACGACAGCATTTACCGGTTTATATGCAACACCCAGCGTCCGAAGCGCTTTGTTTGACATCGTTTCTGTTGCCTCAATGTATTGCGTTTTGAGTGCTATTGCAAAAGGAATTACTTCCCCTTTATATAATACATTTGTCGAAATATTGATCAGATTGCCAATTGCTCCTTTCGTATACACTGTGTATTTTCCATTTTCTTGGTTAAGTGTCGACATTAATTTCCGGACAGAATCAAAAGAAAACTCATCGATTCGGTTATTTTCGGAAATTATTTTCTTTCTATCAATTCCAATATTCTCACCAAAAACCAGCAAAGCAATTTCTGTTGGATCACCGGTTCCATTTCCGTTTTCAAAAGTTGCATCCGAACAAAGTACCGAAGCTTTTGCCAACAATTTAACATCTTCGGTGAAAGAATTTTTATTATCAGCTTCTACAGGCATTTCACCTTCCAGGTTGAAGTATACTGTAACCGTCATTTTGTTTTGGGTTAAGGTTCCGGTTTTATCTGAACATATGATATTGACAGATCCGAGTGTTTCAACAGCAGGCAGTTTTTTGATGATAGCATTTTTCTTCGACATACTGGTTACACCAATCGAAAGCACCACTGCTACTATAGCTGCAAGGCCTTCGGGTATTGCTGCCACAGCCAGTGAAACCGACATAAGAAACATCTCTGCAAGATCTCTGCCCTGGAGCAAAGCAATAATAAAAATAAGTACACAGATTCCAATGGCAATCTTACCAAGCGTTTTTCCAAGTATATCCAGGCGTATTTCCAAAGGAGTTTTTGTTTTTTCTTCGGTATTAATAATATTAGCAATTTGACCAACTTCAGTATTCATCCCGGTTTCTACTACAACTCCTATACCTCTCCCGTTGGTAACATGGGTCGACATAAAAGCTAAATTCGAACGATCTCCGAGTGGCGTTTTTGGATTATCATATATAAGTGAAGCATCTTTTCCGGATGGAACCGATTCGCCGGTAAGTGCAGATTCATCTATCTGAAGATTTGCCGAATCAATAATACGGATGTCAGCTGCAATGATACGTCCTGCATCAAGAATTAGAATATCACCGGGTACAATTTTTCCGGAGTCAACCTCTTTAGCCTCACCATTTCTGCGGACAACAGCTTTGGGATAGGCCATTTTCTGAAGAGCTTCAATTGCCTTACCAGCTTTAACTTCCTGAATTACACCCAAAGTTGCATTGATAATAATTACAAGCAGAATGATAGTTGCATCTATATATTCTCCTAAAAAAAGAGTAATAATTACAGCTAACATTAAGATATAGATCAGCCACTCCTGAAGTTGTGCAATAAAAAGGCGTAAAATATGTGGTTTCTTTTTTTTTAAAAGTTTATTGTCACCATATTTACCCAACCTGATTTTTACTTCTTCGTCTGAAAGACCTTGTATAGGATCTACTTTCAATTCTTTAAGTACTTGCTCTATTGATTTTGAAAACCACATTTTTTTATGTGCTAAATTAAAACTTTTCAACAGGATAACCGTTACACAACTTTCAAAAATATTTACATATTTCACACATCTATAGTGAAATGACTTTCAAGTGAATATGAATACACTAAGGAAAGTTGACTGAATCGATACCTGATAATTGTGTGAAAGATGTAATACTTTTCAATAAATGTGTAAAGATTTTGAAAGTATATATTGTATTTTTGCATATTCAACAAATCATAATCACAATCAGTCAATAATCTGAGGGAATTATTTTCAGTGAAATTGTTTTATATTTTCAACTAATTTCAGAGATGTTAGATATTTTGTGTCCTTAACATTTCAGCATTTTCAAACAGCATTTCGCATCATGAAAACAAATATTTATTTTAAAATTTCGCTTGGGATAGTTGCATTTTTACTACTCCTTATTATAATAACAAAATTTATAGCTGAACCCTTGATTGGAAAAAAAATTCAGGCTGCAATAAATAATGCAAACAAAGAGTATATTGTTGATATTGATAAAGTTAATATTTCATTTTTTACATCTACTATAAAACTTAAAAATATTACAATTAACTCAATACAGCATGACAAGAAATTGGATTTAATCGGAGAAATTTCTTTAATCCAACTCAAAGGGATCAAGCTTTTTAAATTTCTTTTCAAAAAAGATATCAGCATTAATGCATTGGACATTTCCAATATTACGATCAATGGTAAGATCCCATTTCAGGGAAGCAAAAAAAATCCATTAGTATCCTCTTTAAATATAAGGATAGATCATATACATATCGACAAAATAAACCTGGTAATCGCAAATACAACAAATGCACAGTCTGTTTCAATAAATGACAGTGAATTGAACGTGTATGATTTTCAGGTTTATAAATCAGACACCCTAACACCAGGCATTCTTCAGCATTTTGATTTCGGAGCAAAAGACATCATTTTGGTATCGGCTGACAGTATGTATACATTTACTGCCAGTGGCATTCTCAATTCCACCATTTCAAAGAAATTATCCATTGATCAATTTTCTGTACATCCCAATTATAAGGATTATGATTTCACATCCCGTTTAGAATATACAACTGATTGCATTGATGCCAGTTTCAGTAAAATTTCACTGCATAACTTTTCTCTTGCTGCTTATCTTAAAAACAAAAGTCTATTAAGTTCTTACCTCGAAATTAAAAAATTGAATCTCACAGCTTTTCGGGATAACCGGAGAAAAGACAACCATGAAATAAAACCTGCATTTCAGGAATTAATCTACAACTATCCATCTGATATAACGATTGATTCAATAGGAGTATTAAACGCAGATATTACATATATTGAACATGCTATTGGAGGCAAAGAACCCGGGAAAATCCACTTTAATAAAATCAATGCCAAAATATACAATATCACCAATGATACAATTTACAAATCAAAAAAAGATTATTTAGTACTAAAGGGTGAAGCTTTGCTGATGGGTAAAAGCAAAATGACACTTTTATTAAAAGCCAAAATACGTGATCCTCAAAATTCATTTACTTTAAATGGAACGCTTTCAGGAATGGAAGTAAACGACTTGTATTCTATGCTAAAAAACAATGCTTTTATTTATGCTACAACTAGCATTATTGATACTGTGAGTTATCAATTTACAGCAAATAATAAAGAAGCAAACGGGAAAATGATATTGCTGTATCATGGTTTAGATATTAAAATAAAAAATAAACGAACAGAAGGTACATCTGCTCTCAAAGAACAATTCATGTCTTTTATTGTCAATATTAAAGCAATGGATTCCAATCCTCTTCCCGGTAAAGAAGTGAGAACGGGTTACATAAATTACAAAAGAGATCCCGAAAGATTTCTGTTTAATTATTGTTTAAAATCAATATTATCAGGGGTTAAATCCAGTTTTTCAAAAAATCCAAAGAAGGAAAAAAAATCATAAAGTTAACATTTACATTATAAAATTCTGGTTTTTCGTATATTTGAAAATACTATGAATAAAAAAGATTTTATTATCTAAAAAATAATGGATTCCTTTTTGTTGAATTATTCTATTTTTTAAACCCGGAAAGACCAACAACAGAAAGCAGACATTTTCTGTCTTCACCGGTAACGATGCCTTCCATATAAACAAAACACAATGGATTTTTGTCATAACCCAGCATCACTTTACATGATTCTTTTGTATTGTTGACAAAAACTTTACTGAGGAAATTAAGAAATACCTGTTTGGATTCATCTGAAACAAATAACTTAAAGTTGCTGTTTACCAAACTAAAACGTCTATCTCCCAGCAAGTCGGCACCTGTAAAGTTCAGATCGCAGATACTTCCATCAGCATCCAGTGTAAAATAGCCCATTGGTGCCAAATCGTATAACATAGTATATTTTTTGAGTGCGGCTTCGGTTGTTTCATATGCGTGTCGCAACTCTTCGTTTTGCATTTCAAGTTCAATCTGATGAACCTGCAATTCGTGTAACAGCTTTTTAATATCTATTTCATTGTCCGAATTTTCAACATTTTTTTGTTTTACTTTTAGTTTTTCTTCAGCTTTCATGCGCAACATTTGTGCATCGTTTATACTTTGTTCTTCGTTACTCATGGCTAGTTATTTTTAATTAAAATCATTGCTGTTGGCATTTGACAATTGTTGAGTAACAAATTAATAGACCAATCAACTACCGACACATTTCTATTGTCTGCAATTACTGTAGCTTTGAATTTAACATTGATTGATTCGTTCATTAGTTTTCTCATTTCCAGGTCTGTCTTTTTCATTAACTTTTCAGGAATAAACAACTGAATAAAACTTTGGTTAATCACAACTTCACGTTTTTTTCCAAAAAACTTTTCAGCTTCCGGATTAAACTCAAGTATTTTCAATTCATTAGATAATTTAAGGATTACATCAGCAGATACATCTAATAATAATCGGTTCATGTGTTCGTTTTCCTGTAATCCTACTTCCAATTGTTTAAAATCAGAGTTGTTGATAAAAGTAATAACCAGACCGTCTATTCTGTCGTCGAAAGTGCGGTAAGGCATTATCCGGATGGAATACCAGCGGTTATCTTTGGTTGGAATTTGTTTTTGAATAAAGACAAGTGTATTTAAAACTTCAATCGCATCTGTTGCCAATTCAGGATAAATCAAGTCGGAAGTCTGATCGGTAAAAGGTCTTCCAATGTCGCTTTTTATAAGTTTAAAAATTTTGGTTGCCTGATTGGTGAAGCGACGGATATTTAATTCCTTATCAAGAAACAAGGTTGCAATATCGGTACTGTTGAGCAGATTTTTCATATCATTGTTGATCCGCAAAAAATCATCAACCTTTGACTGTAATTCTGCATTTACGGTTTGGAGTTCTTCGTTAAGGCTCTGCATTTCTTCTTTTGAAGTAGTAAGTTCTTCATTGGTAGATTGCAGTTCTTCATTGGTAGATTGTAATTCCTCGTTGGTAGATTTGAGTTCTTCCTGAGAAGTCTGCATTTCTTCGAGAGTATTCTGTGTTTCTTCACGTGCGAGTAGTAACTCTTGCTGCAACTCAACATGTCTGACACTACTTATATTGTTTTTCCCTTTTAGAATATTCTTTTTAATTTCAGCAACATCATTAAAAATAATAATGATTTTACCATTTAAGGGTTCCGGTTTATCAATCCATTGAATTTTAACACTTACAATTTGAGTACCTCCGTTTGTTCCTACTTTGACATTGGGCATAACCACAACATCTTTGTTCATAATGGCTTTGTGGAAAGCTATTGGAAATTCGTTTCGTAAGCCCTCCCTTAACATTGCAAAAATATTCAAGTTTGCTTTACCAACAGCGGGTTCCAGATATTTACCTGTACGTCCACTGATATATATGATATCCCCGTTTTCATTCACCAATACACCTGGAGGAGAGAAATACTGCATTAATAACTGATCAGTCAGTATTTGAATATTTGGGGTAGGTTCAACTGGTATTAGATTTTTGGTATTGGCCATTTTGTTAAAGGAAAATGAGGATGGGAAATCATATAATTCAGGTATTAAATTAGTAATTGCTCGTTTATAAATTTTCAGTTTAGGATCTAATGCAGTAAAAAGATGCGTTTGGGTGCCAAGTGTTTCAGAACTACCAAGCAGCATAACTCCATCAGGATTTAAACTATAATAAAACAATCCTAATATTTTCTTTTGCAACTCAGGTTCCAAATAAATCAGTAAATTGCGACAGGTAAGGATGTCTATTCTGGTAAAAGGTGGATGCATGATAATATTATGATGTGCAAATACTATCATTTCTTTGATTTCTGAATTAATACGATAGCCATCTTCTGTTTCAACAAAAAAGCGATTCATGCGTTCAGGCGAAACATCAGAAGCAATATTAGCAGAAAAGGTACCTTTTCTGGCGGTTTCTATCGCTTCATTGTCCAGATCGGTAGCAAATATCTGTAAAGAAAAATTCCCATGTGAGTTTACTTTTTCAATCGCCTCTTTGAATATAATAGCCAATGAATAAGCTTCTTCTCCTGTAGAACAACCCGGGATCCAAGCCCGTAAGATTGTACCGGCAGGCATTTTAGCAACAAGATCCGTAATTATCACCTCTTTCATCTTTTCCCATGCTAAAGTTTCGCGGAAAAAATTAGTAACACCAATCAATAATTCTTTAAAAAGAATTTCTATTTCCTTTGGGTTTTCCTGAAGAAAGTGGACATATGAAATAATCTTATCTATTTTGTGGACGCCCATGCGTCTTTCGATACGGCGATAGACTGTATTTTTTTTATACAATGAAAAATCGTTGCCGGTTTGGGTTCTAAGTAATATAATAATTTTTTCGAGTGCACTTTTGTCCTTCACTTCTTTTTCAAAATCTGCTTTAACAATTGGAATATGCTTAAGGAAATCCAATAACCTTTCAGATAATTCATTGGCAGGAGCTACAATATCAACAAGGACAGAATCGATAGCATTCTGGGGCATACTTTCGTATTTCGCAGTAGAAGGCTCCTGTACCATGACAATTCCGTTCTTTTCTTTAATTTTACGAACACCTGCACTGCCATCGGAGCCCATACCTGAGAGTATAACCCCTACACCATATTCCAGTTGGTCATCTGCTAATGAACGGAAGAAAAAATCTATCGGCAATCGCAAACCTCGTGTTTCTATTGGTTCAAACAGATAAAGCACACCTTTTAATAAAGACATGCTTTTATTGGGTGGTATTACATAGACAATGTTTGGTTTCACAACCATACGGTCTTTTACTTGAAAAACTTCCATTTTGGAAATCCTTTGAAGTAGCTCAGGCAACATACCCTTTTGAGTAGGATCCAGATGTTGAATAACCACATAGGCCATACCAGTGTTTTCGGGTACATTCTTAAGTAATTGTTCCAATGCCTCCAGTCCTCCAGCCGATGCGCCTATACCGACTATTGGAAACCGAACAGTAGTTTTTTCAGAAGATTTTCCTTTTGAAGCTACTGTCGATTTCAGTTTCGTGATTTTCACTTTTATATATTTTAATTAATCATTCAGACTCTTATATTATCATTCATGAAAAAAAATTCAATATACAGCTTTGTTTCTAATAAAATGCATATTTTGTTAGACATGGTATAGTATACAAGGTTGTTGTGCATTAAATCCTAATTAGATTTAATAATGCAATATTAGTGATTTTTTAAAAAAATTCAAAGCATTTTCTTAAATAAAAATATAGCTACAAATCCTGATTAAAACGCCTAAAATCAGTTTTATTTTAAAGGCAGTTATGTAAACAATTGGGTTTGGATTTACAAATCTATCCTGGTATACTATTTATTGACTCCGCTATTGTTTCTCATTTTATTGCTTTTTAAGTTCTAACGTTACAACCTGGTCGCTTCCATCAGTTGTTTGCCATTGTTGAAACTTTTTATTGTTTTTGATGATAATCCATGTCTTTGAAAATTCAGATCCTTGGCTGTCGATGTTGATGAACTTATCTGATAATTTCCATTTAAATAAAGAGTTATCTTCCTTTACTTCCCCGAAAATTGTATAATTGATGTTTTTCTCACCTTCTCCGTTTCTTAGGAATTTCATTGTTCCTATGTTAGTGAGTGAAACAGAAGTCTGTCCTGATTTTACAGATTCATACTTTTGAATAGTCCATGTTCCAACTAATCGATTAGAACATGAAGTTAACAATATTCCTGCAAGGAATATTGTTGCGAAAATTAATTTTGTTTTCATACTTTAATTTATTTATGTTGATAATTGATTATTTTCCTGCCATACAAATGAACATTTTTCAAATAGTAGATGATTTAATGTGCAAGTGTAAGAATTATATTTTCTTTAAATTCACTGTCGTTTAATATAATACGAATGCCTCCTGAAACAAACTGTCCATTATCAATAGCTGTAGCATACAGGTAATAGTCACCCTTTTTCAGTTCTTTAAATTCAAATCTTCCATTTGAATCTGAGCAATAGGAAGCATCATATTTTGATTCATCAGTACCAGGCATTGAAGTTGCACCATATTTAATGTAAATTGTTGATGCTTTAAGAACTTTTGAATTAGTTACAGAATAGGTGTGACCTTTAATTTGTTCTTTCCCACCTAATCCTTCTTTTTTACACGAGGTAGTTGTTAAAGTTATTGCTATAACAACAACAATATACAAAAATTTAATTGTTCTCATTTTGTTTTTATTATAAAAAACTATATTTAAATCAATTTTCAATAATGCACTGTTTTTTATATTTTAAGTTTATGAATTTTTATCGTCTTGATTTATTGGTTTCATTTTAGCAATATTTGACTTGATGTTTTTGCCAAATAATCGAATGAATATATTTATAAACAATCAAAAAGTGTTGATGTTTTATTTTTTTTGTTTGGTTGGAATAATAAAAAGAGGTATTGTTGAATTACGTAATACTTCTTCTGTAACACTTCCCATAATTACACTTTCTAACCATTTCATACTGTGAGAGCCCATGACAATAATATCAACATGCATTTTTTTTGCGGTTTCCAATATAGATTCAGCAAAATCGCCATCTTTTACAATGGTTTGCATTGATTCATCGCCCAAGTGATGTTTTGTGTTATCCAGAAAAGATTGTGCTGCCTGATTAAGCCCTTCTATACTATTTAATTTCATTTGAAAGGGAGCTACATCATTGAGTCCTGTAAATCCCATTACAGGTGAATATTCCGGTGATGAATAATACAATGGATCTGATATTACATGTAATAAAATAACTTCAGCTTCCATTGTTTTTGCTAAAGAATATCCTACTTCTGCGACTTTTTGTGCAGTTGGATTATAATCCAATGCAATCAATACTTTTTTCATCTTAATCGTTTTCATCTTTTAATTTATTAATTTTAAACGGGTTTATTAGTTTCTTAATTTCAAAATATAATTAACGGAAAATTATTCAATTAAAATTTTTTAAAATCAGATTTCATTTTACATTTATCTGTTATAAAAAAATATTCATTTTTTAAATAACTTTTTTTTTAAACTAAATTTACATTTATTTCAAGTTGCATATTACACCAAACGATTGAATAAAATTACATCAAATAAATACAAAAAGTATTATAAAATTTAAAAATTTAAACTACAGTTTCCGCAAAGAGATATATTGGATCGAAAAGAATTTCCTTAATTTCGGCTCTGGTGCAAGGAAACGGTAATTTTAAAAAAAAACAATAAATAAACCGGAAAACAGAAGTTAGATTCGTGATCACTATCTTATGTTTTCCGATATGGTTATTGAAATTTAATAATTTCTTATTATTAATATAATAATTTATACAATTCTTTCATATCAGGAGACAGAATCACTTCCGTTCTGCGGTTGCTGGCACGTCCTTCAGCTGTATCATTAGGTTTTACAGGATGAAACTGACCTTTACCTGATGCTGTGATACGATTTGAATCAAAGCCATAATTTTTTGTCAAAATACGAACAATAGATGTAGCTCTAGCTGTACTAAGGTCCCAATTATCGCTGAATTTGCTGGTTTTAATGGCAAGATTGTCTGTATGTCCTTCGATCATCACAGAAATATCTTTGGTACTGTTCAATACTTTGGCAAGTGTTTTAAGTGCTTCTACGCCCTTAGGATCCACAACATCACTACCTGATTTGAACAATAATTTTTCCTGAAGTGAAACATAAACGTTTCCATCTTTTATGTAAACAGAAAGCTCATCGGTTTTATAATTCATCAGTGCATCAGCAATAGAATTTTTAAGCTTGTCCATTACATTTTTTTGTGATTGAATAATGTCCTGAAAATTCTTCAATCTTTTTGCCTGATCAGCAATGGTCATTTTTGATTCAGATGATAGCGCATTTAAATCACTTTGAACCGATGCATTTTCGTTTTGCAAATTTGATTTCTGATTATTCAGATTTTTTACCAGCTCGTTACATTCATTCAGTTGACTATGAGTATTGGCGCTGTCTTTTTGCAATTTTTCAACTTTGGCTTCTGATTTTAAAAGCTTTTTACTGGGACCGCATGATGTAATGCTAATGATTAAAGAGAAGCATGCAATAAAATAAATTGATTTTTTCATTTTTTTGATATTTAAGTGAATAATTATACTACAAAATTATACCCAATCAATCCAAAAAGTATTACACAATTTATTTAAAATATTACATGATTCACACATTAAAACGTTAAATATTTAAATTAAAACCCAATTTCTGAATACAGATAAGTAATGAAAACAATTTAATGTCGTATTTTGAAATTTTCATTTTCTCAAAATTGAAATTGTATAAATGAAAAAAATGAAAATTGAAAAGATATTTATTAGAAAAAAGCTTCCATTCAATTCAAATTTTAGTCTTGTAAATTATTAAGTTCGTTTGGCAACGAAGAAGGACCGACATTATAGAATTTACGCTACAAAACAAGCATTTAAAATAGCGGTGGGACTGGTAAGCAATACAGTATAGCGAAGTTTATTAATGAATTCAATGGAATAATGCTTATTTCGCTATAACTTGTATTGCGCAGGGATTTAAAATGCGTAGTTTTGAAGTAAATTATATGAAGTCTTGATTTTTTGTTACTTTTTGATCAAGCAAAAAGTAAAAAATAAATAAAAAAGCGAATAATTAAAATACGACATTTTATCTTTCACATTACTTATATACAAATTTGAATCATTGTAATAAAAAAAAAATCAACCCAATAGAAAAAAATACATTTTACAATTTCCTATATTTCAAATAACTCTATTTCAAAACTGATTTATCTTTCTAAAGAAATCCAACAGTAACAGTTGATGATAAAAGTATAAAATTTACTGTTTTTTTAGCCTTCCATTTCGACAAAAGTTTTACCTTTGTATCCATAAATTTTAACTTTTTAAATAAATAAAAGCACATTTAAAACACACAAAACCAAACTCATAATGATAAATAAAATATTGGTTACCGGTTCATCGGGTCAGATAGGCTCAGAATTGGTAATGGCACTTCGTACTATTTATGGTGGCGAAAATGTAATTGCTTCAGATAAATGCCCGAATGTAAGTGAAAAAATCAAAGCCGGTGGTCCGTTTGAACAATTGGATGTACTGAATAAAGAAAGAATGTCTCAGATTATTGATAAATACAACGTAGATGCTATTGTGCATTTGGCAGCTATTTTATCAGCAGTTGGCGAAAAAAACCCTATGCTTGCCTGGAATATTAATATCACCGGTATCATCAATGTTTTAGAACTTGCCCGCGAAAAGAAAATAAAAAGGGTATTAATACCAAGTTCTATCGCTGCTTTTGGACCCAGTACACCTGTAGACAATACACCTCAGGAAACCATACTTAGACCAACTACTATGTATGGAATTACTAAAGTTGCTGGAGAATTACTGGCTGATTACTATGTGGCTAAATACGGTATGGACGTAAGAGGATTAAGATACCCTGGCATCATTAGTAACGAAACCCTGCCGGGAGGTGGCACTACCGATTACGCTGTTGCTATTTATTACGATGCAGTTAAATCAGGTAAATACGAATGTTTCCTTAGCGAAAACACCATGTTGCCAATGATGTACATGCCTGATTGCCTAAAAGCAACTATTGATTTATTTCAGGCCGATTCAAAAAAATTCAAACACTTTTCCGATTTTAATGTTGCAGCTTTTAGTGTAACCCCTAAATTAATGGCTGAATCCATTAAAAAATACATGCCTGAATTTGAAATCACTTACAAACCTGACTTCCGTCAGGCAATTGCCGACTCCTGGCCAAATTCAATTGACGACAGTTGCGCTAGAGAAGAATGGGGATGGCAGCCATCATTCAACCTCGATGCAATGACACAGGATATGCTGAAAGTAATAGGCGAAAAACATAAACAAGGTTTAATCTAATAGTAATATATTTAATTATTGAAAGGCTACCTCAAAAGGGTGGCCTTTTTTTATACAATCAAAAGTACAATACATGTCCTTTAAATCCATCTTTGGTATTGTATTCCAGCGTTGGTAATGGAATTTTAATAAATCCCACTAGGTCGAAGATAAGATTTAATGTTTTTGATTTCGTAGGAATTCGGGTGAGGTCAATATCTAAAGAAAGATAAAACTGGCGGTAACGTTCAAAGGAGGGTATTGCCTTCCCATTGTATATTTCTGTATTACTATACCCACCTGTCATGCCTTCGGCACCATATCCTATAGCTACATTCAACCATTTAGGAAAGCGCGAATACTTGGGCAAAAAGGAATAAATATTTCCCGAAACCCATAATGTACTTCCATTATAATCTTTTATAATCCGCTGAGGCAGATTGGTACCCAGCAAATCAGGACGATATTGTGCAAAATCCGTTGTATGAGCAGAATACTTCAGCAGTATCCGTTGTTCATGCCATGCCAATTGCTGACTTATGAATAATGCTGACCCTAAAGTATTTGCTGTAAAATCGCCAAATGAGAAACCCCATTCAGTAGAAAACCCATCTAATATTTCGATGGTCAATAAATAAGCAGAACCATACAAACCGCCATACCATATAGCCTTATTTTCTTTAACACCTGACCATTTCAGTGCTTCGTAACCAATTTTACCAATATAATATGAAGTTGTAGCATGTCCTATTTTATCCATCTGTTGCCATTCACTATTATCATTGATCAAATGAAAGCCATTCATCGGATAATCCTTATACCAAAGTGTATATAAACCAGCCATTGATCCTGCGAATAAAACACTTTCTGTAATAATTACCCCTCTCAGACGGGCTTTGTGAATCGTATTTGTATCTGTGTTTTCAAAATGGGATTGAGCAAAACTATTTGTTGTAAGGATAAATATGAAAACAAACCACAGTATTGGCAATATCCCGGAAAAAGTTTTTTCTTTTGCAGGTAAAATCTTATGAATATTCGATTGGTTAGAAGGTTGTCGCATCTTTTGTATATTTCGTTTGCTATCGATGGGGCAAAACAATATCATTCCTTTCAATTAAAAAGCTATTTAAAAGTAACGATAATCTTATTAACCTCTGCAATTTTGTTTTTCAGAAAACCGGCATCTATAGCTTCGGCAATAAAACGCAGATAAGGTTCTGTATTTGAAGGACGAACATTAAACCACCATTCTTTAAACTCAACCCTGTAACCATCAAAATCAAAATATGCAACAGGTTTTTCCTGTGAAATAAAATGGTCGCGAATGGCATCCATGGCTTCGGTTTTTTGTTCAATTTTGAAATTAATTTCACCGGAATTGGCAAACTTTGATATTTTGGCAATGGCTTCAGATAGCCTGATCCCTTTTGTTTTTAATTTACTTACAATTTCCAAAACTATCAAACAAGCCATAATTCCAGAATCGGAATAATAGAAGTCCCTGAAATAATAATGTCCGGCGAGTTCACCTCCGTATATGCCATCAATTTCGCGGAGTTTCAACGAAGCATAAGCCCTGCCTACTTTCCAGGTGTGCATTTCACTACCAAAATTACGGATATAATTACCCACAGCTTTTGAGGTGCGGATATCCTGCAAAACATTTCCTTTCAAGCCTTTTTCTTCAAGGAAATAATGTGCCAATAAGCCTATAATCAAATCTGGTGATATAAATTTGCTTTCTTCGTCCACAAACATCACACGATCGGCATCTCCATCAAAGATTACACCGATATCACTATTATTATCTGCAACTAATTTTTGTAAATCCACAATGTTTTCTGGTTCCAGTGGATTGGCTTCATGATTGGGGAATGTTCCGTCCAATTCATTAAAAATATAAACCGGCTGATCACCCAATATATCTTTTATTAACAATGCAGCCATTCCATTTGAACAATCTATGCCTATCTTCAAGTTGCTGAGATCCGCTAAATATTGGCGCTGAAAATCAAGATATTTATCCTTAATATCATATTCAATAACTTTCCCTTTTTCTACAGCAATGCTGATATCTGCAGTTTCTATAAGTTTTTTTAAATCCCCTAAACCGGAATCAAAACCAACTGGTAAAGCATTGGTTCGCGAAACTTTCAAACCATTGTAAGCTCTCGGATTGTGAGATGCAGTAATCATTACAGAAGCATCAAAACCGAATCTGGCAGTAGCCCAATAAATCATAGGAGTGGTAGATAAGCCCACAGTATACACATCAGCACCACTATCTGTGATTCCTTTGCACAAGTATTCGAAAATCTCGGGAGAGGATTCTCTGACATCTCTTCCAACCAATACTTTATTGGTTTTTAGTAAATTTGGCAAAAAATAACCAATGCGATATACATCACTTTTATTGAAGTCTTTATTGTAAACTCCTCTTATATCATAAGCTTTAAATGCATTCATTTCAGTTAGTTTAGTTTGTAAAGTTTATAAAAACTAAGTTTTTTGCTTAGTTTCTAGAAGAAAGATTCGGAATTCGTAAAGTTTATAAAGAAAAAAAACGTATCACTTACCTTATAAACAGAAGTATTCTAATGATCGATTTTTATAGAATATTATTTATTTAGTGAAGTTTTTGAGCTCTTCCAGGTATTGTCCTTTGTTGATTGTAAATGTATTTTCAGCAGTTGCACCTATTACTTTATAATCTGCAGTAGGACACTTAGCCAGTTTGCGTAAAACACGCACATCTTTCTGAGAAAACACTTCATCTTTTTCACCCCAAATAATTAAAATTCCGGCTATACCCTTCCCTCTTTCAGCTACAGCATATTCCGGTTCCAGGAGGTATTTATCAAAAGCCAAAGGAATAATAACATCTTGATTTTTAAATTCTTTTAATCGATTTTTGACACTTTCTAAAGTATTATATGGTGAATCGGCAATTATTTTATTCACTTCTGAACGATTGCATCCAACACCAATTGACAAACCTGCACCCATTCCCTGACCGTATAAATCGACCTGACGGAATTTTGAATAATATTTTCGGGTATAATCTATCACAGCATTCAAATCCTTTTCGAACTGAGCATACATATAGAAATTATTGTTGATTTTAAACTCACTGCTTCCTCCATATCCTCTGTAATCATAGGTTATTACATTGTAACCCAGGGTTAGAAATTGACTGGCCATTTCAATCATTTTCGACATATTGCCATCACCATCATAACTTATTATAATAACTTTCTTTGATTCTGAAGGTGCTTTAAACAACCATGCTGCCAATTGCATATTGTCTTTGGTAGGAATGGTTAGTTTTTCATACACCAGCCCAAATTCATCCGGTAAGATTTTATATTCTTTTTCTGGTTTTAAAGCAAACAATGTACTGCTTGTAAACAGTAAAACAGCTATTAAAGTAGTTAGGATTTTCATTTTTGTGGTTTTTATATTGTTAATTATTAGATTATTAGACTACTGAGCTTTTTGCTCAGTCCCGAGCTACAATTTCTTACGAAGTATGAGTTAGAAATTGTTATTCGGGATTATATTGTTAATTATTAAGATGGAATTCCGAAGTCCGAAGACCGAAGACATAAAATTGAGTTACTGAGCTTTGTCGAAGTATGAGTTTTAATTGATATTAGCATGTGTTTTTTTAATCTATTAATAAATTTTTCGTTGATTCAATGCTTTTTGATATTTACGGGCATTAATTAAATGTCCTTCAATATTTTGGGCAAAGTTATGATAGCCCGAAAAATCTTCTTTTGCACAAAAATACAAATAATCCGTTTTTTTGTTTTCCAACACAGCATCAATAGATGATATAGAAGGTATACAAATAGGTCCCGGAGGAATACCTGCATATCTATAGGTATTATAAGGCGAATCGACGGTTAAATGTTTATTCAGAATTCGTTTTATTGTAAAATCACCAACTGCATATTTAACAGTAGGGTCTGCCTGTAACAACATCCCTTTTTTGACACGGTTTACATATACACTAGCAACTGTTGCTTTTTCAGCTTTTTGATTGGTTTCTTCTTCAACAATAGAAGCAATAATTGACACTTCTTTACGATTGAGTCCGGCAGCAGAAGCCTTTGCATCCCGATCATCATTCCAGAATATCTCATATTCCTTTTGAATTCGTTTCATTAATTGTTCAGTGGATATGTTCCACCATATTTTATAAGTATTGGGAATAAATAGCAATCGAACTTCTTCAGGTGTTGTTTTATAAGTGGAAAGAAAATCAGGATTGTTAAATGCATGACTTAAAGTTGCACTATCTGTTTCAATTTGCTTTGCCAATTTCCCAGCTAATTGCTCGTTGGTGCGGATATTGTTAAAAACCAGATTAACAGCTTCCTGTCTGCCCGAACGAAGCATATTAACAATCTGGTTGTTACTCATTCCCGCTTTTAATAAGTATTTACCAGATTTCACAAACTGTGGATACCCTTTCTTTCTCGCAAGCCATTCAAAAGAAGTTGTATTTTTTAATAGATTATTCTGTTCTAACGAATGTAAGACATCACTAAAATCATCGTGAGAATGGATGTATAAATATGCTTTTTCTTTGGTAACATTAGGAGCCAACACTCTCAAATAAAAAACACATCCTATTACACAAACAATCAACAATGCAAAAACTAAACTTCCTACTATATATCTTTTGTATTTCCTCATTTTATAACTTTGTATTTTCAAGCAGCAAAGTTAAAAAAATTATGGCTATTTGGATTTGTCTAATGCTTAATTAATTGCAAAAAGCATTCATCCTTCCATTCATGGTTCACCATCACCCAGTCTTTACGGATACCACAAACAGAAAATCCGTATTTTTTAAATAATTTCAAACTGGCATCATTATCGGCAAGTATGCTACAATACAACTGATGCAATTGCAAGGTGTTGAAACAATAATACATCAATGTTTCCAATGCATCGGAGGCATAGCCTTTGTTTCGCATTTCATGGGTTATTAATATTCCAATGCCGGCTTTTTTATTATTGGGGTCAAAATCAAAAATATCGATACAACCAATAGGTTGCTTATCGGATTCAATCATTAACCGTAGTTGCTTGTTTGCATATATATCCTGAACACTAAATACATATTGTTCTATAATGTATCTCGAAAAAGGCGCAGTGGTGTTTGAAATATGCCATACACTGGTGTCGTTTTCCCAGTTGTAGAGCACATCAATATCTTCGGGTTCCATCGCCCGGAGTAGTATGTTGTTTCCTTTGAGTATTTGCATTGGATTTGGTGATATTAAACAGTGTTTGATGATTTAACGAATTAATTCATTTTTTGTTATCTTAAAAAATAAATTTGAAATCGATGTATCCGGACTTCCATTCAAATTGTATTTTTTTATTCAAAACTCACCTCTACCTGCAATCCATCTTCAGCAGCAATTGTATTTGGAAAATTCTCTTTTGCTTCGTTTAACAATGGTAAATTGTCATCGTAACGAGCTGAAAAATGGCCGATAATTAGCTTTTTGGCATTGGACTTACTTGCAATTATGGCTGCTTCTTTGGCGGTAGCATGAAACTTTTGCCGGGCAATTTCTACTTTATCATGCATAAATGTTGCTTCATGATATAGTAAAGTAACATTTTCGATAAATGGTATCACATTTTCATTATAAGCTGTATCGGAACAATAGGCATAGCTGCGCAAAGCATCACCCGGTAATGTTATGTCTTGGTTTTCGAAAACGAACCCATTTGAATTGATGTAATCATCACCCTGTTTGATTGTACGGATATCCTCAATGCCGGGATTTTCAAGTTCAATAAAATTTTTATTAATTTTTCTACCGGTTCCTTTTTCTTCAATTACAAAACCCCAACAAGGGACGCTATGTTGCAAAGGAAATGAAAACACTTTAAAAGTATTGGTTTCCAGCAATAATGCTTTAGTTTCAGAAGTAATTGCATGAAAAATCAATGGATATTGCAATTGCGAATTCGATACTTTTAATTGTAAATCTATTACATCTTTCAGTTCTTCAGGTGCATACAAATGCATTTCTTCTTTACGGCCAAACAAATGATACGTAAATAATAAGCCCATCAAACCCAGATAATGATCCCCATGTAAGTGACTTATAAAAATATGGTGAATCCGCATGTTTTTGATATAAAACCTGCGCATCTGCATTTGCGTACCTTCGCCACAGTCAAGCATCAACAGTTGTTCGTGAACATTAACAACCTGAGAACTTGGATGTCTCAATTTTGAAGGTGTTGCAGATCCACATCCGAGTATTGTAACAGAAAATGGTTTCATACTTTTTCGTTTAAGTTTACAAACCTACATGTTTTTTTTGAAAATAAAAAAAAATAAGCAAAAAAAAATCCCGGGAAACCGGGATTTTTTTAAATATATAAACAGAATCTAATTAGATTTTTTCTTCTGTTTCATCAGTAACATCTTCTTCAGGAGTAGTTTCTGTTTCAGTGGTTGTTTCAGTTTCAGGAGTAACAGTAGCTTCTATTTCAGGAACTGTTTCTGTTTCATCCACATTTTCTGTTTCAGATTCAACGTCAGTTGTTTTCTTGGCTTTTTTATCCTCTTCTCTTTTTGTCATTGCATCTAATTTTTTCATTTCAGATTTTTGCATTTCAGATTTAAGGTTTGATAAAGCTTCGATATCACCCAAAGTAGATCTTTCTATATTGTCGTTATTTTGTTTAACGCTTTTTTTCTGATCTCTTTCTTTACGTTTGATATCTGTGTCTGCTTTTGATTTTTCATCGTTTGAAGCATCCTGGAAAATTTTGGTATGAGAAACGATAATTTTTTTGCTGTCTTTTGAAAATTCAAGCACTTTGAAATCGATAGTTTCATCAGTTTTTGCATTGCTTCCGTCTTCTTTGAGTAAATGACGAAGTGGTGCAAAACCTTCAACACCGTAAGGTAAAGCTATGATAGCACCTTTATCGGAAGAACTAACAATGGTTCCTTTGTGAATTGAATCAACGGTAAAAACAGTTTCGAAAATTTCCCATGGGTTTTCTTCCAATTGTTTGTGGCCTAAACTTAAACGTCTGTTTTCGCTGTCCACTTCTAATACAATTACATCAATTGAATCTCCGATTTTGGTAAATTCTGCTGGATGTTTGATTTTTTTAGACCATGAAAGATCAGAAATATGAATTAAACCGTCTACACCTTCTTCGAGTTCAACAAAAATACCAAAATTGGTAAAGTTGCGAACAATAGCAGTGTGTTTAGATTTTAAAGGATATTTATCTGCAATATTGGTCCATGGATCTGGAATTAATTGTTTGATACCCAAAGACATTTTTCTTTCTTCGCGATCCAATGTTAATATAACAGCTTCTACTTCATTGCCTATTTTAAGGAAATCGTGTGCAGTTCTTAAGTGTTGCGACCATGACATTTCTGAAACATGGATTAAACCTTCAACACCAGGAACTATTTCCATAAATGCACCGTAATCTGCTATAACAACAACTTTTCCTTTAATTTTATCACCAACAGCTAAGTTAGTATCTAAAGCATCCCATGGATGAGGAGTTAATTGTTTTAAACCTAAAGCGATACGTTTTTTGTTTTCATCAAAATCAAGAATAACAACATTGATTTTTTCATCCAAAGTAACAATTTCTTCAGGATGATTGATTCTACCCCATGATAAGTCGGTAATATGAACTAAACCATCAACACCACCTAAATCGATAAATACACCATAAGAGGTAATATTTTTTACAGTTCCTTCAAGTACCTGTCCTTTTTCGAGTTTAGCAATGATTTCAGCTTTTTGTTGTTCAATTTCGTCTTCGATCAACGCTTTATGAGAAACAACTACATTTTTGTATTCATGATTGATTTTAACAACCTTGAATTCCATATTTTTATCAACAAAAATATCATAATCTCTAATTGGTTTCACGTCAATTTGTGAACCAGGCAAGAAAGCTTCGATACCGAATACGTCAACAATTAAACCACCTTTGGTTCTGCATTTAACATATCCTGTAATAATTTCCTGAGTTTCGAAAGCTTTATTAACTCTATCCCATGATTTTAGTAATCTTGCTTTTTTATGAGAAAGTATCAATTGACCATTCACATCTTCCTGACTTTCGACATATACTTCAATGGTATCGCCAACTTTTAAGTCAGTATTGTATCTAACTTCAGAAACAGGAATAACACCATCTGATTTAAAACCAATGTTAACAACAACTTCGCGATTATTTTTAGCAACAACAATACCTTCAACAACTTCCTGTTCAACAATCTGGCTAAATGTTTTGTCGTATAGGTCTTCTAATTCTTTTCTTTCGTCAGTAGAATAATTTAATTGTTTTTTTCCAAGTGCATCCCAGTCGAAATTTTCAAGAGAAATTACCTCTTTAACGTAACGTGGTTTTGTTGGAATTTGAGCAATAGGTTCTTCTGCAACGGCAACTGCAACAACTTCTTTTACTTCAGCAATTTCTTCATTAATTGCTGTTGCTGCATTTTCTGCTGCAACAACTTCTTCTTCTTTTGCTGCATCAGTCATTTGTTCTTCTGTTTGTGGTGTGATTTCTTCGCTGTTTTCAGCTTGAGGATCGACAATTAATTCGTCTGTCATTTCATTTTTTTTATGGTAGTAATAACTACCTGGTTAATAAATAAAGTTAATTATGTTCAATTTAAAGATTCTGAATACTTTAATAACATATATACAGAAATCAAAAATTGGAGTGCAAAATTATGAAAAAAAATTAAATAAAAAACTGATTTCAGCAAGATTATTCTTTTTTTTTGTTAAAACCAGCGATATAGCATTTGATAAAAAAAATGATTATTCATTTATTTACAGTGTAATATCCATGTTTTATGAATATAAAAAGTCATTAAATAAAAAATTTTACAAGTATTCTAATTATTTTTTTAATTTTGCATTCTAAATATTAAAAAAAATGGCAAAACAACAAGACAGTACTGAAGGAAAAATCATTGCAGTAGAAGAAGCTTTAGGTAGAACCGAACAATTTATTGAAAAGAATCAAAAAATAATCATCATTGTATTTGTAGTATTGATGGCATTGGTTTTAGGATATTTCGGGATCAAACAATTTTACCTCAAACCACAAGAGACCAAAGCACATGCGGAAATGTTTTATGCGGAAAAATATTTTGAACTTGACTCACTCGATCTGGCTTTAAACGGAGATGGTGAACACATTGGATTTCTAGATGTTATCGATAATTATGGATTTACCAAAGCATCCAACCTTTCTAAATATTACACCGGTATTATTTACCTTAAAAAAGGCAAATTTGATGAAGCTATCACTTATTTAAAAGATTTTGATGGTGACGATCAAATTGTAGGATCCATTGCTACATCCGCTATTGGTGATGCCTATATTGAATTGAACAATACAGATAAAGCACTGGAATTTTATTTAAAAGCAGCTGATCAAAATACAAATAATTTTACTTCTCCTCAAAATCTGATGAAAGCCGGATTTGTATATGAAGAAAAAGGAGATTGGGGCAATGCATTAAAAATGTATGAAAGAATTAAAAAAGATTTTTTTAAATCTCAGGAAAGCAGAGAAATTGACAAATACATTGCAAAAGCAAAAGGAATGTTGAATCAATAATATTTACTATCAATCAAACCGATGGGCAATTTGCAAATAATAAGCAAATTGCCCATTGTTTTTAACAACAAAAAATATGGCAACAAATCTTAAAAATTTATCATCTTACGAAACAAAAAAAATACCCAATGCAAAAGATATGCTATTTGGCATTGTAGTTTCGGAATGGAACGAACAAATCACTGAATCTCTTTGCAAAGGAGCTATTGATACGCTTATCGAAAATGGAGCAAAATCTGAAAATATTATCATTAAACATGTACCCGGTAGTTTTGAGCTCACTTTTGGAGCACAATTGCTATTGGAAAACACTGATGTTGATGCGGTTTTGTGTTTAGGCTGTGTTATTCAAGGCGAAACCCGCCATTTTGAATTTATTTGCAATGCAGTAGCCGAAGGAATTATGAAACTGAATACGGATTATAATACACCTGTAATTTTTGGTGTATTAACCACAAATACCATTGAACAAGCCCAAGACCGCTCAGGAGGAAAACATGGCAATAAAGGCACCGAAGCAGCCATTACAGCCATTAAAATGACGGCATTGCAACAAGATATGGAAAACAATTATTAATCCACCTTTCGTTTATGAAATTCCAACAATCCATCATTTTTTTCGGTACACCTGAATTTGCAGTAGCTTCATTAGATGCTTTGATTAAAAATAAATATATTATCAAAGCTGTTGTAACCACACCGGATAAGCCAACGGGAAGAGGGAAAAAAATAACTGCTTCACCTATAAAAAATTATGCTTTAACGCATCATTTAAAAATCCTTCAACCCGAAAACCTTTCGGATGTTGAATTTCTGGATCATCTGCAAACGCTGGCTGCTGATTTATTTATAGTAGTAGCTTTCAGAAAGCTTCCAACAGAGGTATGGAAGATGCCACCCTTAGGAACATTTAATCTGCATGCTTCATTATTACCCGATTACCGGGGTGCAGCACCTATCAACCGAGCCATTATGAACGGAGAAAAAGAAACCGGTGTCACTACTTTCTTTTTAAATGAAAATATAGATGAAGGAAAGATAATTTTCTTCGAAAAAACTTTAATTGGTGATGAGGAATCTTTTGGCGAATTGTATGAGAGATTAAAGATAATTGGTTCTCAATTGCTCTTAAAAACAACAGAAACTATCTTTTTGAATAAAGTTAACCCAATCGATCAAAAGCAATTAATAAACAATCCTACCCCTTTAAATAAAGCACCTAAAATATTTAAACCCGAATGCAAAATCAACTGGGAAAGTAACAGCATTGATATCGTTAACAAAACCAGAGGACTCAGCCCCACTCCTGCTGCAAATACAACACTTATTGCAGAAAATAATACGGAATATTATCTTAAGATTTATAAAGCAAAAGCAGAAATATCCAGTCATGATCTTATTCCGGGTAAAATAATTACAGATCATAAAACTTTTCTTAAAATTTCAACAATTGATGGATACGTATTTTTAACAGAAATTCAGATTTCAGGAAAAAACAAAATGTCTATTGCAGAATTATTAAGAGGATACTCAATTAATAGCAATTGGAAAGCCTTATGATCGGGTGTTTTATTAAAAAAAAAGTCTAAAACTGTTTGTTTTTAGGTGTAATTTGCGAAAGTTATTAACAAAACGCCCATTTTATTAACATTTTGGTATTTTTTTTACTAAAATGCTTGACTTTAGTAATATTATGCCTATATTTGTACTGTTAATACATTTATTAATCATTAAATCATTTAGAAATGAACAAAGCAGAATTAATTGACGCAATGGCAGCTGAGGCAAAATTGACCAAAGTTGACATCAAAAAAGCATTAGACGCTTTTATTAGTGCAACAACTAAATCATTGAAAAAAGGTGATAGAGTAGCATTAGTAGGTTTTGGATCCTTCTCAATAGCTAAAAGAGCCGCAAGAAAAGGCCGCAACCCACAAACCGGTAAAGAAATCAAAATTGCTGCTAAAAAAGTAGTAAAATTTAAAGCTGGTAACGACTTAGCTACAAAAGTAAAATAATTTTTTCTTTATCAAAAAAAGTCCCGGAAATTCCGGGACTTTTTTTTTGTCATTTTGTACCGTTTTTTCAGTTTGTAATTTAAAATGAGAAAACCTACCTTTGTAGCTTTTAACTAAATCTTGCTTATTGAGTCTTATATATATAAAAATGAACAATATAAAATTATTATACTTCCTTTTAATACTTCTAATAACCGGAAATAGTTTTGCTCAAAATATTACTTTACCATTACAAACTGATACTATCAGAGAGAAATGGGTTGATTCAATATTTACCACACTTACACCTGCAGAACGAATTGCCCAGTTAATTATCATCAGATCTAATTCGGATCAAAATCAAGCTTATTATGATACCATCGCAAAATTTATTGAAAGATATAATGTAGGAGGTATCTGTTTTTTCAAAGGCGGCCCCATTGGACAGGCCAATGCAACCAATTATTATCAAAAGAAAGCGAAAACACCGCTTTTCATTTCTATTGATGGCGAATGGGGATTAAACATGCGCTTGGACAGTGCTTCAGCATTTCCAAGACAGATGACACTTGGTGCTTTGGACAATGATAGCTTGATATACAGCATGGGTGTTGAAGTTGCTAAACAGTTTAAAACAATGGGAATACATATCAATTTTGCACCTGTAGTTGATATCAATTCTAACCCTAATAATCCGGTAATAAACAGCCGTTCGTTTGGTGAAAACAAATGGAAAGTTGCTCAAAAAGGAATTATGTATATGAAAGGGATGCAGGATAATGGTATTATTACTTCAGCAAAGCATTTTCCAGGACATGGAGATACTGATTCTGATTCACATTTAACATTACCTGTCATTTATCACTCAAAAGAAACCATTGATACATTAGATCTTTATCCATTTAAAGAACTTATTAACAATGGGGTTACGGGAATTATGGCAGCACATTTATTTATCCCTTCCTATGATACTACAAAAAACACACCCTCTTCCCTGTCAAAAAACATTATAACAAATCTATTAAAAATAGAGTTGGGTTTCAAAGGTTTGATTTTTACAGATGGATTGGAAATGAAAGGCGTTACCAATTATTTTAAATCAGGTGAAATTGAAGTAAAAGCCTTACAGGCTGGAAATGACATCTTACTTTTACCCGAAAACGTTCCAATTGCCCTTAAAAGTATTCAAACAGCTATCGACAGTAATTTATTAAGTCAGACTGAGATGGATGAAAAGTGCAAAAAAGTATTGAGGTATAAATATTTAGCAGGTTTAAACAATTATCAACCCATTAATATTGAAAACCTTTCTCAAAAGATTAACACAAAAAAAACGGATATACTTAATTTCGAAATATTTCGCAAGGCAATAACTGTTATTTACAATGAAGAAAATATTCTTCCTTTGAAAGATTTAAAAAACTATAACATTGGCGTACTATCTATTGGTGATACGATGAAAACTGCATTTCAAAAATCAATAGAAAACTATACTTTCACTACGAACTATAATCTTTCGAAAGATTTTACAGAAACAGAAAGAGACAGTCTATTAAAATTATTTCCAAATCACAATTTATTGATTGTTTCTATTCACAATACAAGCAGTTTAGCATCTAAAAACTTTGGATTTTCCAAACAAACCATTGCATTAATTGACACACTTTCCAAAACAAGTCCTCTCATCATTGATTTCTTTGCCTATCCTTATGCATTAAGCATTTTTAACGGAAATCTGAAAGCAGCTGCAATTATCGTTTCTAATCAGGACAAACCTGAAGCTCAGGTATTATCAGCAGAATTACTTTTTGGTGGGTTTCAATCATCCGGCATTTTACCGGTTTCAATCACGCATAAATATCCATTGAATACGAGTATTGTCACACCAAAAATAAGGCTGGGTAGCTGTTTACCCGAGGAGTTAAATATAGATACTGAAAAACTTAAGGCTATCGATTCAATTGCTATTAAAGGAATCAGAGAAAAAGCTTATCCCGGATGTCAGATACTGATTGCTAAAGATGGAATGATTTTTTATCAAAAATCCTTTGGCACCAAAACTTACGATAGTTATATTCCGGTAAAAAACTCAGATGTATATGATATTGCTTCAATTACCAAAGTAGCAGCCACCACCCTAGCCATCATGAAACTATACGAAGATGGAAAAATAAATTTAGACAAAAAACTATCTTCCTATTTAAAGTATTTAAGGCATTCCAATAAAAAAAATATTACGATCCGTCAGATTATGACGCATCAGGCCAGGCTAAAATCATGGATTCCATTTTACAAAGAAACTTTGATAAATGGAATCCCCGATAGTGCCATTTACAGTAAAACGTCCGACCGTAAACACAATGTAAAAGTTGCCGATAGTTTATACATTTTGAATACTTACAAAGAAAAAATAATTAAATCCATCATCGATTCCGACTTGAATGATAAAAATGAATATGAATACAGCGATTTAGGTTTTTATCTGCTCAAAGAACTGGTTGAAAAAATCTCAAAAAAACCATTTGAGAACTATCTGAATGAGCATTTTTATAACAAACTTGGATTAAGATACACCTGTTTTAATCCATTAAACAGGTTTCAACCGGAAAACATTGTCCCAACAGAAAATGACACTGTCTTTCGCAAACAGTTGCTAAAAGGCAACGTACATGATCAGGGTGCAGCAATGCTGGGAGGCATTTCGGGTCATGCAGGTTTGTTTTCCAATGCTGGCGATCTGGCTGTTATTTTTCAGTTATTATTGCAAAACGGAGAATATGGTGGGATAAGATTATTGAAAGACACAACTATAAAAGAATTTACACGTCAACAATATCCAGAAAGCAAGAATAGAAGAGCGTTGGGATTTGACCGTCAGTTGTTGCAACCTTCAGAAAATGGACCTGTATGCATAAGTGCTTCTCAAAAGAGTTACGGACACTCAGGTTTCACAGGTACTTATGTTTGGGCTGATCCTGAAAATAATTTATTATATATTTTCCTTTCCAACAGAGTAAATCCTGATGCCGATAATGGAAAATTAAGCAAGCTGAATATTCGGACGAATATACATCAGGTTATTTATAATACCTTACAAGTTAAGAATATACAATTCAATCATCAATAAAAAACGAAAATTATGAGTTATAAAATGAAATCAATACTGTTTTGGATATTTGCTGTCATTTTCACCATTTCTATTGCTGTTTATCAAAGAATGACGGGTCCTACCTATCCAAAAAAAGGGAGTGTTACGATTGACAATATGGTAGTTAATTATAAATTGTTGCGTTCACAGGAAAACACAAAAAATGGTGTGATCAGCAATGCAATCATTAAAATTGAAAACAAATCTAAAATACTCGAAGGATCCATCGTTTATAAAAGATATAAGACTTTAGAAGACTGGACAGAAATTAAAATGCTTCAAAATGGTGATTATATTGAAGGCAGCCTTCCTTCTCAACCTAATGCCGGGAAACTGGAATACAGGGTTTTTCTGAAATACGAAAATCAAAATTATGCATTGAATGTTGAACCAGTTGTTATTCGATTTACAGGGGAAGTTCCCAAATTTATATTGCTGCCTCATATATTATTTATGTTTTTAGCGATGCTGTTTTCGACACGTACCGGGATAGAAGCATTTATTAAAGGGAAACATACTTTTAAATATGCAATGGTTACAGTGATTACCTTATTTTTAGGAGGCATCATTTTAGGACCGATCGTACAAAAATATGCTTTTGGAGCGTATTGGACAGGTTGGCCGCTTGGCAAAGATCTTACAGACGATAAAACAGCTGTCGCCTTTTTGTTTTGGGTAATTGCTGCGTTTAGATTGTATAGAAACCGCGAAAAAACAGGCTTTGCAATTGCAGCAATGGTCATTTTACTGGCGGTATTCTTGATTCCTCATAGCATGTTTGGCTCTGAATTAGATACTACTTCCGGAAAAGTTACTACCGGGCAGGAAAAGTAGGTTTATAACTCAACATCTTATTAAATTTACAGTTAGAAAATTTTCTATTTTTCTAAAAAAAAATGTAAATTTGCCAAAAAAATAAGATTACACTTTATTAAAGAGTTATTTATAATTCTTACTGAATGAACTTAACCTTTACAAACATTTTGACTTTGTACAGCATTTTTTTAGTTCATTCATTCAGTATTAGAAAATCTATCCAACTTTGTTATTCAAAGTGATAAGATTTTCAATATACAATTTCAGACTTGCTTATACTAAGCGTTCATACAGAACAATAAGGCTAAGAAAGTCTGTTGTTTTTTTTCAGAATACTATTATAATAAAATATAAAAAAGACTTATTAAACGATGAAGAAATTAGCAGTGATAGCATTCGGAGGAAATGCGCTTTTAAGAGGTGATCAAACAGGAACCATTGACGAACAGGAAGCCAATGTTTTCAATACCTGTACTCAGTTATTGGAATTATTAAAAAAAGATTACGATATTGTAATTGGTCATGGAAATGGACCTCAGGTAGGAAATGTATTGTTACAACACGAAGGAGGACATAAACTTTTTGGAATTCCTGCAATGCCTATCGATTTTTGCGTTGCCGAAACTCAGGGTTCTATTGGATATATGATAGAACAACAAATGCGCAATGTGCTTGAAAAAGAAAAAATGGAACGCGATATTATTACTATTATCACACAAGTGGAAGTAGATAAAAACGATCCTGCATTCCAGAATCCTACCAAACCGGTTGGACCTTATTACACACAGGAAGAAGCAGATAAATACGCTACTGAAACCGGCGCTAAATTTGCCGTGGATCCCAGAGGAAGAGGTTTCCGTAAAGTAGTAGCATCGCCTAAACCAATGAAGATCAATAATATTCATTCAATCAAACAACTGGCAAGAGACGGTCAAATTGTAATAACAGTCGGTGGCGGTGGTATCCCCGTTTTCCATGTTGAGCCAAACAAATTACAGGGTATTGATGCGGTTATCGATAAAGATTTAGCTTCTTCTTTATTGGCAACACAGATTGGTGCCGATGAATTTTACATTCTGACAGATGTGCCTAAAGTTTGTATCCGTTACAATACACCGGATGAAAAAAAATTAGACAGAATCACCATTGCTGAAGCAAAACAATACCTGGCAGAGGGTCATTTTGCCGAAGGAAGCATGGCTCCTAAAGTAAGAGCTGCATTGTACTTCGTTGAAAACGGAGGTAAAGAATGCATCATAACCACTGCCAGCGAATTGGGAAAAGAAAATAGCGGAACAGTGATCAGTGAACAGTGATCAGTGATCAGTGATCAGTGAACAATGAAGAGTGAAGAGTGAAGAGTGAAGAGTGAAGAGTGAACAATGAATAGTGAACGGGAATTGGATTATCCGGTGTTTTTATCTTCCAACTTCTGACTTCCGACTTCCGTCTCAATAAATAACCAACAACAATTAACAATTAACAATTATAAAAATGGCTTTTAATTTAAAAAACAGAAATTTTCTAAAATTATTGGATTTTACTCCACAGGAAATAAAATTCTTATTAGAATTGGCTGCTAATCTTAAAACAGCAAAATATACAGGAAATGAACAACAAAAACTAAAAGGCAAAAACATTGCGTTGATTTTTGAAAAAGATTCTACACGTACACGTTGTGCTTTTGAAGTTGCTGCTCTGGACCAGGGTGCGCATGTTACTTATCTGGGACCTTCCGGTTCACAAATCGGTAAAAAAGAATCAATGAAAGATACAGCCCGTGTATTGGGTAGAATGTATGATGGTATCGAATACCGTGGTTACGGACAAAGTATTGTTGAAGATTTAGGTAAATATGCAGGTGTACCGGTATGGAATGGTTTAACCACCGAATTTCACCCAACACAGATACTGGCTGACTTTTTAACCATGCAGGAACATATTGACAAACCATTGAATAAGGTAAGTTTCTGTTATTTGGGAGATGCCAAAAACAACATGGGCAACTCATTGATGGTAGGTGCTGCAAAAATGGGAATGGACTTTCGTGCAGCTGCTCCTAAAGCATGTTGGCCAACCGATGAATTAGTGGCTACATGTCGCGAAATTGCAAAAGAAACCGGAGCCAAAATCACATTAACCGAAGACGTTGCTGAAGGCGTAAAAGGTGTAGATTTCTTATATACAGATGTTTGGGTTTCTATGGGCGAACCGGCAGAAGTATGGAAAGAACGCATCCAACTTCTGAGACCATACCAGATCAATATGGACGTTGTAAAAATGACCGGAAATGCGAATGTAAAATTCTTACATTGCTTACCAGCATTCCACAACCGTGAAACCACCATGGGAGAAGATATTTTCCAGAAATACGGTTTAAACGGAATGGAAGTAACTGAAGACGTTTTTGAGTCTGCCAACTCCATTGTATTCGACGAAGCAGAAAACCGCTTACACACGATTAAAGCAGTAATGGTTGCCACTTTGGGTGCTTAGTCTGTCTTTAACATATATTATTAAAAAGAGCTTACTGCGGATGTGGTAAGCTCTTTTTGTTTAAGGTGCTTTAAAATAAATTAATGAAAATTATTTATTGTTTTTTATTACTTATTGACTATTCTGTACAATGTTTAATATATTTTGGGCCCAAAAATTTACATCAGAATATTGTTTTTCAAGAATTCCGTCTGATGCTCTGAAAAGTAATCTTGGCTCAGCATAATCTACAGAATTATCATAAACATATAATCTGTCAATTATTGGTGATACAATGCAACAATTAGTAATTGATTTTGAAAAACGACTTATAATTTTGCTAATTGGAACATCATGCCCACCTTCCATCACTCGTAAAGCAATCCTTGAAGCATTAATTGAAGGATGGTCGGTTCCAACAAAAAATAATCTGATAAAATAGCCTTTTTCTTTTGCTCTTATTATATAATCAATCTTATCTGATGCTGATAATACAGTTTCAAACAAAATTCCTTCACCTTTTTTCAAACATTCCTCTCTTAAAAATGAAGCTTTATTTGCAGCTTTAATTATTGCATCTGGAGAATTCCAATCTCCAAAATCATCACGAGCTATGTTATCTGGATTTATATATGTACATCCTTCAATCCATTGATGTTCCAATATTTTGCCAGTAACAGATGTTTTTCCGCTTCCATTAGGACACGCAATAATTACCAACTTAGGTCTCTCAAAAATCATATTTTTTTTGATTTTATAATTAATTGATTTTCCTTAGCTGAATTAACCATTTGTTGGAGTAATTCTACAAAAAGTTTATTCGATGCCAATGCTTTCTTTTTAACATCAATGGCTACTTCCTTCATCAACAAATGCAATTGTTCATCAGTTGGCTCAAAATCAGAAAGAAATCTATAATCTATTTGCATATATTTCTGTTATTTATTAATACAAAGGTAAGAGTTTTAAAACAATAACAGCAAATAAATTTCAATTAGTATAAGTGTAAAAAAGACAAATCCTATTACTTTATCTAATTGTATTCGACGAAGCAGAAAACCGCTTACACACGATTAAAGCAGCAATGGTTGCTACATTGGGTGCTTAATCTGTCTTTAAAATATATTATTAAAAAGAGCTTACTGCGGATGTGGTAAGCTCTTTTTGTTTTATAATCGCTTTTGAAATACTATTTCTAAACACACTTTTCTGAATACTCACTGTAGAGTTTGGATTTTAATCGGTATTATGACTTTTTACTTTTGCTATTTTAATGCAATTGTTCATCGAAAATATTTTTTGATCTGCGAACAACGAATAATGCCACCCCATCCCCATCCTCCCGAAAAAACGGGACAGGCTTTCCCCTAAAATGGGAAGGGAGGTTCTCCGAACTATTTTATATACATAATTCAAAGCTATGAAATTAAAATTCTGATCTGCACTTTGTAAATTGTAGTTTTTTCTTATAGTAGAAGATCCTACAAGTTAGATATTTCTTTTTCCTTTAAATGAGATCCCTTGCTCACTCGGGATAACAAAACATAAACACTACACAGGACTTCCGATCCCGAATCGCTTCGCTTTCGGGATTTCGCTTCGCTCAACGTCCAACCTTTTTCAACTCATAATCCCCATCTTCTCCATCAAGAAGCTGGCGTTTAATTTCTGACTGATGCCGTTTTTGAGTTTGTAATCAAAGATCAGCTGATCGTTGGTAAGTTCCACTTCAAAACAATGATTGGTCACAATACCGGGATATTTCTTTTCCAGTTCACCTATGCTTACATCGTGAGTTGCCAAAATGACAACAGCATGTTGACTGATCAGTTTTTCGAGCAAACCCAATGAGCCCAATTGTTTATCTCTTGTATTAGTGCCACGCAATATTTCGTCAAGTATTACGAATGTTTTGGGATGAGATTTTACATGTTCGATAATTTCCTTTAATCTTAGCAATTCGGCATAAAAATAGGATTCGTTGTTGGCCAGTGAATCCTGGATTTTTATGCTGGATAGTATGTCGCAGGGCGAAAACACAAAGCTTTTTGCACAAACAGGAGCACCATTCATACCAAGGATTAAATTTATGGCCATCGTACGCAAGAAAGTACTTTTCCCTGCCATGTTTGCACCGGTAATAATCATAACTGCCGGCATTCCGTTCAACTCAACAGTATTGTTTATTCTGACATTTGAATGCAACAATGGATGTCCCATTTCTTCAGCCTTAAAACGAAATTCTGCTTCAGAAATATTCGGATAAGAAACCTCTGCCTGATTATTAAAAGCATGACTGGCATAGCTTATCAGCATATCTGTTTCCGACAATGTATTAAACCAGGAAGCGATGCTGTTTTTGTGTTTTGTTTTCCATTTTTCCATTCGGCAAAAAACCTGAATATCAAAAATAAGGATCGCATTTAAAAGAAAGGAGACAATAAGATTGTATCGGATATCAAAACTATTCAATAATTTGAACAACTCACTTAGTGAATCGCTGGCTTTACAATCGTTGACAGTTAATTTTTGCTGTAGCTCTCTTAAATAGTCCGAATGAAAGTTTTCGTTTTCAATTAAGCGAATCAAAGCAGTATATTTCTCAAAAGTTTTAGCAGTTTTTCCTAATTGATCATGGGCCTTCCCTATTCTTTTTTTGTTGAATCCCACAATGGCTAAACTCAACAAAATGGATAAGCCAAGTGAACTGATTGAAAAGATTCCTAAAGCCACCAATATATACCAAATCAGGTTCATCAACGGAACAACTAAGTTGAGGATTTTTAAAAGCTTGATCTTTTCGTCAGTTTCATTTAACCATGCTTGCAAATGCTCGATTTCATTGCCGTTTTCGAAAATAAACATTCCATAAGCCTGAAAATCCTGACTAAGATTCTGTTTTCCTGATAATTCTTTAATAGATTGCTGTTTTTTTAAAATTAAAGTGGGATCAGTGTGTGAATGAGAGAGACCTTCAGCTAATCTGGTTTTTCCTGCCACAGTTGAGCAACGGTTCAGATACTGAAAAAGAGATGCTTTGCCGAAAATATCAAAATCGGCAGCCAAATGTGGATTTAAATGTGTGTATTCATCACCTGTAGGTCTATCCAGGTATTGATGGTTCAAAAACTTAAGTTCATTCTCATTGACAACCATCTTATGGGTATTGAATTTTTCTTTCCATGAGAATATCAGATCAAATTTCACTAATAAAAGGAAAACAATGAATGTTATCAATGAAAAAATCAGGTAAATAGAGTTGTTGTTGAACTTTATAAATAATACAATAAAAGCAATCACCAAAAGGAAAGTAAGTAGACGTGCTAAATAAAGCCAAGCAATTGTTTTCCTTATTTTTTTTAAGAATGAAGTTAAATTTTCGATATTTTGACTGTAATAATTTTCGACTGAAGAATGCATAAAATTCAATTTATTATAAAATCATGGGTAACAAGTATTGATTGGGTAAAATTAAAGTTTTTTATAATCTGTTTCCTATAAATTATGATTGATTTGCATTCTAAGGATATATTTCGTTTAATTTTGCAAATGTAATGTTGTTTATTCAGCTTGCGAAATTTATACCATTTAAGCTTTATAACCATGGAACAAATTATTATTAATGTTAAGGACAACAGCAAACTATCTTTTTTGATGGAGTTTCTTGAATTGTTTAAGTTTATAGAAGTGCAACAAAAAAACAGTAAAAAAAGAAAAACAGATCATTATAATTTTTTTGAATCAGCAGGTATTTGGGAAGACAGAGATGTTAACGCAAAACAATTACGTGAACACGCATGGAAAACAACGTAAAATAAAGTTTTTGGCTATAGTAAATAATTAAAGATAACTTATGCGAATCAAGAGTTGAAAATTAAATAAGTAAGTGATGCAATTTGTCAAACACATTAACAATGAGACCTTCTATAGAATAAAAGGATTCCTCATTCCGCTACGCTACATTCGGAATGACAGCCAACTGTTGTTTAAATGAGGAAAAATGGACGGCTTCGCCGTCCATTTTTCCTCACTTTTTAAAGATAAAATTGTCATTCCTAACGAAGTGAGGAATCTAACATTGTAAAAAATGATAGTTTTCAAACCTTGATTGGCATAACTTATAAAAATGTATAAATTGTTTTATAAAATTAATAAAAATGAGAACAATTAAAGTTGAAGTCAAAAATGACAATGCTATGAAATTGTTACACGACCTCGAAATTAATAAGATGATAAGTATTGTTAAAGAAGCTGTTATGGATTCAGCAGCTTTACCCGGTCATGAAATGAGTCTTCTCTATTTTAAGCAATGGATTCATAATACCGAAAATGATACTATGATAAGTCTAACTGAAGCAAAAAGTAAATGGGAACAAAAAAAGAAACAGTTGCAAAATCTTACAAAATAGAGATTTCCACAACTGCTTTACGAAATATTGACAAAATAACCTGATCCTATTATTCAATTATTGAGACAAATAAAATATTCCTAGCATTATTCTAATAAAATATTGAACCACATTGTGGTTCGCGTTATTATGCTTATTTGCCCTCCGGTTGCATCGGAGGTTATTCATATTCAAGCCTTTCAGGCTTAGCTAAGCGACATTGATTCTTATTTTAACCTTTTATAATAGTCTAAATATTAATTATAAAAATATTCTTCTTTAAAACGCATACGTTACCCCCGCCATCAGGCTAAAGCGTTGATTGGGGTAATTGTACCAGTTATAGTAACGCATTCCTGTGAGATTGTTCAGGTTGATAAAGCCGGAAAGTATCTTGGAGTAACGGTATTCAACCCCTAAATTAACATCCGCCATACCTTTAATTTCTTCACTTTTCACAATACCATTTTCATAAGACCTTGCATACATTTTGGTAAAGGCAAACACTTCGGCACGACAAATAATTTTGTTGCTTATATTATAGCGAATGGTAAGCGAAGCATCAAAACCAGGTTTGTGCCAGGCTTCTACTTCAGTATCGGTAGAATAACGATAAAGATTTCCCGCCAGAGCAATGTTCATCTTTTCGTCGTATTTAAACAAAAAGCTTGCACTTATTTTAAGCAGGTTTACATTGTCGTAAACCACGGTGAATTTATTGATGGGAGTATTCATAGCAACATTGGTATCATTGACAAATAATGGCATATTGTCGGTTGAGGAATTGGAAATACTGGCATTAAAATCAATAGATTTAGTTAAACTGGTATTGATACCGCCATAAATTTCAAATTTTTTATTGGCAAAACTTAATGGAACCGAAGTAATAATAAATGGATTTTCATCGGAAATAGATTTAAAACTATTTTTGCTTAATCCACCTGTTAAACCGCCATAAACTTTTAGAATTTCAGGAATAATAGCTAAACTTGCTTCAATATTGGGATACAAATACAGCTTGGATGCAGCGCCGGTAGTGGTTGCAACGCTTGCATCCACTCCAACACTGATCATATATTCATTAAAATGCGTACTTATGTATGGCTTAAAAGAAACAATCATGCTGTTGGCTGTTGGCAATAAAGCACCACTGTTGTTGTAATAATCAAGATTCGATTTTAAGCCGATGGTTTGCTTATTGGTAATATTAAATAATTTTAGACTTTTATCCAGATTTAATCCAAATTTAATATTGTTTTCGTGACTGCTGAAGTAATCGGACAAATTGTAATAACCCAGTGAAAGTTGATGATTCACCTTGTTGGAATCTAAATAATTACTGCTATAGGCAGTATTGAAACCCACCAGTGTATAACGCTGACGGGTAGAATCTTTACTTATATCATGAAAATCGGTAGTTTTATATCCATAATAATGTACCACATCACGGTTGAAAAATACTTCACCATCCAGTGTTGCCTTCTTAAAATAGCTTCTTCCATACAATTCAATTAAATTGTTGGAGTAATTGCTATTACCGTAATCTTTGATATTCCCGGTGGATGAAAGATGTTTGGCATGTAAGCCAATAGCATAGGTTTTCGACCGGACTGAGTTGGCAAACAATTCAAAATAGGGAGTTGCATAAGTGCCTATACCTGCTTTTATCAGATTTTTATATAGTTTGGTAATAGGTTCACCCACAATTTTAGCTGGTTTAATGGGTTCAATCTGAAAACTCGTAGGTATCTTAGATGATTGTATGCTATAGCTGAATTTGGGTTGACTAAAAACTGAATCTTTGATATTCGGACTAAAATTAAGTTTAATTGCATCCGAAATGGTAGGTTCATAGGGTGCAATAATTGTAACTTCATTTTTATTATCGTCAATCTGAGAATAAGCATTGGTACTACAAATACCAAAACAAATCACAAGTACAATTTGAGAAATAATATGTGTGTTGAAATATTTTTTTGACATTATCATAATTTTAAAATTTTTACAATTGTTCCGATGATTAAAGGTTTTGATTGTTGGGTATCAAAGAGGAATCGTCAGTATTTTTATCTAAATTGATCTTTATTTCGTTATTCTTTTCTTTGTCCTCCAGTTCTTTCTTTTTGGCATCTTCGGCTTGTTTTTCCAATAAAAGAATGGCATTGTATTTATCGTTGGCAATTTTTACAAGTTCAGCACCTTCATACTTATCAATGATACTTTGCAAAGTAGCTTTGGCTTGTGGTAAGTTGCCCTGTTGTACATAAATATCCGACCAAAGGATTAAAATTTTAGCCAGCCAGAATTCACTGGAAGGAGCTGCACTAATGTATTCGTAGATAATACTTTCTGCTTTGATATAATTACCCATTTGATATTGTATCAATGCAATGTAATACTTGGCTTCGGCACTTATTTCTCCGTTTTTTGATTTGGCCAGTATACCAAATTCTGTTTGAGCCAATGAAATACTGTCGGTTGCCAATGCTGATTTGGCAATGGTATAATGCGCTTCATCCATGTATTCATTGGATATCTTAGGCGTATTCATTAAAATAGTAGAAGAGGCAATAGCAATATCGTATTTTTTCAGTTGAAAGCTGCTGCGCATAACTCCAACTCTGGCAGTAAGTATGTTATTGTTGAACTCTGCTGTAGTTTCCAATTTTTGATAATAGGAAAGTGCTTTTTCGTAATTTTTTTGTTTGTAAGCTATATCTGCTGCATTGAGCAGTGCTTTTTCAGAAAATTTACTTTTTGGTGTATTCAGTACATATTCATAACCTGTCAATGCATCAGCGATATTGCCGGATTTATAATCACATTCTGCTTTGTAGAAATTGGCTGAAACTAAGAATACACCGGTTGGGAATTTCTGGATATAATTTGCAAAACCTGCAATTGCTTTGAGACAATCTCCATCCATATACCGATTTTCGACAGCTATGTAAGTGATAGAGTCCTGTTCTTCATTGGAAATATTTGCAGAAGGATAAGCTTTTACTTTATCGATAAATTCATCCACATTATTCATATCAATATAAATGTTTTTCATTGTAATCAACGCCTCTTTTGCAGAAGTTGTACCCGGATATTTTTTAATCACTTTTTCCAAGGTTTGAATGGCAATTTCGTTATGACGCATATTATAATGGATCAGCCCAATTTTAAGCATGGCATCCTTGGCATAAGTACTGTTGGGATAATTGTATGTAATTTCTTCGAAATACTGTAATGCTTTTTCATTGTTTTCAGCAATCAGATAAGTGCCAGCCAACTCATAAATAGCAGCAGCCATATAAGTTGATTTTTTTTGTTGATTTACCAATATAGTCAAAGTGGCTATTTTGCTTTCAAATTTCCCCTGAGCTCCCAGCGAAAGAGCTTTTTGATACAAGGCATAATCATTGTCCGGTTGTTTTAGGGCAATGGCTTGATCGTAATATTCAATGGCATTTGCAAATTCTTTGTTGATAAAATAACAATCAGCTGTTCGCAACAATGCATCATTTTTAAGTGTTATATTTTCGTTTTTGGCATTCAGGTTAAATTTTTTAAAGGAAGTCAGCGCTTCAGTATAATTCTTTTGTTGAAAATAAATATAACCAATGTTGTAATTGGAAGTATTGTATTCCGGCAAACTATATGCACCGGCTGAAACCTGAAATTTCTTATAGGCTTTCAAAGCATTTTCAGATTCATTCATTCGAAAATAAGCTTCTCCGATCCAGTTATGACTCAAGGCCACTAATGGATCATTGTAATCATTCTCGATGGCTTTTTTAAACAACAGCTGTGATTCTTCAAATTTTCCTTCATTGAATAATTCAACACCACGGTTGTAGGCAATCCTTTGATAAGCTTCCAGCAAACGTGCATCTTTTTTTCGGATATTCTCTATGGATTGCAATGCATCCTTATAATTCTTGGTAGAGATATAAATGTCAACAAGATAAGCATTGGCTTCATCTACACGGGGTGATTTTGGGTAATCTTTTATATATTTATTGAATGATTCAATTGCATCGTTAAATGGATTTAAAGCAAGTTCATTGCTCAATTTTGCGAATTGAAACAAGGCATCTTCGGTTATGGTTTTATCAAATCCTAATTTATAGGCAGCTAAAAATGAAGTACGTGCAAACTTCTTTTGATTGGTTCTCACATAGCAGTCGGCCAAATGGTATTGTGCATTTTGTGTAAGCGTATCCTCTTCAGTTATCATCTTTTTAAACTCAACTATTGCAGTATCATAAATTCCAGCTTTATAATAAGCATAGCCTAACTGGTAATTGTCCTGACGCTCGATACGAACCGTAGCTTTTTCCTGATATAATTTTAAATAGGGAATGGCTTCAGCATAACGATTGGTTTTATAATAGGATTCGCCAATCAATCGGGCGATTTCGGGTGCTCTTTTAGGTGTAGAAGTTTTTAGTAATTCTGGTGCAACTTTCAGCAATTCATCATATTTCCCTTGAAGATAGTAAATTTGTGTAATGTAATAGGGCACCACCATTCCAAAGTTTTCGTCTTTGGTGAGTTTTTCAAAATGCAACAGTGCAGTCTGATAATTTTTTTCTAGGTAAAGAATATGGGCGTAATAATAAGCTGCAGGAGCAGCATATTGTGATTTACCGTCTTTTAATTCTGCAAAACTTTTTTTTGCCTTTTCAAAATCCTGATTTACAAAATTAGCATACCCTTTTTTGAAATAATATGCGGTTAATTGATTGGTTGTAAGATCATAAATATCAACTTTGTCGAAGGATTCAACTGCCGGTTTATATTTTGCAATGGCATACTGATAACTCCCTAAGCGAAACCAGGCCAGGTTGATTTTCGAATTTTCAGGATAATTGTAAATAAAAGAACGGAGTTCATATTCAGCATCTTTGTTGAACAGTTCAGCAGCACAAACTGCTGCATAAAAAGTTGCATCAGCAGTTATGATGGATTTATTATCGTTGATTTGCAGTATAACCTGACTGAACATTTCACGTGCAGCACCGAATTTTTCTTTTTCAAACAGCTCGATGGCATCGCGATAACTGGCAGCAGGTTGCTTGTAAACGGCTGTTTTCTGTGCATGTAGGCATACAGCGGATAATACAATAAAAGTGATGAATAATACTATTTTACGCATGGTTGTGATAATTGAAATTGGTTATAAAATTACGCTTTTATGTCCGATTTATTTTTGACGTAAAATTTAATTATCAACAATGGATGTTTAACAACTTTTGGATTGGTGGATTGGTTATTGGTGGATTGGTGGATTGGTGGATTGGTGGATTGGTTATTGGTTATTGTTTATTGGTTATTGTTTATTGGTTATTCTATGAGAAGACGGAAAAATATTTAAGACCAAACAAGAATTAAAACATTAGATTGGAAACTATAGAAAGATGGCTGAACATTGAACAATAAAGGTTGAAATCAAATATTATTCAAGCTCATTCATAATCCTCATTGCTTCTTCTTTGTTTTCACCGCAAATTATTACATCAAATTTAAAATTTCCGCAGACTTTGGGACGATCCAAATGATTAAATAATTTACAAAGCAAATCATCCGTTAGTTGGATACATTTGGTAGCTGCAGGTTTTCCGTCAGGCATACCGGGTATGGGAGATGATATGGAAGGTGCAATACAACATGCGCCGCAATCGGGGCGACATTGGTGGTTTTGTAAAGTTTGTTTTTGTTCCATTACGATCATTACTTTCCGATACAGAATATAATACAATATTGATTATCTGTTATTTACATAAATTTGGCAACGAATTGGCAACGAAAAAATAAGAAATAACAGAAACAACAGAGCAAACATAAATAGTAAGGATGCAAAAATAATACAAAATTAATTTAAAAAGCAAAAAATAGATTTTGCCCTAGAAGTAACGGTCAAATAAATAGAGTGTTTATCTTTAGATAAACCAAAGATCTGTCGAAAACAGTTAACTCCAGCTATTCATCGAAAATCCTAAAACTTCAATTCGTTGAGGTGGCTACACCACGATCCTATAAAAATAATAGGAGGGAAATATAAAATCTTATGCACCAACGAGCGGAATAAATTTAAAAAAGCAAGGCTGAGGGTCATTTTGTTTTGTTTATACAAATAAGGAAGTACTAAATAGATAGACAATATCTACGACTAGCAATATCTAATATTAATTTGAAAAACAAAATGAATTCACCAACGGCTTGGCCTTGCTTTTTTAGTAATTTATGAAGCTAACTTCGCATAATGATTTTTATTTTTAAGATAGAATAGAAGATAAAACAAGAGCTAAAAAAGAGCAGCTAATTACTGGCGGAGCCGGCTACTCGTTTAGCGGTTCGTTGTTTTTCTTCGGTCGTGTTATGTATGTGCATTGTGTCGGTGTTTAGGAGTGTTGTCACGCCAACTTTATAATTGATGCTAATTCATCAGCATTTCTGCTGTCCGTCTTTCTAACTATCTCCAATTCTTTGAGTGTATTTTCCTTGTCTCCGATTTCTGCATACGTCTTACAAATAGTGTAATGGGCTTTCAAATAATCAGGTCTTAAACTTATCGCTTGCTTGAATGCCTCAATAGCTTTTTGTTTGTCGCCTTTGTCAATGTAAGCGCTCCCTAAGTTGAAATGTGTCTCTGGTTTATCGGGTATCAGTTTAATTGCGCCTTCGTAAGCTGCGATTTCATTGTCGTGTTGCTTTAATTTACCGTAAGCAAGAGCAAGATTAAAATATGCTTCTGCTGAAGACGGTTTCTTGCTTATTTCGTCTTTAAAAGCAGTGACCGCTTTTTCATATTCACCGTCTACATAAAACTTGCGTCCAACATTACTGATACCGATATACCAAAATAAAAAGTAGATAGATGAAAATATCCAAAGAACTCTAAGTGGACTTGTAATACTTAGCAGTCCAATAATGAAAGAAGCTGGAAGCATCCAAAATAAATGGAATGGAGAAAGGGGTAAAACAAAAACTAAAATTATTGAAACTGTCATAAGAAACCCTTGCAACTCCATTCCCTTCTCCCGTGCCTGTTCATACTTGGCTTTATGTCTAATGTTAAAGCACCAACCCAATGTGATTAAAATGCTTAGTCCGTAAATGATGTATCCGATTATGTCCATATTATTTTTTTACATAATTGTCCTGTCTGTGTGTCGTCCTACAATGACCGCTAACGCGTGTTAGCGGTTCGTTGTTCGTGTTTCATGACTGGCAGTGTCTTTTAATAAATGCAAAGAAATCAATGTCATCCAAGTCCAACCAATTGCAATACACATTCGCTGAAAAAGCCCTGAGTAGTTTACAAAACCAGATAATTGTTTAAATCCTATACTCGTAATTATAAAAAATGCAATCATAGCGTATCCTGTAAAAGCTGAATAGTTTGCCCATTTCCTATCGTCCTTAGCTATAAAATATTTTCTGAAAACAAAACACGCCCATGGCAAACAAATAAAAACCAGCATTGAAAATCCGTCATGTAAATGTCCGTGAAATGTAAATTGTCTTAACAAAAGAGGTTTGTCTGTCGGATAACCGAAAATTGGGTCTGTAACAAAGATACCGGCACCGATAAGTCCGACTCCAACTAATCTAATAAGTAAAGGACCTCGAAATTTTCTATTGTCTGAATTGCATGCTTGTTTTAGAGAGAATGAAAAAACAATTAATAAAATGCCAGTAAAAATAAAATTTGAAATCTGTGTCCATCCAGTTTCTCCAATGGAAAGTGAACTCAATGGGTATAGGAATGAATTGTAGTTAGGTCGAATTGCTCCTTCAATCAGAACTACAATAATGAATAATGGGCATGCAATTGTCCCGCAAAGCAGAAGTGCTTTTCCTTTTAAATTATCTGTCATTTAGCTTTTTTAATAAACCCAAAATATAGCGTTAGCAAAAAAAATCCGAAATGTAAAAAGCCACGAAAAGCTAAAAATTCGTGAGACATAGTTGTTCCCATAAATGGAAGGTCAACTTTATACCATGCAAAATACCAACTTGCTCCTGCTGTTACAAAGAAAGCACCCGATAAAAATTTAGAAATTTCTCTCCAATTGACTTTTTTCATTTTTCCTGTTTATTTAATTTCTTTACAGTTAGGAATGTCTTTTTACAATGACCGCTAACGTCTCGTGGCTTTGCGAGGTTGCGAACTTCGGAACCGAGATTTTTCTGCTAAGATAAAATTTCTTGCGAAAGATAAACGTGAATTAACCACATATTTCGCAATCTCGCAAAACCGCTGTTATGCACAGTTGTTTATATCATTCCTCTCATTGTAGTTTTAAATAAATCTGTCCAAGTCAGCCAACCCATATTTTCTGTTACATTTTTTATTAGACTTTCATCTTTTGAAATATCACTTAACATTTCGTTTATTGGTTTTAAATTTCCTTTCCAGCCATTTTTATATCTATTGGGTATTCCGGAGCAAACTGTACACCCCATTCCGGAACAAACTGTACACCTGATTCCGGAGCAAACTGTACACCCGATTCCGGAGCAAACTGTACAGGTCATTCCGGAGCAAACTGTACACCCTATTCCGGAGCAAAC
>JBBRCQ010000018.1:0-60715 GCA_038204725.1 Bacteroidales bacterium | reverse complement strand
AAATTAAAATGAAAAAAACTTGATTTATTTGAATATAAATTAAAAAATAGTTGTAATATTGTTCTGATTTTTTAACACAGATTTAAATGGGTTCAAATCTGTGTCTAAGAAAAGTTAAAAAATGAATTTTTAGAACCCACCATAAATTAATAACAGATGATTATGAGAAAAATAATTTTAATGTTCGTATTTGCAGTTTCTACTGCATTAGTTTTCAATGCTTGTTCTGGAAGTGAAAAAAAAGCAACAGAACAAAATCCCATCCCGGCTACTGAGCAAACGGCAAATGTTCAATACACATGCCCCATGCATCCGGAAGTAATTAAAGACAAACCAGGTCAATGCCCTATATGCGGTATGGATTTGGAAGAAAAAAAAGCTGATACTACAAAAATGTAGTTCAATTTCATTCGTTCTATTCCTGTTTTTTAACACTAACATGACTAGGAATAGGACGAATGATTTTTTAAATTTTTAATATGTTTAATAGACTTGTAAAATATTTTCTCGAAAACAGACTGATAACTTTTATCTTCCTAATTTCCTTTGTTGTGCTGGGTATTGTATATATGCCTTTTAACTGGAAATTTGGATTTCTGCCTCGTGATCCCATTGCAGTAGATGCAATACCCGATATTGGCGAGAATCAGCAAATAGTAGCTACCGAATGGATGGGTCGCTCGCCCAAAGATATACAGGATCAGGTTACCTATCCATTAACTACTGCTTTATTAGGTATACCAGGTGTTCAAACCGTGCGTAGTACTTCTATGTTCGGGATGTCATTTATTTACATCATCTTTAAAGATAATATAGAATTTTACTGGAGCCGCTCACGGATTTTAGAAAAGCTAAGTTCATTGCCTTCAGGTACTTTGCCTATAAGCGTGCAGCCAACCTTAGGCCCTGATGCCACAGCATTAGGGCAGATTTACTGGTATACACTCGAAGGGCGCAATCCCAAAACAGGGGAGCCAAATGGAGGCTGGGATCCTCAGGAACTTCGTACGATACAGGATTTTTATGTCAAATACGGTTTATCCACTGCAGAGGGTGTTTCTGAAGTTGCTTCTATTGGAGGTTTTATCAAGGAATATCAGATTGACTTGAACCCTGAAGCATTGAAAGCATTTAATGTTTCCGTTATGGATGTTATGAATGCTGTGCGGAAGAGTAATCTCGATATTGGTGCTGAAACAATGGAACTGAATAATGTAGAGTACATTATTCGTGGATTAGGATATGTGAAAAATCTTGCTGATCTCGAATTATCGGTTGTAGCTGTGCGCAATAATGTCCCGGTAAGAATAAAAGATGTTGCTCATGTGGTATTTGGTCCGGGTACTCGTCGCGGAGGGCTTGATAAATCCGGTTCGGAAGCAGTAGGTGCAGTTGTGGTTGCCCGATATGGATCTAATCCTATGGATGTCATTAACAATGTAAAGAAAAAAATAAAAGAAATTGAAGCTGGCATGCCTCAAAAAACATTGACTGATGGGTCAGTTTCAAAAGTAACAATCGTTCCTTTTTACGACCGAACAGGTCTTATTAAAGAAACCATAGGTACACTCGAATCAGCATTATCTCATGAAATACTGATCAGTATTATCGTCATCATAATCCTGGTTATGAACCTCAGAGCATCATTGATTGTTGCCGGATTGCTGCCAATAGGCGTATTAATGACATTCATACTAATGAGAGCTTTTGGGATTGAAGCCAATATTGTGGCTTTGTCAGGTATTGCTATTGCCATAGGTGTAATGGTCGATATTGGCATCGTAGATGTTGAGAATATATTGCGGCATCTGGAAATGCCCGAAAACAAAGGTATTCGCGGGAGGAAATTGCTAGATGTTATTTACCTAGCAACAACAGAAGTTCGTGCAGCCGTGGTTACATCCATTGCAACAACCATTGTAAGTTTTTTACCTATTTTTGCCATGCAGGCTGCTGAAGGTAAGCTGTTTCATCCATTGGCATTTACAAAAACATTTTCACTATTAGCTGCTTTTATTCTTGGCATTGTGGTCTTGCCAACTTTGACACACATTTTCTTTTCAATTCATTTCGATACAAAAAAGATTAGACGATTTTTTAATGGAGGATTGATCATTGCAGGAATTCTATTAATCATTTTTTGGCATACCTGGACTGCAATCGTATTGATAGCCATCGGAATTAATAATTTATTGGATTACCGCTGGCCTGAAAACCGTAAAGGATTTTCAAACTATATCAATATTGCGATCACTGTTGTTGTTGCTGCATATTATCTCTCAATAGAATGGTTGCCTTTGGGTGCTCACAATAGTGCTTTAATAAACTTCCTTTTTGTTTGTGGTATAATTGGTTTTATCCTTATATTACTAATGTCGATGGTGCATTTTTATGAAAACATCATTCGCTGGGCGCTGGAAAATAAACTCAAGTTTTTGCTTATACCTTCTTTTACTTTGTTATTCGGAATGCTGGCATGGCAGGGAACTGATAATGTATTCGGATTTGTTGCAAAAACAGCTGAAAAAATGGGATGGAAAAATTTCAGACAAACAGCATTATGGCAGGCACCTGAAAAAAGATTTCCCGGGACAGGCAAAGAATTTATGCCTTCATTAAACGAAGGTTCATTTCTGCTAATGCCAACCAGTATGCCACATTCGAGCATTGAAAAAAATCTGGAATATATTGAAATACTCGACAAACGTTTAAAAGCTATTCCAGAAGTAGACGTTGCCGTCGGAAAATGGGGAAGGGTAAATTCAGCATTGGATCCGGCACCTGTTCAAATGTTTGAGAATACAATCAATTATCGTCCAGAGTATATTTTGGACGAAAATGGACAACGAATGCGTTTTAAAGTGGATAGAGAGGATAGTTATATTTTTAAAAGCGGATCAAAATACAATATCAAAAAGGAAGGTTTCAAGTTTGTTCCTACCGATAGCCTGATTGAAGATGAAAATGGTGAATATTTTCGCCAGTGGCGACCGGAGATCAAAAAGCCAAATGATATTTGGAAAGAAATTGTCAAAGTAACCAGCATTCCCGGACTTACATCCGCACCTAAATTACAACCCATTGAAACGCGTCTTGTGATGCTTTCAACCGGTATGCGGGCTCCAATGGGTCTGAAAGTGTATGGTCCCGATTTGGATGCTATTGAGAAAGCAGGCTTGGAATTTGAGAAAGCACTTAAAGATGTGCCCTCAATAAAAGCATCGAGTGTGTTTTATGACCGTGCAATTGGAGCACCTTACATAGAAATTAAACTCAACAGAGAAGCAATGGCAAGGTATGGTATGAGTGTAAGTGATGTGCAGGAAGTATTACAGGTAGCTGTGGGAGGTATGGCACTTTCGTCTTCCGTCGAAGGTCGTGAACGTTTTCCTATTAGGGTTAGATATGCCCGTGAATTGCGCGATAATCCAGAAGATCTGAAGCGAATTCTCATTCCAGCTATGAATGGAGTTCAGATTCCTTTAAGTGAAATTGCCGATATCGATTATACCCGTGGTGCTCAAATGATACGAAGCGAAAACACTTTTCTTAACGGTTATGTTATTTTTGACAAAAACGAAGGTAAAGCCGAAGTTGATGTGGTGAAAGATGCAGAAAAAATGCTGAAACAGAAAATAAATTCAGGTGCATTAAAATTATCGAAAGGAGTATCCTATAAGTTTGCAGGTAATTATGAACACCAGCTAAGGGCCACAAAACGATTGGCTATTGTAATCCCTATTAGTTTACTTCTTATTTTATTATTATTGTATTTACAGTTTCGCACGATTACAGCTTCTTTTATCCACTTCTCAGGAGTATTTGTGGCTTTTGCCGGAGGTTTTATTATGATATGGCTATATGGTCAGGGATGGTTTATGAATTTTTCTATTGCTGGGATTAACTTACGTGATTTGTTTCAGATGCATACCATTAATCTGAGCGTTGCTGTCTGGGTGGGATTTATAGCACTATTTGGAATAGCTACCAACGATGGCGTGATTATGGGTACTTATATTCATCAGGTATTTGAAGACAGACACCCTGCAACTGTTCATGAAGTACGTGAAGCTGTTGTTTCTGCCGGATTAAAACGTGTTCGCCCTGCAATGATGACTACTGCAGTTGCAGTAATTGCTTTGTTGCCGGTTTTATCTTCTACCGGTAAAGGCTCAGATATTATGATTCCTATGGCAATACCCATGTTTGGTGGTATGGTTATACAAGTGATGACAGTATTTGTTGTTCCTTTGTTTCAGTCAATGTGGAGAGAAGGTGCAATTAAATATAAATAAATTGAAATGAATATAAATAAATTGAAACAAATAAAAAATGAATAGAAATATGTAAGGTGCAAGATGTAATGTTGTGTTTTCTAATAGTTTATTGTTTATTTTTACTTTTTGCTTAATCAAAAAGTAACAAAAAATCAAGACTTAATATAATCCCGAAGTTTCGGGACTACGCATTTAAAATACCTGCGCAATACAAGTTATAGCGAAAAAAGCATTTTTTCGATGATTTTATTAATACCCTTCGCTATACTTTATTGCTTGCCAGTCCCATCGCTATTTTAAATGCTTGTTTTGTAGCGTAAATTCTATAATGTCGATCCTTCTTCGTAGCAAAACGAATTGTGTAATTTATAAGACTAAAATATGAATGGAATGGATGTATTTTTTTAGATCAGTTTTAAAAAAAGAAGAAACACTATGAAAAATTTGAAATTATTATTATCAAATCTTACAAAAATGAAAATTATCATCAGCTATAAATATTCAAGATTATATTTAGTTGCTATTATTTCTATATATATCAATGCATATCAATGTATGTCATCTTATTCCCAATCTGATTCTCTCTTTAGCTATCTTGAAATTGCAGCTAAAAATAATCCAACAGTTCTTCAGCTCTATTATGACTACGAAGCTAGTTTGCAAAAAGTTCCTCAGGTTGGCAGTTTGCCTGATCCTGAATTGAGTGTAGGCGTATTTCTTAAACCTATGGAACTATTGGGTGGAAAACAGATTGCTGACATCCGAATAATGCAGATGTTCCCATGGTTTGGTGTTTTGAATTCTGCGAAAGATGAAATGAGTAGGATGGCAAAAGCAAAGTTTGAATCGTTCAGAAATGCCAAATTGCAGGTTTTTTATGATGTACAACGTAGCTGGTTCGAATTAAATAAAATCAAGCAGGATATTCGTATTTCAGAAAAAAATATTGATATTTTACGAACCATAGAGCGCTTAAGTTTGATAAAGTTTAAAGCATCATCGTCAGAAGGAAATTCTTCATCTGTATCTGGAGGGAATTTTACAAAAACATCCACATCAACTAGTTCCTCAAGTTCTTCCGGAATGCAAAGTATGGGAGGTAGTTCAGGAAATGTACAATCTTCTGCATCTGCTCCAATGCAAAATAATACAATGGGTTCAACTTCTGCAAATTCAAGTCTGGTTGATTTGTATAGAATCCAAATTGAAATTGGTGAACTTGAAAATAATATTGCTTTATTAAAAAATCAACAAAACACTATTGCTGCTCGTTTTAATACGTATTTGAACAGAAAGCTGGAATCGAAGGTTTGGTTACCTGATAGTTTGAAAGCCGATACATTGAGTCAATCGTTTTTAGAAATTTCCAATAATATGCTTGCCACAAATCCAATGTTGGGTATGATAAATTTTGAGCAACAATCTTATGAAGCCCGAAAAAAAATGGTTACTCGTATGGGATATCCAATGGTAGGGTTGGGTCTGAACTATTCATTGATAAATGAAAGCGATAATGCCATGTCAAATCCTTCAATGAATGGAAAAGATATGATAATGCCGATGGTAACACTTACTTTGCCTATCTACAGAAAGAAATATTACGCGATGAAAAAAGAAGTTGATTTTATGAAATCAGCATCTGAAAAAACTTATCAGGCAACTTCAAATCAATTGCAAGCTGAATACTATGAGGCATTGCAATTATATCAGGATGCTCAAAGACGGATAAAACTATACGAAAATCAAAGTCGGTTGGCTAATAAATCATTGGATATTACCATAAAGGATTTTTCATCTTCAAGTTCAGGCTTAACCGATATTCTGATTATTCGTCAACAAGTATTGAATTATGAATTTAAAATGATTGAAGCAATAGTAGATTATAACACTGCCATAGCTTGGTTGAAAAAATTAGGGAATTTAGAAAAATTATGAACAAAATGTGATTTCATTTCAGGAGTTATTTTTTAGCTTATTTCAAAATAGTAATCATTATTAATAAAAAACAAATGACAAAGAAAATATTAGTAAGCATAATTCTTGTATTAACTGGGATATTCTTAGGTTGGCTATTTTTTCACACTTCAGAAAAAATTGAAGAAAAGCATGACCATTCGGCTGAAAACAGCAAGGCAACTATTTGGACTTGTTCAATGCACCCGCAAATTCGTATGGATAAACCAGGAAAATGTCCTATTTGTGGAATGGATTTAATTCCGCTTACTCAAAGCAATGTTACTGTTGATATTGGTTCAATTCATTTAAGTAAAGAAGCTGCAGCACTTGCCAATGTTTTAACATCTAAAGTAAGTAGACAAAAACCAGTAAAAGAAGTTCGTCTTTACGGCAAAATTCAGGCTGATGAACGTTTACTCGAGAGTCAGGTGGCATACTTCTCTGGACGAATTGAAAAGCTAATGGTAAACTTTACTGGAGAAAGGGTTCGCAAAGGTCAGACTTTGGCACTTATTTACTCACCACAACTAATTACCGCACAACAAGAATTGCTTGAAACGAGTAAATTAAAAATATCGCAACCGGAAATATATGAAGCAGCCAAAGAAAAACTATATCAATGGAAACTCACGAAATCACAAATTGCCAATATTGAAAGTTCAGACAAAGTACAAAATAATTTTGAGATCCTTTCAACTACTTCTGGAATTGTTACATCGAAACGTGTGAACAATGGAGATTACATATCACAGGGGATGGTTTTGTATGAAATTGCTAATCTTTCCAGCCTTTGGGTAATGTTTGATGCTTATGAAAGCGACCTGCCTTTTCTAAAAGAAGGTGACAAGCTAAGTTTCACTGTTCAGGCTTTGCCAGGGAAAATGTTTACCGGAAAAATTCGTTTTATCGATCCGGTGATTGACGCAGTAAATCGTGTATCGAAAGTAAGAGTTGAAATTAGCAATCAATCCGGTTTGCTAAAACCAGAAATGTTTGTAATTGGTATTGTAGAAGCAAATCTTACTGAATTTAAAAACAGCTTAACTATACCTCGTTCAGCTGTTTTATGGACAGGCAAACGTTCTGTAGTTTATGTAAAACAAGCAGGAAGTGAAGAACCTATTTTTAAGATGAGAGAAGTTGAACTTGGACCAATGCTTGGCAGCAGTTATATTATTACCAATGGATTAAAAGAAGGAGAAGAAATTGTAACCCAGGGAGCTTTTAGTGTAGATGCAGCTGCACAACTCGAAGGTAAACCGAGTATGATGAATCCTAAAGCTGAAAAAACGTCAACGATGCCTGGTATGGAAATGCCTGATGATAAATAAACAGTAAGTAAACTAATTGAACAAAAATCAACTGATGTTAAATACGATAGCATCTCAATAGATAGCTGCATTTTATTATATGACTATTCTTTATGATCAAACGAATTAATTCTTATTATTTTTAGTAATTTTGCAACTTAAACAACAGTTCGTTCTATCGCTGTTTCGCTTCGGTGGGAGAGAGGAAAGTCCGGGCAACACAGAGCGCCATACTTCCTAACGGGAAGGTGTACTGAGCAATCAGTGCAACAGCAAGTGCCACAGAAAATAACCGCCACGATTCGTCGGGGTAAGGGTGAAAATGTGAGGTAAGAGCTCACGTCTCAGATTGGCAACAATCGGAGAGGGTAAACCTTATGGGTTGAAAGACCAAATATACCGGTTGTTAAGGGCTGCTCGTCCGATGCCGGGGGGTAGGTCGTTAAAGACTGCCGGTGACGGTAGTAGTAGATAAATGATAGAAGTCCCTTAGGGATACAGAACCCGGCTTATAGAACTGTTGTTTTTTTTCTTTTCTTATTTTATTGCCTCAATGTATCAGTAAAGAAAAGATATTTTCCTCAACCCTGACAGGGTTGGGAACCTGTCAGGGTTCCCAATTAATTTCCTGGTCAATAAATTTGTAATCAATAGTTGTTTTTATCAACCCTGACAGGGTTTTAAAAGTGAAGATTGATCAATATATTTATAAAGGAATAGTTTGTTTTCATCAACCCTGACAGGGTTGGAAACCTGTCAGGGTTTGTAAATAAGTTCTATTTTGTTTCAAAAAAATATTCAACTAAAACACAAAGATTGCATAATTAACTAACAAATAACAACATTATATAAATTTGATACTTACTTTTGTGACTATTATGAAAAAAATAATAACATATATTATCAGCTTTACAGCTATTCTGATTTTTCTGGCTTCTTCCAGCGGAATCAGTTATGTTATTCATCATTGTAATACCGCACATACTGATCATGTCCTTTTATTTGCTCATAATTATAAGTGCAGTACTGAAACAGAAAAGGAACATACTGCATCAAGTTGTTGCTGCGAAAAACATGCTGCAGCTTCTGAAGATGTTAATTTAAAACACTTTAACCAAAGTGAATGTTGTAAAAATATCAACGGTAGTTATAAAACTTCCACTGATTATACCGTTTCCAGGTATAAATCAAGTTTCAGTTTTTCATTGGTAAGTTTTGATACACCTTATTTCTTTACATCAAAAATCGTTTTTCATACTGCTGTTCCTATTTTTGAAAGCCCGCCATTGTATAGGTCAGGGCAGGAATTATTATGCCTCCATTCACAATTTCGTATTTGATTTATTGTTGAGGTTTAGCTTTTTACAATACTTATTGATAGCTTATATGGCTACAATGCAAAGTGTTTTGTAAGTTGAATCCTCATGATTTCCCGTCTATTCAGATGTTTTCTGTTTCCTTTCCAGTTCAATTCAAAAGCATAAGTTGTTGTTAGATTGCAATGAATGATGCTGTTGACTAACGGTGAGTTGTATAAAAACATCTACAGAAAATCAAAACACTTCAAATCACTAAATTAAATACATTGAAATGCACAAATATAAATATTATGTTATAGTATTCATTTTTGCCATCGTTCTGTTCTCTCAAAAAGCAAAAGCTCAAGCTCCTTCAATTTTAAACGGGGTGGTATATGAATACAATCAGGACAAAAAATTAAATCCACTACCTTATGCCAGTGTATATTGGTTGGATAGTAAAAAGGGAGTTTCTACCGACGATAAAGGACGATTTTCGCTGGAAAAAAGTGAAATATCTTCTGCACATATTGTAATCAGTTTTGTAGGTTATAAAACAGATACGATTCTTATTCCTGCCGGAAAAAATGAAATTAAAATTATACTTACCAATAATACCGAATTGTCGGAAGTAGTTATTTTGGGTGGTATGGAAGGTTCTTATATTTCGGCGTTAAAGCCTATTAAAACAGAAATAATTACCACTGTTGGATTGCAAAAATTAGCCTGTTGCAATCTTTCGGAAAGTTTTGAAAACAGTGCAACTGTGGATGTTGGTTACAGCGATGCGGTTTCAGGTGCCCGGCAAATTCAAATGCTTGGTTTAGCTGGAATTTATAGTCAGTTGATGTGGGAAAATATCCCCTTTCTAAGAGGACTTTCTTCCACCTATGGATTGAGTTATGTTCCAGGGTCCTGGATGGAATCCATTCAGATTTCAAAAGGAACATCTTCGGTTGTCAATGGTTATGAATCTGTTACCGGCCAAATTAACATAGAATACAAAAAGCCACAAACCAGTAAACCATTATTCTTGAATATTTATACCAATTCCGAAATGAAAATGGAACTCAATGCCATGTCGGCATTGCAATTGAATAAAAACCTGAGTACAATGCTTATGGTGCATGGAGGATATTTAGGCAGGAAATGGGACAATAACAATGATGGGTTCATGGATCAGCCCTTATCGAAACAAATTAACCTTTTTAACCGCTGGTATTACGAAAACAAAAGTTACCACTCCATATTAGGCATCAATGTTGTGAACGAAACCCGTGATGGCGGACAAATGGATTATGATGAAAGCATACATAAAAACGATACCGTTAAATATGGTATTGGTATTAATAATCAACGATTGCAAGTGTTTTCGAAAAACGGATTTCAGATTCCTTTTATGAAAGAATCAAGTTTGGGTATTCAGGCATCAGCTACTTATCATAAACAGGATGCTTATTTTGGATTGACAAAATATGATGGAACGCAAAAAAGCGTATACCTTAATGCTATTTTCCAATCTCAGATTTCCAAAAAACATTCATACACTGCCGGCTTCAGCTATCAATATGACAATTACAATGAAACGTATTCAAAACTAAAAAATAATCATTCAACAGATACTTCTTATTCCAGACCTCATTCGGAATCGGTTCCCGGTATTTTCGGACAATATACTTACGAAATTCCTGATAAATTAACTGTGATTGCAGGTTTACGTGCCGACTTTAATGATTTTTATGGAACTTACCTGACACCACGAATGCATTTGAAGTTGAATCTTACGAAAAGTATAATTATGAGAGCTTCGGCTGGTAAAGGCTATCGTTCGGCAAATATATTCAGTGAAAATATGGGGTATATGGCAAGTGCCCGTAAATTTATGATTGTTGATAACCTGAATATGGAAGAAGCTTGGAACTATGGAATAAATTTAACGAAAAGCTGGGAATTAAAAGATCATAGAAAAGCTAGTTTTACCATTGATTTTTATAGAACTGATTTTATAAATCAGGTAGTTGTCGACATTGACCATAGTATGCACCATGTTGATTTTTATAATCTTGGCTTTAATAATACGGGTGGCAAATCCTATTCAAACAGTTTGCAGTCGGAGTTTAGCATTGAACCATTTAAAAGTTTTAATGTTACTGTTGCCGGACGTATCAATGATGTAAAAGTTGATTATCTAAATGGAACGATGGAAAAACCATTTGTAAGTAAATACAAAGGACTCGTTACAGTTTCTTATGTTACAAAATTTGATAAATGGCTTTTTGACTTTACTGTGCAATTAAATGGGAAAAGCCGTTTACCCAATACTGTAATGGCATCTGCTGAACCTAACTATACTAACTATTCTCCGGCCTATGCGTTTCTGTTAGGTCAGATAACTCGTAAATTCAGAAATTTTGATGTTTATGTAGGTAGCGAGAATATTGGAGATTTTATGCAGCACAATCCTGTAATGGGTGCCGATAAACCTTTCAGTAATCAATTTGATGCTTCTATGATTTATGGTCCTATTATGGGACGATTGGTTTATGCAGGCATCAGGTTAACAATTAATTAATTAGTGAATAGTGAATAGTGAATAGTGAATAGTGAATAGAGAATAGTGAATAGTGAATAGTGAATAGAGAATAGTGAATAGTAAATAGAGAATAGTGAATAGAGAATAGAGAATAGTGAATAGAGAATAGTGAATAGTGAATAGTGAATAGTGAATAGTGAATAGTGAATAGTGAATAGTGAATAGTGAATAGTGAATAGTGAATAGTGAATAGTGAATAGTGAATAGTAAATAGAGAATAGTGAATAGAGAATAGTGAATAGAGAATAGTGAATAGTAAATAGTGAATAGTAAATAGTAAATAGTAAATAATAAATAGTAAACATCTAAACCCCTAATAACCTAAATACAAATAAAAATGAAAACAAAAGTAATTTTAGTAATGATGATTGTAGCAACAATATTTGCACAGCAAACGATTGCACAAGACAAAAAAGTAAACAAAATTGTAGAAATTAAGATAAAAACTTCTTCTCAGTGTGGAATGTGTAAGGAAACCATCGAAAAAGCAATGGCTTATGAAAAGGGAGTAAAATCCTCAGATCTCGATGTAAAAACAAAAATAGTTACCGTTAAATACGATATAAATAAAACTTCACCAGAGAAAATAAGACTTGCAATCAGCAAAGTTGGATATGATGCTGATGATGTATTAGCTAATCCAATAGCTTATAATAAATTATCTCCTTGTTGCAAAAAAGGTGGACATAATTAGGAATATAAAGTACTGAATGTTCTAGGTTAGTTGTCAATGAACGAAGCTGATTTGTTTAGCGTTTTGTAACTGCAAATTAATTTATAAATCATTGAAAAAGCCTCTGATAATTAGGCCTGAGGCTTTTTCAATTGTTTTAAAATTTGATCATTCCTCCACGCTTTTAATAATGTTGCAAGGATTTAAATTTATAAAAGGACAACGTTTTCAACAAATAATAAATGAAAAAATATTTTAAGATAGTATTTTGGTTAGGTATACTCATTTTGAATAGTTATTGCCAGGGGCAGATCGTATTAGATAGTACTGATTTACCTAAGATCAATGAAGTTCAGGTAACTACTATTGTTGACAGTAGTATGGCCATTGCACTTTCACCCGGCAATTCGGGGGCAAACATTACCTGGGATTTCAGTAACTTAGTTTATTGTTGTGTGGATTTTAAAAATTACTATTGGACGCATCCAGTGAATTCTTCTTTTTTTCCTGAAGCAAATATTGCTCAAAAAACGCAATGTTATTTTTATCATGATTGGACTACACATGTAGTAACAGAAATCTGTGATTACCGTGATTATTTTAAGATAGATTCAAACGGTTTAAATTATTACGGTTCTGATTTTCCTGTTCCTCATAAATCAAATGTTGTCCGCACTGTATTTCCATTGCTTTCATATGGTCAGTCAAAAACAAATAACTTTCGGATTGTTTATCAGCCATCTTCCGATTCGGTTTTTGTAACTACTATTATTGATACAATAAAAGCGGATGCCTGGGGAACAGTCATTACTGCTTTTGGAACATACAATACCATTAGGATTTATACAAAAGAATCAGTACTTGACAGTATTTATGTAAATGGTGTTGGTCAACTTGTAAGATATATGCCCAATAATTACTATTACAAGTGGTATACAAAAGGATTGGGGTTTCCTGTTTTACAGATTAGTAAAGGCATTTTAGAAACCAGTCCTGATTACCAGATTGCACGTGCAGCGCGGAATAAATATATTGCGACTTCTGTTGCTGATGATTTAAAATCCGTGTTCAAATGTACTGTATTTCCAAATCCACTCACAGATGAATCAATCTTAACATTTGATCTATATAAAACTTCAAAGGTTAGTATCACGCTTTCAGATATTTTGGGTCAAAATGTTGCTTCCTATACTGACAATTTTAGTCAGGGAGAAAATCATTTTTCATTATCTGTTATCTTGAAAAATGAGAGGTCGGCAGGAATTTATTTTCTATCGATAGATACAGGTGAAGAACAAAAAACCTTAAAGTTGATAAAAGAATAATACATGCACAGATAGTATAAAATGAAACAATCTTTATGAAAGTAAAAACGATAATAATCAATTAAACAATTAAAATTAAAACAAATGAAAAAATCAATATTCTTTATCATAGCTATTTTGATCGCATATTTTGCTGCTGCTCAAAATGCACCCAATTTTAACAGCAACGATTGTGACGGCTCTAATTATGACTTACATGCTCAGCTGGATGCTGGCAATGTAATTGTTGTTTGCTGGGTGATGCCATGCTCAACTTGCATACCCGGAGCTAAAACCAGCTATAATGTTGTGCAGAGTTTTCAATCAACGCATCCCGGCAAAGTTTTTTATTACCTTTGTGATGATTTAGGAGATACACCCTGTTCTTCTATAAATAGTTGGGCTAACAGCAATAGTATTCCGGCATCCGCTTCTTCGTTGAGGTTTTCAAATGCTGCCATCAATATGACCAATTATGGTTCAACAGGAATGCCGAAAATTACAGTTTTTGGAGGTTCGTCACATACTATATATTACAATGTAAATGGTACTGTAAATGGAACTGCTCTTCAGGCAGCTATCACCACTGCATTAAATGAAAACGGAATCGAAGAATCCGGTGTGTTAACTTCTGATGTAAATGTTTATCCTAATCCGGCCAAAAATTCTTTTCAGCTTGCTTTCATTTTGCAAAAACAATCATCTGTAATTGTTGAAATGTATGATATTTTAGGCAAAAAAGTCTTTATAAATAAGGATAAATACTCCAAAGGTATCAATAAAATAGAAATCAACACATTAAAAATTAATAATGGCATTTATTTTATAAAAATAAGTGATGTTAATGGAAGTAAAACATTGAAAATTAATGTTAGTCATTAATTATGAATTTTGATTTAAATTAGAATTTTATAGTATAAAAATGAAAAATAAAAGATACATTGGTTCAGCATTGGTAATATTATTGATGCTTGCATGGAGTGATAATTTACAGGCACAATGTTGTGGTGGTGGTGGTGGAAGTCCTATTGCCGGTGGTTCTTCACAAGGTGTTTTGCTTGAAAATCAAATGGAAATTAATACAAATCTGCAATATATTCATACAACCCGATTCTTTACAGGTGATCAACGTGATACCAATTTTATGGACAGTTACAGTTCTACTTATAGTTATTCACGTTTGGCTTATGGACTTTCGAAAAGATTTACAATATCTCTGGAAGCCGGATATTGGTTAGATAAAACAGAAGTCGGTAAAAACAAATCAGTAACCTATACATCCAAAGGAATCGGAGATATAATTATATTTCCACGTTACAATGTGTTTAATATTGAAAAAAATCATAAAAAAACAGAACTCACTGTTGGTTTGGGATTCAAAATTCCGTTGGGAACGCATAACGATTCATCTGAAATTATAAGTACTGATCCTTTCTTAGATAATTATTTTGTAACCAAGCCTTTGTCAGTTCAAACTTCATCCGGTTCACAAGATCTTATTTTTTATACTTTTATTTCAAGAACCTATTCATTGTACGATTTCCGGGTGTTTGCCAATGCTTTGTATGTTAAAAAAGGCTGGAATCCAATCGGTGAAAAAATGGGGGATTATGCAAGTGTAGGATTGTATGCAGGGAAAACATTCTTTAAAAACCTTGGCATTACCTTGCAGTTAAAAGGAGAATGGATTGATAAAATGAAACTGAATGAAACAATTTTGTTAAATGCATATCCTAATTATGACCCCGAAGCTACAGGCAGTAAAAAAATATTTTTTGTCCCACAAGTCAGTTATAGTTATAAAGGGTTTGTTATCTATGCTTTAAGCGAAATTCCCATCTATCAGTATGTTGCAAAAACACAGATTGCATCACAGTTTCAAACAACTGTGGGTATTTCGTATCGTTTTATGATGAAAAAAGCGTGTGCAGTACCTCAGCTAATTGAATGATGGGTTTCATCTGTAAATTTGTATATATTTAACGATTAGTTGATATGTAAACAATGAGAATTTAGTACTTTTGCAAAATAATGAAAGCAATTTATAAAATATCCTGTATCCTTTTTGTTTCCTATGCAATATGGTTTTGTATTGCAGGAGATTTTGTATCTGCTCATCAATTTATTCAGGATATTTCAAATGATATTGAAAATAATATCCCTAAAGATGACAACTCACATAATAATACTTTTAGCTTCGAAGATCAAGATTATCAAATTGATACAATAGTTACTGTATTAAGTGAGATTTCAATTAAATTTGAAATTTCAATCATTATCACTACTCTTAAAGCAAATTTACCAGATTATTTTCTTACTGTAATCTGGCTTCCGCCAAAAGGTTAATAATTATATTAACTTAAGAATGCATTCTCTTGCATTCGCTTTCAATCTTTAATCACATTTGTATCTTTTTTACCCTTTTAAAACAAAATTATGTTTTGAAAGCTATTAGTTGTATTAACCTTCATGAAATAATCTAAGTTTGATTATTATATGAAGCTGGATATATTAAAACTATTAATTAGGTTTTAAATTTTAAAGATACTTTGCAAATCTCATACCTCTTGCATAAGATGCAGGTACAAAGGATGTATGCAAACTTTTTCGTAAATATAATTATAATGATTTATTAAATAAAAAATGGGACAATTTAAAATAGATAAACAGAATAGAAATTCAGTTACACAAGCCAAAATGATTGCATTGCATCGATATTACAGAATCACTAAGTTCTATTCATTTTTAAAAGATACTGCATTCAAGGGTGGAATCGTTATTTTGGCGTTTGTCGCAATCCTTGTTGTGCTGGAGGTTTTTTTTATTGACATCAATGCCATACTGAACACATTGGTAGCAACCTATTCACCAGAAGTAATTTTTTCTTTTTTTTTATTATCTGAAACTATTTTAGGGATTATTCCACCTGAAATATTTATTGCCTGGTGTTCTAAATCAGCAACGCCGTGGATGTTTTTATTCATTTTAGCTACAATGTCCTATATTGGAGGACTTATTGCCTATTTTATAGGGAAACAATTGTTTTTAATTCCGGCTGTTAAATATCACATTGAACATAAAATTTATAAACACATCACTAATTTAAGAAAATGGGGTGGTCTTTTTGTGTTTATTGGTGCGATGCTGCCTCTTCCGCATTCTATCGTTAGTTTAGCCTGTGGTCTTATTAAATATAATTTTAAACATTATTTAGTATGGGCACTTTTTCGATATGTACGCTTTGTAATTTATGCATTAGTTATTTTTCAAATATTTTAATATCAATCAATAATGAGTTGGATTAAACGATTATACAACTGGGTGTTAAGTTGGGCACATTCGCCTTATGGCACGATGGCACTTTTTATTCTGGCATTTATAGAGTCTGTTTTCTTTCCAATACCTCCTGATGTATTGTTAATAGCATTGGCATTTGGGTCTGCGGTTAAAGCTTTTCGTTTTGCTTTGGTTTGTACAATAGGATCTGTTTTAGGCGCCATTGTGGGTTATTATGTTGGTCATCTTTTATGGTTTACTCCTGAAGGAGGATTTACGGCTTTGGCCAATTTGTTTTTCAATAATATCCCCGGTTTTACACATGATTTATATTACAAAATCAAACTTTTATTTAACGAATGGGATTTCTGGATTATTTTTACTGCCGGTTTTACACCCATTCCCTACAAAGTTTTTACGATCACCTCCGGTGCTTTTGAAATGAATATTTTTATGTTTTTATTAGCTTCACTGATAAGCAGAGGTGCTAGGTTTTTTTTGGTTGCCTGGTTGATCTGGAAATACGGTACTCCCATTAAAACCTTTATTGAAAAGTATTTTAACTGGGTAGCACTTGGATTTACAGCAATGTTGATTGGCGGATTCGTTTTGATTAAATACAGCGTTTAAAAATTTAAAATTATGGAAATTGATATTTATGTTTGGTTTGGCTTTATTCTTTTTATTATTGTTGTCCTTGCAATTGATCTTGGATTGTTCCACCGCAAATCGCATGAAGTAAAAATCAAGGAAGCATTGGTTTGGAGTGCTGTATGGATTGGCCTGGCTTTGATCTTTAATTATTTTATTTATATTTACATGGGTAAAGTTAAAGCGTTGGAGTATTTAACCGGATATGTAATTGAAAAATCGTTAAGTGTTGATAATCTATTTGTTTTTATAATGCTGTTTTCATTCTTTAATGTGGAAGCCAAATATCAGCATAAAATTTTATTCTGGGGAATCTTAGGAGCTTTGATATTAAGAGCCATTTTTATTTTTGCTGGTGTAGCACTTATAAATAATTTTCATTGGATTATATATGTATTTGGTGCTTTTCTTCTATTTACCGGATTTAAAATGATGAGGAACAAAGAAGGTGATGTTAATCCTTCAAGGAATATTTTTGTAAGACTGTTTAAAATTTTTATGCCGGTAACACCTGTAATTCATGGAAGTAAGTTCTTCGTGAGAATAGATAAGAAATTATTTGCCACACCTTTGTTTATCGTACTGATAGTAGTTGAATTTACCGATTTAATTTTTGCAGTAGATTCTATACCGGCAATATTAGCTATTTCTAATGATTCTTTCATTATTTTTACTTCCAATGTGTTTGCAATATTAGGTTTAAGAGCTTTGTATTTTGCTTTGGCAGGAATTACCAAATACTTTTATTATTTAAAATATGGTTTATCTGCCATACTGATATTTGTAGGTGCTAAAATGTGTATTTCTGCATTTTACAAGATACCAATAGTTTATTCTTTATTGATCATTCTTGGAATATTAGTGTTGTCAATACTTGCATCTGTATTTTTTAAAAAGAAACCTCTAAAACCATTATAGCTTATGATAAACGAAGTGTTTGGCAACCTGATCAACAATGAAATTTTTTTATATATTATTATTCCACTTCTGATTTTTCTTGCTCGGATTATTGATCAGTCAATAGGAATCTTGCGGATTTTGTTTGCTACGAAAGGATTTAAATACCTGGCTTTACTTGCCGGTTTTTTCGAATCTATCATTTGGTTGTTGGCCATCAGTCAGATCATGAAACACCTGGATAATGTATATTGCTATATTGCATTTGCCGCTGGATTTGCAATTGGGAATTTTACAGGCATTTATATCGAACAGCGTCTTTCAATTGGAAATGTTATTGTGAGAGTTGTTTTTCAAAAAGATTCAATGCGAACGCTTCAGTTATTGAAAAGATTGAAGTTTAGATTAACTATTGTTGATGCTATGGGTATGGAAAACCCAGTGAAAATGATTTTTGCAACTATCAAAAGAAATGATTTGAAATTATTTATCAGAATTCTCAATAAAAATAATCCAAACGCTTTTTATACTGTAGAAGATGTCCGTATGGTTAAAGAAGGCTATTTCCAGAAAAATGATTGGTTTTTTTCAAACAACAAATAAATTAATCTTTAAATTTGGTTTATTTATATCAAAAAAAATTAAAATTTAATGAACACACATGACGAAATAGTAATATTCACAAGAAAAAAATGGCAAAAATGGTCAATTGCAATTAAGATAATGCCGTTGGTAATTCTTGTTGCATTATTGAAGTTTCTTTCTCATTGGTTTGGATTAGAAGTCATGGAGTTAAATGCTCTGTTTACAAGTTTAGTAGCAGGTACAATATTTTTAATAGGATTTCTCATTAGTGGCGTTCTTTCTGATTATAAAGAAAGTGAAAAACTACCAAGTGATATCTCAGCATCCCTTAAAACACTTTTTGACGACGCATATACCATCTATAAATTGAAAAACTCGGAAACAGCATTTAAATTTATTCAATTTCAGCAATCGTTTACTACTTCTTTGATAGATTGGTTTTATAAAAAAGAAAGAAAACAGTCAATATTAAAAAAAATCAGTAGTATGAATGAATACTTTATTGAATTTGACAAAGAAAATGTTCAAGCAAATTATATAATAAAATTGAAAAATGAACAAAACAGTCTAAGGAAAATGATTTTAAGAATTGACACCATAAGAGATACCAACTTTATAGGTTCTGCATATGCAATTTTAGAAGCTATGGGGTTTTTAGTGGCTGTGGGTTTGTTAATTATCAAAATAGAACCCTTTAATGCTTCTCTATTTATTACATTGCTCGTTACTTTCTTAATATCTTATATTTTTTTTTTAATTAAAGATATTGATAATCCATTTGAATATAATATTAAAGGCGAAAGAGGAACTGAGGTTTCACTAAAACCCATTCATGACCTAGAATTTGAATTGAAAACGTATAATATATACAATAGTGATATTAATGAAATTGAAAAAAATAACATGTCCTTACAATGACAAATAAAGATAAAGCGATCAAAGTAATATATTTTAGTATAGTTGGAAATACAAGTTTGGCACTTATAAAAGGGCTGGCTGGCTTTTTTGGTAATTCATTTGCGTTAATAGCTGATGCCATTGAATCCACCACATATATTTTTTCTTCTTTTTTGGTACTATTCGGACTTAAATACTCGAACAGACCTGCCGATAAAAATCACCCATACGGTCATGGGCGTGCTGAGCCAATAGTTACAATACTTATTGTTTTTTTTTTTAATTGTTTCAGCAATATTAATTGCCTATCAAAGTATCGAAAATATCGGTACATCTCATGATTTACCAAAACCATGGACACTTTTTGTTCTGGGAGCGATTATTATTTGGACAGACATTTTAAAGTCTGTCCTTTCTAATATGCATGGAATTTAATACTTACTGTTGGATAAATCGAATGTAGTAAAAGTTTGTTTATAAATTGGATCATGGTTTTCTTCTTTAATTTTCATGCTTTAGCTAAATAAAAAGGGAATAACATTATTCATCGGATTTTCTGCAATTTGTTGTGACATCAAAAATAAAGCATAACAATAAAAGTAAAATATGGAAATAGTTATTTTAGGAATTTTGATACTCATCAATGGCTTTTTTGCATTGTCTGAAATTGCCTTGGTTTCAAGTAAAAAGTCTCGATTGGAACAATCATCTGTTAAAGGCAGCAAAGGTGCCAAGATTGCCCTACATCTATTGGATCAATCAGAAAAATTTTTATCGGCTGTACAGGTAGGAATTACTTTGATTGGAATTGTGACAGGTGTTTATGGTGGAATGAATATTGCTGACGATGTAACACCTTTTTTTCTTCAATTTGAATTTACAAAACTATATGCTTATCAAATAGCACTTACTACTACAGTTGTAATTATTACTTATGTTTCAATTGTTATTGGTGAACTTGTTCCTAAAACAATCGCATTAAGTAATCCTGAGAAGATTGCCAAAATCGTAGCACCTGTAATCTATTATTTTAGTATACTTTTTTATCCATTTGTAAAATTATTATCAATTTCCACCAACCTTATCAATGGACTCATTGGTATCAAAAAACAAGCTGTTCATATTACAGAAGCAGAACTTCGGCACATGATTAAAATAGCTTCACATGAAGGTGTGATAGAAAAGGAACAAAATGTTATTCATGAAAAAGTATTTTATTTCTCCGATAAAAAAGCAAGGCATCTAATGACCCATCGTAAAGATCTCGAGTGGATTGATTTTAATCAGTCTAAAGAGAATATTAAAAATAAGATACTTAAAGTTCAACACAGTAAAGTTGTCTGCTGTAATGGGGATATCGATGATTTTCTGGGCGTATTATACCTTAAAGATTATTATAAAGCACTTAGTTTGGATAGTAGTTTGAATATTAATGATTTGATAGTACAACCTATTATAATTCCTGAAAGTGTTGATGCCCAAAATGTTTTTGAACTTCTACGGCAAAAGCATAGCAATATATGTTTTGTTGTAAATGAATACGGTGGCTTCGAAGGTATTATTACCTTGCACGATATAATGGAAAATATCCTTGGACAAATACCGGATGAAGGTGAAACAATAGAACCTGATGTATTTATTCGAGAAGATCTATCTGTATTAGTTAACGGTGATGCACCCGTTGAGACATTGGTTGATATTATGGAGAATTTTACAATAGATTTTGAAAAAATCGATTATTCAACAGTTGCAGGATTTGTATTTAATCATTCCAATAAAATTCCACAAATTGGCGATAAATTTGATTATTTAGGATATTCAATAGAGGTAGTTGATATTGACGGAAACAGAATTGATAAAATATTAATTACCAAAATTTAAAATGGCTTACTGGTTATTAAATTTCATTTTGATAGCTCCTTTAATTCCGACGGGTTGAGCCAGCTTCCTAAATGATCTACTGAATTTGCAAAAATTTTACATTCAACTTATTTTGCATTGAAAAAATACCTACTTTTGCAAAATGAACTAAAAGGGGTGCCCTAATACAACGGGCTGAGATCATACCCATTGAACCTGAACCAGGTAGTGCTGGCGGAGGGAATTAGGGTAAACTTTATAAACGGATGGTTTTTCTCCCTATTACCATTCAAAAGTTTAACTAAAATAATACAATACAATGAAAAAAAAATGGATTGCAATAAGTATTGCAGTAATCCTGCCTTTTATGGCATGGAGTCAGTGTGCTGTCAACGGAAACGTTACAGATGCTAAAACCGGTGAAAAGTTGCCGGGTGCACATGTTGTGCTTACTAATAATTATAAAGCTGTGGTAAGCGACCTGAATGGTAAGTTTACCTTTACAAATTTGAAAAAAGGTGAATATCAGTTCACTACTTCTTATCTCGGATATCTGATAGATAGCCGTAATATAATTGTAAATGCTGATCTTCAATTAGACATCCGATTGGAGGTCAGTCCGATCATGGAAGATGAGGTCATCATCCGTTCGACAAGGGCAGGTGAAAAAACGCCCACAACCTATCAAAACATTACAAAAGAAGATATTGCAAAAACAAATACAGGCGTTGATATTCCTTATTTAATGGAACAAACGCCTTCGGTAATTGTAAGCTCAGATGCAGGTGCAGGAATAGGTTATACCAATATCCGCATCAGAGGCAGCGATTTAACCCGTACCAATGTAATGGTGAATGGTATTCCTTTGAATGATGCAGAATCACATTCTGTTTATTTTGTGAATATGCCGGATTTTGCCTCTTCTGTTGATAATTTACAGATCCAGCGAGGTGTAGGAACATCTGTAAATGGTGCCGGCGCTTTTGGAGCAAGTATCAATTTCCAGACTCAAAATCTCAACCGCAACGCATATGCTGAAATCAATAATGCTGCCGGTTCTTTTAATTCATTCAAACATACCGTTAGTTTTGGCAGCGGATTGATTGACAATAAATGGGTATTTGACGGAAGATTATCTAAAATATCTACCGACGGTTATGTAGATAGAGCTTCTTCCGATTTGAGTTCTTATTATATTTCCGGTGGTTATTATGGTAAGAAAACGATCGTGAAATTTATTACCTTTTCGGGAAAAGAAAAAACATATTTAGCATGGAATGGCGTTGCATCAACCGTGATAGACACTAACAGAACCTATAATAATCTTGGAGAATATTATGATGCCAATGGCAATCGGAAATATTACGATAATCAAACCGATAATTACAAACAAGATCATTATCAATTATTGATTTCACAAGAATTAACTAAAAACTGGAGTCTGAATGCTGCTTTGCACTACACAAAGGGCTATGGATATTACGAAGAATATAAATCACAGCAAAAATACAGCAAATATGGTCTTTCAAATGTAATTGTATTTGCTGATACTGTGAATTTTGCAACAATAAAAAAAACCGATATTATTCAACGTAAAATTCTGGATAACGACTTTTATGGATTCACTTTTGCTGCCAATTACGACAATCATAAACGTACTTCATTTGTAATAGGTGGAGCTCTGAATCGTTATGATGGTGATCATTTAGGGAATGTAATCTGGATGCAATATGCTGGAGATCATCCTGTAAATTATGAATGGTACCGCAATACCGGTGTTAAAACCGATTTCAATACCTATGCCAAAATGAATTATCAGCTGACTAAAAGTTGGAGTTTGTATGCCGATATGCAATTCAGAAAAATAAATTATACAATTAATGGGATAGACGATAATTTGAATGTATTAGCACAAAGTCATGATTTCAATTTCTTTAATCCAAAATTTGGTGCTTATTTTCAGTTGAACAATTCAAGTAATTTGTATGCTTCTTTTGCCATCGCCAACCGTGAACCAAGCAGAAGTAATTTTGTGGATGCTGTTGAAAGCAAACCATTTCCTGTACATGAAAACATGCAAAATATTGAAATGGGGTATAGTTTGAAAAAAAATAATTTTTATATAAAATCAAATGTGTTTTTGATGAATTATAAAAATCAACTGGCATTAACCGGCGAAATCAATGATGTTGGCGATGCAGTGATGGTAAATGTTCCCAAAAGTTATCGGATGGGTATTGAAGTATCTGCTGGAGCTAAAATTATCAAATCATTGAAATGGGAAGCAAATGTTGCCCTTAGTAAAAATAAAATCAAGAATTTTACTGAATATGTGGATGATTGGGATAGTGGAATACAACATGAAAAATTTCTGGGTGAAACCAATCTTTCTTTTTCACCAGAAATCATCGCCAATAATCAATTTACATATGAAATATTCAAAGGGTTTAGCGCAAGCTGGATTACTAAATATGTTGGTAAACAATATATCGACAATACTTCAAGTGAAGACCGTAAACTAAAGGCTTATCTGATTAATAATCTGAGACTGAATTATACTGTTAACACGAAATATATCAGACAAATAGATCTCTTTTTTACACTCAACAATGTGTTGAATGTTAAATATGAAACCAATGCCTGGGTGTATCGATATTATACCGGAAATAACCATGAAGTAATGGATGGCTATTTCCCACAGGCAGGTAGAAACTTTATGCTGGGGGTGAATTTAAAATTTTAATATTTTTAACATATTTTAACCTGTTGAACTAACTTCTATTTATGAAACGATGTAAATTTGCAGATTATAATTCATTCAATTTTATAATTATTAAAAAATTATTTAAAGATGAAAAAAGCATTTGTATTTGCAACAGCTATCGCATTAGTATGCGGATTGAGTTTGAATGCTCAAACTCCAAAAACTTCAAAAACTCAGAAAAAAGAAGTTAAAATGGAAGTAAAAAAAGTTGAACCTAAACAAGAAATGGCTAAAAATAATGTAATGCCTAAAGCCAAAGTAAAAACTAAAAAAACTATTACAAAAAAACAAGAAGTTAAAAAGTAATTTTTAACGATTTTAAAAAAGAGGTTGTTTCAATAGTGGGATGGCCTCTTTTTTTTTAAATAATATTGTTCTGATAATATTGATTTTCTCAGTATTCTGACAATGCTTTTGTTCACTTTTAATTAAATCTGTACTTTTGGCAGAGATTCGTTTGTCATTTGTATGGTCAAGCATAATGTATTATTGAAAAAAAGTTTTACATATTGGAATTCTAAATATTATTTTTGTAGGATGTAAAAAATAAAAATGCTTATAAATTAAAAATGAGAATTATGAAACGAGTAGTTACAATTGTAGTAATGTTAACTTTCATTTGTTTATTGACTACTAAAGCTCAAACGCCTCAAATTCCGGTTAAGGACTTAAAAGTAGCTAAAATTGAACTCAAAAAAGCCGAAATAAAAGAAGACAAAGCGGCCATTGAAGTAAAGGATGCTAAAAATGATTTAAAAGTAGCAAAAGAAAAACTTAAACTATCAAAAGAAGTACTTAAATTAGCTGAAAAAGTTACCAAAGATGCGAAACTGGAAGTAAAAAGATCAGAGGCTCAAGTAAAGTCTGATAAAGAAAAAGCCAAGGAATAAGCTGGAAATGCTGTGATTGAGAAGTAAAATTATCAGTATTGCAAAAAGAGGTTTTCTCAATGTTGATAAAACTTCTTTTTTTTTATTGAGGAGTTAATTTTTATAAAAAAAATATGTAGGTTTGCAGTTGTAGTTGTAAACAAAAGAAAAATAGATAAACACCATTCAATAAAGAAATTATGGCAGGAAGAACTTTTGCAGAAAAAATATTTGATGCCGAAAAAGGGAGCATCGTTTTTAAAAAGCCGGATATTGTACTTACCCACGACAATACATCTAGTATTGAAAAGACTTTTATCAAAATGGGTGGGACCAATGTCTTTGATCCGGAACAATTGTTGATAGTATTAGATCATAATGCACCACCCACAGATGCTAAGTTAGCCAACGATTACCAAAGAATTCGCGATTTTGCTACAGAACAGGGGATCAGCAAATTTCACGATGTAGGGCAGGGGATTTGTCATCAGATCATGGCTGAATATGCCAAACCCAAAATGTTGATAGTAGGGAGCGACAGCCATAGTTGTACAGCTGGTGCTTTTAATGCATATGCAGCCGGTATCGACCGTACCGAATCAGCAGGTTTATGGAAACTGGGAGAGACCTGGTTTCGTGTTCCGGAAACCATTAAAATTAACCTTACGGGTAAATTGTCCAAAGGCGTTTTTGCAAAAGATCTGTCGTTGTGGATCATTGGTATGATTGGTTCCAGTGGTGCCGATTACATGTCGATTGAATATCATGGAGAAGGTGTAAAATCATTGAGTATTTCCGATAGAATGACATTGTGTAATCTGGCTTCGGAAATGGGTGCTAAAAATTCAGTTTTTCCAGCTGACGAAGTACTTGAAATGCATTTTGGAACTCAATTAAAAGGTATATGGGCTGATAAAGATGCTATGTATGCTCAGGAAATTAATATCAACCTGAACGATATTTTTCCCGTAGTGGCAGCACCCCATAATGTGGACAATGTAAAAGCTGTTTCTGAAGTACAGGGGACAAAAATTCAACAGGCATTGATTGGAACCTGCACCAATGGACGATTAGAAGATTTGCGTGAAGCTGCTGCTGTTTTAAAAGGAGAGAAATTACCCAAAGGATTTCAGCTGCTGGTTATTCCTGCTTCCAAAGCCATTTTTATGCAGGCAATGAAAGAAGGATTGATTGAAATATTTATGGAAGCAGGTGCTAATGTACTGGCTTCTTCCTGTGGTCCTTGTTTAGGTACCGGCCAGGGAATTCCAGCCGATAATATTAATGTGATATCTACAGCCAACCGTAATTTTAAAGGCAGAATGGGGAATCCAAAAGCAAGCATCTATCTTGCTTCACCTGCTACTGTTGCATGCTCTGCTCTTAAAGGCGAAATTAGCGATCCAAGAGGCATTGTAGGCATTGATAAATTCCCTTACAAAGCAGAACAAAGTAAAACCGTTGAGGTAAAAGCCGGTGAAAACCGTTACGAAAAAACCATCTGGAATTATGCCGATGTGGATAATCTGAATACTGATCAGATGTTTGCCGGAAATCTTACTTATCAGATTGCCAGTTCCGAAGGTGATAAAATTATGCCTTTTCTTTTCAAGGGTTTTGACGATACTTTTGCCGAACGTGTACAAGCCAATGATACATTGATTGCAGGTGCTAATTTTGGTTGTGGGAGTTCTCGCGAACATCCTGCTGTTGGGCTGGCTTTTGCAAATGTAAAAGCTGTTATTTGTAAATCGGTGAACCGGATATTTTACCGTTCTTCGGTAAATCAGGGATTGCCTATTATTGTATTACCCGAAGTAGTGGATGCATACAAACAAGGTGATGAAGTACTGCTGGATTTTGTAAAAGGTGAAGTAAATGTAGGGGGAAAAATATTTAAATTTGCACCTTTACCTGATAAATTAATGGGCGTATTCAAAGCCAAAGGATTGGTAAACTACATAAAAGGAATTTAAGGAATTACTAAATTTGAAATTTAAAGCCGCTAAGTGGGAAACTATTCAGCGGCTTTTGTTTTTACATTCAACGTGTCATTCATCAGATGACTCTAAGTCATCAAATGACTTAATTAGAATCAGGCGCGACTTCAGAAAGCTCCGGCTTTTAAAATGAAAGCCGCTGAGTGGGGAAATCGTTGAGGAGCTTTTTATGTTACTTAATTCTTTGCTTTCCTGATTTTAGCTAATTATCACAACAGTATATGATTTAGAGTTGCTTAAAAGTATATTTGTTTTTTAGAAAAATCATTTTAAATATTAACTTTGTATATAAATCTAACCGAGATAAGCGTTATATAAAAGGCACAAAATAAAACGAATGAAAATCTATCTGACAATAATTCTATTATGTATTTATTGTGGAGCTAATTCTCAGAATTTTGGTTGTTTTACTAAACCAACAGGATATTGGGATTATAGTAACACTTACTCCAATGTCCGAATAAACGCTGATAGCTTGTTCTGGATTCAATACAGTATTTCAATTGCAAAGAATGGTCATTATAAAGCCATGTGGAATAAGTATCAAATCAAAATGGAAGGAAATTTAAGTGACGGAATAAGAAATGGAGAATGGAAAATGTTTTCTAAAGACCAAAATGCATTTTATCAGGGGAATTATACTGATGGTAAAAAGAATGGGGTATGGAGATATTATGAAATTTCACAAAATGATACAATTCTTATGAATAAAGGATTGTATATAAATGATCTGAAAGAAGGTGAGCATATCGTATATTCAAAAGATACTGTAATCTATTCTATTACGCATTATAAATCAGGAAAATTAGATGGGGAACAAATAGTATTCAAACTTAAGAATGAAAATAAAAAGTATATAGATAGAATAAGAAACTATAAAGATGATCTACAAAACGGGATTGAAAAAGAATACAAATTCAACAAAAAAGGAAATTTATACCTTTTTCAACAAACAGAATATATTAACGATAGTATAAAAGGGAAACGTATTTTCTTTTCAAGTAATGGCGATACGTTGGAAATAGATGATTATTCAAATGGTAATTATTATGGATCATTGGATTTTAAACAAATTGAAATCGGCACTCAATTATTACTCTCTCATAAAAAAAACAATGGAATTACAATAGATATTAAATATTCTGATGAAGGTGATACTGTTAAAATTGAACAAGCTCAGGATATTTATAGTTGTTGTAAGATTTTTAAGATAGATACGTTAGATAATAGATGGAAAATAGACAGACGAATCAATTATAAACAAAGAAAAGTTGATGGATCCTATCAAAAGTATTATAGCAATGGACAGTTAGCTTTTGAAATTATTTTTAAAGAAGGATTTCTTTATACTGCCGTGAGTTGTTTTACATTAGATGGTAGAAAATTAGATGCTGGTACCTTGAAAGAAGGAAACGGAACCTTAAACTTTTATTATCCTGAAGGTAAAATAAAATCCAGCTTTTTTTATGATAATTCAATGTGTAAAGGGCGACTATTTAGTTATTTCAGAAATGGAAATATTGAAATTGAAGGGAATATGTATGTAAATAAAGCATCCATATTAGAATTTTCAGAATACTCAAATGAAGATAATGATATCAACCTATATTATTTAGATAAAAATTTAAATGCAAATATTACAGTCTATTATGAAAATCAAATAAAAAAAAGTATTATTAAATATGATACAATTTCTAAAATTAATGCATTTGAGTTTTTTTATGAAAATGGGAATACCAAGACCAGATTATATCTATTAAACAATATGTGCATCGGGCAATATATATCCTATTATAAAAATGGGTTTATAAAAACCATTGGTAAATATATAATTACAAATGATGGTAAATCTGTAAAAGACAGTATCTGGAATTATTACTTAAACCATGGTATTATAAAAGCTTCAATTAATTATAATAAAAATAAGAAAAGTGGATTGTCAAAATATTATGATAATACTGGACAATTAAGAAGAGTTGAGGTCATTGAAAGTAATGGTGCAACGTATAATATTTTTGATGGTGATACTGTGAATTTAATGGATAAAAATAAATTAAAGCAAGGCAAATGGATAAGCTTGCCAAACTCATCCTACGATGATACAATATGTAATGACATACCCAATAGTATTGAATTCTATAAAAATAGTAAACCCGTTGGAATTTGGGAAAACTCAACCAGATTTTATGGATATTGTAGTACGAAAATTAAAGAGAAATATTGTTGGATTGATTCTACACTTGCTTCATATAATTCTTATAATAAAAATAATATGCTCATTGAAGAAGGTGAGATAATAGGACCAAAAATAAAATTTGGTTTATGGAAAGAATATGATTGCGAAGAAGGATATTTAAAATCAGAAGGTCAATATAGTTTTAGTAGAAAAGTTGGTAAATGGAAAGTCTATAAAAAAAACGGTAAAGTAAAAAAGATTATTGATTGTGATAAATATCCAATTTATAAAAGATTATTTCCAACATACCATAAATAAAGATTCTAATGTCTTTAATGTTAAAACATGTTTGTTTAAATGAAAAGACAACAAGTTTCTACCTCAAAATTTAGCAAAATAATCCCCATATTTTTACTACTTTTGCAGGCTAAATTTGACAATCCAATGCAAATTGAAAATACTGATAAACAGGACACTAAAAAATTTATTTTAATTAAAGGGGCGAGAGTTCACAATTTAAAAAACATTGATGTTGCATTGCCTCGCAACAAAATCATTGTTATAACGGGTTTATCCGGTTCCGGGAAATCTTCGCTCGCATTTGATACCTTGTATGCTGAAGGTCAACGACGATACGTGGAAAGTTTGAGTGCTTATGCCCGTCAGTTTCTGGGAAGAATGGCTAAACCCGAAGTGGACTATATCAACGGAATTTCACCTGCTATTGCTATTGAACAAAAAGTGAACAATCGTAATCCACGATCTACAGTTGGAACATCCACAGAAATTTATGAATATTTAAAATTGCTTTTTGCCCGTATCGGGAAAACAATTTCACCGATTTCAGGCAATGAAGTGAAACGGGATAGTATTACCGATGTAGTTGATTTTATAAGTTCACAACCCGAAAATACAAAAGTAATTATTTCAACACCTTTGTTGGTAAAATTAGGACGCACCGTTCATGAACAGTTGCAGGTAGTTATACAACTGGGTTTTACAAGGTTGTTGATAAAAAACGAAATTGTTAAGATAGAAGATGTTCTTCAAAACCCGCCTAAAAAATTGCAGGATATTTCTATTTTAATTGATCGAATTGTAATTAAAAATACAGATGAAGATATGGTTTCCCGATTGGCTGATTCGGTGCAAACAGCATTCTTTGAAGGTGAAGGTGAATGTCAGGTGGAATGCTTTCTTGAAGATAAATCTGTCAAAAAATCATTTTCTAACCGTTTTGAATTGGATGGCATTACTTTTGAAGAACCCAGCACTAATTTATTCAGTTTCAACAATCCTTTTGGCGCCTGTAAAACATGTGAAGGATTTGGTTCCGTTATTGGGATTGACGAAGATCTCGTAATTCCAAATAAAGCACTTTCGATATACGAGGATGCTGTCGCTTGCTGGAAAGGTGAGAAAATGAGCGAATGGAAAGAGCAATTGATAAAAACTGCCTATAAATTTGATTTTCCGATCCATAAATCCTACTATGATTTATCAGAAATTCAAAAAGAATTACTCTGGAATGGCAATACATTTTTTGGAGGGATCAACGACTTTTTTAAATTTGTGGAGGAACAGACGTATAAAATTCAATACCGTGTGATGCTTTCCCGCTATCGTGGTAAAACAACTTGTCCCGATTGTAAAGGAACCAGATTACGCAAAGATGCTGCTAATGTGAAAGTTGTCGGTCAATCAATCACCGATGTCGTTTTAATGCCTGTGAGCAATGCCCTTTTGTTTTTCAAAAACATTCAATTAAATGAATTTGATTATAAAGTAGCCAAAAGATTATTGACTGAAATTACAAACCGATTACAGGTGATTGAAGATGTGGGTTTGGGATATTTAACACTGAATCGGTTGTCGGCAACTTTATCGGGAGGTGAATCTCAACGCATCAACCTGGCAACTTCTTTGGGAAGTTCATTAGTCGGTTCCATGTATATTTTGGATGAACCAAGCATTGGGTTGCATCCACGCGATACACACCGTTTGATTAAAGTACTTTCGCAACTCAAGGCACTTGGAAATACCGTTATTATAGTAGAACATGACGAAGAAATTATGAAATCCGCTGACCATATTATTGATATTGGTCCTTTGGCTGGAATACATGGTGGTGAAGTGATTTTTGAGGGAAGTTATGAAGCTTTGCTAAAAGATGAAAAAAGTTTAACAGCTAAATATCTGAATGGGGTCAAGAAAATATCAGTTCCCGAAAGCAGACGCAAATGGAAAGATTATATAAGCATCAAGGGTGCCAGAGAAAATAATTTAAAAACGATAGATGTAAAATTCCCTCTAAACATAATGACGGTTGTATCAGGTGTCAGCGGTTCTGGAAAATCTTCCTTAATTAAATCGGTTTTGTATCCTGCTTTAAAGAAATTATATGGTGGATATGGCGAAAGAAGCGGAAAATTCGATAAAATAGAAGGTGATTACAACAAAATTACCGATATTGAATTCGTGGATCAGAATCCAATAGGCAAATCATCTCGTTCAAATCCAGCAACATACGTAAAAGCTTATGACGAAATCAGATCCTTGTATGCAGAACAACAATTGGCAAAATCAAGGGGGTATAAACCCGGTTACTTTTCCTTTAATATTGAAGGTGGAAGATGCGAAGAATGTGAAGGGGACGGTTTCGTGAAAATTGAAATGCAGTTTATGGCTGATGTTACCCTGGTATGCGAAAGCTGTGGCGGAAAAAGGTTCAAAGATGAAGTACTGGATGTTAAATTTAACGATAAGAATATTACCGACATCCTTGATATGACAGTAAATCAATCGTTAGAATTCTTTGGTGGAAATCAAAAACCATCATCGCTCGAAAATAAAATTGTTCATAAATTACAACCTCTGGCTGATGTAGGGCTTGGGTATATTAAGCTGGGGCAATCTTCCAGTTCATTAAGTGGTGGCGAAGCCCAACGTATTAAATTGGCTTCTTTTTTATCCAAAGGTTTTTCAGAAAAACCAACTTTGTTTATTTTTGACGAACCTACTACAGGGCTACATTTTCATGATATCAATAAACTGAAATCTGCATTTGACGCGTTAATTGCTAACGGACATACCGTTATTGTTATCGAACACAATATGGACATTATTAAATGTGCCGACTGGGTCATTGATTTAGGTCCTGATGGTGGCAGCAAAGGTGGCGAAATTGTTTTTGAAGGTGTACCCGAAGACATTGTTAATTGTACGCGTTCTCATACTGCAAAGTTTCTGGTCAATAAACTTAAAGTTAGTGAATAGTGAACAGTGAACAGTGAACTGTAAACAGTGAACAGTGCATTCTGGCTCAACTTCTAAAATCTTAAATCGTTAATGGTTGTTCTAAAATAAAAAAAACGTTCGAATTATGATTTATGTGAATCAAAAAATGATCTAAAGAGTGATAGTCTCACTCAAAGTTATGCTATCACTATAAAAAAAATATCCTTAATAATAATGAATGTTTTATGTATGCTGATTTTATGTAGATTTGCATCTTAATTTCCCCAATGAAAGATGAAGAAAATAAGCTCATTCAATAGTTCACATTATTTTCAGTTAAACGTAAAAACTGGAATTGTATTGTCGTTGATATTTTGGATTTATCTTATTTTAAGGGCTGTTTTTGTTCCTTTTTTGCATGATGAAATCATGACTTATTGGTTTTATGTTAACCCGGGAAATTACATACCTTTCACTTTTAAAATTGATGTCAATTCAGCCAATAATCATGTTTTAAATTCAATGTTGACCCGGTTTTTTTATCTTGCATTTGGATATGCACCCTTTGTTTTGCGATTGGCAAATTTATTATTTATACCCATTTATTGTTTTTTTGCATATAAAATTGCAGATACTTTAAAAAACAAACAACTTGCACTTCTATTCTGGTTTTGTTTACTATTTATTCATTCAATAGTAGAATTTATGGCTTTAAGCCGTGGCTATGGAATGTCATTTGCTTTATTATTGGGTTCTTTGTGGTATCTATTGAAAGCAATACAATCAGGCAGATCGATTGATACTTTTCTTACCTTTATTTTTCTGATAGCAAGCGTTGCTGCTAATTTATCATTATTGACTACTGCTTTGATGATAACCGGACTATTGATGATCAATGTTTTTTTTAGCAAAACTAAAATACTACCTAAAATATTCAATTTTTTGATCATAATAATAACAGGATTACTACCACTCTGTTTTTTTGTAATTTATTCATTTGCGTTGCAAAAAGGTGGTGCACTGTATTATGGAACGCATGACGGATTTTGGGTTCACTCTGTTTCAACACTAATGGTGGCTTTGTTTGATAATCAGGGTTTCTTTTTGCGGTGGACGATAGTTGTATATTTTTTATTGATTGTATTCATGTTGGCAAAGTATCTGAGTAATCATTTCATTTTTAAAGTAATCAGTGAGAAAGTGTTGGTTTTTCCATTGCTTTTAATTGGAAATATTATTGCTGTTTTATTGATGGAACACTTTTTTAATGTTAATTTACCGGAAGACAGATCCGGATTTTATTTTTATTATTTTTTTATTGGAAGTGTGTTTTTCTTAATAGATAGATTAGCAGAAAATAAAAATTATATAAAAATTACCTGGCTTGCAATCCCTTTGTTATTAATACCTTTTCATTTTGTTTACGCATCCAATTTTACACATATTGCTGTTTACAAACAAGACAGAGTGCCTTACAGGTTTTCTGAAACCATCAGAATGAAATCACAATCCATGCCTGAAATAGCTACCCTTGGTTCTTATTTTGGAAGAACGTTGGTGCTGGCATATCAAAATTATCTGAATCAGGGGAATGTTGGGAAAAGTCATGATACCGATTATCCATCCTTAATACCTGATTTTTTGGTTGTAAAAAAAGAAGAATGTGCCGATTGGGATAAGTATTACAACACCATTGATTTCGATAAAGTTACAGGTTATCATTTAATGGAACGGAAAAATAAGTTAGAACGTATAAAAATTTATGAAATACAATCCGTTTCAACAGCCGGAATTATTAATGATGAATATTTTGATTTATCAAGAGGAAATGTAGACACATTAACTCAAAATCCATTGTTTTTTGAATATGACATGGATATCGAAAGTTCTGTAGCACCTTTTGAAGCCTGGATTGTAGTTTCTGTATCAGACAGTACTGAAAAGACAACAGCTTATGAATACATTCCTTTAAACTGGATTCAATCTGAATGGAAAGAGGGGAAAAATCACTTTCATAATGGTCAGCTTGTAACAAATTTGCCTGTAAATTCTTTAAAATATGTTACTTATATATGGAATTTGAATAAAGTACCTTTCAAAGTTTCAAATGCTAAAATCACCATCAAACAATTGAAAAAAGATTAAATACAGTCGTTGATATTTCTATAAAATGAAAACACTTATTATCAAAATAGTAAATGATTACACGTTGGAATTCTGATACAATAAAAAATGGATGAAAATTTATGGTTTGCCAGAACAACTTTGCTTATAGGCGACGAAAAAACAATATTGTTACAGAATGCACATGTGTTGATCGTAGGTTTGGGAGGAGTAGGGGCTTATGCTGCAGAACAGCTATGCAGAGCAGGTATTGGTAAAATGACGCTCGTTGATGGGGATGTAATTCATGCCAGCAACCGCAACCGACAGTTATGTGCATTCATCAGCAATGAAGGTAAAAATAAGGCTGAAGTGTTGGCTGCTCGTTTGATAGATATTAATCCGGCTATACTACTCGAAGTTATTCCCGAATTTATCAAAGAACAGCGATTAATCGAAATTGTAGAAGCCTCCGCTTATGATTATGTGATAGATGCCATTGATAACTTATCGGCAAAGATTCAGTTAATACAATGTTCACTTCAATCTGGTTTAAGATTGGTAAGCTCAATGGGATCCGGTGGGAAAATGGATCCATCTCAGGTTCATATTGCTGATATTTCCCAAACGCATATTTGTCCGTTGGCTGATATTTTACGAAAAAAATTACATAAATCAAACATTTATACAGGATTTAAAGCTGTTTTTTCAACAGAACTCATCCCTAAACATGCCACTTTAATCAATGAACCCGAACCCAACAAAAAAACCACTGTTGGAACCATCTCATATATGCCACCTTTATTTGGATGTTTAATCGCATCAGTAGTTATTCGTGAACTATTGGGCGAAATCATCGAAAGCAATTTTCATGTTCCTCATAGTGTGAGAAGGAAGATAAGTAAAAAGTTGGAAGTTGAGCGAAGCGAAATCCGGAAGCGAATCGATTCAGGATCGGTAGACCGAAGTAAAAAGTAAACTAAATTGTTATTCGGGAAAGTAAAAAGTAAAATAAAAAGTAAAAGGTGGAGTAATAAAAAACCTTATTTCCAATCATAACCTTAGTAGCCAGGATTCCCATATCCTTATTTTAACCTTATTACCTTATTTAAATCTAAATTAATTAATGATATATTGAATTATGATACGTCAGATGTCATTTTCCAGGGTCTGGTTACAGAAAATAGCAGCAATAAGTTTAATCGTAATTATGGGGAGTTGTAACTGATTTCAATCAATTTTTCCTATCGAATTATTTTATATCAATATATTAATATTATATATCAATCAAATACGAACGAACAAATTAACAAATAAATTGTTGTAAAATTATTAATAGAGTAAGCAGTCCCTCGAAATTTAATTTTAAACAATTAAGATATGTTATTTGATTACGAAATAATTGAAAAGTTTTACAGTGAATTAAATTTAAAAATTGGTAATTTACGAAATATACTTAAACATCCTTTAACACTGACAGAAAAGTTGCTTTATAGTCATTTGTATGACAATAAGCTGCAGGCTCCGCTTCAAAGAGGGATTGATTATGTAGAGTTTTCTCCTGATCGGGTTGCCATGCAGGATGCAACTGCTCAAATGGCATTGTTGCAATTTATGATGGCAGGTAAAGAAACCACATCCGTTCCCACATCCGTTCATTGTGATCATTTAATTATGGCCAAATCGGGCTATGCAGAAGATCTGGCTACAGCTAATGTTACCAATAAAGAAGTATACGACTTTTTGAGTTCTGTATGCAATAAGTACAATATTGGTTTCTGGAAACCGGGTGCAGGAATTATACATCAGATAGTTTTGGAAAATTACGCATTTCCAGGTGGGATGATGATAGGAACCGATTCACATACTCCGAATGCAGGTGGATTGGGTATGATTGCTATTGGTGTTGGTGGTGCCGATGCAGTGGATGTTATGTCAGGTATGGGTTGGGAATTAAAACTTCCCAGAATAATTGGAATAAAATTAACCGGACAACTCAATGGATGGGCATCTTCTAAAGATATCATATTAAAAATAGCCGGTATATTAACAGTTAAAGGTGGTACCGGTTGTATTGTTGAGTATTTTGGGGATGGCGCTGAATCTCTTTCTTGCACAGGAAAGGCAACCATCTGTAATATGGGCGCGGAAATAGGTGCAACCTGTTCTGTTTTTCCTTATGATGATGCAATGGAAAAATACCTTAAGGTTACCGAACGTGGAAAAGTTGCCCTTCTTGCCGGTGAAAATAAAATGAATTTAAATGCAGACCCCGAAGTATATGTTCATCCTGAAAAATATTATGATCAGCTGATAGAAATCAATTTGTCTGAACTAGAACCTTATATCAACGGACCTTTTACACCTGATCTCGCAACTCCGATTTCTAAGTTGAAAGAAGTAGCTGTAAAAAATGGGTGGCCTTTAAAAATAGAAGTAGGATTAATTGGTTCATGCACCAATTCATCCTACGAAGATATTTCAAGAGCAGCTTCGGTAGTAAAAGATGCAGTAAATAAAAAATTAACAGCAAAATCTGAATTTACAATCACACCCGGATCTGAACAGATACGTGTTATTTCAGAGAAAGACGGATTCTTTGATATATTTAATAAAATTGGTGGTAAAATATTTGCAAATGCCTGTGGATCATGTATTGGTCAATGGAGCAGAGAAGGCGCTGAAAATGGAAGGGTAAATACAATCATCCATTCATTTAACAGGAATTTTTCTAAAAGAAATGACGGAAATCCAAACACATATGCTTTTGTAGCTTCACCTGAAATTGTAACTGCTATGTCAATTGCGGGCAATCTTACATTTAATCCATTAACCGATCATTTAATCAATGCCGATGGCGAAAAAGTGATGTTGTCAGAACCATCTGGTTACGATCTGCCTCCTCATGGTTTCGGTATTATTGAAAACAATGGTTATCAAAAACCAGCTGAAAATCCCGAAAACATTTCAGTAAATATTGAAACTCCATCCGAAAGGCTACAGTATTTAACTCCTTTCGAAGAATGGAATGGGAAGGATTTTGTCAATCTGCCATTATTGATCAAAGCAAAAGGAAAATGTACCACTGATCATATTTCAATGGCCGGCACATGGTTGAGATACCGTGGCCATCTCGAAAATATTTCAAATAATTATATGATTGGTGCTGTTAATGCTTTTAACAACGAAACCAATTCTATTCTGAATCAACTTACTTCGGAATATGATACCGTGCCAAAAGTTGCCAAAGCTTATAAAAACGAAGGCATTGGCTTGGTGGTTGTTGGTGACGAGAATTTTGGCGAAGGTTCTTCACGTGAACATGCAGCGATGGAACCCCGTTTTCTGAATGTAAAAGCAGTGCTGGTTAAATCATTTGCCCGTATTCATGAAACCAATCTTAAAAAACAGGGAATACTTGCCCTTACGTTTTCAAATAAAGAAGACTATGATAAAATACAGGAAAGAGATAAAATAAGCATCATCGGATTGAAAGATTTTGCACCCGGCAAGCAAATAATCATTGTGTTGGAGCATGAAGATGAATTCTTTGAAAAGATAATGGTAAATCATACTTACAATGCCATTCAAATTGAATGGTTTAAAGCCGGAAGTGCTTTAAATCTGATAAGAAAATCAAGTAATACGAACTTAAAAATAAGCTAAATGGAAAAAGAATTAAGATTTAAGAAGGAAGACCTGATGGATTTTGTCGTCCGTTATATGTCGAAATTAGGTGTTCCTGAGGAAGATGCAAAAATAGTTGGTGAAGTGCTGATATCAGCAGATTTGCGAGGTGTTGAATCTCATGGGTTGCTCCGATTAGGCTCTTACTACGGAAGCAGAATCAGCAAAGGATTTATTGATCCAAAAACTCCTTTTAAAATTATTAAAGAAACTCCCACTACTGCCTTGATTGATGGAGGTAATGGATGCGGACAGGTTGTTTCTTTTAAAGCAATGCAAATGGCTGTTAAAAAAGCCAAAAAATCAGGAATGGCTGCAATTACTGTAAATAATAGTAATCATTTTGGTATTGCAGGATATTATTCAATGATGGCACTCGAGCAAGGTATGATCGGTATTTGTATGACCAATTCACAACCATTGGTAGCTCCAACCTACGGAAAAACAGCCGTTTTGGGTACCAATCCTATTAGTTTTGCAGCTCCTTCACAAAATGTTTATCCATTTGTATTAGATATGGCTACAAGTGCCGTTGCTTATGGGAAGATACAACTATATGACAAGAAAAACGAAAAAATTCCATTGGGCTGGGGTATTGATGAAGAAGGAAATGTGACGGAAGATCCCACTAAAATCAAGCCGGGTGGACATGGAGCATTGCTTCCTTTGGGAGGAATGGAAATTACAGCAGGTTACAAAGGGTATGGTCTTGCTATACTTGTAGAGGTATTATGTTCAATTTTGTCAGGTGGAAATTTTTTAACACAAGTAGGTTCGCCCTCTAAACCAGAACCAACCGGAGTATCACATTTCTTTATGGCTTTAAATATTGAAGCATTCAGACCTTTGGTTGATTTTCAACTTCATCTGGATGAAATGATTACACTCCTTAAAAATTCTCCTTTAGCCGTTGACAGAGATGAGATTTTGGTTGCCGGTGAAAAAGAATTTGAATATGAAGCCTATAATAATATCCACGGGGTACCACTTATTCATCCTATTGTGGAAGATTTAATAAAAGAAGGTGAAAAAATAGGTGTTCAGTTTCCAATAGATAAAGCGTTGAATAACAATTAAAAAATAAATGATGATAGAAGAAAAAATTACGATTAAAGATGGTAAATTAACAGTACCCAATTTTCCTGTAATTCCTTTTATTGAAGGGGATGGAATTGGCGTTGATATATGGAAAGCATCGGTGAGAGTGTTTGATTCAGCTGTGGAAAAGGCTTTTTCAGGGAACAAAAAAATCAGTTGGAAAGAAGTGCTGGCAGGTGAAAAAGCTTTTCATAAAACCGGCAGTTGGCTGCCTGAAGAAACTTTAAGTGATTTCAGGGAATACCTGGTTGGGATCAAGGGTCCGCTTACTACACCTATTGGCGGAGGAATGCGTTCGTTGAACGTTGCTTTGCGTCAGGAATTAGATTTATATACATGTTTTCGTCCGGTGCGTTATTTCAAAGGTGTTCCAAGTCCTGTAAAACAACCCGAAAAAGTAAATATGATTATTTTCAGAGAAAATACCGAAGATATTTATGCAGGGATTGAGTTTATGCACGGTAAACCGGAAACAGAAAAAGTAATTCGCTTTTTAATAGATGAAATGAAGGTAAAATCCATAAGGTTTCCTGATACTGCTTCCATTGGCATTAAACCTGTTTCCCGTCAGGGATCTGAAAGATTAATCAGACAGGCCATTAAACTAGCCATTTCCAAAAAGCTTCCTTCAGTAACTTTGGTGCATAAAGGGAATATTATGAAGTTTACCGAAGGTGCATTTATGAAATGGGGGTATGATTTGGCCGAACGCGAATTTGCCAATGATGTATTTACCTGGCAACAATATAATCAGCTGCTGAAGGAAAAAGGGGAGGATGCTGCCATGAATGCACAAAAACAAGCCGAAAACGCAGGAAAAGTAATTATTAAAGATGTAATTGCAGATGCTTTTCTTCAGCAAATTCTTACACGACCCTCAGAGTATTCAGTAATTGCAACTTTAAACCTGAATGGGGATTACATTTCAGATGCATTGGCTGCCATTGTGGGCGGTATTGGTATAGCCCCCGGAGCAAATATTAATTACGAAAGCGGACATGCTATATTTGAAGCAACACATGGTACTGCACCAAAATATGCTGGATTGGATAAAGTAAATCCAGGTTCGGTGATTTTGTCAGGCGCTTTAATGTTCGAATATATCGGATGGCAAGCAGTTGCTGATTTAATTTATGCAGGTATGGAAAAAACAATACAGCAGAAAAAAGTTACTTACGATTTTCACAGGTTAATGGAAAATGCTGAATTATTAAAAACTTCAGCATTTGCTGATGCTATTATTTCAAATATGTAAAAAAGTAATAATTAAATTAAAATGATATGAAGACCAATGATTTTATTTCAAATTTGGAAGATTCTGTAAGTAAAGCATGTATAATTGATAACGAATATTATGAAAAATTTGATGTTAAAAGAGGCTTGCGAAATAAAGATAAAACAGGCATATTAGCCGGTTTGACCAATATCGGAGATGTTGTTGGTTACAAAAAAGAAGGAGATAAAGTATTGCCCGTTCCCGGGAGATTGTTATACAGAGGAATTGATATCGAAGATCTGGCCAATGGCTTTAAGGCAGATCAAAGGCATGGATTTGATGAAACTGTTTATTTATTACTAACAGGGAAACAACCCTCAAAGAAAGAGCTAAATAAATTTACGGATCATATGGCTCAGTTAAGAAAATTACCGGATTCTTTTATCAAAAATATGATTCTTACCATGAAAGGACGCGATGTGCTAAATATGCTTTCGCGTTCCATACTCGGACTTTATACATTAGATCCCAGAGCAGATGAAATAAGTTTGCACAACATGATTGAGCAAACATTAAACATTATTGCCAAGTTTCCTACTATTATTGCCTATTCCTACCAGGCAATGAGCCATGCTTATCAAGGTAAAACATTATCAATCCGATATCCAAGTACAGTAATGAGTACAGCAGAGAACTTCCTTTATTTAGTCAAAGGTGGCAATTCGCGTTATACAAAACTGGAAGCAGATTTGTTGGATCTTGCATTGGTATTACATGCAGAACATGGAGGCGGAAACAATTCAACCTTTACCATGCGTGTTACCAGTTCTACCGAAACTGATATTTATTCTTCCATTACAGCAGCTATAGGTTCTTTGAAAGGGCCTTTGCACGGTGGTGCTAATCTGAAAGTGTTGGAAATGATGGAAGACATGAAACGTAACCTAACGGATTGGAAAAATGAAAAAGAGGTGAAAGAATATCTTTTTAAAATGCTGAATAAAAAAGTGAATGACTTTAGCGGAAAAATCTATGGTATTGGTCATGCGGTATACACTATTTCCGATCCAAGAGCGATATTGTTAAGAGAACGTGCAAGAGATCTGGCGGTAGAAAAAAACAAAACCGATGAATTCGAATTGTATGAATTGGTTGAAAAATTAGCTCCGGATACTATTGCAGAATTTAAAGGAAACGGACCGGATAAAAGAGTTTGTATTAATGTGGATTTCTATTCAGGTTTTGTATATTCATGTATTGCGATTCCCAAAGAATTATTTACACCTTTGTTTGCAATGGCAAGAGTTTCAGGTTGGTGTACGCATCGTATCGAAGAGCTTACCTTTTCTGCTAAACGTATCATTCGCCCGGCATATAAAAATGTTTATCCAAAACAGGAATATATTCCTTTTAAGGATCGTTTATAATATATAAATTACTATTTTTACATTTTAATTTTAAAAACTAAATAAAATGAAAGAGTTTGGAGATAATCGTTTGGATGAAGCATATAGCCATGTATTAAACGGTGATATTAAAGAAGCAGTTGTTATATTCGAAGAAAAATTAGATGAGTTTCCTGAAAGTACTCACTTGTTGATGGAAGTTGCGAGTCTATATTACATCCTGGGAGAAATGACCAAGTGTATTTGCACTTACAAAAAAGTACTGGAAATTAAACCTGACAGTATTTTTGTTTACTACAGAATGGGAGTTGCCATGTATCGTGCCACTTATTTTACGCAAGCTTTAGAAGTATTTTTAAAGATAGAAGAATCTGGCAAACACATGCCTATGGCTTATTTGTGGATGGGGCTGACTTATTATCACCTGGGTAAAGAAGAAAAAAGCATTGATTCTTACCGAAAATTACTTGAATTGTGCCCTGATACTATAATGGCCAGCTATTATATGGGAATAGCACTTAAAGCTACCGGCAGATACGAAGAAGCATTGCCTCATTTTGAAAAACTAGTGAAAGAAAATGCCCAGCATGTTTCAGCTCATTATCACTTAGGACGTACTTATATGCGCACTTTTAACTATGATTTAGCAAAAGAAGAATTCAAAAAAGTGTTGCAATTAGATCCCTATAATAACAATGCCCAGGAAATGTATGATTATATCAGCGATGATCATTCTTTCTGATAATTTGTAAATCATTCCAAAATATTTTTAAAAAGCCTGTTCAGTTTTTCTGAATGGGCTTTTTGTTTATGGGTTAATGGTTAATAGTTAATGGTTAATGGTTAATGGTTAATGGTTAATGGTTAATGGTTAATAGGTAATAGGTATTAGACATTTAGGGATAAGTTAGTAGGTTATTGAGGTGCTAAGATTTTACAATAGTATTGACTATTATGATATTGTTTTTAAATAAAAATAAAAAAAATTACATTAATTTAAACAAGTTAAAGTTAATTTATTATATTTGCAGCGAAAAATATCTATAAAATTGATCAGTTTCATTCAAAAAGTCCGTAATTTCATAAATAGTATATCCAGTATACTTGTTTGTAATTTGTTGATTTATATATATATAAATATATATATATATATACTGTATCAGCCAATTCTCGTTTTTCTTTTTAAATATTAATTACAAGGCTATACCAATAAACATAATTACAAGCCGCATCGGATTTACCTGAGTTTGCCTGTGCAGTTTTTCCTTGTACTGCATGGGCATAATTGTATTTTAATATTACAAAAAAGGATAAGGGAATGCTAAAATACCTTACCACAAATATTTTAATAAGTGAAATAATAATTATTAAATTAATATTTAAATAATATGAAAAAAAAATTAATAATAATCATTGCATTTGTATTTATTTTGAGTGCTTGTAACAAAGAAGACTCAGTTAATAATAAAATAAATAATGGTAATACTTCCTTAAACGGTGGAAACAAGTTAAAATGGGGAGAAGATTTAAATAAAGAAGAACTTATTGAAATTATTCAAACTTTTCAACAAAACAGGAACAATTATTGGAAAAGTGGTACAAGTCCTGATTATACGCAGACACAAGCTTTATTTCAAATACCTTTAATTTTGAATTTTGAATTAGCAGGTTACGGTTACCTTTCTGAAATTGAAAACATTGATTTGGAAATTAGTATAACAAATAATGGTACTAATGAATCGGGTGATATAATATTATTGGGAGAAGATATGTTTGTTAAATATCGTGACGTAGAAGAATATATTAAGACTCAATTGGGTGAAAAAAAATTATTTTATGCTAATATTAAAATAAAAGAAACCTTAGAAAATAATACAATCTTTAATATTAGCATTAGTTATGGTACATTAAGCGAAAGTCCCGGTAATAATAGAGTGTACTATGATTTTCCAGTTATACCGATTGGACAAACAATAAATTGTTGGGTTTTTGGAAGTCCAGATTATGTTGCCAATGAAATGACAAAAGCTTTTAATCCCATGCCAGTTGATTATTGTTATGACAGAAGAGCAAATTTAATATTAGTTGATGTTTTTCCACCATTGCAATATCATTGGATTAGTCCAGATCCAGGTGATCCTAATTCGTATTTTCTTTATCATAATTGTTGTCCATATAATATTTCATCAACTCCTTACAGAATTCCATATTCAAATTGGGCAAATGCAATACGTTATGCAGCTCCATCCTATATTTTCGCAACACATATTAATGTATATTATGATGATAATGCAATTGGTTTTGGAGGACAATATTACTATTATCAAGTTTGTCATAATATGAATGTTTGGTTTGCAAAATGGGAATTCTTACCCGAATTATTTAATAACAATGGGCCAATTATTCCTGAAATATAAAAAAGAAAACTTTCCATATTCAAAATATGGGAAGTTTCATTTTAATTTTAAATTTTGAAATATTTATCTATCTTTATGATAAATAAAAAGTATTTAAATAAATTTAAAATTGTTAATCGAAAAATGGAACAAAAATAGAATTAGTAATGAATAATTAAACATATCTATTCCAGTAGTTTTAAAAATCAAATAATATGAAAAAGATAATTTTTATTTCAATTTTAGTTTTCCAATTCAGTTTTATGTACTCTCAAAACCAGAATATATCGAAAATATGGGGTCAGCCTTTAAATGATGATCGGGTTAGTGATGTTTTTGAAGTGAATAATAATGTTTTTTTTGTAGCTGTACACAGAGATTATAATGGTACAAATATCAATCATGAAAGCATAGTATTGAAACTGGATAGCAATTGTACGATCACAGATAGTTTGAAATTGATGAACCGTCACCATAAAGGGAAATATTACTTTTCGTCTGAGTTTTTTTATCTAAATAATCGTATAATTGGAATGGGTTATACATTGGATAGTTTCAGTTTGAAAGTACAACTTTGGCTGGCCGAATTTGATGAAAATTTAATAATACTCCGCGACACTATGCTTGGAGATGAAACTGAACTTTCTGGTTTATTTACAGTATATCCTTTGATTACATCACAAAACAAGATAATGCTCACCGCGACTATTTACCCTCCATTACAAAATGGTAACAATCATCTTGTATGGATGATTGATTCCTGCTTTAACATTTTACAGGAAAATTCTTTTGCTTTCAATTATGCATTCAATGGTATTTCGGTAGTTGAAATGGCCTCCAGTCAATCCTTTCATGTGGCTACCACTTTTGGAATTATACAGATAAAACAAAGCGATTTAAGTGTTGATTCAATGGTATGGCAACCTTATCAGGTTTTTATAGGAAATGGGGGGTGTAAAAGGGTCAACGACTCTGTTTATATACATCCAACAAAACATATATTCTTAAATAATCATTATGGGAGTATATATAATACTTGTTTATTTGTAAGGGATATGAATGGTAAAACCCTGGATTCAATTGTAATTTGGGATATGCAAAAATCTTTTGACAAAACTTCATACGCGAATATTGACTTTTTTACAACAGATTCAATATTTGTTACCGGGAGTAATTATTCGCTGGATTCTGCTTATCTTTCAAACGAGGACAATGCTGTTTTTTTATGGAACATTTCAATCAATGGAACTATTAATTGGCAGCAATATTACGGAATTGGGAAAAAGTTTTTAGTTTCTGATATAACAAAAACAAGTGATGGAGGTTGTTTTTTGGTAGGTAGAGTTTTGGATTGGCATCTTTTTCCGGATATTTCAAGCGATGTTTTTTTTCTGAAAGTAGATAAAAACGGTAACGTAACAGGTTCATCAGGTGTCAACGAAAAAATAACGCAAAGTGAAATTTTAGTGTATCCAAATCCGGCTAAAGAAACCCTTACATTTAATACCGGGATGTACAGCAATTATCAGCTAAGCATATTCAATGCCTTAGGACAAACGGTATTGCAACAACATTGCACTTCCTCTCAAAATACCTTCAGTATTCAGGATTTTCAGCAAGGGATGTATTATTATAAACTGGTTTCTAATAAAGGAAAAATAATTAGCGGGAAGTTTGTGAAGGAATAAATCGACTCAATGATACAATTCTATCAAATAAGCACTTAGCCTAAGGCTCCCTTTGGGGAGGTTTGGAGGGGCTTATTATTTCAATGGCCTCTTTTTTACCATGCCTCCTTTACTGTCTTTGATACTGCTCATTACAATAAATGCATGAGGGTCTATTTTTTTAATTTCAGCATTTAACTTATTTACTTCCAGGCGGGTGATGACAGTGAAAAGAATTTTAATGTCTTTTTTCTGATTTAATTCCAGCTTTCCATACCCTCTTTCTCCATTGTAAATCGTAACACCTCTGCCCATTTCTGTAATGATCAGTTCACGTATTTTTTCTGATTTTACTGAAATAATGGTTACCCCTGTTAGTTCTTCAAAACCTTCGATTATAAAATCAACAGTTTTGGAAGCAGATAAATAAATGAGTACTGAATACAATGCGGATTCAATGGATAACAAATAAGCAGCAACTGAAAATATAAGAATGTTGATTACAAGAATAATGTCTCCAACAGATATATTAAAACGCCGATAGATGGAAATTGCCATAACTTCGGTTCCATCAATTACGCCTCCACCTCTTACTGCTAAACCAATACCTGCACCTAGGAAAAATCCGCCAAAAACTGCAACCAATAGCTTGTCGTTGGTTATTTGAGGATAAGGAATCAATGCAACTACTAAGGCTAATGCTATAATTGCCAATGCTGTTTTTATAGCAAATTCTTTGCTGATTGTTTTAAAACCCAATAAAATAAAAGGTGCATTAACTACAATTAATAATACAGAAAGATTAAAATTTGTTGCTTTGCTGATTAATAAAGCAATACCAACAGCACCACCATCAATAAAATTATTTGGCAATAAAAAGCTTTTCAATCCAAATCCTGCTGAAAATACACCCAAAGCAATTAGAATGATGTCTTTGGATATTCGTTTGATCGTATTTTGAAACTGGAAATATTCCTTGGCTTTTTGAAAATCTTTAACATGTAGATGATCTTCCCCCATATTTGTTTTTTTGTGGAAAGGTGTTCTTGTGGTAAAAAAATCAAATATTGAGATCATCTATGAATGAATTATTATTTTTAAAAAGTAGGATTTAAGGCTAAAGTAATAATAAAATGGGATATTACCTATTATTTAGAACATTTTAATTGTAAGATTGTTTGGATATACGTATTTTTGTAGTGATTTAAAGCAATACCCATGATTAAAATTTCAGCAGTTTCTTATCTTAACACCTATCCATTTATTTATGGCCTGGAAAACGCAGACTTTAAACATGAATTTACGGTTGAAAAAGATGTTCCGGCAATTTGTGCCCAAAAGTTAATAGATGGAGTGGTTGATATCGGACTGATTCCTGTTGCTGTAATTCCTTATGTGAAAAATGCTGAAATCATTACTGATTATTGCATTGGTGCCATTGCTAAAGTAAAAACAGTTTTGTTGTTAAGTCATCAACCGTTGAACAAAATATCAAAAATATACCTTGACTTCGAATCACGAACTTCGGTACAATTGGTTAAAGTACTTGCACAAAATTATTGGAAAATTAATCCTGAATGGGAAAAGCTACCTCCTAATTTTAATCATACTTTAAATAATGATGAAGCAGTAGTCCTGATTGGCGACAAAACATTCAGTACAAACGGACATTATCCATATAGCTACGATCTTGCTTCTGAATGGTATAATTTCACAAATCTGCCTTTTGTATTTGCCTGTTGGGTTGCCAATAAAAAGCTCTCGAATGACTTTCTATCAAAATTGAATAACACTTTAAAGTATGGTGTTGAACATATCAATGAAACTGTAACTTCGTTTAAAGACATTATTCCAGTAAATGTAGATGCGAAAGATTACTTTACCAATAATATCAGTTATCGGTTAGATGAGGAAAAAAGAAAAGGAATGGCTTTGTTTTTTAGTTATTTAAAAGACTTAACATCCTAATTATAGCTCAAACCAAGCTGCAATCTTATCCTGGGCTGACCTTATTTCGTGTTTATGTTTAAACTCATTACAATGCTTATTGTAATCATAATCTTTTTCCCATTCAAGATGATTTTTGGCAATTTGTTGCAGTGCATCTGCAATAAAATACAATTCAGCATCATGCATTGTTGGATGAAGGGAGAGTCGCACCCAACCAGGTTTCTGTGACAAATCGCCGGTATTGATTAAATTGGTAATTTGTCTGGATTTTTCGTAGCTGACATCTAATAAATAGTGGCCATAAGTACCTGCGCAAGCGCAACCACCTCTTACCTGTATTCCGTATCTGTCGTTTAATAATTTAACGATAAGATTATAGTGAATGTTTTCGATGTAAAACGACATCACTCCCAATCGATGACGGATGTTGTCTGCTAAAATATGTAATCCTGGTATTTTACTTAATGCTTCAAAAGCTATTTTTACCAATTCTTCTTCCCGTTTACTTATATTTTCGACTCCAATTTTGTTTTTTAATTCAATGCACAATGCAGTCCGGATAGCTTGTAAAAAACCTGGCGTACCTCCATCTTCGCGAATTTCAATATCTTCAATGTATTTGTATTCGCCCCAGGCATTGGTCCAGTCCACAGTGCCGCCACCTGGCTGATCGGGTGTGGCATTATGGTAAAGTGATGAATCAAACACCAAAACACCTGAAGTTCCAGGACCTCCAAGGAATTTATGTGGCGAAAACATCACCGCATCCAATTTTTCCAAAGGGTCGGAGGGATGCATATTCATATCCATATAAGGAGCCGAAGCCGCAAAATCAATAAAACAAACGCCACCATATTCATGCATTAGCTTTGCCATTGCATGATAAGGAGTACCAACACCTGTAACATTTGAACAGGCAGTAAAAGAACCGATTTTAAACTTTCTGTCTTTGTATTTTTCTAATTGTGTTCTTAATTCTTCCAGATCTACCAGCAGATCTTTGTCAGGTTTAAGTAAAACTACTTCTGCAGTGGTTTCGAACCAGGAAGTATGATTGGAATGATGCTCCATGTGCGTGATAAATACAACAGGTTTTTCACTGTCTTTCAGGCAAGGTTTTCCTGAGAGGGTGCCGCAGAATTTTAATCCTAGAATTCGTTGTAGTTTATTGATAACAGCAGTCATTCCTGAACCAAAAGTGATAATGACATCATTGGGGCCTGCATTTACATGCTGTTTTATCTTTTTTAGGGCCAAATGATATGCATTGGTCATCAAAGTGCCTGTTTCGCTGGTTTCGGTATGTGTATTGCCAACATAAGGCCCAATTACTTCAGTCATTTTCTTTTCGATGGGTGCATATAATCTGCCACTTGCAACCCAATCGGCATAGATCATTTTTTTTATACCATAAGGTGTTTCAAATTGCAAATTATAGCCTATTGTTTGTTGTCTGAACTTTTCAAAATAACTTTCCATAAAAGAATTTAATTTAAATGCAAAAATAGCATTAATTTGATGATTTATAGTGTTGAAAAGAATGAAAAAGTAGTTAAAACAAAAAAGGCAGAAATCGATTCTGCCTTTTTGTAAATTAATAATAGTAAAAGCTATTTTAGTTTGATAGTTTTGCCCAAGCTTAAGATGGCATTTTCTTTTAAATGGTTGATCTCACATATTTTTTTAATACTGGTTCCGTTATTACGGGCAATTTGAGATAAAGTGTCACCTTTTCTTACTTTATAACTTGATGTAGCTTTCTTGGGTGTAACTGCTTTCTTTTTGGAAATAGTTTCAGTTTTTTCAGTCATTGTAGATGGTTCTGTTGCAGTATTCAATTCAAAAGATGGTGTAGTGTTTGCCGTTTGATCCTGATAAAAAACAGTAGTATTGTTAGTTGATATTAGTTCTTCAACAGGTTCTTTTATAGAAACTCTGATACGTTTACCGTTTTTGTTCCGTTTATATACGAATTTTTTTGATTTGATAAAAGTATTTTTATCAATCGTCATTGTATCTGATTTTAAGGTAAAGTTATCATAATCGAATAACTTAGCTGAATTAAAAGCATCACCCATGAAACGGGTTTCGAAATGTAAATGTGTTGTTGAAGCTCTGCCTGTACGTCCACCTAAGCCAATCAAATCACCGGCTTTTACTTCCTGATTTATTTTTACTTTGATTGCATTCAAATGACCATAATAGGTTTCTAATCCATTTTTATGCCTGATAACAACCAGGTTTCCATATCCGCTATAACGCTTTGCCATACGGACTTCTCCATCAAAAGCAGCATACACTTCATCATTCAGCGCTAATTTGATATCAGTACCGGAATGAACTCTGCCACCTCTATATCCAAAAGGAGAAATTATCTTTCCTTTACAGGGAATAATATATGTATGATCATTTTCGGTTAACAAGGGGAGAATGTAGGTTGTTTTTTTGTTAAAAGCTTTATCCGTACTTAATTTGATATCTTTATTATTCCATGTTTTATAAATATTATTCGTTGGCTTGATAAATGGAACCGGGGTAGTGTTATCCACAATGGTTGTAATTTCACTAAAAACAGGACCACTTGTATGCATTGCCAGCATTAATGAATCTGAAGTTTTATTTTCGTTTCCGTTTCCTTTACTATCCTGTGCATTACTTACATTTAAACATAAGCCAGCAACCAGGGTAATTGCTACTGAAATAATATTTTTAGATAAAATCATGAATATTTTTTTGATGAATAATATTTATTACTTTGCAAATTAACACTAAAAATGATGGAAAACAAAACTTAATGTGTTAATAAACCTATATATTAAGGTTTTTTAACAGAACAAAGCATTATGTATTTTATTCACAAACTGAATATTTTTGATGTAATCCTTTACTACTATGGAAGACAAATGGTATATACAATATTGAATTCTTTTGTTGATTTGTGGATAAAAAAATAAGTGTAATTTTGCAAAAAAAAGGAAGTAACCGCAAAAATATCAAAACTGAAAATATACAATTAAAAATATGACACAACACGAAGAACCCGCCATCTCGAGAAATGTAATTGAAATGATAACCGTAGCCAACGAATATTGTTTGTTTTTGGAAAGTATAGAAAAATATACCAAAGAAGACATTATAAGTTATTTCCAGAAAATCTGTCCGCTTTTGTATTTAAAAGGAGCGACTTTGCCTTTTGTTAATGTTGAGAACCCTGAAGTAAACGAACGTTTCGTGACTGAAGAAAACTGGCTGACCATTTACAAAGATCTTCAGGAAAAGTTAGGTAAAGAAGATGATTTCTGGATGGTTGATTACAACGACGAAGATTACAGCAATCCTGTAAAAACATCATTAGCCGAATACTTAACGGATATCTACCAGGATATGAAGGATTTTATTTTACTTTATCAGCGAAATACCAAAGCTGCCCGTGAAAATGCTGTTGCTGAATGTCGATTGTTGTTTGAACGCCATTGGGGATACAGAGTCATTGAAATTCATAAGATCTTTCACTTTTTAAGATATAAAGGCGAAGGCGACGATACTATATAATTTACAGATTTTAGCTTAACAACCTAAAAAAGTGTATCAGTTGTTTAAATAAAAAAAGCCGGCATTAAACCGGCTTTTTACTTTATAAACTCATTAAGAATTGGTCAGCATTTTGAATTTAGCTTCCAGGAGAATAACTTCCTGTTTCGCATTATCAATTTTCTTGGCAAATTCAGTTTTAAGTATATCTGCTTGTTTGGAATGAGCCAGAAAGCCGATATTGTTTTCCCATAAATTGATGTCTTCTCTCAACTTCATGATTTTGCTGGAAATGAATATTTTCTCTTTTCCTATCATTTGTCTTCCTTCGCCGTTTTCTTTCATGTTTTCCACTTTACTTCTGTAGCTTATGGCAGAAGCTTCGGAATTACTTATTTTTAACTGATCGAAACAATTATTGATGACTTTACGAAACTCAGCTTGAAGTCTTTCTTTTTCCTTGATGGGAATATGCCCGATTTCTGACCATTCTCTCTGAAAGTCTTTGAGTATCTGTAAATTTACATTACGATCTTCACCAAACTGGAAAGTTTTTATTTTTTCGATGAGTTCTTCTTTTAATTTTAAATTGCTGGCTTCATTTTCATTGATATGTGAGAAGAATTCAGATTTATTCTTAAAAAATTCATCGCAGGCTGCTCTGAAACGTAACCAGATTTTATCCTGTTGTTTGCGTGGTACAGGTCCGATTTCTTTCCATTGCTTTTGCAAATTGAGTAATTCTGTAGTTGTGTATTTCCAGTCGTTGCTATCTTTAATGGCTTCAGCCTGAAGACAAAGTTCAACTTTAAGGTTGTAATTGTTTTGTTGTTCATCTTTTACTTTACCAAAAAAATCATTTTTGGTGGCAAAAAAAGTATCTAAATAGGTTTTAAAACGAGCCCAGATTTCATTGTTCTGTTTTTTAGGAGCCTGTCCGATAGTTTTCCAGATTTTAAGTAAATCGTTCAGTTCAGTTGTTGCATCTTGCCATTGTTTCAGCGAGTTACATTCTGTCGAAAGGATTTGTTCGGCTTTATCACACAATGCAGTTTTGGCAATCAGATTGTTATCTTCTTGTTTATGTTGAGTTTCATAAAATTCATGGCGGAGATGGTTGATCTGGTCGGATGTGGTTTTAAACCTTTCCCAGATTTCATCTTTTTTATCAAGCGGTACAGGTCCGGTTTCTTTCCATTCGTCATGGTATTCCTGTAGTTTTTTAAATGAAACAGTGATGGAAGGTTCTAATAATAATTCTTCTGCTTTTTCGCAAAGCTGAATTTTGGCTTCCATGTTTTTTTTCAGGTCAAGATCTTTTAATTCTTTGTTGATTTTAACCTTGTCGAAAAATTTCTCAATCAGGAAATGATAATTTTGCCATAAGGTATTATTATCACCGTGAGGAACCTGTCCGATAGCTTTCCATTTTTCCTGCAAAACTTTAAAATCGTCGTAGGTTTTCTTTAAGGTTTCTTCAGAATTGATAAGTATCTTTAATTCTTCGATAATGTGCTGTTTTTTAGCTAAATTATCAAGTTTTATTTTTTCCTGCTCTTCATTGTATTTGTTTTTCCGTTCACGATAAATATCGAAAGCGGCTTTGAATCTGATTTCGGATTCATCTTCCACAGGAAGAAAGTCTTCTTTGAGACCTCCATCCAATATAAATTTGTCTAAAAGATGTTGTTTTTCTTCTTTGATTATTTTTAGAAAAGCAACTTTAATAAGTGAGACTTTGGCTTTAATACTATTGATGTTTTCTTCGTGAACCAATGAATTCATCGTCTCGATTAATTCTTCCTTAGAAAAATGACTGTATTTTTCTTCTAATTCAATATCATTTAAATCATGATCTAAATCTTCTGTATTTATCAAAAGATCATCCTCAGGGCTGATGGTGTCTGTTATATCCGATGAAATATCTTTAACAGCTGTTGTTTCTTCTATAAGATCTTCCTCTTTTTTAACAGTTACACTTATAGTTTCTTCAAGGTCTGTATCAATTTCAACTTTTTCTGTTTCTTCTGCAACGGCTGTATGTATTTCATCAGCTGTTTCAATTGTATCCTCAACAGATTCAGTAGTTTTTTCAATAACTTCTTTTGATTCTTCAATAAATTCTGTTATTTCATCAACTGTATCTACTGATTCATCAATAGATTCAGTTACTTCATCAACAATTTCACGTGTATTTCCGCTGATTTCTGACGGTTCTGTTTCGGGAGCCGTAAATGATTCTCCAATTACTTCTGGTTCATCTGCATTTTCTACAATTGATGCATCCATTTCATTTTCAATAGCTTCTTCCTTTGTGAGGGAAATAGCTTCAGCGTCGATTGTTGAAATAAAAGTTTCTGATTCAGGTGTTATAGTTACCTGATCTTCTACTTGTTGTACTTCGTTGACGATTACTTCTTCCTGGTTTTCAACAGGTTCCTGGGGTAAATTTTTCATACACTTTCTGTATTTTTAACAGATTTAGAATTCTCTTTCCATTCATATTCAATGGAAATCCGATAGAGATGATCTGTACTTTAATGATTAATAATAAAATGAATTATAAATTGTTTTGTTTCCTTCCTAAAAAGGATAGCAAAAGTAGGAATAATTTGTAATTGTACAAAGTATTTTTAAATATATTTTACTGATTTTGTTTTTACTGGATACTGTAACTTATTTTTAATTTTATATTTTTAAAACACTGTGGTTCGATTAAAATTAATGAGTATTGGGTGAATGCTCATTTTATTCAGTTCATTCAACAAACCGATTTAAAGTCTGAGGTTAATTCTTTTATTTAGAAGAAGGATTTTAATATAAACAGATTTTTTGTTCAAAAGTTATTTCAATCTATACTTAGTCTTTTGCTCTGGGGTTAAAAAGAATATACCCAAGATTGAAAACCAATGAGAATGGTTGATCTGTGTTTTGATAATAATTTAAACTTAAACTTGCAGGACCTATTGGGCTATGAAAAACCACCGAAGAAGAACTCATAAAAAAATGTTTTTCAAATTTAGCGTTAAAAGAAGCAGTATAATCATCATTTTGAATCATTTCTTCATAAGGGTGGAAAAGATAAACTTCGAGTCTTAAATCCAGGTTTTTAGCCAGACTAATCACATCTTTAAGTCCGATAGCTGCATAGATATTCGACCGGAAAGAGGGTAAGAATAATGTATTTGATTCGGGAAAAGGCATAAATGCTGCTGAGGAAAGGACGCTGGCTGTGTAATTGTTAAATAATTTCTGATTGGAATACACGCCTTCAATGAGTAATCCGGGTGTATTAAACCCTATTTTATGAAAATATCTGTCATACGTTAATTTTACCTGAAACCAACTTTGTTTGATCTCAAACAAATTCTTAATGATGGCTGTGGATCCGGGTGTATATTCTTCAAGTCCATTAATATATTTTGCTTTTATTTGAAAAAAACGACCGGAATTAGCATATAGTTTTTTGTTGAATGTATTGTATTCATACATAATCACTAAAGATCTGAAATTAAAATTGGTTTCATCAGCTGTGTCATTTCGTCCAAATGTATTATTTTGATAATATTCGCTATTTGAAAAAGTTTGGAAAAAACGGGTTTCATAGCGTGCTTTATTACCGGCAGGTATTCCCAATGCTACAGTTACATATTTTTCGTTTTGTATCAGATAGGAGGGGGTTTTATCTTCAAAAAAATAGGTTTTTGTTTTAAAATAATCCCATTGATGGATTGTAAAAGCGGATTCAAAATAAAAAGGGTTGGATGAAGGGAAATCAATTCTGAATTTTGCCATGGCTGAACTGTAAAACTTTCCCATATATGTATTTAGAATAATACTTTTTGCAGTTTTGCCAAAATGTTTGTATTGAATTTGCATAAATGCTTCATTAATAGGGCTTGATGATATGTTTCCTCCAAATTCCGCCACAAAGTTTTTGTCTTTTTTAATGTCAAGGTGAAGATTAAATTTTTTTGTGCTATCAACAAAATACAATCTCGGAGTAATATTTTCTATTTTATTATCAGCAAGTAGTTTAAAATACTCCGTTTTTATTGTTTGTAATGGCAAATAATTGGATTTTTTATACAATAATCGGTTTATATAGACCTTTTGTTTGCTGGTTAATCCATCAATGATAATACTATCGATCACCAAAGAGGGTTTGTTATAGTTGAAAAGTTTACGTTTAGCTTGAATACGCTCCAGAGAAATGCTATCATGAACATATTCTCTAATATTCTTAATATTTCTGATTGTTTCTACATATCCACTATCAATAAATGCAGCTGTATTTTCAAAATCAGTAACATTCACACTTTTAAGTTTGGGTGTAATTAAAATTCCATTTCCACAAATAACAGAGTATTCTGTTTTTTCCATTAATATATTTTGTAGTTGCGATATAATATCATCAGCTTCAGGTTCGGGATAATTGCCAGCAACTTTACTTCCAATAATAATATCCGGAAAAAAATCATCATACATCACATCTGTTGGGAAATTATTAAACATACCTCCATCAAACAACAATGCATTGTCAATTTTTATAGGTTGAAAATAGAATGGAAAAGTCATTGAAGCCCTGAGCGATTTGCTTAAATCTCCTTTTTTTAAAATGACCTGTTTGCTTGTAAAAATATCAGCAGCTACACAGCGAAAAGGTACAAAGAGATGATCAAAATTATTGTTGGCCAATGCATTGGCACCACCAAATATCTCGAGGAAAGCAAAATCAAGTTGGTTGGGTGAAATGATATTGCTAGGTAATTTGGGCTTGATTTTAGTATTATAATTAAATCTTAAATCAACCCATGAAGCATTGGGAGCTTCTTTTTTAAAGTAATAAATGTATTTTTTGTCAATTTTACCTGAAATCCAGTTTGGAAATTCTTCGCTTAAGAAAATTTTTTCCATTTCATCCGGCGAATAACCCGAAGCATATAATCCACCAATGATAGCACCCATGGAAGTCCCTGCAATGTAATCGATGGGGATTTGATTTTCTTCCAGCGCTCTTATCACACCAATGTGTGCTACACCTTTAGATCCACCACCACTCAATACAAGTCCCACTTTTTGAGCAAAACTATTCAATGTTAAAATATTGACAATCAGAAATAGGAGTATTAGTTGAATAGTTTTCATTAGATAAATCAGCATTATTGAAACATGCGGCTAATTTAAACAAAAAAAAGCCTTTGTGTCTGAAAAACAGTAGCTTTTTTGTTAATTCATTTCAATAATTGATGAAATAAATCGTCCTATTGTACTGAAAACAGTATAAAGCTAAAACTTATCTCAATCTATAACCAATTGCATATTGAACATAATCTGCCGATGCATTACGGTTGGTTAAAGTGATCATACCATAAATACTTTTTGTTACATAATACCGCAGTCCCAGCCGTGCGTACAAAAAATGTTGATTGAGACGGGTGTCGTAAATGTATTTTCCTAACTGAGTGATAACTGACAATTTGCGGAGCTGCAATTCATGGCCCAAAGCCAATCCATAATAGCTATTGTAATTTGAGGTAAAATATTTGTCGTTAACTTCACCCTGTCGTAAAACATAATGCAAATTCAGACTCAAAATGTTTTTGCGGTTTAAAAATAGATTCAATGCATAATCTCCGGCTAAAATCAGGTAGTATTTATTTAATTCTTCATTTACATTGCGTGTTGCAATTCCCAATGTGAAATCATGTGCCCATTTTTTTTCGGTATCTATGTTATTTTTGTTTGAAAGTGGAATGTTATCATCAAAAATACGATAACCTATATTCACGCCATAGTTCAGTATGTTAATACCCAAATTGGGAAGCAATACAGCACCATTTGAACAATGAGCAAAACCTGCATTGAGTCCCAATGAAAATTCTTTGCTTAATCTTAAATCTAAATTAAATTTTAAATTGAAAAAGAAACTGATATCTGTGCTGATCATAAAGTTGGTAGGATTGGTTTCGCTGTTATACTTATTGGTAGCATAAGCAAGCCCCATACCCAGATGAGTATAAAAATGCAAGTTGTGATATTTAAAAATGCTGGGTTCCATAAATAGATTAGCACCCCACAAATCACCTATGATAGGATTATTAGTATGTATATAGGAAGCAGAATAACCAAATTTGGTAGCTTTAAACGGATTTTCCCATTCGTGGGTACTGAATAGATTCTGATACAGTTTGATCTGGGCGGCAAATACATCACCCGTAAGGTGTTTCACCCGATTAGAATGAGGTACAATTTTCCCTGTATTGATAGTAACACCTCCAAAAAAGAATTTTGATTTTGCCTCTTGCCCTTGACTTTTATTTAAAAAGACAACGTTTAAAAGTAAAAATAGAAATAGTAGTTTAATCCTCTTTTGCATGGGTTAAAATAAGATGATGCGAATTGATTGTAAAAAACCTGTCAAGGTCATTAAATATAAGGTATTGAAATTATTGTAAATTTCAGTTTAACATATATAATGAAATCTTGACAGGTTTTTAAATTAGTTTTGTTGTAGTTTATTTTATTACACCTAGTTCTTTTCCTACTTTTGTAAATGCAGCAATACATTTATCCAGATGTTCTCTGTTGTGGGCTGCTGATATCTGAACGCGGATACGTGCTTTGTCTTTTGGAACGACAGGGTAATAGAATCCGATTACATAAATACCTTCAACCAATAATCTGGCTGCCATTTCCTGGGATAATTTGGCATCATATAACATAACAGCTACAATAGCCGATTGTGTTGGCTTGCAATCGAATCCTGCTTCAATCATTTTCTGACTGTAATATGCAGTATTTTCATGTAATTTGTCTTGTAATTCATTGGATTCGCTCATCATATCCACCATTTTGATACCAGCTGCGGCAATCATAGGAGGAATGGAATTTGAGAATAAATAAGGACGTGAACGTTGACGTAACATTTCAATCACTTCTTTTTTACCAGTGGTAAATCCACCGATTGCACCACCAAAAGCTTTTCCAAGGGTTCCTGTGATGATTTCACATTTTCCTTTTAAATTGTACAATTCAGTAACACCACGGCCAGTTTTTCCAACAACACCTGCTGAATGTGATTCATCCACCATAATCATGGCATCGTATTTATTGGCCAGTTCATAGATTTTGTCCAATGGAGCCACATTGCCGTCCATTGAAAAAACGCCATCGGTAACTACCAGACGGAAACGATTTTTCTGAGCCAATTTCAGTTGTTCTTCCAAATCAGTCATATCTGCATTGTTGTAACGATAACGCTGTGCTTTACACAAGCGAACCCCATCAATAATGGAAGCATGGTTCAATGAATCGGAGATGATTGCATCCTCTTCGCCTAACAATGGTTCGAAAACACCGCCATTGGCATCGAAACAGGCAGCATACAATATCGTATCTTCAGTGCCGAAAAATTCAGCGATTTTTTGTTCCAGTTCTTTGTGTAAATCCTGTGTTCCGCAAATAAAACGTACGGACGACATACCGAATCCACGACTGTCCAATGCATCTTTCGATGCCTGAATTAACTGTGGATTGTTGGATAAACCTAAATAGTTATTGGCACAGAAATTTAATACTTCCTGTCCGCTATTTACTTTGATAGTAGCTCCCTGAGGAGAAACAATGATGCGTTCGTTTTTATACAAACCTGCATCTTTTATTTCGCTGATTTCTTTTTGAAGATGTTCTTTAACTTTATCGTACATGGTATTTATTATTTATTATAAGTTGTTTAAGTATGCAAAATTAATATTTTTATGTTTTGAGACACGAATTAAACATGTTTTTTTTCAAAATCGAGCAACCATTGTTTTCTCCAGAGTCCACCGCCATATCCTGTGAGGTTTCCATTTTCGCCAATCACCCGGTGACAGGGGATAAGAATGGATATCCGGTTCATACCGTTGGCATTTGCAACAGCCCTCACTGCAGAGGGTTTATTCAGGAAAATGGATTGCTGCTTATAAGAAATTGTGGTGCCGTAAGTTATGTTATGTAAACCTTTCCATACCATTTGCTGAAATTCACTTCCGGGAGTGAACAAGGGCACGTTAAATGATTTCCGTTTCCCTTCAAAATACTCTGCCAACTCAAGTTTCAGTAAATCAAAGTGAGGGTTATGTCCCTGTATAATATCAGCATTTAAGCGTTTTGACAATGCCTTGAATTCAGTTTCCAGCATTTTACGGTCGGAGAATTCGAGCAGACAGATGCCTTGCTCAACGGCACAGGCAAACATGGTGCCCAGTGGAGTTTCGAGACGACAGATGTTTATGATTTGCATATTTTTGCTTTTGGAAGGGGATACCCCAAAAATGGATTTGAACGAATTATTGAAACCGCTCAATGATTCATAGGCTGTATCGAAGGCAACAGATGTGATGGATTCACCGTTTTGGATTCTTTTAAATGCAGAATTGATCCGAAACATCCGTTGGTAGGCATGAAAAGTAATGCCGTGGTTCTTCAGAAACCATCGTCTGATTTTGCTCGGTTCTATTCCTTTTTGAATTAAATCCCAGTCCTTGAATTTTAAAGATGGATTTGCATTGATTTCGTGCAGTATTCCTTTTATATTATCAGGTGTTTCACCGGGGTTTTCTAAAGGATTACAAATCTTACAAGGGCGATAACCTTTTAAGATGGCCTCTTTGGTCGTCTTGAAAAATTCAACGTTTTCTTTTTTCGGTTTTCTGGCTGTACATCCCGGACGACAAAAAATACCCGTTGTTTTTACGGCAGCTATAAAACTTCCTTCAAAAGAAGTATCTTTAGTAAAAAGTGCCTGATACATAATTTCATCTGTGAGCATCATTTTGATTTTTGCAGCAAAGATAAAATGTTTCAAACAATTATGCTACCTGAAATTGAACAAGTAATTTTTATTCATATAATAAGTAATGTGAAAGATAAAATGTCGTATTTTAATGATTCGCTTTTTTATTTATTTGTTACTTTTTGCTTTTATCTAAGTAATTCGAAAATTATTGCATTTCAGCTACATACAGCATCTGTTTTTTAAGGTCAATTATCTT
>JBBRCQ010000017.1:0-60956 GCA_038204725.1 Bacteroidales bacterium | reverse complement strand
AGAGGTTATGAAGCAATGCTTGAGCTTTACGAGAAAATTGCTCCACATCTTAATGAACCGCTGTATACGAGACCCGTACGTACAGTGGTGTGAGAGGTTCTCCCTGTCAGCTAATTACTGGCAGGGCAGCCTACTCGATTAATCAAATAACAATTGAGCAAACTCGGATGTCATTTAAATGTCATTTAAATGTCATTTTTATTGTTTTTTGTTTCTTACTGATTTAACTTCGGGTTCTCTTTTATACTTACTGATATAAAAGCTGTTGCGTTCTTTGTTTATTATTTGCATCCCATTAGTTATCAATTTTGAGTAGGGATGGGCTTGACAATATGCCATAGAGCGTTGAATACTGAGCGTACTCCATATAAAAGTGTATGATTTTAAATGGAAATGAGGATTGCTATTTTCAACGATGCTTCATTTGCATGCGGAAATGGGCATTGCGTTTCTCCTCTATAAGCCATTTACAATTGGAAATGAATATTGCACTTATGAACGATGTATCGTTTCAAACTAAAAATGGGCATTGTGTTTCTCTACTATATATCATTTCCAACAGGGAAAAGATAGTACGCTGCATTACTATCTGTTATTTCCTTCTATTAATGAGTATTGAACGGCTCAGCCAACTATCAAATACAAAGAAAAACGATACGATAGCATTATTATGAAACAAGCTTTTTTAATAAACCCTAAATAAATAAATTTATTCATCTTTTAAAAATTATGTTGACAAAATTTGAAAACCTCTCCAAAAATCCATTGGATGGAGCAATGGTTAGTATTTCCAGAAAAATAGAATACGCCGACATAAATATTGAGCGTATGACAAAGAACAATCCGGACGGAAGCAATAGCCCCCTGATTGACGAAACCAAACAAAAACGCGATGCTTTTGCCGGCAATTTATCTTCTTCAAAGATGAATGAAGCCATCCGCATTGCCTATACTGCTGAACTTGCCAAAACTGCCCTTGAATTCAGAAATACTGTAAGTAAATTTGAAGGCTTGGTAAAATCAGTATTTGGCAAAGGATCTTCCATTTATCTTATGTTTTTTGCTTATGGTCTTGAGGAATACCATAAAGCCAATCAAGCCCAGCTTCCTATGTTGATGGACAAAATGATGAGTCTTAATCTAACTTACAAAAGCGAACTTGGAACAACAATGTATTACGATTTATTTAACGTGCAGAAAATGAGGTATACCAATGCCTTTAGTTTACAAAAACAAGCAGGAGGAACAGTTAGCAATACAAAAGCTGCCAAAGAAATGCTCTGGAACGAACTCAAAAAACAATTGTATAAAAACATGTTGACCTTGGTTTTGAACAACATCGACCATCCTGCAATGATGCTTTCCTATTTCGAACCCAGGCTGTTGCGTTTTCGCCACCATAAAACCGAAAATGAAACCGAAGATTCCTATATCCTCACATTGGCAGCCAATACCACAGAAGCTGCCAGCATCAGCTTTTCGGTGAACGACCAGCTACTGATTCTAAACAATGGCGAAGTGCCAGTTTATTATTATGGTGCCGCCACCGCTACCGAAGCTCCCAAAACCGTCCCTGTAGAAATAGCTGCAGGCGAAGAAGTAGAAGTAACAGCTGCCTCTCTGGGTGCACCAGCCAATAAATTTTTACTCTTTATCAATAAAGATCTAACGACTGAAGCTGAAGTGGAAGTGATGTTGTTGTAAAAAAGAAATGAAGTATAGCGTTTAATAAAAAAACACTGAGTATAAGTAATGAAAACAATATAATGACGTATTTTGAAATTTTCATTTTCTCTTAATTGAAATCGTATGAAGGTACGATTTTGATAAAATAGGATTCATATTTTAGTCTTTTAAATTATAAAGCTAGCTTTGCTACGAAGAAGGACTGACCTCATAGAATTTACGCTACAAAACAAGCATTTAAAATAGCGGGAGGACTGGCAAGCAATACCATAAAGCGAAGTTCATAAGAAAATAAATGTATAAATATTTATATCGCTTTAAATGTATTGCGCAGGGATTTTAAATGCGTAGTTTTGAAGTAAATTCTATGAAGTCTTGAATTTTTGCATACTTTTTTTTCAAGAAAAAAGTATGAGAAAAAACAAATAAGCAAAGATTTCAAAATACGACATTAATGTTTGCAGATTACTTAGATATAAACAATAAAAAGTTTTTGTAATAAAAAGGGATATAAAAAGGCTTGCACCCTCTATAAAATAGGGAGGTAATAAAAAACCTCTTCTTAACGCCCGAACCAAGGTCTGCCGTCGAAGCTAAACTTTATTACAAAGCAATTAAAAAGAGGAATTGCAAAATTACAAATTAAATTTAAAATACGGTATAATATATAAATGAATAGGATGTTGGACAGAATAAGCAAGCTAAAAATACATCAATATTTACGCTTGCTCAAAAATAGTATTCAATCTATGAACAATAAACAGCACTTATTGAATTTTTATTTGATATTTTATCTTGCATTCCTGCCGTTGAATCGGGTAATTAACAAAATAATTTCAATATGTAAATTAAAATTTGTAATTTTATAAAAAATTTAAATTAATACTAATTCTGCATTTAGGTGGTCAAATAATAACTTATCTGAAGCAATTTTTCAAACTGGTATGAATTTACAACCTAATATTGAATATACCATAACTTATGATTATTTAGTAACTTCTGTTAATATGAATTCAATAAATGTAGTATTTACGAATTATGCAATTCCTTCTCCCCCTATTGGTAGTTTAGGAGAACCACTCCCTCCCAATTTTACAACACAACAATTTGATATAGGTACCATTGATCTATTATCAAATCCTAGTCCTATTAATGTTTGGAATCACTATAATTCAAATTTAAATTTAAACTTTACACCTAATATCAGTTTCAATAATCTCGTTATTTATCCTATGTTTTCAGGTCCCGTTAATGTTACGCCATTTATTTTTATAGATAATATTGTAATAAGGCCAAAGCTTATTTTTCAAAATTTACAAAGTCCTCAAACCATTTTATGTATTGGGAATAGCATTACAATGCAACCCTTGGTTCCAACAGTTACTATTGTTTCATGGCAATGGACTTCAGACCAAAGTGGAAGTACAGTAATTGCTACAACACAGAATTTTCAAGTATCGCCTTCGGTTACTACCATATACACGCTTGCAGACATAGCAAATATCTTGCCGGAAAATGAAGCAGAGATTGAAAAATACAATCAACTTTCCATCTTAATCCCTGTTATCATGAGTATAGAAAACGAAGGTAAGACCTGGGAAGAATTAGAGGAAAACGACAGGGTATTACTCACCGATCTTTCTGAAAACAATAACGAACTACCCGGTATGCTGGCAAAATCGGTTCGTTTACAGTTAGAAAGCACATTTGTTTACCAAGAGCCAATTTATGTAAAAGTAAATCAGGAGTTAAAAATTGCAACTAATCCTAAAGTAATAAAAGCTGCTGCAATTTCTGATAATGGAAGCTTTAAGGTAAGCCCCAATCCGGCCAAGGATTATATTATAGCAGAATATACCATTGATAAAACTGCAAAAGAAGTGCTGTTGGTAATAAACGATATGCAGGGTCGCTTGCAGTTGAAACAAAAGCTAACAAACACAGCTAATCAGGCAATAATAGATACTCGAAACCTTGTAAATGGTAGCTATCATTGCTCATTAATGGTTGATGGTCAATTAAAATCTACTGTTAAAATAATAATACAACACTAGTATTAACTGAAAAGGAATTCCTTGTATAAGGAATTCCTTTTATTAATTTTATAATATATGAAGAAATTACTTTTATTATTACTATTTTTCAACTGTTCATTCAGTGTTTTTAATCAAACTGTTACATATAATAAGTTGTTATCACCTTATGGGAATAATCCCAATACAAGTGCTGCATCAAGTTCTATAATTACAAAAGGATCAGGATATATAATTTCAGGTGCTATTTTTGATACATTAAACAATAATTACCAAACCTTATTCTTTTATAAATTAGATTCAGTAGGTAGTATTTCTAAAACTATAAATTTTTCAAATAATGGGTTTAATTATTACTATAATTTCTCTTCATTAATTGAGACTTACGATGGAGGATATTGTTATGCAGGGGATATGGACGATACAACTAATTTTTTTAATAATTATGTTCATTTTCTGATTCGTTTTGATTCGAACATGGATACCCTATGGACTAGAATCATTCCACATGATACAACATTGGAAACAATTTATCACATACAAGAAACCAGCGATAAAGGATTTGTTATGGTTGGTAGTAGATACATTAGTCCGGTAAGTAATTATGTATTGTTAATAAAAACGGATAGTTTGGGAAATCAACTCTGGAGGAAATTTATACCTGCAAATAATACAGCAACTGGTAGCAGTATTATAGAAACACAGGATAAAGGGTTTTTAATAAATGGTTTTAGTTTTTCTTATCTCTCCTTTGGCATTGGCGATCCATTTTTAATGAAAACCGATAGTGCAGGAAATCTGGAATGGGTTAAGTATTTTGGAGGTAATCAGTTTGATGGAAGTGGTTCAATGGCTCTATGCAATGATGGAAATATATTATATGCTTTTGGGTATTCAAGCTTTACCTATCCTTTTAATGAAAACTATGATGCACGTTTAAATGTAATTAAATTATCACCCAATGGTACTCAAATTTGGAACCGAATGTATGATAAAGTAAGAGGAAATTTAAATGCAAATAAAATACAGGTTTTAACAAATAATGACTTTATTGTCATGGGTTCTCATTCCGAAAGAGACAGTGCAAATTTTTTCCCTACTTATTTATTTAAATTTAATGCCAATGGGGATAGCTTATGGCGAAGAATTTACTATATGGTTGATCATTTTGTAGATATGAATCTTCTGGCAGATAATGTACTCAATGCAGATGGAGGCATCACTGCCTGTGGCTGGGTAATTGGAGATACATTGGTGCCAAGCCAGCAGATATGGCTTTTAAAAACAGATAGCAACGGCTATGCCCCCGGACCACAAAACTATGTGGGGATTATAGACTTGCCGTATTTGCAAGTGGGATATGGGGGATTAAAAGTGTATCCAAATCCGGCAACTACACAAGCAACTATAACCTATCCACCACTCAACAGCCAGGGGCAACTGCAATTGTACAATACAATGGGGCAAATAGTGTATTCAGCAATACTTACTAAAAACAATACACAAACGGTTCTGGATACAAGAGCTTATGAAAAAGGAATGTATAAAGTGGTGTTGAGGGAAATAGGGGAGATAAGGGGGCAAGCAAGTTTGATAATTGCGAATTAACGACCTCTCCTAAATCCCCGAAAATAATCGGAACGGGCACTCTCCAAAGGAGAGGACTTAAAAGAAGTAATTTGGCTTATTGTTTTAATTGAAAATTAAGTATTTTAAATAAATGACACAAGGAATACAAACTTACACTCAGAAAATGAGCAAACGATTCAAAATTAAAGAATAATTGAAACAAAAAAAGCAGCCCAATGGACTGCTTTTTTTAATTGTATACAATAACGTATTACCAGATCACGGCACGATCCGCTTCGGGTTTGAAACGTTTGTCGCCGGCAAGTATGGGGAATGCCTTGTAAAATTCAGGAATGTTATACACAATGCCATTTACCCTTGCAACTGCAGGAGAATGTACATCTTCTTTTAATCGGCTCATCAGTTCTTTGTCGCGGATATTTCCACGCCATACCTGAGCATACGATAGGAAAAAACGTTGTTCAGGGCTGAATCCGTCAATCGCTTTGTTTTCCTTGCCCTGCATGGCTTTTTGCAAAGCAGCATAAGCAACTGTTACACCACCTATGTCGGCAATGTTTTCACCTATGGTTAGTTTACCGTCTACATGCAATGAATCCAGGATTTTAAAATTATCATATTGAGCAACCAATACCTTGGTTTGTTTTTCGAAATTCACGGCATCGGCTTTGATCCACCAATCGCGCAAATTACCTTCTTTATCGTATTGACGGCCCTGGTCATCAAAACCGTGGGTCATCTCATGTCCGATAATGGCTCCGATGGCTCCATAATTTACGGCATCATCCCCATTCATAAAAAAGAAAGGAGGTTGCAAAATGCCGGCAGGAAATACGATTTCGTTCATATTGGGACTGTAATAGGCATTAATGGTCTGAGGTGTCATTCCCCATTCGGCACGATCAACCGGTTTTCCTATTTTTGCCATTTCACGGGCAAATGCAAAACGACTGGCATTGCTAACATTCTCAAAATAAGAATTTTTAGCAATTGTCAAATTGCTATAATCAATCCATTTGTCAGGATAACCCACTTTTACATTGATTTTTTCAAGCTTGAGTATGGCTTCCTTCTTGGTAACATCGCTCATCCATTTCAGGTTTTGGATACGGTCTTTCAGAGAAGCTTTTAAGTTGGCGCACAATTCAACCATGCGTTGCTTGGCTTTGGCTGGGAAGTATTTTTCAACATAAAGTTGTCCGACCGCTTCACCCAGTGAACCTGAAGTTTCATTCATGACTCTTTTCCAACGGGGTTTCATTTGGGTAACACCTCTTAAAACAGTTCCGTTAAATGCAAAATTTTCCTTTACAAAAGCATCTGATAAATAAGGTGCCGCTGTATTGAGCAAATTCCATTTGAAATAGTTTTTCCATTGTTCTATCGGAATACTGGCGGTCATCTTACCGGCTTCAGCCATAAATTTAAGCTGTCCTACGTTGATTTCGTCGTTTTTAGGCAAGCCCAGGGTTTGAAAATAAGCAGCCCAGTCGTATTGAGGCACCATTTTTTTCAAACCATTCATATTGGTCTTGTTGTAATTGGCAATAGGATCGCGAAGCTCCAGACGGGTAGCAGAAGCTTTGGCCAGCTGGGTTTCCAGTTGCATGATCTGGTCTGCAATTTTGGCAGCATTATCTTTGGTTTCGCCGGTTAATTCAAATATCCTGGCAATGTGTTTCACATATTCACCCCTAATTTCTTTGGAACGTTCGTCGGTTGACAAATAATAATCCCTGTCGGCCAAGCCCAATCCACCCTGGTGGAAATTGGCAATGATGGCATTGCTGTTTTTCTCGTCCTGTGCGGCATAAAAATAGAACAAGGTTGACATGCCCGAAGCCTGCATGTAAGCTATGTGTTTCTGGATATCCAATGGCGTTTTGAGAGCCGCAATTTTTGCCAGTTCCGTTTGTATGGGTTGTATACCTTCTTTTTCGAGTTTAACAGTGTCCATGCCAGTGGCAAAGAAATCACCGATTTTTTGCTGAACAGAACCTGATTTTGCATCTTTTGAAGCAGCTGCTTCGTCCATAATGGTTTGTAATTGTATGTAGTTTTCTTCCATCAGGGTTTCAAAAGCACCCCAGCGGCTGTTATCAGCAGGTATTGGATTGTTTTTCATCCAGCTGCCGTTGGCATATTGGTAAAAATCATCGCCCGGACGAATGGTCGTATCCATATTGGCTACATTGATGGCTGCTTCTTCCTTAACTGCCTGGTCTTTCTTAGGGCCACAGCCAACAATCATGGTAACAGCAATAATGCCTGCAAAAGCAGTCGTAATTGTTTTATGTTTCATTTTGTGGATTAAATTTATTGATTAATATTTTTGAAAACGAGCAAAAGTAATTAATATTTGAAAGGGCGCAATTTAAATTTAAGAAAAGATATAGAAAAAATATTAATTTTGCCGAGATGAACGTTGTTGTAAATATTAAAAACAATCAAAATGAGAAAAAGTAGTTTAGTATTTTTATTTGTAGTTTTAATTTGGAATGTTGGATTTTCGCAAATTACTCAAAATAAGATTAAAATTTATTTCGGCAATGTACTTTGTGAGAAACAAGTGGAATTGAACCGGCAAAATTTTCTCAAAGAAGGTAAATTTGTTTTTATTGCAAATGAAACAGATACCGTTAAAACAGTTAGCTTTACACTGCAGTTTTTGAAAGGCGAAAATTTATCTGAAAAATTTATTGCCATCAATCCTATTTTAACGGGAAGATTTAAAAATAATTTTGTGTATAACAAAAATGAACCTAGGATCACAAAGATTTGGGTTGAAAATATCAAGATTGACTACAAAGGAGAAGTGCTCATTGTACCTTCATTTATTATTGTATTCAAGGATTGAAAATAAAAAGGAAACTGAGCTTTTGCTTAGTCCCGATTAACAAATCCTGACTCATCCTTTCCCGGATAACAATTTCTAACTCATACTTCGACTCCGCTCAGTAACCGTACTTCGACTCCGCTTCGATTCTGCTAACCCTGACAGGGTTCAAAACCCTGTCAGGGTTGACTTTCAAATTGAATAAAGAAAACAACGATATTTGTTTTTGAACAAAAAGCACAGTTTTACATCAACAAACCATACTTCGACTTCGCTCAGTAACCGTACTTCGACTTCGCTCAGTAACCGTACTTCGACTCTGCTCAGTAAATACGAGACCGTGTGTCATAATATCACCAGATGAGATGAATATGCATTTACAAACGCTTATTATTGCCCCCATGACAAGTCAGTCGAAAAACTATCCTACACGAATTGAAGTGAAGCACAATCAGAAATATGGTTGGATAGTATTAGACCAACTTAGAACGATTGACAAACAAAGAGTATTGAAATCATTTGGTAAACTTACCGAAAAAAGAGATTGCAAAGCTTAAGTTAATCATAAAAGAAACCTTTGTCGACTAGATTACGGAATCAACAAACAACTATCGCCATAACTCAAAAACCGGTATTCATTATGTAGCGCATAGGTGTAAATTTCTTTCCACTGTTGACCAATCATGGCTGTAATTAAAAGCAATAACGTGGAACGTGGCTGATGAAAATTGGTAATGATTCCTTTGGCAATTTTAAACTGATAACCCGGTAGTATCATCATTTGCGTTTGACCGCTCAAAACCTCTAAGTTGCGTTCTTTCATAAAACTAAGTATACTTTGTAATGCTATTTCCGAAGAAATATCAATATTGTATTTTTCCTGATAGGCATCCCATTGTAATACATCCAGTTCTTCCTGCATTGGCTCACCCAGATATAATTTAACACCAAACCAGTAAAGCGATTCGAGGGTACGAGCACTTGTAGTCCCAACAGGAATAATGTTTTTATTGATATTTTCGATTAGTTTTACAATCAAACTGCGCCCTATATATACTTTTTCGCTGTGCATGGTATGCTGATCGATGGTTTCGGAAGTTACAGGTTTAAATGTTCCTGCACCCACATGCAAAGTAATATTTTCGCATTCAATTCCCTTCGATTGTAGTCTACTGAATGTTTCAGCTGTAAAATGAAGTCCGGCAGTTGGCGCTGCAACTGAGCCGTTTTCTGCAGCATATACAGTTTGGTAACGGGTATTATCTGTTTCTTCAGCTTCACGGTTTAAATAAGGAGGTAAAGGAATTACTCCCATTTTGTCCAACACTTCTGCAAAGGAAAGCGATGCATCGTCCCACGAAAAAGCGATGATCCAGGCATTGTCTACAGCCTCTTTGCGTTGGGCTTTGATGGTATGCGTGCTGCCGTTGTATTCAAACTGTTTTTCGATAAAAATATCTTTCCAGCGTTTGTTGTTGCCTACAAAACATTTCCATACGCAACTTCCCTTCTGTTGAAAAGCAAGTTGAATATCTAACGTATGATCTGCAGGTTCAAGGCAAAAAATCTCGATAATCGTTCCCGTTACTTTTTTGAACAGCAAACGGGCATGGATTACCTTTGTATTATTAAATACAAGCAAAGTATTTTCAGGTAACAAATCGGGTAATTCGGTGAATGAATGGTTAGAATATTTTCCTTTGTTGCAGACCAGTAATTTGGATGCATCCCGGTTTTCGAGCGGAAAACGGGCAATGCGTTCATCCGGCAAAGGATAATCGAAGTCGTTGATATTAATTTTCCCCGGATCAATCATGTAGAATTTTTTTGCAAAGGTAAGAAAGAAAAAAGAAATGATAGATGTTGAATAAAATATGAAAAAGAGAGCGATAGCCTGAAGTTGTATGCAAATTGTATGCACATAAAATAAAAAGCACTTACAAAATACCTTGTAAGTGCTTGATTTTTAGTGTGACCCCGACAGGATTCAAACCTGTAACCTTCTGATCCGTAGTCAGATACTCTATTCAGTTAAGCTACGGGGCCATTATTTGAGGCTGCAAAGATACAAATTTTATTTTTCATATGTGTTTTTCTTTGAAATTTTTAGTAGTTTTCTTCGTTAATATGGAAGTTACCCGAAATTTCAAGTAAATTTGTAGATTCATTCTCAAACTTTGTATAATGACGATATATATAAAAAAATATTGGTTACTGGCTGTATTACTTTTAAGTGTTTCATCTTCTCATGCTCAGTTTTCTGCAATGTCTGATCATCTTTTACTACCAATTGGTATTGTAGATGATCATCAGATTGCAGCTAAAAAAGAATTTGGTACACAGGACAAACGTGGTTTGGTTTTCGGTATCAATATGGGCATGCTGAAAGCAAACAGTAATTCAGCATTGTACTACAGCGGAAGTAAGGAAAACGAAAATAATATCAATTACATTTTAAGCAATTCTTATTATTACAATGAAATAAAACATCAGTTGAACGAACATGAATATAAGCTATACAGTGTCCCTACTTCAATGAAGTATGATGCTTCCATTATGGTTGGATTTTATGCACGGTACAACATCAGCAATACTTCAGGGTTTTTTATACAATTTAATTTTTCAAAATTAAATACTACAGGACAGTTTGCGTTAAGTATTGACTCTGTCACATTTACATCAGAACCAGCTTTGAGCTATTTCCCGATTTACGGACAGGAGCAAAGGAGTTACATTGATATGGGTTTTCAAAAGCAATGGTTTTTGGGTAAGCTCAGTAATTTTTTTGTAGAAGGAGGGATTAATTTTACCAATGTATTGGTAAAAAAATCAGGTATACAGATCAATGATTTAGATTACAGCATTGTAAATGTTTATGGAAATCAGCAATATACACCTAATACGAGTATGTATCCTTATGAAGTAAGGCAGGGAGGTATTGGATTTGGGTTTTTCGGTGGTGCCGGCATCAGCCTGAATTTCAATGAAAAAATAAGTCTTGAGCCTGGTTTCAATGTATTTTACCAAAGCATAAAATTAACGCATTACGAACAATACAGGCTTAATTACAGTGTTTTTATGCGGTTGATTTTGCGTGATTTTCTCTAGAATGATTGCTTATAATGATAAATTTACAGAAACTTTCACTTTCCGATACCTCTTTTCTTAAAAAAGTGAGGCTAATCTATGAAAACGCTTTTCCTCCCAACGAAAGAAGAGCTTTTGAAGATGTCCTGGAATTGTTGGAAGATAAAAGGTTTTCTCTTTTTGCTGTTACTTTCGGCAACGAAGTGATAGGTATGCTCTCTAAATGGGATTTTGATACATTTGTGTATATTGAACATTTCGCAATATCAGCCGCCTTTAGATGCAAGGGGATGGGAAGCCATGTTTTTAAGCAATTGATGATGGCAGAAAACCGGCAAATCGTACTGGAGGTAGAATTGCCTGAAAATGAAATAGCGGTTAAACGTATTTGCTTCTATGAAAGATTTGGATGTATCATCTGCCATGAACCCTACATACAGCCACCTTATGATAAAAATAAAGCATCTGTCCCCATGTTGATAATGACTAAATATGCAATTAGTACATCGAACGAATTCAATAAAATAAAGAAAACACTGCATCTGGAAGTATATCGATGGATGGAGCCGTTGAGCTGATTCCTCCTTGGCAGTTAGGCTGAGGAGAAAGGAAAAAGTTTATTCCTGCTCAACTTCTCAAATCAAAATTATTGAGTTGTTGAGTTACTGAGCTTTTGCTCAGTAACGAGCTACAATTTCTTATGAAGTATGAGTTAGAAATTGTAATTCGGGATTGTGTTAGTGTGTTACGTTGTGGCTTTACTTCTAAAATCTTAAATCGTTGATCGTTGTTCTCAGATCAATTTATTTTCGATTGGAGAAGAATTACTATTCATGCTGTACTGATAATCTGTATTCCCAAATCACGATAGGTAAATATATAGCAAAAAAAAAGGTACAACTTTTCAGTTATACCCTTTCTCAAATTAATCAATCAATTGAACGTAATATATTTTTAATTTTTAAATTCTTTAAGGTTGTCCATCAATTTTTTGCGTGTAAAAAAGATTCTGCTTTTTACGGTGCCTATTGAAAGGTCAAGGTTTTCAGCAATTTCCTTGTATTTGTAACCTGCATTGTGCATTTCGAATGGTACACGGTGATCATCTTCCAGTTTATTAATGCTTTGTTGTATCTCTTTTGCAAATATTTCAGATTCTGGTGAGCCCATATTCGATTTGCGGGGAATGTTCATATAATATAAATCATCGGTATTGTCGATGATGGTATTGGCTTTTATATTCCGCCTATAGTTATTAATAAAGGTATTTTTCATAATAGTATAAGTCCACGCCTTTAAATTAGTATTGGTTTCAAACTTATCTTTATAAGTAATAGCTTTAACATAAGTATCCTGAACAAGGTCTTTTGCATCTTCACGATTCATGGTTAATGAATATGCGAAATACTCAAGGCTGTCTTTTAAGCCGAGTAAACTGTGGTTAAATTCTATTGCTGTCATATATAATTAAATTTAAATTGTTGGTTTTATTGTTTAACAAAAGTAGACTAAAGATTAAACAAAAAAAAGTTATTTTTAAATTATTTTGTTAAAAAAATAAAAATTTTATTGTAACTGATATAAAGCATCTGAAATATAGAATGTTGCATTTATTTGAAAAAGTTTATCAGTTGATAAAAAATAAGATTTTGTAGAACTTGTTTTAAACTTTAAAGATTTCTATAAATTAAATCAAAACCTTTAATAACAAAATTATTCATTACATCACTTAATGATATAGTCTTAAAGGATGAAAATTTATAGAGAAAGGCTAAATTTACTACTCCTAAAGTAGGAGATTGATCTACTTAAATATATATAGAAGTTTTATATCATACATATACATAGGTATATACTAATATTATTATTATTTTAATGACTGTATTAAATTCAAGCCATTTTTTAACATTTAAGATGTAATTCTTAATCAATAATCAGAATATATAAAACAAAGAATGGTTAACTTAAGGAGATTAAGAGGATTTTTAGATTGATATTATTTCTTACTTCAAAAATTCTGAATGTTTAAAATCGGATTAAATCATCAAAGAGCTAATTAACAGGGGATAAAAAATTTAATATTTTATATAATAGGAATAATTAACAGCAAACTATATTCATTTGTTATGATAAAAATGTTTAATGCTTAAGTTAAAATAATAAACAAAACAAGAATGATATATCAACATTGAATTGTTTAAAAAAATACATAGTGCGTCAAGCACAACTCGAACTGATGGAGATGGGATTTGCTTTATAGGAGTTAACACTGAATGGATTCATCGGTGATAGAATGTTTTATTAAATATTCCATCCTCCGGTTGAATCGTAAAGTTAATCCAATATAAACCTCTTGGTTTAACTTAAAAAAATTGTGCTTATCGTATTAAACTTTGTCAATCATTGATTTAAAATCAAGAGGAGAATTGATCTTAATTACTTTGTCAGGAAGTGGATCGTAACAGCTGATAATTTGTTTACCGGCAACAAAAATGGTTTGATGCGGAAACAAAAGTGCTAATTTTGATAAATACATTTTAACTTCAGCTTCATGTTGAGGTAAATTTATACAGGTAAAGAGATAAGCAGGATTTTTGATGCCTATAATTTCTTTTAAATCCAGTAATGGGATGGATTGTCCCAGATAAACAATCTTATGTCCTTTTTTACGGATGATATATCTGAAGAAAAGCAATTCGATTTCATGATATTCATCTTTGGGTAAAAACAAAACAAAGAGTTTTGATTTACTATCAGGTTGGAAGTTAAGTCCATCAATGGCAACAATTAGTTTTTGACGGAGAATATTCATTACAAATCGTTCGTGAGCGGTATTAATATTGCCGGTCTGCCACAACAATCCAAGACGTTCCATAAAAGGGAAAATAACTTCAATAATTGTATTTTCAAAACCATTTTCCAAAGTAGCATCCGAAAGGATAGCGTTGAATTTTTTGTCATCCAGATCGGTCATTGCAACGATCAATTGATCAATGTGTGAGTTGGCTCCATTGGGTCTACGGTACATTTCAACAATTTTATCGTTCAATTCTTCATAAGAAAGACCCGAAAGCGATGAAATTTTCAAGCCGAATCTAACCAATGATGCGACGTTCATCACTTTTTTCAAATCCATATCAGTATAAAAACGAATATTGGTAGAAGTTCTGTGAGGATTAACGATATCATATCGCTTCTCCCAGATTCTAATGGTATGTGCTTTAATACCCGTAAGTTTTTCGAGATCTTTTATTGAATATTGAATCATTTTTATACTTTTACCCTTTATATATTGAGAAAAAAACAAATAAATGCTAAAAAGGTTTTTATATTTCCCAAAATAATAGTTATAATGTGTGTTGAGAATCGTTATATATTAAACGGTTATATTAATTTTGAAAATGCTATTGTTTTTTTTTGTATTTTTGAAAACGGTAATTGAAAACTAATGTAAAAATATGAAAAAATTTATTCGAAAGTTAATGCCTCCTGATAAATGGAAATTACCTGTAATTATTGCCCTTGCCTTTTTTTGCGGATTCAGCGCTTATGCTGTTTATCTTTCAAAATTTTCATCATACCTTGGCGAAAAGCCTGAAACCTGTGTAAATTGTCACATAATGGCACCTCAATATGCTACATGGACGCATAGTTCGCATCGTGCGTATGCAAATTGCAACGATTGCCATGTGCCACATAATAATATTTTCAACAAATATTTTTTCAAGGCTAAAGATGGTATGCGACATGCTGCAATATATACTCTTAGAGGTGAACCTCAGGTTATACAAATTAAAGATATAAGTAAAGATGTGGTTCAGAAAAATTGTGAACGTTGTCATATTTATTTAATGAACAAAGATAGAATTTTTTCAATTACCGGTACACACAAAAAGAAAGAAAATGAAATACAAAGAAGATGCTGGGATTGTCACCGGGAAGTACCACATGGTAGCATCAACAGTCTATCCAGTACACCCAATGCAAGCGTTCCTTTGCTCGAAAGCCCTGTACCTGATTGGCTTCAACGATTGATGAAAAAATAAAACAATCTTAAAATAACCAAACAATAACCAAACATGAAACCAATTACACTCTTAATCAAAGATAAACCATGGATAGGATGGGCTTTGTTTTTTGCAACAGTATTCATTGTTTTTCTCCTGGGATTACTGGCTTCTTCAATTATAGAGCGAAGGTCAGAAGCCATTTACGCTTATAAACCTACCAAAGAAATATCACAAATGGAACCTCGAAACAGTATTTGGGGTGAAAATTTTCCGCGTGAATACGAAACGTATCTCAAAACTGCAGATACATCGTTTAGAAGTCTTTACAATGGAAATGCGATGATAGATGAACTGGAATCAGATCCCAAAATGGTATTGCTTTGGGCCGGTTATCCGTTTTCAAAAGATTACAACAAACCCAGAGGCCATTATTATGCAATTGATGATATTAGAAACACCTTGAGAACAGAAGCACCCATGACTGAAAAAGCAGGTTCTTTGCCAAATACCTGCTGGACCTGCAAAAGTCCAGATGTTCCTCGATTGATGAATAAGACCGGAATAGCTGATTTTTATAAAGGTAAATGGGCATCTAAAGGTTCAGAAATTGTAAATTTTATAGGTTGTGCCGATTGCCATGATGCTAAAACCATGGATTTAAGGATATCACGACCCGCTTTGATCGAAGCTTTTGAAAGACAAGGGTTGGATATCAAAAAAGCAACCCAACAGGAAATGCGGTCATTGGTTTGTGCGCAATGTCATGTAGAATATTATTTTAAAGGTCATGATAAATACCTGACTTTCCCATGGGACAAAGGCATGAATGTAGATTCTATTGAAAAATATTACGATAACTACGAATTCAGCGATTGGGAACACAAACTGAGCCGAACACCAATGATTAAAGCCCAGCATCCGGATTATGAAATTTTTAAAATGGGAATTCATGCACAAAGAGGGCTTGCCTGTGCCGATTGTCACATGCCTTACCGTAGCGAAGGTGGCGTAAAATTTACCGATCATCAGATTCAAAGTCCTTTAAATAATATTGCCAATACTTGCCAGGTTTGTCATCGCGAAAGCGAAGAAACCCTTAGAAACAATGTGTATGAACGTCAACGTAAAGTTCATCAGGCCCGCGATAAAGCCGAAGAATTGCTGGTGAGGGCTCATATTGAAGCCAAAACAGCATGGGATGCCGGTGCTACTACCACTGAGATGAAACCTGTACTTACACTCATCCGCCATGCGCAATGGAGATGGGACTTTGCAACAGCCGGTCATGGCAACGCTTTTCATGCACCGCTTGAAATTCTCAGAATATTGGGTACTTCAATAGATTTGTCGCAGGAAGCCAGAATACTTACAACAAGAATTCTTGCTGCACACGGAATGAATAAAGCTGTTCAATATCCGGATATCACTACCAAAGCGAAGGCACAACAATATATAGGCTTAGATATGGAAAAGCTAATAAAAGAAAAACAGGAATTTAAACTTAAAATACTTCCTGTATGGGATCAAAAAGCAAAGCAAAGAGAAGCTAAATACAACTTAAAGAATTTGTAATAGAAGGAATAAGAATAGCCTGTCAGTTATTACATTTTTATATAAAAAAACACCTTTATGAGGTGTTTTTTTTTGTGTTAAACCCGTCGGGTGCGAAGCTCCCGACTGGTTATTGCTAGCTCTCGACGGATTAGTAGCGTTAATTTATTAATTATTTCCGCTTCTAATTTGAATTAATTTTCGATATTACAACCCGTCAGGAAAAAGTCCTTTCTCGACGGCTTATTGCTAGCTCCCGACAGATTATTATAGTATTCTAATTACTTATTTCTGCTTCTCATTTAAATTCATTTCCGGTTTTAACTCGTCGGAAACTCCTTACCAGACGGTTTGACTTTTAAATTTAATTTTATGAATCCCTTTTGGAAATGCTTATCAGATCAGGAATGCGACAAACAACTCGTTAAAATATCGTTAATTTAAATTATTTATAAACTAAACCGATTTAGTATATTAATATTATTGTATATTTGTAAACTGAAATCAGAGAAGATTTTATTTTAAAAATATATTTAGAAGAGGTAATAAAGTGAAGCCTTTTGACGAATATGTAAATTGCATGCTATTCATTATTAAATTTATCAATTAAAAAAAATGTCATGAAAAAATTACTTTTTAAGTTTAGCTTACTTTTTTTAGTTCTTTTCCTTTGTGCTTTAAGCAAGCCTAAGGCTCAAACCAACCAATATCTGGATTTTGATGGTGTGGATGATTGGGTGAGCGTTCCCAATGCTTCACAATTAATTGCCAATTCAACTGCATTTTCAATTACCGGATGGTTTTTCGATAATGCCTTGGGTTATGGACAGGGAATGATGGGATTTCGAAGTGCAACACAGGGATTTTATATGATACAACTAAATAATGGTACCATTGAATGCCGGTTTATCAATGCTGCAAATACTTTATACGAAGTTGTAGCACCGGCTTCAACAACAATACCCAATATGTGGCAACATTATGCATGGATTTATGATGGCTCTGCAATAAAATTATATTTAAACGGTAATTTGGTTGGCAGCAAAGCAGCCACCGGATCTTTTACATCTACTACCGTTGCATTTGGAATAGGAAGAAGTTTTTTGAGTTCATTACCTTTCTATTATAATGGTAGAATTGATGAAGTTTCTATATGGAATAAAGCCTTAAATTCGACCGAAATTCTGGATATGATGCAAAACGAATTGACGGGTACAGAAACCGGATTGCAATTGTATTATAAATTTAATCAGGGTGTTCCTGCAGGGAATAATGCAAGCATCACAAAACTTCATACAGAGTTGAATTCTCCTTTATATGATGGCGATATTTTAGCATTTTCACTTACTGGTGCAAACTCTAATTTTAACGGAACTTTAAATACATCTTTTCAGGCGATTTCATTTCCTCAGATCCCTGTTAAATTAATATCGTCGCCACCTTTTAAACTAACAGCAACTGCTACCTCAGGATTAACCGTTGAATATGCGTTGATTTCAGGTCCTGCCACCATCAGCAACGATACTGTAACCCTTACCGGTGCTGGTACTGTTAAAATTAAAGCGTTTCAAAATGGGAATGCTCAAATTGATACTGCTACACCTGTAATTAATACGTTTGATGTAGTGGATCCTTCTGTTAATGCACCTATTATTGAACCCAGACATCCATTAGCAGGGAATGTATATATGCCGGTTTTAGCTAAAATTCAACTTGCAGCCAATGCCACAATAATCTATCCCTCTTTGTTTTCGGTTCAGGAATTGCATTTTAAAATTAACGGACAAACCATAGCTGCGCATGATTTCGGAAATGGACATTATACAGCATGGTGGCAACCACCTACCTATGGTAATTATGCCATTGAAATACTCTCGACCAGTAATTTGGGCGCTGTGGGTTCTGTTTTTGTAAATGTAAATATTTTACCTACTGCTGTTGATACTATTGTGCAGGCTTTTAGCGGTGTGCTTATAAATTCCAGCAGTGCAGCTTCTGTTATTGTGGAAGGTCAACTTCCTTCATTTATCGGAGCTTATGATACAATAATTGCTACATTAACCGTAACTTGCCCTTCCGGTGGTTGTGGCGAATGGGATCATATTGCCAGCGTTGAAGCTAAAAGTAAAGAAGGAAACTGGTTTGAATTAATACGTTATATAACACCTTATGGTACCGCATGTTCTCACAAATTGCTGGTAACTGACTATGAGTCTGTCTTAAAAGGAAAAGTTGCCTTCAGGGTAAGTTGCGGAACGATGGACAATGGTTATTTGTATGCGTTAAAATTTGATTACAAACAAGGTACACCTGCTCATTTGTATAGCCAGATTAATCAGGTTTGGAGAAAAACCTATCCTTTTGGCGATTATGCAAACCTCCAACCTGTAAGTGATTTTAATTATACTTTCCCTGCCAATGTGCTTGCTTCTAAAATAAAACTGGTTTCAACCGGTCATGGCTGGGGAACTTTAAATTCAAACAATGCAGCTGAATTTTATGATGCAACTCATCATATTTATGTCAACAATGTTAATACTTATACGCAACACAATTGGACAAATTGTAATCCAAATCCCGATAATTGTATGCCACAAAACGGGACCTGGCAATACAGCCGAGCCGGATGGTGTCCTGGTTCAATCGCCAGACCTTTCGATTATGATTTAACCCCCTTTGTTGCAACCAATTCCATTGCATTAAAATATGTATTTTATGAACAATATATAGATCAATGTCACCCCAATAACCCCAATTGTGTTACCGGTTCAACCTGTACTGATTGCAACGACGGATTCAATCCTCAGCTGGATGTGGCCTGCCATATTGTAAATTTCTTTGATGCTCCACCACCCAATCCCGAAATTTTAGAAATAACGGAATTAATCAACAAGTATGCAATTGAAGTATATCCTAATCCATCGAACGGGATATTCAATATATCATCTGACAATAAACTGGATAAAGTCTCTACCGTTGAAATTTATAATTTAATGGGCAATGCTGTCATGAAATTCCAATGGAAAGGTGAAAATACAGCCTTTAACCTTTCAAATCTTGCGAAAGGGATTTACATCATGAAGATAAGTAACAAAGATGTGTTAGCCGTCAAAAAGCTCATCCTGCGTTAATGTGTTTTATTATCTGCAAATACCTGACGGCAGCTATTTGCAGATAATATTTTTATTTACAGCATTCATAAACCTCCGTATGGTTCTGTAAGTTTTATGTTATTTAGAAAAAATGACAAATTAAATTAATTAAACATTTAGCAACACTTAACAAAATCATATTTTGTTAAGTGTTTATTTATAGATGATAACGGTTACTTAGCTTCTTTAAAATATAAAATCAATTCAACCCATGATAAAACAATTTTTACTTTTTTTATTGTTCTTTTTCAGCATCATTGCAATCGCAACTGCGCAGGATTTAACGGTTTCGGGTACAGTTACTTCATCTGACGAAGGAATGCCCATGCCATTTCTCACTGTAGTCATAAAAGGGACTACCCAGGGAACTCAAACCGATCTGGATGGTAAGTTTATCCTAAAACATGTATCTTCCAAAGATACCCTTGTTTTTAGTTTTATCGGTTACGAAACAAAAAAAGTGCTAGTGGGCAAGCAAACCATATTTAATATTGTTTTGAACCCTACAGCCAGTGTTTTGTCAGAAGTTGTTATTACAGCTTTGGGGGTTAGCAGACAAACCCGTGAAGTTGGTTATTCAACCCAAAAAGTAGGAGGGGGCGATTTACAGAAATCCGATGCCTCGAATATCGTAAGTGCATTAAGCGGGAAATCGGCAGGGGTTCAGATTGCTAATCCCGATGGGGTGGAAGGTGGAACTACCCGTATCACCATTAGGGGAAACAATAATATTTCCGGTAAAAATCAACCATTGATTGTTGTGGACGGAACACCAATTGAGAATGAACCGGGTATGACCTCCACTACCAGCGGAACTGACTGGGGTTCGGCCATCAACAATATCAATGCGCAGGACATTGAAGATATGAATATACTTAAAGGAGGTGCTGCCTCTGCATTGTACGGTTCAAGGGGTGCCAACGGTGTGATTCTGATTACGACCAAAAAAGGGAAAAAACAAAAAGGAATCGGTGTTTCCTATAATGTAAATTACAAACTCACAACTCCTTACAGGTATAGGGATGTTCAGAATGAATATGGAGGTGGTGCTCCAACTTCATTAAATACGCCTGTAATTCAACTTGATTCTAACGGAATTGGAATTTTTCCAAATTTACAACACACAGATAATTTAATTTTAGACCAGCAAGGTCATACTTCTTCCACTACCCAGGAATTTGGTTATTATGGCTCTGCTGTATCATGGGGAGCACCCATGTTAGGACAAACTGTTAAATGGTGGGATGGAAGCATACGTACATGGTCGCCACAGCCTGATAACCTTAAATTGCCTTACCGCAATGGCAATACAATTACACACAATGTAGCTTTTGAAGGTGGAGGAGATAGAGGAACCATGCGCATTTCAATTACAAGAATGGATAATCAGGCCATTGTTTACAATTCTGATTTTAACCAGACGACGATCAATTTAAACTCATCTTTAAAGGTATCTGATAAGATCAATGTGATGGTTACAGGGTCGTATATGGATTATAACCGGTTAAATTCTCCGATGTTGGGCGAATCATCTAGTTCATTTGGAAAAGGACTGTTGTATTGCTGGCCCCGTAGTTATCAGGGTGAAGATTTTGAAAATTATCAGTTATCGGATGGAACCCGGAATTCCTATTCCAATTATCCTTATGCTTATATCAATCAATATTTGTGGTGGGAATATTTTAACAACAATACGAAACTGGACAGAAATAAACTCATAGGTGGCGTTTCATTAAATTATGCCATTACACCCTGGTTGAACTTCAGTGGTAGAACCGGCATGGATTATCAATTGGACCAGTATGAAACCAAAAACAAACCGGTTGATGTGGTCGGTCTTCTCAATGGATACTATTCCAATTCATTGAACCGTGATAAAAGTAATAACAGTGAATTTTTGTTTACTTTATCAAAAGACAGCATCTTTCATTCAAAATTTAATGTAAAGTTCAATGCCGGTGGTTCCAGCTGGATTAGAAATATATACGCTATCAACGGCAAGTCAGGTACCTGGTATTATCCCAATATGTATACTTTTTCAAATTATACACAAGCTCAACCTACTGCTAATATTAGTGGTGACGTTTTGTCTACTGTTATAGCCGGCGAATCGGTATGGAAAAAGAAATTGAACTCTATCTATTCGTTTGTAAATTTATCCTACAGCAATTATCTTTTTCTCGAAATTACAGGTCGTAACGATTGGTCATCGGTATTGCCAGCCAATAACAATTCGTACTTTTATCCATCCATGACACTAAGTTTTATCCCTTCAGAAGCGTTTCAATTAAAAAACGAGTGGTTCGATTTTTTTAAAATAAGAGGAGGGGCTTCACAAACAGCTACGGATACTGATCCTTATCAAACGTCATTTAATTATTTGTCGAGTTTGTTTGGAGGCGTTCAGGCTGCAGGATTTCCTCGCACTATACCACCTATAGCTTTAAAACCACAACGTGTAAACTCTTATGAAGGTGGAGCCAATGTGGAGTTTTTAAACGGCAGGATCGCACTTGATTTCACCTATTATTACGTTTATTCTTTCGATCAGATTATGACACTTCCTTTGCCCGGTTCATCCGGTTCAGGATTTATAAGAACCAATGAAGGTGTACTTTCAAACAGAGGGATTGAAATTATATTAAATACCATCCCGGTAATGCAGAAGGATTTTACTTTTAAAACGGGTCTCAACTTTTCAAGAAACAGAAACCGTGTAGAAAGCTTAGGCGGGAATGCCGATAGTTATGAGATTGCAAATATATGGGGTTTGAACGGACCTGCCATGATTTTGCGTGCAGGTGATGATTTCGGAACCATATCTGGCTATGATTATGTATACAAAGATGGACAACCCGTTTTGAATGATGCAGGCACTAAATACTTAATTACCGACACCAGAGTTCCTATTGGTAATGCTTCTCCTAAATTTACTGCAGGATGGTCAACTAATTTCAAATATAAAAATATATCGTTAAGTACAGTGGTGGATACCAAATGGGGAGGGGATGTTTACAGCGGAACTTATGTAACCAGTTTACAAACAGGACAAAGCCCCGAAACATTACTCGAACGGAATGGTGGTGGACTGCCTTATACCGATCCATCAGGACAAACAAGCAACATTGGTGTAATTTTACCCGGTGTTCATCAGGACGGAACCGCCAATACAACTGTAGTCCATTATTATTATAAATACATGCCCAATGCCGGAGGATGGGGGCAACTCATTTCAACACCGGGGATTTTGGAAAATACATGGGTTAAATGTCGTGAAATCGCACTGTCATATACTTTGCCAGCGTCCATGTTAAAAAGGGTAAAGGTTTTTCAGGAGTTAAGCTTATCGGTTGTAGGTAGAGATTTATTTTATATCTATACCACATTACCTGATCATATCAATCCGGAAGGTGTGCTGGGTGCAGGCGATGCTCAGGGTTTTGAATGGGCTTCTATGCCGGGTGTGCGCTCGTTTTCATTCCAGATCAGTGCTAAATTTTAATAAATTGTAATTCATAAATTAATAAAATATACAGATGAATAGTAAATCATTTTTATTTTTGATTTTAATAAGTGTTTTTTTTATGGCTTCCTGTGAAAAGGATTTTGAAGAAATAAATACGAATCCTTCCATTTTCACCACTGCCAGCGACGGATCGCTCATGAATGATGTGATCAGTTCGCTGCAACTGGGATGGAATGAGCAATTTTATATTAATAACGAAATATTATACAAACAAACCCAAATGGCTGCTTTGTTCAAAGAAGCCTGGGGGAATTCAACCATAGGCACCGAAGAAATATGGGCGAATTATTATTCGAAACTTCCCAATATCAGGGAACTTCAAAAACGATTTGCGAACGATCCTCCTTCTCCTGCACTCAATAATATGAATGCTATGGTGAAAATACTGCTGGCGTATAAAACTTTTAAGGTTACCGATTTTTTCGGAGACATCCCTTATTCTGAAGCCGGTTATGGATTTCAGGATGTATCCAAACTCAGACCTAAGTTCGATTCGCAACGCAGCATTTACCTGGATTTATTAAACGAATTGAAATGGGCTGATGAAAATATTGATCCTTCTGCCAACGGTGAGCCTTTTGCCAGTTTTAAAACCTTTGATAAGTTATTTGGAGGCGATATTACAATGTGGCGAAAATTTGCCAATTCTCTTCGTTTGCGGTATGCCATGCGTATGTCGGATAAAGAGCCTGTGTTAGCAGGACAGATTGTGGCGGATATCATCAACAACAATAAACCGGTATTGGTAGGATGTAACTTTTCCGGGGCCATACTCGAAAAAGCTGCTTTATATCCATACAAATGCGGTTATAAAAACGAAGGGAAAATATGGTCGTTCAGAGAGCACAAAAACTTAAGAATGGGTTCAACAATGTGGCGTCAACTTTCGTCCAACGACAGTACGGATGGAAGTGGAATTTATGATGCAAGAGCTTGGCTTTTCTTTGATACCAACAACGCTGGTAAATGGAAACCTTATCCTCAGGTTCCGGATATAAATACGCCATCAGAGAGTGGTGTTCCTTATATGGAACAAAGAAATACTGCCGGAGGATATACTGTAAAAGGTACTGATTGTTTGTTTTCGCCTTTCAATTATTTTTTAGTGAGTGATGAAGATAATTTACCGGATTTATTAATGACGGGTGCTGAGGTGCATTTCCTAAAAGCAGAAGCATATATGAGAGGGATAGGAGTCTCGCAAAACGAAAACAATGCTGATAATGAATATCTGTCAGGTATTCAAGCTTCACTTACTTTTTGGAAAAATACAATGTCTGAAACCAAATTGAAAACAGATGGTTCTGCATTCGATGCAATGGTAACTGTACCTGCTTATCTAACATTAACTTATCTGCAGAACAAAGTAGGATTCTGGAATTTTTCAAATTATGATGATAAGCTGAATATGATTTATACCCAACAATGGATCGATTTTTTCAGACAACCCTCTGAGTCATTTTCTCTTGTTAGAAGAGCTTATGGAAGATTGCCCCGCGAAGGCAGTGCCATGCAATATTTTCGTTTTGTTATACCGCCCAGTGAAATTGCGTATAACCAGCAAAACTGGCAGACTGCCTATAGTTCACAGGGTGACGTTAAAACAAACAAATTGTGGTGGATGAAATAATATATGTAATTTAAAGAAATAAAAAACAGCCAAAAGCAATTTATTGGCTGTTTTTTTATTTTTTTGAAAGGATGTGTGCTATTTTCATTTATAGTTGTGCAATCTCCACTTCTCCTTCTATCGTTAAATCTTTATTGACAAAAATAATATATTTATGGGTAGGTGCACCTATAGAAGCCGTTGTAATTTCTATCTTCTGGTCAGGGACAATTTCGTATACGGTTGAAGGTTTAGGTGCATCGGTAGTGGAAGCACCATAATAATACAATGGGATGCTGCCTGTGTTGGTTATAAGCAACAAATCTTCGGAAGTAAAACTAAAATTGGCGGCTTGATTTGTATTCGCGCCAACTTTCAGCACATAAGCCTGCTCATTTACTTTTTTGTTTTTCTTGGGAAAAATAAGATGTTCGTCAAAGAATGCAACTACAGTCGATGGATTGTCAACATTTTGAAGAATAATGGTACAAATGTTTTTTAACAATTGTTTGTCCATTTCGAGGCATTTTGCTTTGTAATCAGGAATCACATTCTTTACTTCACCGTTTGCAATACTCTGTGATAAAACTTCGGTTTCAAATTTCTGACGTACATCTTTAAATGCAATACTGTATGTATCCGTAATCATGCCACTATATTTTTCGGCCAGACTTTCAGCCAGCTTCATTTTAATAATGGTTTCAGACAATGCAGCCGTTTTGTAAGGCGTAACTCCATGAGGAAATATTTCATTATAAACCGCTGAATTTTTGTGGAATTTGTAAACAATTACCTCCTCCAGTTCATCAATCTTTGCATTAAATTCTTTTTTAATGGCCTGCACATTTTGGGTAAGACTGAGTCTTTCGTTTAAATTTTGTTCACGCGAAGAGATAACACCAAACAATGTATCATACAATGTTGTGGTTTCAGATATTATTGAACCAAAAGCCGGATTTTGGGCTGCAGTTAAATAATTGATGTGGGTTTTTACATATTGAGCAAAGTTTGCTCTGCTGACTTCAATACCTTGGGTTGGATAAGCAGCATAATTAATAACATGTTTCATTTCTTAAAGAATTAATGATTAATTATTTGTTAAACTACACCACAAATATACGCTATTATTTTGCAATGTGTATATATTATTAACAAAATATTGCCAATCTCAAATCAAATATTTTAATGCTATCCGGATGATGTAAGAGGACTTACACAAATAGGAGTATACCTATCCCGACGAAATGGGGAATATAAAACAAGGTTGTTTATCGATCCTCCTCCGAAATGGATACCTATAAACAACTATGTTTAGCTATATCCAACCGAAATGGATACCTACAAACAACTCTATTTAGCTATATCCAACTGAGATGGATACCAATAAACAACTCTATTTAGCTATATCCTGCGGAAAAGGATTACAACCAAAATCAATAACTCTATATAAAGTATCATTACCCCTTATTATTCTTACTTCATTTCGATTTGTATCTTTTGAAATAATATCTCCCACTTTTAAGAAATTATATAAATTTGATTTTTCATTTATTATACGAAATTTATAAGGTTTCTCCATTTCAGATTGTCGTAATATAATTGTAGGATATAGATGCTCGTATTGATCTATGTATTTGTCAATAATCATTCCATTAAAATGGATCGATAAAAATTCATGGTATAGATAACAATTTGCCTCATCTTGATTATTTATTAAAAAATGAGTTATACCCCAAAAAAATGTTAAAACTATTATTGTACCAATAATAAACGATTTTAATTTCTTCATTTTAATAAAATTTACCTCCCACAGGAGTAATCATTTGTACAATATAAAAAGGTATTGACCAAGTATGTGTATCTGTCAATCCTCCAGAAGCTTTTAATCCATTAGGGCCTATACTAGGTCCAGCTCCAATCATAATGTAAGAAGGATTTTTAATATTATCTGTTGCATAATCAAATCCAATAGTTTTATAACCCCCAACAAAATCAATTCCGTTACCATTAATATTTTTAAATGTTGGGTTTTTACTTATGCAAATATTATAGCGTGTAGAAAAAGAACAATCTAAAAATATTGGAATGTCGTTAGGAGTACCATAAGTGAAATAAAAACGACCAATAGAACCAGGTGTGCCGATAAATCCAATTTGAAATGCTAAACCATGATCTAATAAGCCAATTCCACCAGCCATTGAAAGACCAGGACCTAAATATTTCATTTCGGACAGGTTTTCATTATTATTATTATAATCATCATCATTATTTTCAACATCAAAATCAATACCGTATGTATAATCACTATCCCTGTTGTCAATATCATCTCCTTCGCTATACCCATCATTATCACGAATGGAATTCTCATAGAAATCTTGTATAGTAGGAGATCGAGATTCTAATTGATCAGGAAATTCTCTATCATATTGAATTTGATCTATGTCACGCCTTGGCATTCCTTCCATATGAATATCTTCCTTAAAATCTATAGGACCAAAAACTAAACGATCATTAAACATACCTTTTCTTTTAGGAGGATCGTCACCATCTCTTTCTCCATAATAATCGTCTTCGTATTCATCTTCATACTCAAACCCTGTAGGATCAATGTAACGGAACGGAATATTTAAGCAATAGCTTTAGCGGTTAAAGCTTTGGGTATTGCCGGGTGCTTGCACTAAAGGATCGGGGCTAAGAAAACGGCCTAACAATGGGTCGTACAATCTGCCATTCATATTAATGAGACCAAATTTATCTAAGTGTTTCCCGATTAAAATACGGGACAGGCTATGTCCGGTATATCCACGGGAAAATAAGTGGGTGCTGGCATCTGCATTGTTCCGAATTTTTCCTGAGCGTTTGCCTAATCGCATTCAATTTGTTTTGAGTGCAAATATAGCTAAAAGCTTGAATAATGGTTCCGATGAATGATTCTTTTTTCCTGAATCCAAAGCAATTCTTCGTTATCACAGACAAACTGGACATTTGCATATATTGCTCAGAGCAATTTAATGACCACACAATTAGATAGATGAAATAATCCTACCCACATAAATAAATATATTACACCTTAGATTGTGTTTTTCTTTGAAAAAAATTATAAATAATTCAAATCATGTTAAATAATTCATAATTTTGCCCTACAATTATTAATCAATCCCTTTTGAAAAATGAAAAACAAATTACACTTCATCTTTGCCATGAGCTTCTGTATATTTTACACCAGCCTTTATTCACAATTTACATTAACCCATGATAAATTTCTACCTGTTGGTTCATCATGGATACAGAAACCTATCTTAAGTTTCAATGTGATAGATACTACAATACAGGGTTCAAATGCCACCTGGAATTTTGCAGCATTACAAGCAACAACGGCTGCTGCAACGACTATCACTATTGTGAATCCTGCACAAACACCCTATGCTTCCACTTTCCCGAATGCTACTTACTGCTACATGGAAAGTCCTGTAATTGCTTACAGATACTTTTCTTTGACTCCAACTACTTTTGAAAGAATCGGTTCAGGGACAACCTCTGTCGTTAAAACATACAGCGATTCCCAAACTGAACTTACTTTCCCTTTTACATTAGGAAGTGCAAACAATGATACCTGGCAAAACAGCGCTTCTTCCTTCGGAGGAACTTACGATTTTATATGCATAGGGTCTGGAACCCTTGTGTTGCCTACTGCAACCTATAACCATGTTTTAATGGCAAGAATATTAGCACACGAGTCATTTTTGAATATAAATTGTTACTATTGGTACAATGCCGACAATGGTGCTGTTTTGCTCTATTACATAGTTGGAGATGGCCTCTTTATTGCTAATCAGGGTGCATTCATACAATCACTTACGGTTGGTATTGATGAAACCTCTGCTTTTAAAGACTTTTCGTATACAAATCCTGTAACAGATCTTTTAACCCTGAATTATAACAGCATACAGGAAAATGACGTGGAATATTCCTTGTTGAATACATTGGGTGAAGTTGTTTATTCTCAAAGAAAAAACATGGGGATGAATGAATTTGTCACAACGGATATCAATACAACTAATTTAAAAGCCGGTCTTTATGTTCTGACGATTCAATCGAACAAAACTGGAAAAATGTTAAAAACTGCTAAAGTTATTAAAATGTAAGTGAATCATTGCCTACGATGAATTCAAAAAGCACCTTTGTGAAGGTGCTTTTTCGTTTTAGCAAATTAAAAAACGAAAGCCAAAAAGTTTTTTACTTTAAAATTGAAATTTAGCGCTAATATTTATTACTTTCGCTACAAACTAATTTAAATGGACAACTATAATCAGAAAACCACTATTAGAAATTGGGCTGAAGATGACCGTCCCCGCGAAAAGCTGATGTTGAAAGGAAAAGCTGCTTTGAGCGATGCGGAACTAATAGCCATTTTAATAGGTTCGGGCAATACAGAAGAATCTGCCGTTGAATTATCGAAAAGGATACTGAAACTGGCAAAAGATAATCTGATAGAGCTTTCAAAGTTAAGCATCCCCGAATTAATAAAAACATTTAAAGGAATTGGAGAAGCCAAGGCTATCAGCATTATAGCTGCCCTGGAGCTGGGAAAACGGCGAAGAAGTGCAGAAGTTATGGAGCGTAAGAAAATAAATTCAAGCAAAGACGCGTTTGATATCCTACAAACCTTGGTTGCAGATTGTTTGTATGAAGAATTCTGGATACTGTTGCTCAACAAAGCCAACAAAGTAATTAAATATGAATGTATCAGCGAAGGTGGGATATCAGGAACCGTTGCCGATCCTAAGAGAATATTCAAAATTGCATTGGAAAACAATGCCAGCTCACTGATTTTATGCCATAATCATCCATCAGGAAATTTAAAACCCAGTGACGCTGATATAAAACTCACCAAAAAAGTGAAAGAAGCCGGTTTGTTTCTTGAAATTTTAGTTGTGGATCATTTGATTATCGGCGACGAAAAATATTATAGCTTTGCAGATGAAGGAATGCTGTGAAGTTGGGTCACTTCGACAAGCTCAGTGACCGCTCTTCGACAAGCTCAGTGACCGCTCTTCGACAAGCTCAGTGACCGCTCTTCGACAAGCTCAGTGACCGCTCTTCGACAAGCTCAGTGACCGCTCTTCGACAAGCTCAGTGACCGCACTTCGACAAGCTCAGTGACCATACTTCGTAAGAAATTGTAGCTCGGGACTAAGCTAAAGCTTAGCAACTATTAACTATTAACTATTAACCAATAACCAATAACCATTAACCATTAACAAATGCTAATCTATACTACCAAAATTTGCAATCGAATTCAATATACATTTAAGCTTTATTTTAAAGAGTTGCTGGGCGTAGATATTCTGTTTACAACAAATCCTGAAGAGTTTATTGCTTATCAAGATGTAAAAATTAATTATTCTGAGCAGGCTTTCGGGGATGAGCTCTTTTTTTGTTCCATCGGTTTGTTGTTCGAAACAAATATCTATGAACAGGATTTTAATTTTATAGATTTTGAGGAAAATGCTGCTTTCTTTGCCGTTTATAATAAAAAGTCATATTTGCCTTTCGATCCATTTGCTGCCGGCTTTTATCTGATTAGTCGCTATGAAGAATATTTGCCTTATATCAAAGATCAATATGGTAGATTTAATGCCAATCAGAGTTTGGCTTATCAACATTATTTTCTTAAAAAGCCAATGATCAATATATGGGCATTGAAAATAGCAGCTATTATCAAAACTAAATTCCCAGCATTTAAAACAATTGACAAAAAGTTCAGCTTTATACCCACGATTGATATCGATTGTGCTTATGCCTATAAATATAAAGGAATTATTCGCTCTATCGGAGGATATTTTAAATCGTTCCGTGATATTGATATTAAAGATATTATGGAAAGAACAAAGGTATTAAGCGGAATAGGAAAAGACCATTTTGATACCTACGATTTCCAATTTGAAATGCAGGAAAAATACAAATTTCATCCCATATATTTCATTTTATTTGCAGAATATGGAAAATATGATAAAAATATTCCTTTAAATAGTCGCCATTTTCATTCGTTGATAAAAATGCTGGGCGACGAAGCCGAAGTGGGGATTCATCCTTCCTATGCATCCAATGAAAATGTTAAACTTTTAAAACAAGAGATAGAGTACCTTTCGAAGGTTTTAAACCGTCAGATTACCAAGAGCCGTCAACATTTCCTCAAAATAGATCTGCCTGGCACGTATCGTAATTTGATTGAATTGGACATTACAGATGATTACACAATGGGGTTTGCTTCCGAAATAGGTTTCAGGGCAAGTATTTGTAATGCTTTCAGGTTTTACGATTTGGAACTGGATGTAGAAACCAATCTTACCATTCATCCATTTGCATTTATGGAAGGAACATTAAGAGATTACCTTGCCATAAATGCCGATAAAGCCTTGAGTTATATAAAGCCGTTAATAGATGAAGTAAAAGCTGTGAATGGAACGTTTATCTGTCTTTGGCACAACGAATCGTTGAGCAATCAACGTCGTTGGGAAGGCTGGCAGAAGGTATATGAAGAAACCATTAAATATGCTGTAGAATAATATGATACAATACCTGCAACACAACCGTATCAATAGAGAAAAATGGGACGAATGTATCGATAAATCAGTCAATGGATTGGTATATGCAAAAAGTTGGTATTTAGATATCGTTTCTGAAAATTGGTCAGCATTGATCGAAAATGATTATGAAAGTGTGATGCCCATTACATTCCGTAAGAAATGGGGTGTTCAATATATTTATCCGCCTTTTTTTACACAGCAATTAGGGGTTTTCTCCATCCATATCCTTGATCATTTAATTGTAGAAAGATTCTTGCAATCAATTCCAAAAGAATTTCGCTTTATTGAATGCAACATGAACAGTTATAATTATTTGAATGATAAGAAATTTACTGTCAGGGAAAATGCAAATCATCTCCTCGAATTAAACCAAAGTTATAATTATATAAGCAAAGGATATTCGGATAATTTAAAACGAAATTTAAAAAAAGCTTTTAAACTGGGCGTTGTCATAAAGCAAAATACCAATCCCCATGATATCATTGATATTTTTATTCAGAATAAAGGAAAAGAAATAAAGCATTTAAAAAAACGTGACTATCAAATGTTGAAAAAAGTTATTGATACCGGCATCAGCAAAGGGATGGTACAATCATATGGTGTATATACTTCACAAGATGAATTGTGCGGTGGTGCTGTTTTCCTTTTTAGTAAAAACAGCGTTATTTTTCTTTTTTCAGCTACCAATACGATTTCAAAAAAATTGTCAGCCATGCCATTATTGGTAGATCGTTTTATAAAGAACAATGCAGAAAAGGATTTAATTTTAGACTTTGAAGGTTCAAATGATAGTAATCTGGCAAGATTTTATAAAAATTTTGGATCTAAAAGGACAACCTACCCAACTATAACTATCAATAAATTACCATTTTATATTAATTTTGGTTATTTATTAATTAAACGGATCAAAAAAATCATTTGATAATATTAAAATAAATAAGTAATTTTGATTGTTTTTGAATATTAAATACAAAAAAAAATGGCAAACATATTAGGAAATCAAAATTCGCTTTTCAATCAGTTTATTTCGGAAGTAAGAGACGAGAAAATTCAAAAGGACAGTTTCAGGTTTCGCAGAAACATGGAAAGATTGGGCGAAATATTTGCGTATGAATTAAGTAAGAAAATGCAATATGAAACCAAAGAGGTAGTTACTACTCTAGGAATCGCTGAAATTCAATTGCTCAAGCATCAACCTGTTATAGCTTCCATTCTCAGAGCTGGTTTGCCTTTTCATTACGGATTGCTAAATTTTTTCGATCAAGCTGAAAATGCTTTTGTTTCAGCTTATCGCAAGCATGATAAAAAAGGCAATTTTGATATTCAGATAGAATATTTATCATGTCCTGATTTGACGGATAAAATACTAATTCTCGCTGATCCTATGCTTGCTACCGGTGCATCTATGGTTAAGACCTATAAAGAGCTCATTACTCATGGAAAACCTAGCCATACCTATTTTGTTTCGGTGTTGGCAAGTGCCGAAGGTATTGATTATGTTCATAAAAATTTGTCGATTAGCGATGTGTCGATATGGGTTGGTGCTGTGGATGATGAATTGACTGCACAGGCCTTTATTGTTCCCGGTTTGGGGGATGCCGGGGATTTGGCATTTGGAAACAAAGTTCAGTTTTAATATTTTCATCTTTTTAAATCATTTATAATGAAAATGTTAATTGTTGAAAACGTTAGAATTTCGCTAGAATCCATCCGTAGTCATTTAACAAGAACCATACTTACGGTTTTGATAATAGCTTTTGGAATTATGGCCTTGGTTGGCATTTTAACAGCCATTGAATCATTAAAATCGAGTATTACCAAAAGCTTTTCGCAAATGGGAGCCAATACTTTTACCATTCGCAATCGAGGCATGCAGATACAAATGGGTGACGGACGACGCACTCAACGATACAAAGAAATTACCTTTGCTGAAGCACAAAGTTTTAAAGATAATTATAAATTTCCTACCTATACTTCCTTATCCACATTTGCAACACATACAGCAACTGTGAAATTTTCAAGTGAAAAAACCAATCCTAACATTGGCGTTATTGGTGCCGACGAAAACTATATTATTACATCAGGATATGATATTGAAAAAGGAAGAAATTTTACACCCTCCGAAGTAAATTATGGATCCAGTGTGGCCATTATCGGTGGAGAACTTTCAAAAACAATTTTTAAAAAAGGTGAAAATCCCATCAATCAGATTATTTCAATCGGACCCGGCAAATACATGGTTATTGGCGTATTAAAATCAAAAGGAAGCAGTATGGGTTTTAGTGGGGATAAAAACTGTATTTTACCTATTAACAATGTCCGTCAATATTTTCCTCGTCCCAATATGTCATTCAGTATCAGTATTCTGGTTAAAGATCCCGAAAAAATGGATGTTGCCATCGACGAAGCTGTAGGTGTTTTTAGAGTCATCCGTGGAGTAAACATTGGCGATGAAAATAATTTTGATGCTTCCAAGAGTGATAATATGGCACAAACTTTTATCGAAAACATGAAATATGTTACCATGGCTGCTTCAATCATTGGTATTATTACTTTGCTAGGTGCTGCTATAGGATTGATGAACATTATGTTAGTTTCAGTAAGTGAAAGAACAAGAGAAATAGGTATCCGTAAATCAATGGGAGCAACAAAAAATCTGATAAAAAACCAGTTTCTGGTTGAGGCTGTTGTAATCGGTCAAATTGGAGGATTGCTGGGTGTTATACTCGGTATTTTAGTTGGAAATTTAGTGTCATTGGCCATTGGAAGCAGTTTTATAGTTCCTTGGGTATGGATCTTTAGTGGTATAATATTATGCTTTGTGGTAGGATTGGTTTCCGGTATTTATCCGGCAGTGAAGGCAGCCAACCTCGATCCTATTGAGTCGCTGAGGTATGAGTAAAGGAGTGCTTACTTCAGTATTACAACCTTTTGATTGAAATTGGTTAATTAATGGGACATCTTCATAAATAAATTCAAATATTTTTATAAACAAAAACCTATCTATAACAAAAAAAGTAGTATCTTTGCACTCCTAATTTGCGGATGTGGCGTAATTGGTAGCCGCGCCAGACTTAGGATCTGGTGTCTTGCGACGTGGGGGTTCGAGTCCCTTCATCCGTACATAAAGCCTGAGAAATCAGGCTTTTTTGCTTTCCGGAAGTTGGGTGGACTTAAAACCCTGACAGGGGTTTCCAACTCAGGGTTCCCATCTTCCAACCCTGTCAAGGGTTTTTTAAATAACTTATCCTACATAAATTAACTCCCAACCCTTAATTAACTTCCAACCCTGACAGGGTTGACTATGATATCAGGGTTACTATTTCCTCAACCCTGTCAGGGTTGAGGAATCCCTTGCTCACAACCAATGACAAGTTTTGTCATTTTTCTTCTTACTTTTCTTTAAAATGTTAAAACTCGGGATGACTACTTCCGGCTTCTGATCCCGAATCGCTTCGCTTTCGGGATTTCGCTTCGCTCAACTTCCGATTTTATTCTTTTACTTCTAACTTTTAAAATCGTTAATCGATCATCGCAAATATTTTTTTTATTCTCTACTGATTAAAAACGAATTGCAATATATTTGCTCCCATTTGTAATGCTTTGGTCCGAAGGGCTTCCGAATCTTTATGAACATCCTGGTCTTCCCAGCCATCTCCCAGATCGCATTCATAGCTATAAAAGCAAACCAGCCTTCCATTGTAAAACAATCCAAAGCCTTGTGGACGTTTTCCGTCGTGCTCATGAATTTTGGGTAAGCCGTTCGGAAAATTATATTTCTGATGAAAGATTGGATGACTGTAAGGCAGTTCTACAAATTCCAGTTCAGGAAACACTTTTTTCATTTGAAGCCGAATAAACTTATCTAGTCCATAATTATCGTCAATATGTAAAAATCCGCCACCTTTCAGATAATTTCTCAGATTTTCAGTATCCCGGTCAGAAAATACCACATTTCCATGCCCGGTTAAATGTATGAAAGGATAATTGAACAGTTCAGTGCTCCCAACATCGACTGTTGCATATTCAGTATTGAGGTTGGTTCCGATGTTTTGATTGGAAAACTGAATAAGATTGGTCAGCGAAGTAGGATTGGCATACCAATCGCCGCCGCCACTGTACTTTAACAATGCTATCTGAAAGGTAGGAGGTGTATACGAGCTAAATGCTGCTACTATTATCAGGTATAAGAAAAATCTTTTTATCATAATTCATTCAATAAATTAATGGTGTGGCAGGCAACAATGCCTGCGGTTTCGGTACGTAAGCGGGAATTACCCAAACTAATAGGTTGAAATTTATACTCAATGGCTTTTTTAATCTCTGCTATGCTAAAATCTCCTTCAGGACCAATCAATATCAATGCATTCTCACCTTTCTGACAAGCTGATTGCAAAGATTTTTTTTCTTCTTCTTCGCAATGGGCAATGAATTTTTTTCCGTTAAAATCTGTTGTAAGCCATTGATTAAACTTAACTGCTTCATTTAAAACAGGATGATAGGCTTTTAAAGACTGCTTTACAGCCGAGGTAATTATTTTATGCAAACGTTCGGGTTTAATGATATTTCGTTCGGAATGTTCACAAAAAACAGGTGTAATTTCATCAATACCAATTTCGGTAGCTTTTTCGAGAAACCATTCAAAGCGGTCGATATTTTTGGTGGGTGCGATGGCAATGTGTAAATAAAAATTTCTTTTACCATATTCAGGGATGGTTTCAATTATTTCTGCTATACATTCCTTTGGATCTGCACTCAATAATTGTGCTAAAAAGAGATTTCCTCTGCCATCGGTTAAATGAATCCGGCTGCCTTCTTTCAATCGCAAAACCCTCACGCAATGCGCAGACTCTTCTTTTCCAAGCCTATAGGTAGAAGCGGTAATATCGGGTGTGTAAAATAATTGCATACTACAAACCTACATAAAGTTTTTAAATATTGGAAACAGAAGTTGATTTTTTTGAAAATTTATCTGTTTTAGGTATAACAAAATGTTTTATATTTTATTATTGTTAGATAAAAAAATAATTTATAATGCGCTTTGATTAAAATGTATCGAGTTATTTTTATTTTAATCAGCAACTGTTTTAAAGTAAATATTTTTAAGTCAGACATTCAGAATTAACATTCAGAATATATTAACTTTGTACTATTATTGAAAGTTTAATTTAATTTAAATAAGTTTGATTGGATGAAAATTTTACTATTGATATTTTCTTTGAGTTCTGTTACTTTGTATGGACAGCAGGCTAAATTTATTTGGTATGATGAAATGTGTAAATATGAAAGCAGCTACAATTCAGCAATTTATACAGAAACACAATTAAAAAACTGTTATGCTATTGTGATTTTAGATGCTTTTAGGATACAAAATACTCCTTTCGTATTTTCTCACAGTGATATTGCGCAGCTAAATCCTGATTCACTTGAAAATGAGTATAAAAGAAAAAGTTATCATTTAAGGTCACTTGACTTACCTAAAACAAAAATCTGGACCGATATCAGATTTAAAAAACTCAAAGAGCTAGAGCAGATTTACAATTTATCAAGCATAGCCTTTAAAGCTTATATGAGTTCAAATCCAATTATATTGAAACAATTTAAAAAGACAGATACTTGTTTAGTAAGGCATTCAGATGCAATCATCAAAGGAGGGGATGATTTATTAAATGATTGGTACTTTGTAACAGCACAGCAAGCTGCCAAAAATGCTTATCCTGAAAAAATTTGGGAAACGTATTATCAACAATTTAATTCAAAAGATAAATATATTTATGCAAAAATTGAAGTAATTACATTTGGATGGTGGAATTGCGCATTAAATCATATTGAATATTTTAATAATTCAAATGCTATTGAAACCTATTTAAAATTATTTATTACAACAAAAACAGTTTACTGTGAGGAATTTTAAGAATTCGTTAAATATAAAATATAAATCTTTCCCTGGTTTTTTATAAATTTTGTATTTCATGTTATCTTGTAAGATTCCTTACAAACATTGTAGCTTATAAAAAATTAAGCTACTTTTGTACAAACTATTATTCAAATACTGTGTTACAAGTTGATTTATTAATTATTACACCACCGTTTATTCAGTTGAATACACCATATCCTGCAACTGCCTGCTTAAAAGGCTTTTTGCAGGAACAAGGATTTAAAGTTGCACAACTCGATCTGAGCATTGCCTGTATTTTAAATTTGCTTTCAGCTGATGGATTGAAAATGCTTTTCGATTTTGCTAAAGAGAAGAAGTGTTCAGTCAATGTCAAAAGAATGATGCAGTCGAAAGATGAATACATCCGGCATATTGATGCAGTCGTTACTTTTTTACAAGGAAAAGACACGACTTTTGCTTATTCAATCATCAATGGAGCATTACCGGAAGCTAAAAGATTCAATATTCAGCAGGATTTAGAATGGCATTTTGGTACAGACGGTATTCAGGATAAAGCAAGATTTCTGGCTACTTTATTTATTGAGGATATAGGTGATTTTATTACCGAATGCGTAGATTCCCGCTTTGGATTCAGTCGCTATGCCGAACAAATCGGATTGAATGCCATCAGTTATCAGGCAGTTATTGATGAACTTGGTATTGAAACACCCATTACCAAAATAATGTATTCACTTTTAGATGCATCTATACAAAAAAATAATCCAAGAGTAATTGGATTTACAATTCCTTTCCCCGGTAATCTATTAATGGCATTGAAATCAGCACAATTTATTAAACAAAAATACCCGCACATCCCGGTAGTACTTGGCGGAGGGTTTGTTAATACCGAATTGCGTCAACTCAATGAACCGGGATTGTTTAAGCTGGTTGATTATGTTTGTATGGACGATGGCGAACTTCCATTATTAAAATTGCTGAATCACATTATTAAGGGTGAAGAATCCTTAGCAAGGACTTTTGTATTGAAGCAAGGTAAAGTTTGCTTTATCAATACTGCTATTGAAAAAGATTTTGCGCACAAAGATTGTGGAACTCCTGATTATGATGGTTTACCGTTGCAGGATTATATTTCGGTAAGCGAAACTACCAATCCCATGCACAATTTATGGAGCAATGGCCGCTGGAATAAAATGGCATTGGCACATGGTTGTTACTGGCATCGGTGTTCGTTTTGCGATGTTTCGCTGGATTATATAAAACGTTATAGCAATGCAGATGCCACCGTTTTATGCGATAGGATAGAAGCAATTATCAAACAAACCGGACAACGAGGCTTTCACTTTGTAGACGAAGCTGCTTCTCCAGCAGTTTTGAGAAAGTTAGCTGAAGAAATTATGCATCGCAGGCTCAGTCTTACGTGGTGGACCAATATACGTTTTGAACATGCATTTACAGCTGAACTTTGTGAATTGTTGGCGTCATCGGGTTGTATAGCTGTTTCTGGTGGTTTGGAGGTTGCTTCCGACCGTTTACTGGAAAAAATGGAGAAAGGGGTAACCCTTGAGCAAGTGGCAAAAGTTACATCCGCTTTTCAACATTCAGGCATTATGATTCACGCTTATCTAATGTATGGTTTTCCTACACAAACAGTACAGGAAACCATAGATTCATTGGAAATTGTAAGGCAATTGTTTAGTCAGCATTTGATACAGAGTGCTTTCTGGCATCGTTTTGCCATGACGGTTCACAGCCCAATAGGTCTGCAGCCTGAAAAGTATGGTGTAGAACGCATTCCGATTCCCGAAAATGTATTTGCTCTCAATGGTTGTCATCATATTGATAAAACAGGTTGTCATCATGAGAAATTCGGTATTGGATTAACCAAAGCTCTGTACAATTTTATGCATGATAACGGATTCGATTATTCGTTGCAGGATTGGTTTGATTTTAAAATACCTGAAACTAAAATTCCTAAAAATTATATTGCCAAAATTTTAAATATAAAAACAAAACGTTGAAAATATGAAAAAACGACCTATAAAACACAATACCAATCAACCGGAAGAAACTTCATTGGGATTATGTCTGGTATCAAATTTAATTACTATGGAAGGCAAAAAAGTAGGTTATATGTATCGCGAAGAAATTCAGGAAGATGCTGAAAACGATAGTGGATGGAGGTTTTTGGCCGGTACTGAAACCGAGGAATATGTGGCAGACGAAAAAAACAGCAAAGTCTTTGAAGTGGAAACCATCGCCGATTTCGATCCAGATATTCTTCCTTATCTGAACTATCCTGAAGGAAGCGAGCTGGAAAGAATGGAAGGAAAAGATACTTTTCGGATTGTTGAAGAATAATAGTAGCGATGGGTTTTGATTACTATTTATCAGCCCTGACAGGGTTTTTAACCCTGTCAGGGCTTTTCGCAAATTCAACATCTTTTATTCAAACAAATCTTTTTGTTTATTGATTTTTATTCTGCCAAGGTGTTTATAGGCCATTTCGGTAACTTCCCTGCCACGGGGCGTACGCATCATATAACCTTCCATAATCAAAAAGGGTTCGTACACTTCTTCAATGGTACCGGGATCTTCGCCACAAGCTGTTGCAATCGTGGTTAAACCAACCGGACCACCCTTGAATTTATCAATAATGGTAGATAATATACGGTTATCCATTTCATCCAGGCCATTCTTATCAACATTTAATGCATTCAATGCATATTGAACAATGGGTAAATCGATATTTCCGTTTCCTTTGATCTGGGCAAAATCGCGCACACGTCTCAACAACAGATTGGCTATACGTGGTGTTCCACGGCTACGACGGGCTATTTCTCCGGCAGCTTCTTTAACAATGCCAATTTTTAGGATGTCAGCAGAGCGTATAATGATTTTTTCGAGTACAACGGCGTCGTAGTATGACAATCGTGAATTAATGCCAAAACGGGAGCGTAAAGGGGCTGTAAGAAGGCCTGAGCGTGTAGTGGCTCCGATTAATGTAAACGGGTTGAGTGCAATCTGCACACTTCTTGCGTTGGGGCCCGATTCAATCATGATGTCGATCTTGTAATCTTCCATGGCCGAATACAGGTATTCTTCAACTACAGGTGATAAACGATGTATTTCATCAATAAATAGAACATCATTTTCTTCGAGATTGGTCAATAAACCCGCCAGTTCACCGGGTTTGTCAAGTACAGGACCAGAAGTGATTTTGATATTTACATTCAGTTCGTTGGCAATAATATAGGATAATGTGGTTTTGCCCAATCCCGGAGGACCATGCAATAATACATGATCGAGTGCTTCACCTCTTTGTTTGGCAGCTTCAACAAATATTTTAAGATTTTCCACAACCTGGAACTGTCCTGCAAAACTATCGAAAAAAGAAGGACGCAAAGCCCTTTCGTATTCTTTTTCAGCCGAATTGAGCTGTTCTCCGCTGGCATCTAAATTTTCATTCATAAAATAGTATTAAAAAAATATCATTCAGCATTTAAAACTATTGTCCTGTAAGCATGTTTAAACTTAAATACTTCAGTTAATTGTAAAAAAAACAACTAAAGGTAAGCGTAATTAAATAACCCGATAAGCTTGAGTTTTGCCCAATTCTGGTTAATTTTTACAGGACTTTAGATTTTTTTTTAAAAAAAAATATGCTCAATGATTAAAAAATATATAATTTAGCTAAATTAAATAAATAATCTATTAAAACGGAAAGTTATGAAAGAAATAATTGTAGCTATTGATTTTTCAAAAGGATCTTTATATGCTTTAGAGCTTGCTATTGATATAGCTAACAAGACCAGTGCCAATATAATGATGGTATGGGTAGATAGTGATACAGACACTGATACAGAATTTGCAATGGGCAGTGAGGCACGAAATGATGCAAAATTACACATTGAAAAGATTCAATCAGAATTTCAACCGAAATTATTGAACAGCACACTAAGTTATAAACTTAGAAAAGGCAGAGTTTACAGCGAAATTGCCAATCAGGCAAAATACAATGATGCAGATTTAATTATTGCCGGTACACACGGTGCATCAGGGTTTGAAAAAATGTGGATGGGAAGTAATGCTTTCAGAATTGTAACCTATGCTCCTTGTCCTGTGATTACAATCAGATACGGTTTTAATTTCAAGAAAAAACTTGAAAAAATTATACTTCCAATTGATAGTTCTACGGATACCCGCCAAAAAGTTCCTTTTGCATGTAGAATGGCTAAATATTTTGATGCTGAAATTCATGTTTTAGGACTTTACACTACAACATTAAAAGCCATCAGACGCAAAGTGGATACTTATGTTACTCAAGTTGAAAAATACATGGACGAAAACAATGTAAAACATGTTACAAACTTTCTGGATGCAGATAATACAACAACTACGACTATTGAATATTCACAACAAGTGAATGCTGACTTAATTGTAATTATGACAGAACAGGAAAAAACAGCTGCTAATTTCTGGTTGGGTCCATATGCTCAACAAATGGTTAACAACAGTCCTGTTCCTGTGTTGAGTATTCAACCAGTTGAAATTAATAATGCTGCAAGATAATATTGTAGCATGAAAAAGGGTATTTTTGTATTAAGTATAGTTGTGTTTGTTATGTTTATTAACGCACAATCGCAAGATTTTGGGAAGGTTGATATTATACAGGATCAAAAAATTGACGAATTGCTATCGAAGCATATTAAAGTCAATGAGATAGCGAATACAATTCCTGGTTTCAGGATTAATATTTTCTTTCAATCAGGCAATAATTCAAAAGCCGGAGCCATGCAATGCAAAGTTTTATTTAATGCTAAATATCCGGATATTGAAACTTATGTTGTATATGAAGAACCCAATTTTAAAGTTAAAGTTGGCGATTTTAGAACGAGAATGGAAGCTAGGGGATTTGTCCAGAAAATTAAAATGGAATTTCCAGATGCTTTTGTAATCAAAGATCAAATCAACTTCCCTAAAATAAGTGAATAATTGAAAGAGGCTAACTTTTATAAATGTTAGCCTCTTTTTTATGATTTAAAATTTATCACTTAGTTTGTATTCCGGTAAATTATTTTATTAACTTTTCCAGTATCATAGATCATGATATAACGTTTTTTAAAACACAGTATATCAGATGTGTAGTATTTGTTTTTAGAATTTTAACAAAATAACTAAACAAACAGTTGTATAACTAAGTTTTTAGTTGTGTATTTGTTCTATAAATTTTATCAGCACAATAAAAGAATTAACAAAAACAGAAGAACAGGTGATGCATTTTGTTTGGGAAATCAAACAAGGGTTTGTAAAAGATATCCTAGAACGGATGGATGAGCCAAAACCGGCTTATAATACGGTTTCAACCATCATACGAATTATTGAAAAAAAAGGCTTTGTAGGTTATATTGCTTATGGTAAAACCCATCAGTATTTTCCTCTTATTTCCAAAGAATCGTATAGAAAAAAAATAATGGGTGGAGTAGTGAAAAATTATTTCGGTAATTCGTTTCAACAATTGGTTTCTTTTTTTGCAGAAGAAAAACAAATATCGCTTAAAAAACTTGAAGAATTGAAAGCCATTGTAGATCAGGAAATAATCAACCATAAAAAATGATAAACGATTTAATTTACACATTCAATTTGCATTGGTAAATAAACCCAATAAACCTGAATAATAAGCAATAAAATGAACCCTTTCAATAAAAGTAAAGGTTTTTTTATTTTTTTTTGTTTCTTTTTTTAAATAAATAAAAAATTTCATGTAGGTTTGCACTTTAAAATCTATTATCCTATTGAATCCATTAAAGAAACTTGCAGGACAAACAGCCATTTATGGATTACCTACCATTGTAGGCCGTTTGTTGAATTACTTTTTGGTACCACTTTATACAAGGGTATTTAGCCCAGGGGAATATGGTGTTGTTACTGAGTTATATGCCTATGTTGCTTTTTTAATGGTCATTCTTACCTATGGCATGGAAACCGCATTTTTCCGGTATTCAAAAAAAGAAAACGGTGGAGATAGTGTTTACAATACTTCCGTAATTTCTTTGCTCATCAGCTCATTGTTTTTTATTGCTTTCACTTGGATTTTTTCATCTCCCATAGCTTCGGCTATGGGTTATGCTAATCATACTGAATACATTGTTTGGTTTGCATGGATATTGGGGTTAGATGCATTAAGCGCTGTTCCTTTTGCCCGGTTAAGAGAACTTAATAAAGCGCGCAGGTTTGCTATTCTCAAATCGGTGAATATTGCGTTGCAAATTGGGTTCAATTTATTTTTTATCGTTTTATGCCCATGGTTGGCTAAAAATATGGGTGATGGTATTGTAAGTAATGTGCTTCATTTGTTTTACAATCCATCAGTTGGAGTGGGATATATATTCATTTCCAACCTTTTTGCAAGTGCCATTACCTTATTGTTATTGCTTCCCGAAATTTCGGATATTCGATTGTATTTTAACAGGCAATTGTGGAAGCAAATGCTCAGATATGCATTGCCCATTATGGTTTGGGGTATGGCAGGCATTGTAAATGAAACGTTCGACCGGATTTTACTCAAACATCTGGTTCCAGAAGCAGATCATCCGATGGTTCAGTTGGGGATTTATGGAGCTTGTTACAAAGTTGCTATATTAATGACGTTGTTTATTCAAACCTTTAAGTTTGCTGCCGAACCTTTCTTTTTTTCCCATTCCGGACGTGAAGATGCCCGACAGATTTATGCAGATGTAATGAAATATTTTATCATTGTATGTGCGTTTATATTTTTGGGTGTGATGATGTATATAGATCTGATTATAGTTTTTGTAGGGAAAGATTATAGAGTAGGTGCACCTGTAATCCCGATATTGCTGATGGCTAATCTTTGTTTAGGGGTGTTTTACAATTTATCTATCTGGTATAAAATAAATGACAAAACCATCTATGGAGCCTATATTGCAATATTTGGGGCTGTTGTTACATTGGCGCTTAATTTCTGGCTGGTGCCCATTATGGGCTATATGGGAGCTGCATGGGCTACCTTGATTTGTTATTTTAGTATAATGTTTGTTTCATATTTTTTAGGACAAAAACATTATTATATCAATTATGATCTGAAGAAAATCGGACTCTTTACAGGATTAGCTCTCTTACTATATGCTGTGAGTATTTGGATGAATATCGCTTCTCTTGTTCTGAAATTAAGTGTAAATACACTTTTTGTATTGTTGTACATTGGGGTTGTGGTATATGTAGAAAAGAATGCTTTCAGGAAAGTGTTAAAGGTATAAAGATTTGAAAACTGAATCCTTTGTAAATCAATAAATTTTATCGAAAAAATATAGAAAGCCTGTCTTCTGTAACTTCAGATGACAGGCTTTTTTAAAAATAAGCAGTTATAATTTTATTTTTCTACTTTCCTGATAGCATCTAAAATAGTTCCATCAACCCATTTGACAACTGCAACTATTTCGTCACTTAGTATAGGTTTTGCAGCTTTACCACAAATCCGTTCTCCTTCTGCTTTCAGTTCTTCAATGGTTCTGATAGGTAAGCTGGAATTTTTCATTTTCTCAATCAGGTCAGTTCTTTTGGGATTGATGGCGATTCCACGTTCAGTTACAATAACATCTATCAATTCACCGGGACCGCAAAGTGTGGTTACTTCATCTACAATAACAGGAATTCTGTCGCGGAACAATGGGATGGGTATGATGGTGCATTTTGCATGCAGACAGTTCTGCCAGCCTCCAATACCATGCAATAAATACCCATCAGAATGTGTAACCACATTTCCGTTAAAATTTACATCAATTTCAGTTGCACCTAAGATGACTACATCAACCATGGATGAAAAATTTCCCTTCCCATGATAATTGTAGCTGGTAAAGGGACTTGTGTTTACATGCCCTTCGTTTTCGCGCATGGAACGTACACCTTCCAGGTCAAAAGTTTGACCATCGAGAATATGTTCGAGCAATCCATCTTCCAGCATCTTAACCAGATACTTATTGCTACCGCCCCTAGCCCATCTTGATTTCATTCCTCTTGCACGGAGGATTTCTGCAAAATAAATCCCTATAGAAAGAGCTGTGCCACCGGCTCCGGCTTGAAATGAAAAGCCATCTTTGATAATTCCGGCTTCATCGCAAAACTGAGCCGTCATTTCAGCTAACAGCAGGCGATCCGGACTTTTGGTTATTTCGGTTGTGCCTGAAACAATTTTTTCGGGTATTCCTACTTGATCAACAAGTACGACATAATCAACATTGTTGCCTTGTATCTGCCATGGAATACATGGAAAAGGAACTAAATTATCGGTTACAACCACCACTTTATTTGCGTATTGAGAATCAGCCAGTGCAAATCCTAATAACCCACATGCCGCTGAACCTCTATCACCGGTAGCATTGCCAAAAGCATCAGCGGTTGGAGCTGCAATCACAGCAATATCAATTACAATTTCGCCATCCTGAACTGCCTGGTAACGACCGCCATGAGAACGTAAAACGCCAAGACCCTTCATTTTTCCTTCAGAAGTAAATCTGCCCAATGCGCCATTCATACTTCCTTCGATATGATGAATGGTTCCGTCTTCTAAATATTTTATTAAAACGGATTGGCATTCAAAAGAGGCGGAAGGAAACCATACTAAATCTTTTATTCCGAGTTCTTTTGCGATATCAAAGATTTGAACGGCGATCAGGTCTCCATTCCGGAAATGATGATGGGTAGAAATTACCATTCCATCACGTAAGCCTGATTTTATCAAAGCATCTTTAAGGGTAGGTAGTGTTTTGTTTCCATCTGCAGGGTAATCGGAACAGGAAGCAATCAGAGGTGCATATTTTCTTCCGGTGGGTTTGTATTTGCCAACACCCATAAAAGGTTGCTGAGGCATGCCGTTTATTTCGGTGGGAACTATTCTTCCAGCTGCATTGTTTACAAGTTGATCATATTTTTTCATGCTTCGTTCCTCCAGGCTTTTGATAATTTGCCCATATTGATGGCTAAATCTATTGTTTTTATTGCTCTTTTTACTACAGGTGGGTCAATCATTTTGGTACCCAGAGATACAACACCTAGTCCTTTAGCAGTAGCTTCATCAAATGCAAGTACTATTTTTTTTGCTTTGTCAATTTCAATGCTGTTAGGGGCGAAAAACTCATGAATAACTTTTATTTGTCTGGGATGAATGCAACCCATTCCATCAAAACCCAAGGCTTTTGATTTCAATACATTTTCTTTGAGTGCTTCCATATCGCCTATGTCGGAAAATACAGAATCAATGGGTTGTATTCCTGTTGCACGGCATGCGTTCACAAGAACTGAGCGGGCAAAGAAGGATTCATTGGCTTCATTGGTTCTTCTGGTGCCTAAATCGGCAGTGTAATCTTCCAATCCTATTGCCATTGCAACAATATTTTTTGCTGAAAGTGCTATCTGATAAGCATTCATTACACCTTTGGCGCTTTCAATAATTGGCATCAACCAGATATCGTTGGTAATATGGTATTGCTTTTTTAGTTCATCAATGCGCTTATTTAATGTATGAATCTGTTCAGCATCTTCGCATTTGGGCAATAATATTAAATTCACATTATGAGGTACAATATAATCGAGATCTTCTAAACCCTGAGGAATTTGATTGATACGAACCATACGTTCAGTGCCATAAAAATCGATGGCTCTGAGCGCGTTTCTAACCAAAAACCTGGCTTCAAACTTTTTATCAACAGCCACAGCATCTTCCAAATCAAGAATAATGCCATTGGGCTTGTGGATGCCTGCATTCAACATCAGGCTGGGAGAATTACCTGGTAAGTACAGCCTCGAAAATCTGTTTCTTTCTTTTGCAGTAGCATAATTATTGGCTGCATACATTTCGGGTAAATATGCTTTATCAGTATTTACAAGCATTTTGATCGCAGCTTCTATCCGTGCAGCTAATACACAGTCGATGGCTCCCGTATCTTCGATGAATAATTTAGCATTTTCTATTCCGAAGAATTGTAAAACAGAAGTGGCTGTGTTTTTAATAGCTTCACCAAAAAAAACTATCACTTTGCTTTGAATCTCAATCTGTAAGCCTCCTGCAGCGGTGAGTTCCAGTGTAACAAAACAATCGGAACGGATTCCTTTCCCTTTATTTCCTGCAATTGCTATTTTTTCATTGCTAAATTCCATATTTTTTATAGTTTTATTTTCTGTCAAAATTAAAAGTTTTTATTGGAAATCTCTTATGAAATCTTAAAAAAATGCAAAAAAAAAAGAGAGATATAGAATACCTCTCTTTTTTAATGAATCTTTGCAGAATTATTCAGCATTTGTAGTTGTAGTAGTTGTAGTAGTAGTTGTGTCAGCTGCCATTGCAGTATCAGAAACAACAGTTTCTATTACAGTTGTAGAATCAATAGTAGCAGCTTCATCTTTAGCGCCGGTTCCACATGCAGAAACAACTAACATTCCTGCGATTAAAAATAATCCAAATATTTTTTTCATGGTTTGATTGGTATTAAGTTATTGATTAATTAATTAACGTGCAAAACTACAAATAAAAAACTATATAAAAAACAAAAAAGGGAAAATATTTCTATTTTCCCTTTTTTGTTTACATAAAAGATAAATTATTTTTTACCTTTTTTAGCTGGTTTAGCTTCAGCAGCAGTAATAGAATCTTGAATTCTTGTAGATTCAACTAATGCTAATGAATCAGTTACCATTTGTTCAGCGGCAGCAACAGAGTCACTAATTCTTTGTTGTTCAACTTGAGCAATAGAATCATTAATAGCTTGTTCAGCTTTTGCTTTTTCTTCTGCGCTTGGTCCGCAAGCTACGAATGCAAACATTCCAGCTACTGCGATTACAGTCAATAATTTTTTCATTTGTTTTTACTATTTATTAAATTTCGATGCAAAAGTATGAAAAATTTTTATGAAAAAAATATTTTTTTTACTTTTTTTAAACAATTGATTGTTAGTAACCTATTAAAACTCTTTGAAACTTCATAATAACAGTAGAAACAGGTATTAATTTAAAAGGATCAATTATTGAACAGTAATTTGTAATTTTGCATCCATATGAAAAAGATAGTGCAAAATTTATTTAAACAAAGATACTACAATAGTTCACTGGCAATATTAATGCAATTTTTTGTTTTGATATTTCTTTTTACAATGTCACGAATTATCTTCTTTTTTGCTAATTTTCAGTTTTTCAAAGGAATAGAAGGTATTGAATTTATAAAAATTCTGATGGGTGGTATTCGTTTCGACATTGCTTCTATCTGTATGGTTAATTTACTATATGTTTTATTGCAATTTATTCCATTAAAAATCAGGTTCAGGCACTGGTATCAAAAAAGTATGCAAATTCTGTTTTATACTACGAATAGCTTGGCACTGATGTTGAATTTTGTGGATGTAATTTATTTTAGATTCACTTTTAAACGGACAACCAGTGACATTTTTAACTATATGGCAGTGGGGGGTGATTTCAGTAAATTACTGCCACAGTTTATTGTTGACTTTTGGTACATCGTACTTATAATGATCGTATTTATAGTTGCACTTATCAAATTGACAGGAATTTTTAAAGTAAAAGACATTGTAATTTCAAAAAATAAATATTATTTGTATCACAGTTTATTCTTTGTAGTAACCATTCTTTTGTTGATTATGGGTATCAGAGGTGGATTGCAAATGAAGCCGCTTGAAATTATAAACTCAGGTCAATATGCTGAAAATAAGAATGTACCTTTGGTTTTGAATACGCCTTTTACCATTATAAAAACAATCGGACTTCCTGTTTTAAATCACACAATATATTTTAACGATCAAAAAGAATTATCCGATATATACAATCCAATCCATTCAGGTGATACAACTGAAAGATTCAGGAAATTAAATGTAGTGATTATTATTGTTGAAAGTTTTTCGCAGGAACATATTGGCGCTTTGAATCATATAGAAGGATATTCAGGATATACTCCATTTTTAGACTCATTGATTAAAAAGAGTGGATATATAAAAGGATTTGCTAACGGAAAACGTTCGATTGAAGGTATTCCATCTATATTAGCAGGGCTTCCAACATTGATGAATGAGGCATATATCACTTCGATGTATTCAGGAAATAAAATGAATAGCTTGGCAAGTATATTAAAGACAAAAGGATATCATACTTCGTTTTATCATGGTGGTAGCAATGGAACCATGGGTTTTGACTCTTTTACAAAAATAGCAGGATTTGATACTTATTATGGACGTAATCAATACAATAATGAAAAAGATTATGATGGGAAATGGGGTATTTTTGATGAACCGTTTTTGCAAAACTATGCCAAACAATTAAATGCAACTCCGCAACCTTTTTTGTCTTCTGTTTTTACTCTTTCATCGCATCATCCGTACAATGTTCCTGAAAAATACAAAGGTAAATTCAAAAAAGGGCCTCTCGAAATTCAGGAAAGTATCATGTATGCTGATTATTCATTGCAAAAATTCTTTGAAACAGCTGCCAGAATGCCTTGGTTTGATAGTACTTTATTTGTCATTACAGCCGATCATACTTCGGAAGCTTATTATGATTATTATCAGAACAATATTGGAAAGTATGCGATCCCGATTATCTTTTATATGCCGAATACAAATTTAAAAATTAATAGCCAACAAATCGGTCAACAGATTGATATTATGCCTTCCATACTGGATTTGCTGAATTTCGACAAACCTTATTTTTCATTTGGAAGCAGTATTTTTGACAGTACACAACCCCATTTTAATATAACCTATATGAATGGTGAATATCAAATCATTAAAGATGATTATGTGTTGCGATTTGATGGTGAAAACGTTAAATCTTTGTACAAAATATCAAACGATTCATTGTTGAAAAATAATCTGATGAGTAAAGAAGTTTCTAAAACAGCGGAAATGGAAAACTTTTTGAAAGCAGTTATTCAGCAATATAATAGTAGTCTGATAAACAATAAAATGCTTGTTGAATAAAATAAAAATCATTGAAAAAACAAAAAATCGTTTTTATTATCAATCCAATTTCTGGAATTGTAAAGAAAAAAAATGTAGATACTCAAATTGCTTTATCCATTGACAAAGAGAAATATGACTATCAGATATTGTATACAGCATTTGCAGGACATGCGGTTGAATTGACAGTTCAATCAGTGAAAGAGGGAGTTGATGTCATTGTTGCAGTTGGAGGTGATGGTTCCGTTAATGAGGTAGTGAATGGTTTAAAGGGAAGTAATGTAAAACTGGGTATTATTCCATTGGGTTCCGGAAATGGCCTTGCCCGTTTTCTTAAAATTCCCCTAAATTTCAAAGATGCGATTAAGGTTATCAACAATAGCAATTTTATAGCTGTGGATACTGTGAGTGTAAATGACAGACTTTTTTTGAGTATAGCCGGAATAGGGTTTGATGCTTTGGTTGCCAAAAGATTTGCAAAATACCATAAAAGAGGTTTTTGGTCCTATTTTACAATTGCCACCAAAGAGTACAGAATGTATCGTCCTAAAAATTATCAGCTTACAATGAATGGCGATGTGATTTCAAGAAGGGCATTGATGATTGTATTTGCAAATTCAGACCAGTTCGGATACAATACTTCTATAGCTCCAAATGCATTGATAAATGATGGATTGATAGACGTTTGTATTGTAAAGAAAATTCCTGTTTATAAATTATTATTTTTTATTCAGTTATTGTTTTTAAAGCAACTGAATAAAACCAGCTATCTTGAAATTATCAAAACCAATGAATTGTGGGTTGAACGCAAAAGAAACAAAGTTGTTAATATTGACGGAGAACCCGTGAAGCTTTCAAAAAACCTGCATATTAAAGTGAATCATTTAGCGTTAAACGTAATAACTCCTTAATGTATGGCTAAAAAAAATAATCCAATCGGCATTGTTTATTCAACCAATCCCGATTACAAATATGAATTTGACAAAGAAGATGTGCAGGAAACTTTACCTCCCAAACAGCAAAACCTGAGGGTTTTATTGGATAAAAAGCAAAGAGGGGGGAAAAAAGTAACATTGATTACCGGTTTTGTGGGCACAGATGATGATTTGAACGATCTGGGAAAAATGCTCAAGACCAAATGTGGTGTTGGAGGTACAGCCAAAGATGGTGAAATCCTGATCCAAGGCGATTTCAAGGATAAAGTCCTCGAATTGTTGTTGAAACTTGATTATAAAGCAAAGAAAGTTTAATGTTTTGAACCCTAGAAGCGATTTCAGTAATAATTATTTGGAGTTTGCCGGAAGAGTACTGATTATTTCAGAAAGAAATTCATTAAAATCAAAATCACCATTTTCACAAAATCCCATTCTTACTACCACTAATTTTTTTGATGGAATAATAAACACCCTTTGTTCCTGAAATCCATTACAGCTATACATATCATCCGGTACATCCGGTAATTTTTTCGAATTATTTAACCAGAAAAATGCGCCATAGCGTCCATCTGATGTTTTATTGGGTGTTTTTGAATAATCTATCCATGATTCATGTAATATTTCTTCACCATCCCAAATTCCTCTGTTTAGGTACAATAATCCAAACCTTGCCCAATCTCTGGGAGTTGCATATACATATGATGATCCTACAAATGTGCCGGAAGCATCAACTTCCATTACTGCACTATGCATTCCTATTTTGTTAAAAAGTTCTTTTTTCGGAAATTCAAAATAAACACTGTCGTTTCCTATAGTTTTCCTTATGATAGCTGTAACAATATTTGTGGTTCCTGTTGAATAATTCCATATTGAATCGGGTTTTGCAACAGCGCGTTTATTGATAGCATATTCATAAAAATTTCCATTTTTATATAATAATTTGACTACATCCGACAAACTGCCATAAGCTTCATTCCATTCTAATCCGCTGTTCATCTGAAGTAAATTATTGAGCGTAATTTCTTTTCTGGCGTCATTTTGCCATTCTTTGATGTCAACAGGTTTATAGATATCTAATTTACCTTGTTTAACTAAAATTCCAACCAATGCATTGGTAATGCTTTTCGACATAGACCATCCCAAAAGTGGCATGTTTTTATCAAATCCCGCCCCGTATTTTTCTGCAATTATTTCATTCTTGTAAACCACAATTACTGCTCTCGTATTTCTTGGTTTTTTAGAATGAGAATCGTCAAAAGCCTTTTCTACGACTAAATCAAGTTTAACCTTATTAATATTTTGAGGGATATCATCAGAAAGTTTATTCCCGTTAGGCCAGGGAATCGTGTCGTAATTGTTGCATAAAGGCGGTATTGCTTTTACTGAATTGATTTTTTTGATTTCTGCTTCTGTGTTTCCTTTAATTAATACACAGCCTGATCCGTCCATAAAAATAGCTTTGTTTTTAGCCAAACCTAAAATAGAACTTGTAACAGATTTTTCCTGTTCATTTATTTTGTTTTTTGCATATTTGATGATGGAAAAATTCAAGTCATACTTTTCAATTGAATCAATAGGTCGGTTTGAAATAAAATAGGAAGAACAAAGATATTTTGCTGCATATCCTGTTGCAACAGGAAGTCTTTTCCCAACATAACAACTGCTTGTTGTTAGCATTAGGGCGATTATAGAAATTGTTGATATTGTTTTTAATTTCATCTGTTTATATTGTTCTATTGAATTATTATAGTTTCGTAAAACGAATCATATCTCCTTCTTTAATATTGTATTTATCCGTGAAACCTGCAATTACTTCAACTACATACATTGCATTTTTGTATGAAGGTAAGGATTCTTCCGACAAAGGCAAGGCTGACTTTTGAATAGATACAATCTTTTTGTCAATCCCTACATAAATAATATCCAGTGAAATATAGGTGTTTTTCATCCAGAAAGAGCGGGGTTTATTGTCTTCAAACAGAAACAACATTCCCTGCATTTCTTCCATATTCCTTCGATACATCAGCCCTTTTTCACGGGAATAATCATCGTTGGCAAATTCGATAGAAATGGTCTGCATTCTCTTTTGATCAGCAGCACTGATAAATGAGAGTTCACCCTGTTTGGTAAATGCAATTTCTTCTGATTTGGGTGTTGTGATTTCTTCAAGTTTTTCTTTTGGGTTATTGGCAAAATATACAATGGCAATTATTCCAATTGCAAGTATAATTGCGGAAAAAATCATTAGTTGTTTCTTATTCATTTTTTTGGTTATGGTTATTAGTAGTTAAGTCGGAAGTCGGAAGACCGAAGATAAAAAATCGGGATACTGAGCGAAGCCGAAGTATGGTAACTGAACTTTTGCTGAGACTCTGACTGCAATATCTTACAAAATATTTTCGGGATTAAGTTATTAATTATTTCTAATATTTTTTTACTTACTTTTGTTATTAGGATTTTTCGTAATTCGTAATTTTTAATTCGTAATTGTATTTATTATTCATAAATCAAGTCCATATATACCGGCAAATGATCGCTATATCCTCCTGTATATCTGGGGCCTGTGTATGTTCTAAATGTTCTGACACCCATATAAGTTTCGTCGGGTTGTAATAAATAGTCAGCTTTGAAAATATAAGCCCTGTAATTTTTTACATGCCATTTTTGTTTGTTTTTAATCAATGGTGCTGAAACTATCATTTGATCAATCAAACTCCATTGTTCACGAAATTTATTGGTGCCAATCTTCTCAGTAGCTTTCAGTTTACACATTAAATTATACAGGTCTGTACTTTTTACATCAACTGTATCGCATTTGGCGTTTAAACTTTTTAAAATGCTTTCATCAGAAGGCTCGTCATTAAAATCGCCCATAAGAATGATGTTTGCATCCGGATTGATTGCCAGAATGCTATCAACTTTACTCCTTAAAAAAGAAGCTACATAATTTCTTTTCGGAATGGTTACCAGGGCTCCTCCAAATTTGGAAGGAAAGTGATTTACAAAAATATGCAGTGTGTCTTTGGTAGTTGTTAAGCCTTTTACATACAAAATATCTCTGGTTCTGGAAGTTGTATCAAAAGGATACACTATGCGAATTGGCTGATGAAAAACCGGAGTAAACTTATCGGAACGATACAGTAGTGCCACATCAATACCTCTGGAATCAGGTGAATCGTAGTGGATGTATTTGTATTTGAATTTCCGCAAAGGTGTTCCACTTGCAATTTCGCTCATCACCCATTTATTTTCTACTTCGCAAAAGCCTATAATTTCGGGTGGTTCCCATCCACCCACGCTTGCAATAACTTTATATGTATTGTTGAGTTTAGTATTGTATTTTTCCCTGCCCCAGTGTTTCATGCCAAAAGCAGTATAATCATCGTCCTGGGTAATGCTATCGTTGTGTATGTCGAAAAAATTCTCTAGGTTGTAAAACATAATTCGCAATCCGTATTTACCACGCACATCATCGTCAAAGTCTTTCATTAAGCTAGTTTGCTGAAGGAAAACTTTTGAAGGTAAAATAATTAAAATAATCAAACATACGAATTTATAAAACCTCATGTCAAAGAAATTATCGTAAAATAATCAGCGCGATGAATAGTTTACGAAAGTAAGGAATTTATCAGTAAAAAGCGTTTTTTTAGATTATAATCTTCAAATGAAATTTTTATTAAACATTTTAAAAATCGATATTATTTACAACACTTCTTTTAAATAAGGAGCAGTATAGCCTTTTTTTTGCTTGACGATTTCTTCGGGAGTACCTTCTGCAATAATGTTTCCGCCTTTTTGTCCTCCTTCGGGTCCGATGTCAATGATGTAATCGGCAACTTTGATTACATCCAGGTTGTGTTCAATTACTAGCACAGTATTACCTTTATCAACAAGTTTGTTAAGGACTTCCAGCAAAACCCTTATGTCTTCAAAATGCAGACCGGTGGTAGGTTCGTCAAGGATGTAGAGGGTTTGACCTGTATCTTTTTTGGAAAGTTCAGTGGCTAATTTGATACGTTGTGCCTCACCACCCGAGAGGGTAGTGGACTGTTGTCCCAGTGTTATATAACCTAGCCCCACATCTTTCAATGTTTTAATTTTGATGAGAATAGGAGGGATGCTTTCAAAGAATTCAACAGCCTGGTCGATATTCATGTTCAGCACATCGTTGATGGATTTTCCCTTGAAACGGATTTCGAGTGTTTCGCGGTTATATCGTTTTCCACCACAGGTTTCGCAAGGTACATATACATCGGGTAAAAAGTTCATTTCGATGGTTCGTAAACCGGCACCACCACAGGTTTCGCATCTTCCTCCCTTAACATTGAATGAAAAACGTCCGGGCAAATAGCCTCTGATTTTGGAATCAGGTAAGTTTGCATACAATTTACGGATTTCATCAAAAACGCCTACATAGGTTGCAGGATTAGAACGGGGTGTTCTGCCAATGGGAGATTGGTTTATCTCAATTACTTTGTCGATGTGTTTTAATCCATCCAGTGATTTGTAGGGCAATGGGTTTTTGTCGGATCTGTAAAAATGTTTGCTTAAAATAGGATGGAGGGTTTCGTTGATCAGACTTGATTTGCCACTTCCTGAAACGCCTGTTACACAAACAAATATTCCTAATGGTAATTTGAAGGTAACATTCTTTAAATTATTTCCAGTAGCTCCTTTTAAAATCAGGAAATCACCATTGGGTTGTCGGCGAATGGCAGGTATTTCAATCTTTCTGATGCCACGCAGATAATCACAGGTGATGGTATCGCAATTCATCATTTCCTCAGGATTACCTTCTGCAACTATTTTCCCACCGTGAATACCGGCTCCGGGTCCAATATCTATTATGTAATCAGCAGAAAGTATCATTTCTTTATCGTGTTCCACCACGATGACCGAGTTGCCAATGTCACGTAAATCTTTTAACGCTTTAATCAACCGCAAGTTGTCTCTTTGATGCAGGCCGATACTGGGTTCATCCAGTATATACAGTACCCCTACCAGTTTAGAGCCAATTTGTGTCGCCAGACGGATGCGTTGTGATTCACCACCCGATAAACTTCTGGATGGACGATTCAACGTAAGGTAATCAATACCTACATCCAGTAAAAAGTGGATGCGGGTCTGGATTTCACGAACGATTTCATAAGCAATCTTTTGTTTTCTTTCGTCCAGTAAATCCGTGATATGCTCGAACCATTCATTAAGAACGATCATGTCCAGGTTCGAAAGTTCAGATATGTTTTTGTCACCAATTCTGAAATGTAGCGATTCTTTTTTCAAACGGCTGCCATTGCATTCGGGACAGGGAATTTTATTCATGAAATTACTGGCCCATTTTTTAATGCCTTGTGGAGCAGTGTCGGTATTCTGGTTGGAAATAAAATTGATAACTCCTTCAAAAGTAATGGCATAAGAAGTGGTAACACCCAGGTAATCATTTTTAACTTTCAGTACTTCATCTGAACCATACAAAATGCTGTTCATGGCTTCTTCGGGGATATCTTCAATAGGAGTATCCAGACTAAACTTATGTTTTTCGGCGATGGCTTCCAGTTGTTTGAATATCCAACTGGTTTTGTGTGCACCAATTGGAATAATTCCTCCCTGATGGATGGATTTCTTCTTGTCAGGAATAATTTTATTGAAATCAATTTCTGCAATTTCGCCCAGGCCACTGCAATGCGGACATGCACCGTAAGGTGAATTGAAGGAGAAAGAATTGGGTTCCGGCTCACTGTATGCAATTCCAGTAACGGGACACATCAACAAACGGCTGTAATGGCGGACTTCGCTGTTTTCATTTTCCATCACCATCAGCATGCCTTTGCCGTGACGTAATGCAATCTGAACAGCTTTAGTGATCCGTACGGTAGCATCTTCATTTACTTTGATCTTATCAATGACTACCTCAATATCATGAATTTTATAACGATCCACCTGCATCCCAAAGCTGATTTCTTTGATTTCACCATCAATGCGGACTTTCAAAAAACCTTGTTTGCGAACTTGCTCGAATAAATCACGGTAATGTCCTTTGCGCCCTTTAACCAATGGAGCTAAAATAATGATGCCTTTATTGATATAACGTTCTTCGATGGCATCTATAATTTGTATTTCGGTATAACGAACCATTTTCTCGTTGCTGAGGTAGGAGTATGCATCTGCTACACGTGCATACAGCAATCGAAGGAAATCGTAAATCTCGGTAATGGTGCCAACAGTTGAGCGTGGATTTTTACCGGTAGTTTTTTGTTCGATAGAAATAACGGGACTAAGACCGGTAATTTCATCTACATCCGGACGTTCGAGGTTGCCAATAAACTGGCGGGCATAAGCCGAAAAAGTTTCCATGTATCGCCTTTGTCCTTCGGCATAAATGGTGTCAAATGCCAATGAAGACTTGCCGCTTCCGCTCAAACCGGTAATTACTACCAGTTTGTCGCGAGGAATACTAACATCAATATTCTTTAAATTATGTGACCTTGCACCGTAAATCTCAAGGTTTTTAGCTTCATTATCAGGCATTGGATGTGAATTTCAAAAATGTGTGCAAAGGTAAGAATTATTTATGGATTCTATGCGACAGCATAGTCCCGAGTTATTATTTCTTACAATGTTTAGTTACTAAGCGATACCGAAGCAGATTTAGAAATAGTTATTCGGGATAGTGATTTGGCGATTTAGTGATTTACTGATTTGTCGATTTTAAGCTACAGCTTAGTCCCGAGCTACAATTTCTTACGAAGTTGTTGCTGAGCGGAGTCGAAGCATGAGTTAGAAATAGTTGTTCGGGATGACGTTTTTGATTTTTTTTTTAAAATAACAAAAAGAAAGTTTAGGATAAAAAATAATGACAGGATTCATTCAATGCATGAAAAAGGTTAAAAATAATATTTTCATAATTAGTTGATTTTATTTTTGTTATTGATCATTGACCATTGATATTTATTTTTATTCTTTTATAATTTCCTAAATAATTTGTAGGTTTGCAATAAAAAAACAAATGTCGTACAGTTTTGCCGATACAGCTATTGAATATCTGAAAGGAGTAGGACCCAAGCGGGCTGAAGTACTCTTTAAGGAACTCGGTATTCGCTGTTTTGGTGATTTGCTGCAGTATTACCCTTTTCGTTATATCGACAGAACAAAATTTCATAAAGCAAACGAAATTACCAGTGACTTGGTTTACGTGCAAATGAAAGGGAAAATTGTAGCCATGGAAACTGTTGGCAAAATGCGAGCTAGTCGTTTAATCGCCACTTTTAAAGACGAAACCGGGAGCATCGAACTGGTTTGGTTTCAAGGTGTGAAATGGATCAAAGAAAAACTACATTTAGGCACAGAATATGTTGTTTTTGGGAAACCTTCCCTTTTTAATAGAACCTATAATATTCTTCATCCGGATATTGAGTCTGTTGCCGAAAGCCAGAGTGAAATTGTTGAAGGTTTGTATCCATATTACAGTTCTTCGGAAAAGCTCAAAGCCCTAGGTTTTACTTCAAGAGGTATCAGCAAAATTACCAAGACGCTGGTAGGTGTGACCAAAAGTAGTATTCCCGAGACATTGACACCTGAAATTATCAATAAATACAAGTTTATTTCCAGAGAAGAGGCTCTGATCAATATTCATTTCCCTGCCAATACCGAGATATTACAAAAAGCACAGGTTAGGATTAAATTTGAAGAATTGTTTTATCTCCAGCTAAGTTTGTTGATGATGAGACAAATACGACTTACCAAAACACAAGGTCATCGCTTTGGAACGGTAGGCGAACATTTTAATACATTTTATACTCAAAATCTTCCCTTCGAACTTACCAACGCCCAAAAAAGAGTTATTAAAGAAATACGAATTGATCTTGGCTCTGGCAAACAGATGAACCGTCTGCTGCAAGGCGATGTAGGCAGTGGCAAAACATTGGTAGCATTAATGTGCATGTTAATAGCCGTTGATAACCATTTCCAGTCATGTCTGATGGTTCCAACCGAAATATTGGCCAACCAGCATTTTGAAACCATCACCCGCATGCTGAATGGATTAGGCGTGAATATTGAATTGCTTACCGGCTCCTCCAAAAAAGCAAAACGTAAATTGATTGACGAAGGGCTACAATCAGGAAATATCCATATTTTAATCGGCACCCATGCCTTAATTGAAGATACAGTGCAGTTTGCCAATCTGGGGCTTGTAATTATCGACGAACAGCACCGTTTTGGCGTTGAACAAAGATCGAAATTATGGGAAAAGAACGAAAGACAACCACATATATTGGTAATGACTGCTACGCCCATTCCGCGAACACTGGCAATGACGCTATACGGTGACCTGGATTATTCAGCCATTGATGAGATGCCACCTGGTAGAAAATCAGTAAAAACATATCACTATTTTGATTCGGCAAGGTTGAAAGTGTTTGCATTTATCAAACAACAAGTAACAGCCGGAAGACAAGTGTATGTGGTGTATCCGCTCATTAACGAGTCAGAAACCCTGGATCTGAAAGATCTGATGGATGGTTACAATAGCATCACCCGTGAATTCCCGCTTCCGGAGTATGCTGTAAGTATTGTTCACGGACAAATGAAATCTGCCGTAAAAGATTATGAAATGCAACGGTTTGTAAAAGGAGAAACACAAATCATGGTTTCAACCACTGTTATTGAAGTAGGTGTAGATGTTGCCAATGCTTCGGTGATGATCATCGAAAATGCAGAACGCTTTGGTTTGTCGCAACTTCACCAACTCAGAGGCAGGGTAGGACGTGGTGCTGATCAATCCTATTGCATTTTAATGACGAGTAATAAATTGACTGCTGATGGTAAAAAACGCATCGAAACCATGGTTCGTACCACCGATGGGTTTGAAATTGCCGAAGCAGATTTAAAACTACGTGGACCCGGCGATATGCAAGGTACTCAGCAAAGTGGCATGCTCGACCTACATCTGGCAGATATCGTAAAAGATGAAAAACTTATCAAAGTTGCCCGCGATCTGGCTATAGATATCTTAAACGAAGATCCTTTGCTGGGATTAACAAAAAATCAAAAATTGTTGGATCAACTGCGGCATATGAAAAAGATTAGAGGTGTTTGGGAAAAGATTAGTTAATAAGTGATATGCAAACTTTAATGTTGTATTTTGAAATCTTTGCTTATTTGTTTTTTCTCATACTTTTTTCTTGAAAAAAAAGTATGCAATCCTGAAATTTCGGGACAAGACTTCATAGAATCCCGAAGTTTCGGGACTACGCATTTAAAATCCCTGCGCAATACAAGTTAAAGCGATATGAATATTTATACATTTATTTACTTATGAACTTCGCTTTTTTTGTGTTTAATATATTTATTATTTATAGGTACACAAAGAATATCCATGATAAATTTCTCTTCGTATTATTGATAACAACTTGGATATTTCTGTATTGCTTGCCAGTCCCACCGCTATTTTAAATGCTTGTTTTGTAACGTAAATTCT
>JBBRCQ010000016.1:0-62724 GCA_038204725.1 Bacteroidales bacterium | reverse complement strand
GCTAAATAACGTTAATTTAGCCTAATAAGCAACGATTAAACAATGACTTTAATCCATAGATTGCCATCATGAAAATTTATTATGAAATAAATAGTATTATAGCTATTGAAAACAATCGTTTCATATTATAAAACATACGACTGATTTTTATCCTCTGAAATTCAGATATTTACAAGATGATTTTTTTGTGATATTTTTCAACATTAATTAATACTTAAAAAATCACAAAAAGAGTTAATAAATAACCCTTATATTAGCATCGTAAAAGGATTGTACGTTACTAATAATATCAATGAAATTCCTTTTCTCTTTTAACCAATATCTATTTTTCGATCGAACTAAACTAAATTTGGATCAAAGGATTATCAGGCTATGATAATCCTTTTTTTATTTATTTCCAGCAATTTATTATTGACCGACCTTAGTCCTTTAAATAAAAAAATCAATCAAGCCTTTATAGACCGATTGATTTAAATATCTTGATATAATAGAATAAATATAAAAACAACACATTTCTTTTGAATTGCTTCAAAAAAATTAGGAAACAGAAAAATTCAATTTTTTATTTTTTCGTTCAACTAAAAGTGAAAAATGGACAAATTCTAATTGGATAAATCATCGAAGTCAATTTTTGAATAATTCTTAACAAAATCAACTTCTTCAAGAGTATTCTCTTCATTGCCAATTACTTCTCCATATCCTGAATGAATTTCAGTCTCATAATCCTCTTGCTGATTTTGATCAATGTATGAAATCACCTCCTGTAATCCATCAACAAATTTCTCAAAATCTTCTTTGTACAAAAAAATCTTGTGTTTCTCAAAGTGAAAGTTTCCATCTTGCTCGAATCGCTTTTTACTTTCAGTAATAGTGAGGTAAAACTCGTCTCTTCGTGTCGATTTCACATCGAAAAAATAGGTTCTTTTTCCAGCTCTGACAGCCTTTGAATAAATCTCTTCCCTGAATTTACTGTCATTCTCCAACATTTCCTCATTTTTATTAAAATCTTCCATCTTGCTCTTTTTAAGTTTATTCCATTCTTATTTAGTCAAATATAAAAATAATAATCGAGAAAAAAAATAAAATTTTCAATTAACATTATAACATAAAACAGGACCTAACCCGAATGCGTCACATTCAATTTGATACGAATATATCAGCATGCCCGGAATTTTTAGCTCAGGCTATATTCTCTTTTGAGCTGCAAGTATAGTGTTGAGCAAAAGCGAAACTCTTGTCATTGGGCCAACTCCACCAGGAACAGGAGTAATATACGAACATTTTGGAGCAACTTCGTCAAACTTGACATCACCTTTCAAACGCCAACCAGATTTTGTTTCCGGCGCATTAACACGTGTTGTTCCAATATCAATTACTACAGCACCTTCTTTTACCATGTTCGCCTTGATAAATCCCGGTGAACCCAGTGCTGCAATAAGAATATCTGCTTCAGCACAAACTTTCTCTATATCTTTGGTTTGGCTATGAGCTACAGTTACCGTCGCATTCACACCTTTTTGTGACATTAAAATACTTAACGGTCTGCCAACAATATTGCTTCGGCCCACAATCACACAATTTTTTCCTGAAGTAGGAATATGATACCTCTTGAGTAATTCAATTATCCCAAATGGAGTTGCAGATAAGAAAGCAGGCATGCCTAGAACCAATCGTCCAACATTTTCCGGATGAAATCCATCAACATCTTTGCTCGGATCAATCGCTTCAATAATTCGTTGTTCTGAAATATGTTTTGGTAAAGGCAATTGCACAATGAAACCATCCAAATCAGGATCCAGATTTAATTCATGAACTTTTTCTATCAATTCTTCTTCAGTCACATCTTCTTCAAAACGAACCAGGGAAGAACGGAAGCCAACTTCTTCACAATCCTTTATTTTAAACGCTACGTAAGTTTCGCTACCTCCATCGTGACCAACCAGAATGGCTGCAAGATGAGGAGCCCTTTTCCCATCTGCAACCATTTGTTTCACGACCACGGCAATTTCTTTTTTAATATCGTCAGCTGTCTTTTTTCCGTCAATCAAATTCATATTAACCAGTGTTTTCGGTTTATCGTCTTGGACCAGCATTACTCACCATTTTATTCATATTTTTTCCTTGAGATACAACCCGCATCATCTTGCGTGTTTCAGAAAACTGTTTAATCAATCTGTTAACTTCCTGAACATCGGTTCCTGAACCATCAGCTATACGCTTGCGGCGTGAGCCATTTAAAAGACCCGGGTCTTCCCTTTCAGCTGGGGTCATAGAATAAATGATGGCTTCAATATGTTTAAATGCATCATCTTCAATCTGCACATCCTTCAACGCCTTGCCCATTCCCGGAATCATTGCTGCAAGGTCTTTCAGATTTCCCATCTTTTTAATTTGCTGTATCTGTTTCAGAAAATCGCTAAAGCTGAATTGATTTTTGGCCAACTTTTGTTGAAGCCTTCTTGCGTCTTCTTCGTCAAATTGTTCCTGTGCCTTTTCTACCAGAGAAACAATGTCACCCATACCAAGAATACGGTCGGCCATACGTTCAGGATGAAAATTATCCAACGCTTCCATTTTCTCACCGGTTCCAACAAATTTAATGGGTTTATCCACCACCGAACGGATTGAAAGAGCGGCACCACCACGGGTATCACCATCTAACTTAGTTAAGACAACTCCATCAAAATCAAGCCGGTCATTAAATTCTTTGGCCGTATTGACAGCGTCCTGACCAGTCATTGAATCAACAACGAATAAAATTTCGTGCGGTTTCACAGCATCTTTAACAGCACTGATCTCGTTCATCATTTCCTGATCAATCGCCAAACGACCAGCAGTATCAATAATAACCACATCATTACCCTGCATTTTTGCATGCCGAATAGCTTCCAATGCGATCTTCACCGAATTTCGGTTACCGTCTTCAGTATAAACAGGCACATTGATTTGACCACCGAGAATTTTTAGCTGTTCGATAGCTGCCGGCCGGTAAATATCACATGCAACCAACAAAGGATGCTTTCCCTTTTTGCTTTTCAGCATATTGGCCAATTTGCCGGCAAATGTAGTTTTTCCGGAACCCTGGAGACCTGCTATTAAAATGACAGACGGATTTCCTTTAAGATTGATGTCAACAAATTTCCCCCCCATCAACTCAGCCAATTCATCATGAACAATTTTCACCATTAACTGACCAGGCTTAATAGCATTAAGAACGTCCATCCCTAAAGCTTTCTTCCTGACACTTTCAGTAAAAGTTTTGGCTATTTTAAAATTAACGTCCGCATCCAGTAATGCACGGCGAACCTCTTTCAAGGTTTCAGCAATATTTATTTCGGTAATTTTTCCCTGGCCTTTAAGTATTTTAAATGACCGCTCCAGCTTTTCATTCAGATTTTCAAACATACCTTTTTAGATGATTTTCATTACGTAAAAAACTCTTGCAAAATTATAAAAATATGCCAAAGAGCTCTTCAAAGAAAATATTTTAAAAATAATTCGTTTTGGAGGGTTACCTTTTACCGTTTTTCGGAATTAATATATGTAGGGAGATTGTGAAGATTAACTGAATCCATGAAAAAGATTCTAAAATAGCCTCATTTTCTTTTTGCCAATCAACAAGTCCCCTTTTTCACGAATCACAATAATGTAGATTAAAGGGAGCCGCCCGGCTCCCTTCTACTTTTAATGTCGTGCACCCCTTTTAATCAAGATAAGGGTTCAAATTTGAGTTGGAAATAAAATTATAATATATGACAACAAATACTTCGCATTACTTACTAATAAAAAGATGGTATTTATTTTTAGAAAAATCATTCCTTTAAATTCAAATACATTTATAAAATGCACGGCTCATAGCAAGCATTCAACCGTAATTTTGCTCCAAATTTACTTGTAACTTGAAAAAATTAACTCAGAACGCAATTTACCGGACAAACAAACACAATATTTAAATGTCAGTATATTCCTAAATATCTGCACATTAGTCTAAATTATTATTTGCAAATAAATTTAAATAAAAAAAAGTAATCATTATTGAAAATAAATTGGTTTTGAATAATATTTGTTTTAAATTTGTTCTAACAATTTAGAATTAGAAATAATTCTAATTGCGAAGGATCAAATTAGAAAATTGAATAATAAATGTTCTAAATTTCCAGACATTTTTTTCTTTATATAAATCCTTCAAAAAGTCCTCAAAATATATCTTCAATTTGATGTTAAATCACAATAATATGTGGGTAACAATAGGATTTCCTTTGTTTAACATCCAAATGTCTAATCAAAAAATCGAGTTTTAGTCGAAAAATCTAATTTTCATTTTGTATTACTTGTTGACTACAACTATTTTTTCATATTTATTAAATTAGAATACTCATCCAACAATTAGAAATATTTTCTAACCTTCTAAAAATTCGATTTTTATTTAAAATCATCAATTACTTCAAACAAATTAGGAGTATTGCTGAAATTTAAAAAATATTGTATTTTTACTATTACGACTGTTATTCAATAAATTTAAACCATTCAACTTTTTATCAACCCATGAAACACAAGAGATTTGCAGAGTCACAGATTTATCGAATTCTTCAAGAAAATGAATCTGGAGTTCCTATTCAGGATCTAATAAAGAAATATGGCATTAGTCAGGCAACCGTATATAATTGGAGAATAAAATACGGAGGTATGAATATTTCGGAAATCAGAAGAATTAATGAATTAGAAGAAGAAAACGACAGGCTTAAACGCATGTTTGCTGACCTAAGCCTTGAAAATATGACATTGAAAAGCAAACTTGAAAAAGACAAGTAACGATCTGAAAAGATCTCAACATTATTTGATTGGATTCAAAATTAATTGAACTTACCAGGGGCGGAAAACACCTATTTTATTTCTAAATTTATCGACTTACATTTAATTGTGAAAAAGCCATTCTAAGATTCGTGAATAATTTTTCTATTTTCTATTTAGAATTCCTATGATTTTTTATAGGTATTAGTTAACATTTAATGCACTACAATTATGTATTTAGAAAAAGCAAACTATCAGTGGTATGCCATTTATACCAGAGCAAATGGAGAGAAAAAACTTTTATCCAATTTGACAGAGAGAAATATTGAGTGTTATTTACCTTTAAAAAAGACACTTAAATGTTGGAGCGATCGCAAAAAATGGGTTGAAGAACCACTTTTCAGGTGCTATATTTTTGTAAAAGTTAGTTACAAGGAATTCTTCACAGCATTGAATACTCCAGGGGTAGTATGTTATGTTACTTTTGGAGGGAAAGCTCAACCAATTCCAGAAGCACAGATTTCAAATATTAAAACTTTTCTTGCTCAAAGCGATCACGAAGTTACCTTGACCTATGAACGGATTCAGAAAGGAGTAACTGTTGAGGTTCTGCAAGGTTCACTTAAAGGCGTTAAAGGAGAAGTTATAAACATTTGCGGACAATCAAGAATAGTAATGCGCATTGATTCAATGAACTGCAGTTTATATGCCAATATATCAAAGGATGAAGTAAAAATTTTGGGAGAAATAGTTCCATCTCAAAAATCGTATGTAGTAGTCTAATCTCAAATGAAACTAATTTTAGTAGTAGAATTTATTAAAGTTGAATTAAGCTATAAATTATAGACAAATATTTATACCTAATGGGTTGCATACTTAAATTAAGTAATTATAGAAAACGAAATTTCTCTTCTAGTCCCAATATCTGTTATTCCCAAATAATTACCCAAGTTTTTGTAATTTAGTAATTGCTTACTTCTTTTGCATGGTACAACTAATAAAATACATGGTTGTAAATCAATACGTTTTGAATTCCATGACCATTTTCCAAATTTTTGCTTTTAATCCATTCCCAAGTGGAAAAATCAAAAATTGTGGAAAATGGAATGAATTCTCTCTTGAAAACATTAAAGTCTTCAATTTATCAATCACATTTTATTTTTCATTTGAAATACCTTCTAAAAAACTACATGTAAAAAATCCACTAATCACAGATAATGATTTTTTTATTGGATTTTATTTTGATAAGACAACGTTATAATATTTTTGAAGGACAGTGAATAACATTTCTAATTAGACTCAAATTAATGATTAATAAGCTTAAAAATTTCATTACCCGAGGGAATAAGCGTAGTGTAGAAGCAAAAAAAAATGTAATTGGTTCCTTGTTTATAAAAGTTATGAGCATTGCCATTAGTTTGGTATTGGTACCGATAACGATTCATTATATTAATCCAACACAATATGGTATATGGCTCACGATGAGTTCAATGGTTGCCTGGATATCTTTCTTTGATATAGGATTTACCCATGGACTTCGAAATCGGTTCGCAGAGGCAAAAGCCAGAGGTGACCTAAAATTAGTAAAAACATATGTTAGCACTACCTATTTCTTCATAGGTATCATTTTTATCAGTCTTTGGATAGTTTTACTTTTAGCTAATCAATATATTAATTGGGGAAAACTACTTAATATTAATGAAAATGCAGCTCAAGAGGTTACTTCATTGGCATATATTATATTTACCTACTTCTGCTTTCAATTTATTTTTAAGATTATCAGTACCATTTTAATTGCTGATCAAAAACCTGCAAAAGCAGCTATGCTTGATCTTTTAGGACAGTTTTTTTCATTGATAGTAATTTATATTTTAACTAAAATAACAACTGGCTCACTTATTTATCTTGGGTTAGCGCTTGGAGTAGCTCCTACACTGGTTATTGTCGGTGCGAATCTGTTTTTTTTCAAAACAAAGTACAAAGACTATGCTCCATCAATCAGGTTTGTAAAAAAAAAATATGCAAAAGATATTATGGGCTTGGGATTAAAATTTTTTGTTCTACAAATTACAGCTATTGTACAATACCAGTCGATTCTATTTCTGATAGCACATTATTTCGATACTTTACAAGTTACTTCTTACAATATTGCTTACAAATATTTCGGCGTCTTACAGATGGGTTTTACGATTCTCATTGCTCCTTTGTGGAGTGGAGTAACAGATGCTTACAATTCAAATGATATCAATTGGATAAGAATAGCAGTAAAAAAGTATCTATATATTCTGGTTCCATTTATCGTAATTGGAGGAGTAATGCTTGCGGTTGCCGATCCGATCTATAATATATGGTTGGGAAAAGGAGTTGTAAATATCTCATTTAATATCTCATTACTTTGTTACTTGTTTTTTTCAACAAGGATGTTTGCTTCTATTTTCGTGTTTGTAATTAATGGAATCGGAGCCTTACAAATCCAATTCTATTCCTCTTTTATTTCCTCAATTGGCTTCATCGCACTTTCGCTTTTATTGATTAAAAAATTTCATTTAGGGATTGAATCCATACTTATATCATCAATAATTTCAAATGTGTTTGGTTACATTATTGCACCTGTACAATATTATAACATTATAATTAAGAAAAGTAAATTAAAAATTTGGTATAAATAATTGATTATAAATAAATAGAAATCAAATGACAAGTCTTAAAAATATTATAAATCAATATTTAGCAAATCACCTTAATAGGGATTCATTTATAATTTTTTGGACTTCAATTGTAATTTATTCCTTAGGTAATTTAATCATGTCATCAGGACATATCGATGATAGATTTTCCATCATAATAATGAATCTGGGCCTTGCGGGTATTGCCTTTTCTTATACTAAACTTGTAAAATTAAGTATCAACAACAAATATTTTATGAACGTATTTATTCTATATACATTTTGGCAATTCTACATCATTATTCATGGATTTATTAGTATCAACATTATTACACTTATAACAATTTCATCTTCTCCTTTATTGTTTCTTCATTATTTAGTTCCTTTTGTAATATTAATACCTGCCAATATTTTTTTTGTAAAAAAAATGTTTGACTACTTTTTATTTCTTGCAATATTATTATTTATTGTTTTTCTATTATTTGCAAATGAAATACTTTTCACAAATTCAAATTTCGCAGAACAAACGGTTTGGACTCTTGGGACTGGAGGCGGATTTCTCTTATTAACATGGGAATATCATAATAAAAAAAGACAGGTCGTCGCTTTTTTTACAGTACTGATTTCTTTGCTGATTTCCACAATAACGGCACGAAGAAGTATTATGCTCACTTTCATTAATTTCATAGTTCTATCATTAATCATTTTCGCTCTTAGTAAAAGCCAATCGATTAAGAGTAAAATATATATATTAACAATAGTTATATCCACAACATTTATAGCATATAACATATTTTTTAAATACCAGGATGTGTTGTTTAGCAAAATAACAGAACGTTTTGGAGATGATACGCGTGAGGCTGTTATTACCGCATTTATTAGCGACATGTCAACAGATGATTGGATTTATGGGAAAGGTTATAATGGGCAATATTACGCTCCGGGAATTGAATTAAATAAAGATAACAGGTGGTTTATTGAAAGTGGATACTTGCAAACAATTCTTAAAGGAGGAATAATTAATCTCGTTCTTTTTTTGTTAATTGCAATACCTGCAGCCTATTTAGGAATTGTAAAATCGAACAATATACTTAGCAAAGCAGCTGGTACAATCGTATTACTTTGGTTGATAGATATGATTCTTTGGGGTATGCCCGGACTAAGTATTCGCTATATTCTATTGTGGACTAGTATAGGTATTTGTTACTCAAAAGTAATACGCGGTTTCTCGGAAACAGAAATAAAAAATTCGCTAATCATACTTGGCAAATAGAATTTTCACATAATAAATCCTTCATGAGAGTTTTATGGTTTACAAATACACCTTCATTGGCTTCTGAATATCTTCAATCAAACAGCAAGGGAGGTGGATGGATAGCTTCATTGGAAAGGCATATTTCGAAAGTAAAAGAAATTGAACTCGGTGTTGCTTTTCACTATAATATCGAAGAAAAAAAAAGTTTTACAATTGGATTAACCAATTATTTTGCATTACCTGATGCTAAAGAAAAAGGGAAATTAAAGAACCTTTATAAAAGGTGGATGCATGAGATCGAACCTGAATATTTTATAAATTGGTATCTTGAAATAATTGAAGATTTCAAACCCGACATCATTCATATTTTTGGTACAGAACAATCTTTTGGTTTAATTTCCAGCCGGGTAAGCATACCTGTTATTATTCAGATACAAGGAAATTTAACTGTCATTTCTAAAAAATGGTTTTCAGGATTAAGTTATATTGATATCTTGAAGTATTCAGATTTTGGGCTTCAAATGCGAGCTTACAGTTTATGGCATGATTATTTTGCATTTTCGAAGAAAGCTAAACGGGAACAACAAATATTCGGATCAGGCAAAATATTTATTGGACGTACAGACTGGGATAGACGTATTACTCAAGCATTATCATATAATAGATTGTACTTCCATTGCGATGAACTATTAAGAGAAGTTTTTTACCAATTCAGGTGGGAGATGCCTGCAAATCAAAAGATTATTTTGTATTCAACATTAAGCCCTTCAATTTATAAGGGGATGGAAACGATATTAGAAACTGCAACTATATTAAAGAAAAACACAAAGATCAATTTCGAATGGCAGGTAGCTGGTATCAATGGAAATGAAGAAGTTATCCGAATTATAGAAAAAAAATATAAATCTAAGTTTTCAGATCAGAATATTTGTTTTAAAGGATCATTAAACCCAGAAGATTTAATCAAAGGTTTATTACTATCAAATTTTTTTATTCATACATCTCATATTGAAAATAGTCCCAATAGTGTATGTGAATCAATGCTCCTGGGTATGCCCATAATTGCTACCTCTACAGGAGGAACCCCAAGTATTTTAAAGGATAAAAAGGAAGGCCTACTGGTGCAAGATGGCGATCCCTTTGCTTTGGCAGGTGCAATTATTGAACTGATTGATGACAAGGAAACTGCCAATACCTTAGGTGAAAATGCAAGAGATTCAGCACTCATAAGACATAACCCAGAAAGAGTGGTTGCAGCACTCACGAATATTTATAAGACCTTATTAATAAAAAGTAAACTTCAGATTTTATGACTTTAAATATAATCCTAATAAAATTGACTCAGGATCATGGAAGTTGGTTGGTATATAAATTACATAACTGGAAACTTCAATCCTTCAAATTTTGTTCAGGTCTTACTGTTAAAATTATCTCTTTCATAAAAGGCATTAAAATCGGGCGAAATAGTGAGTTTTACGGATTACCTCATTTTCACAGATTTCATTTTTCAAGTATATTAATTGGCACTAACTGCACCCTCCGATCAGATCATACTTCGAATCTGATTGGGGTAAACCATCAGTGCATTTTTTCTACCCATAACAGGGATGCAGTGATCATTATTGGTGACAATTGCGGTTTCAGCGGTGTAACCATCGGAGCAGCAAAAGAAATTAGAATCGGGAACAATGTGCTTGTTGGAGCAAATGCTATTATCACCGATTTTGACTGGCATTCGGACAGAAGTAATACACAACCACAGTCTGTTATAATTCATGACAATGTTTGGATAGGAGTAAATTCAACTATTTTAAAGGGTGTGACAATTGGTATGAACAGTATAATTGGAGCAAACAGTCTGGTTGTAAAAGACATTCCGGCAAATGTAATAGCAGGAGGAAACCCATGCAAAGTACTTAAACCAATTTTAAAATGAGCATTGTAATTTTTGGTGATTTATTTAGTTTCCCGGAAGGTAGCGCTGCTACAAACAGAGTATATACTTATGCAAAAGGATTTATTGAAAACGGAATTGACGTTCATGTCATTTGCTTTTCAAATGATTATATAGAAGCCAGTGATGGCGTTGTGGATGGCATTTTTTACTATAATCCGTTTGGACAAAGCATAAGACACAAATACCTGATAGTTCGCAGATGGCAAAAGTTTCTGAAATACATTAAAACCATATATTTAATAAAACGACTGAATAAAAAGAGTCGAATTACTGCATTGAACGTATGGACCAACCGGTTTACTACAAATTTATTCGCCTGGTTATTAGTCAAGCTTAATAAAATAAAACTAATTTCTGAATGTAGCGAACATCCGCTACGTTTCTATCAGGGTGGAAAATTCAGGCAAAACCAGGGCAGGTTAAAAATTTATCTGGAGTCACTCCTCTTTGATGGAATATTCTGTATTTCCCGCTATCTGTGTGACTTTTATAAAAATATAGGCACGGCAAATTCTAAACTTTTTCTTGTTCCAAGTACTGTTGATCCGGGCAGATTTATAAAAACGGGGATAAAGCCATTCCCCTTTAGGTATGTCGGTTATTTTGGTTCGCTTACATTTGATCGTGACAATATAGATTTATTGATCAACGCATTTGCGATAGTGAGTTCCGACCACCCTGAAATACACCTTGTACTCGGTGGATTTTGCTCTTTTAAAGTTCGAAAAGAATTAGAGAGCATGATTAACAGATTAAACTTAAACTCCAAAACCCATATCCTTAGTTATCTCAGCCGAAATGAAATTCAGAAATATGTAGTTCATACTGATTTACTTGTAATGGTTAGAAGCAATGATCTGCGATCGCAGGCTTCCTATCCATCAAAATTAACCGAATTTCTGGCTACGTCAAATCCTGTGATTACAGTTAATGTTGGAGAAATATCAGATTTTCTGGATGATGGGATTAACGCTTTCATCGTTCCGCCTGGCGACATTGATTCATTAGCTGAGAAATTAATATATGTACTGAATAATTTCGAAGTCGCTAAACAAGTTGGCGTAAAAGGCAAGGAACTTACTGAAAGTGTTTTTAACTATAATTTTCAGGCAAAAAGAATGATTGGCTATATTGATTCAATTCACATCAGATAGAATAAGTAAAATAAATACCAAAAATAATTGATATGTGCGGAATTACAGGTATAATTTATGCCGATAATAAAAGAAAAATAGATGCTTCTGTTTTAAAAAGTATGACAGATGCAGTCTATCACCGGGGACCAGATGATGAAGGATTCTATATAAACAATAATGTCGGTCTGGGTTTTCGTCGTTTAAGTATTATTGACTTAAATACCGGACATCAACCATTAGCCAATGAAAATTCAAGTATTTATATTGTCTTTAATGGAGAGATTTACAATTATTTGGAGCAACGCGAAATATTATTGAAGAAAGGATATAAATTCAAAACGGGTACTGATACTGAAGTAATTCTTCATTTATATGAGGAATACGGTGTTGATTGCCTTCAATATTTACGTGGAATGTTTGGGTTTGCTATTTGGGATAACAATAAGCAACAATTGTTTTGTGCCCGCGATCGTTTTGGAATAAAACCTTTCTACTATTATACCGATGCGGAAAAATTTGTCTTTGGATCCGAAATTAAAGCAATTTTAAAAAGTGGAAATATTGATAATACATTATCAGATATTGCATTGGATTCATATTTCGCCTATGGTTATATAACCAGCGATTTATCGATTTATAAAAAAGTCAAGAAACTTCAGCCGGCTCATTATCTGCTTTTATCATTCAAAGATAAAATCACCATAGAGATAAAGAAATACTGGGAAATATGTTTTGAACCGAATTATTTAAAAACTGAAAATCAATGGAAAGAAGAAATTGAAGCGAGTCTTTCTGAAGCAGTAAAATTGCACATGATATCGGATGTACCTTTAGGGGCTTTCTTAAGTGGTGGAATAGATTCGAGTTCGGTGGTTGCGTTAATGGCAAAGCATTCCACCCAACCCATCAAAACATTCTCGATAGGATTTAAAGAAAAAGAATTTAATGAATTGAGATTTGCTCGTGAAGTGGCAAAAAAATACAATTGCGAATATCATGAACAAATTATCGAACCGGAATCCATAAGTTTACTTCCTAAATTAGTTAGTGCTTATGATGAACCTTTTGCCGATTCATCAGCCATTCCGACCTATTATGTTTCTAAATTAGCACGTGAACACGTAACTGTTGCACTTTCGGGTGATGGTGGTGATGAATTATTTGCCGGGTATAATGAGTATAACAGTATAAATAGAATACATTCTTACCCATTCAATTTTAAATCACCTGAATTAAATAAATTAATTTGGGGAAACTTCAATAAATTACTTTTAAAAGGTGGAAAAAGAAGCTACTCTTTAAATTTTCTATCAGAGAATAAAGAATATTCAGGCGCCTATGCAACCATATATTCAAGTGAGGAAAGACGTAAACTTATTCTAAATAATTACTTTCCGGTTAATGGCGAATCTGCTTCTGAACCATACAAAGTCGAAATTATGAGAGCTGCGATTGCCGATGATTTTGTTTCACGTTTGCAGCATCTTGATATGCAAACTTATTTGGTTGATGACATTCTGACAAAGGTTGATAGGGTTAGTATGCTGAACTCACTTGAAACAAGAGTTCCTTTGTTAGACCATAAATTTGCCGAATTAAGTTTTCAAATACCCTGGAAATATAAACTAAAAGGGGAAGATCAAAAATATATTTTAAAACAAGCGATGTCGGCTTATTTACCTGCCAATATTTTAAACCATCCTAAACAGGGATTTGGAGTACCATTATCCCTATGGTTTAAAAACGATTTAAATGAATATGTAAAAGACACGCTATTATCCCCAAATGCACTATCATCTTCTTACCTGAATAAGCGATATATTAGAAAAATAGTTGAGGCTAAATTCAACCAAAGTAATCGAACCCGTATCTGGTCATTATTGTTCTTCGAAGAATGGTTAAAGCTTAGGTCAGTTTCGCAACTTGACAAATCAAGCTAATTATTTAATTTAATGAAAAGAAAATCTTCTGTAACCCATACAAAAGATACAAAATGTTATAAAATATGAAAATTTGTTTTTGGGGCAATATTGCCGGAGCTCTAAAAGGAAAAACTGCCGGAGGCGCTGAGCTACAAATTGCTATACTGGCAAAGGCACTTTCCATTAGCGGACATGAGGTAGTCGTTATGGATTATCAAACAGAGGAGGACTTTATTACAACGGATGGTATAAAAGTTTTTAAATTACATGGCTATTCAAAAGGCATCAAGATTCTTCGAACCTTAACACATCGTTTGCCATCAATATATCAAGGCTTAAAAGCTCAGAAAGCAGATATTTATTACAGTCGTGTTCGTGATTTCAGGCATATTTTTGCTTATTGGGCTGCCCGCAAAGTAAAAGCAAAATTTATTCTACACATGGCTTCAGATCTTGACTCCATGAGTACCTGGATGAGATTAAAAAATTACAAAGCAACTGCTATTGAAACTCCTTGGTCGTGGGTTAATGCCTTTCTGATTGAATTAGTTTATCCATATTTACTTCGAAAGGCTGATTTGGTTTTGGTGCAACATGAAGGACAAAAGAATATTCTGCAAACAAGACACATCAAATCAACAGTTTTGCTTAACGTATTTGACAAAGAAAGAATACCGGATTTACCAACCCGGATTCCTAAAAATTTCGTTTTTGTTGGTGCTCTTGACAAGCGAAAAGGATTTGTCGAATTTTTCGAATTAGTAAAGAAAGCGCCCTTACATTCTTTTGTAGTAATTGGTCATACCCGCGATAAAAAATCGAGCCAGATATATAATCAACTAAAATCATTTGATAATGTAGCATTACTCGGAGATTTAAATCATTATGATACTTTGTGTCAAATTGCAAATTCAAAAGGCATGATCAGTACCTCGCTTATGGAAGGCTTTCCAAATATATTCATAGAAGCATGGTCATTGGGTATTCCCGTATTATCTTTAAATGTTGATCCGGGAGATGTTATTAAAAGAGAAGCATTAGGTAAAGTTGCCAACGGAAAGATTGAAATACTTCTCGATGCAATGAATAACATAAATATTACAGACGAATTTGCCAATAAAGCTAAGGCGTATGTAGAGCATAATCATGTTTTAACTGATTTAAAAATATCAGAAATAAACAATCTTTTTTTGAGTCTGTTATAAGCGTATAAACTATTTTTTTAGAAGAAACAATATTAATAAATTAAGATATTTATTCAAGTAATTATCTTATATACTTCCTATTATGAGAAAAATTATTTCTAAATTTTTTAACAGATTATTTCTAAAACAATGGATAATTGGATTAAGTCGAGGTGACATAAAAGAAATAATCAGAACCAAAAATTTTAGTCAGAATATTACGTGGTTGCCATTCAACAAAAAGAACCATTTTTATGCCGATCCATTTTTATTAAAAACAAATGATGGTAATTTGAATATATTTATTGAAGATTATGGATTGGATACTTTATATGGGAACATATCGTTAATAACATGTGATAGAATCTTTAACAAAATAAATTACAAGATCATACTGGATACAAAGAGTCATCTTTCTTATCCGTTTATTTATTCAGAAAAAAATAAAATTTATGTATTCCCTGAAGCGGGCCAGAGTGGCAAATTATCGTGCTTTGAATACGATCAAGTAAATCAATGTCTTATTTTTGTGCAAGATATTATTAACTTACCTTTAAGAGACGCTACAATTTTAAAATACAATGAAAAATATTGGATTTTTGCAGTATTAAATGAAAATGGCATTGATTATAAATTAAATGTATATTTTTCAGACAATTTATTGGGACCGTATACCGCTCACCCCGGTAATCCTCTAAAGAATGGATTAAATGGCACCAGACCCGCTGGTAATTTTATTGAGGTTGACGGAATTATTTACAGACCAACCCAAAACTGCAAAAATTCTTATGGTGAATCTATCACTATAAATAAGGTTAATATATTAGACGAATCAATGTTTATTGAAGAACCTTATATGACTATCTCGATTAACAAAAAGAATAAGTACTTCCACCGGATTTTTACAATACATACTATTAATGTTTTGAATGATGTTATTGTAGTTGATGGGCAAAAATGGATTTTTGCTCCATTACTTCAATTAAAATATTACCTAAAAAACAAAAATTATTACAAACAATATAATAAAGAATAAAAATGATTGATCTGTAAAATGAAAATACTTTTCTTCTTAGATACCATCCACTGCGGAGGTAAAGAGCGTCGGGCGCTTGAATTAATCAGCTTTTTAAAAGAGAAAAAAGACTATGAGATTAGCTTAGTAGTTATCGAAAAAGACATTTTTTATAAATATGTTTATGAATTAGGTATCCCAATTATTATAATTGAACGAAAGTTTACGAAATACGATCCGTTACTTTTTATTAAATTTTATAAATACTGCTGTTCATTTAAACCTGATATTATTCATTCATGGGGAATAATGAGTACCTTTTATGCTATTCCGACGAAATTAATCCTCCGGGTTCCTCTAATTTCGAGTATGATAGCAGATTCGCAAAGAAATTTTGCCATTTTTTCATTACCCTCACTTTTATTTCAAGCGAACATTTATTTTTCAAATATCATACTTTCTAATTCGAAAGCCGGCCTTGCGGCATATAAAGTAAAAACAAAAAAGGCAAAAGTTATTTGGAACGGAGTTCATCTCGAGCGATTTCAGCAAAAATTTGATTCAGAAAAGGTTAGGAAGGTGTTTGGAATAAAAACCAACTTTATAATTGTCATGGTTGCAGCTTTTTCTACCTATAAAGACTATGATTTGTTTCTCGATATCGCCAAGGAAATTAGAAAAATAAGAGATGATATTACTTTAATTGGAGTTGGCGATGGACCTAAAATGGAAGAAATTCAGCAAAGAATTAAAAATGAACAAATTGACAATGTGTTATTGACCGGAAGACAAAAAGAAATAGAGCCAATTGTTGCAGCCTCAGATATCGGATTATTGTGTTCCCGATCTGAGGGCATATCCAATTCAATTATTGAATCGATGGCATTGGGCAAACCGATAATAACTACTGATATAAATGGCGGGAGCAAAGAAATTATAATAGAAGGAGTTACAGGTTATTGTACAGATCGTAATGTTGAAAAAATCATCGTTTTAATAAACTTATTACTCGACAATTCAGATCTGCGGATCTCAATGGGTGCTGAAGGACGAGAAAGAATTAGTTCATTTTTTTCTATCGGCAGAATGGGTAATGATTTTATGAGCCTTTACAAAGAAGTTTTGGCATGAAAAGAATGATTATTACTGGAATATTGATTGTTATAAATTATCCTATTTAACGGAAATTATGAATTTCAAATCCATGATACAATCTTTAAAACGATTGTTTCTTAAAGTTAGCAGCGATAAAGTAAGAATTAAATATTTTCGGAAGCAAGGGATGAAAATCGGGAAAGGCTGTTTTATTGCTTCTACATCCTTTTCAACTGAACCCTATTTAATTGAAATTGGTGATCATGTAGCTATAGCAGCCGGTACTGATTTCCTCACGCATGACGGTGCCATTTGGTGTTTTCGGAAAGATCATCCAAATGCAGACATATTTGGAAAAATTAAAATCGGTAATAATGTATTTATAGGCTATAATTGTACTATTCTCCCCAATACGGTAATAGGTGATAATTGTATTGTTGGAGCAGGCAGTATTGTACGCGGCACTTTCCCTGAGAATTCAGTCATTATTGGCAATCCGGCAAGAGTAATAATGAAAATGAGTGTACAACAATTTCTATACCTTCAAAATCCGAATCTTCTTCAAACTAAAAATCTTCCAGCTTCTCAGAAAACTAAAATAGTAAAAGAGTTTTTTGGTATTAAGTAAAATATTGTCACACCTCAGAAATAAAACCAATCGTAAGCAATTATATTTTAATCATAACAAATATGAATAAAAAAGTTATTGTAATTGCAACCAGCATTAATACAATGGGAGGTATAACTTCTGTTATAAAAGGCTATAAACAAACTAAGTTTTGGACAGATTGGCATTGTGTTTGGATAGCAAGTCACATCGATAAAAATTCTATTACGAAAATATTTACATACCTCATTGCAATATTTCATTTTCTGTTTATACTACCATTTAGTAATATTATACATATTCATTTCAGTGAATACTTTTCAGCTATCCGGAAAACAATATTTATTTTTTTAGCAAAAATATTCAAAAAAAAGATTGTCACCCATTTTCATTCATTTAGTATCGAATCAACTATAAATGGCAAATACCATAAATTATATCGATGGATTTTCTTTTCTTCTGATAAGATAATAGTATTGTCAGATCAATGGAAACTTTGGTTAACTAAAAAATGGCCAGAATTGGAAGATAAGATTGAAGTAGTGTATAATCCTTGCCCAATTATACAAAATGGGAAAAATGTCACTGCAAAAACGAAAACAATACTTTATGCCGGTATATTAAATGCGCGTAAGGGGTATTCAGATTTAATCAGAGCTTTTTATTCAATTGAAAACAAATTTGATGAGTGGAAATTAGTTTTTGCAGGAAATGGTGAAATTGAAGAGGCGAAACTATTAGTAACCGACTTGAAAATTAGTGATAAGGTCATATTTAAAGGTTGGGTAAATGGGAAAGAAAAAGATCGACTTTTTAGAAGTGCATCGATTTTTTGTTTGCCAAGTTATGCAGAAGGATTCCCAATGTCAGTATTAGATGCCTGGGCTTATGGTATTCCAGTAGTTACAACACCGGTAGGAGGATTACCTGATATACTTGAACACGGCAAAAACGCAATGGTATTCGAGCCCGGTGATATAAAAAGTCTGGCCAAAAATTTAGAAGAATTAATTATTAATGAAAAGCTAAGAGAAGAGTTAATTAAAGCTTCATTAAAATTAAGCCAAGGGCCATTTAATATTACTACAATTTCAAATCAACTGAATGGATTATATGAAAAATTGACTATTAAAAATGATGTTTAATTTAACGATTATGTCAAAATACTTCAACGTAAATATTGAATTCGATCACAACTTGTTTTTGAACACAATAAAACATACCATACAAGATGGAAGCAAAGGCTATGTTTGTGTGATTGATGCAAATGTTTTAACAATGGCTCAAAATAACAATTCTTACAGAAAAGTGTTATGTAATGCCATGGTAAACACCTGTGATGGAAGTTCAATCGCGTTGATTGCAGGTCATATATACAAACAAGATTTTAAAGCACTAAATGGCCCAACTATTTTCAGCAATTTCATCGAAAAAAACTACAAACAGCTATTACTTGGTAATACATTGCAAACCCTTGATCGTATTAAGGAAAAAGTAACTTCAAAGGGATTTCAGTCCAATCATATCCAAGCGCTTCCTTTGCCATTCAATAGCATTGATGAATTTGATTATAAATCAATTGCAGAGCAGATTAACAACATGAATCCAGATATAATTTGGGTTTCGCTTGGAGCTCCAAAACAAGAAATATTCATGAGTAAAATATTACCCTATCTTAATAGAGGAGTAATGTTTGGAATAGGAGCGGCTTTCAATTTCTATTTAGGCGATTTGAATTTACCGTCATTTAGTCTTGGTGGGTTACGTTTTATCTGGCTAAACCGATTAATTAATGAACCAAGAAAATTGATCAGGAGGATCATTCCTTATATTTTGATTTTACCCAAGCTTTACTTCGAAGAAGAAAGAAAAAGAAAAGCTAATCTAACTCCCAATAGTTATCCAAATTGATTATGCATCCTAAAATCTTGATAACTGGGATACACGGTTTTGTAGGCAACAATTTAACCGCTGATCTTAAGAAACATCACGCAATTTACGGATTAGACATTGTGTCTCCACAAAAAGATGGAGTAATTAAGACATTTTCATGGAATGAATTAGAAATAATTCCACCGGTAGATATTATTATCCACCTTGCAGGAAAGGCTCATGACACAAAGAAAACCAGCAGCGAAAACGAATATTTTGAAATAAATGTTGGATTAACGAAGCTGGTTTTTGACCGTTTCTTAAAATCTGATGCGACAAAATTTATATACTTCAGTTCGGTAAAAGCAGTAGCTGATACTGTAAAAAATGAAGCACTGACAGAACAGGATATTCCCAATCCACAAACTCCTTATGGGAAGTCAAAACTGGATGCTGAAAAATATATTTTAAGTCTGCAATTACCTGAAGGAAAAAAAATCTATATTCTGCGACCGGCAATGATTCATGGACCCGGAAATAAGGGGAACTTAAACTTGCTTTTCAATTTGATCGCTAAAGGCATCCCCTACCCTCTTGGAGCTTTTTCAAACCAAAGATCCTTCACATCAATTGGTAATTTGAATTTTATTATTGAACAACTTATTGAAAAGGATATCCAGTCAGGTATATACCAGATAGCAGATAGCGAAACTTTATCAACAAACGAAGTAATCAGACTTATTGCATCTGCCATCGGGAAAAGACCAAAAATCTGGAATTTACCTGTAAAAGGAGTAAAAATAGTAGCACGATTAGGCGATTTCTTCTCATTACCATTCAACTCTGAAAAATTGAAGAAGCTTACTGAAAACTATGTGGTCTCAAACAAAAAAATAACCGATACTCTTGTAGTTTCGTTACCGATTTCAGCACGTACCGGATTACAACATACATTGCAAAGCTTTCGGCAAATTAACAAAATCTAATATTTTAAGAATTTATCTCAATTTACAATGATCACAAATCATAAAATACTTGTCACGGGTGGAGCTGGATTCATTGGCTCAAACCTGTGTGAAACATTAATTAAATATGGGAACCAGGTAGTATGTCTCGATAATTTTTCAACAGGAAAAACTGAAAATATTGAAGCAATTTTAAATCATCCCGGGTTCAAATTAATTACCGGAGATATTAGAAATCTGAATGATTGCAAATCAGCTGTTGAAGGTGTTGAATATGTTTTTCATGAAGCAGCATTGGGTTCTGTCCCCCGTTCAATAAATGATCCGATTACTACAAATGAAGTAAATGTAAATGGATTTCTGAATATGTTGATAGCAGCTCGTGATGCCAATGTAAAAAGATTTGTTTATGCTGCAAGTTCATCTACATACGGAGATTCGGAATCTTTACCCAAAGTAGAAGATGTTATAGGCCAACCACTCTCACCTTATGCCATAACCAAATATGTAAATGAATTGTATGCCGGAGTATTTTCGAAAATATATGGTATTGAATGTATTGGGTTAAGATATTTCAATGTATTCGGACGAAAACAGGACCCTGATGGTGTGTATGCAGCGGTAATTCCTCTTTTTGTAAAACAATTGATTGATCACCATTCACCTTTAATTAATGGTGATGGCGAATATTCACGTGATTTCACCTACATAGATAACGTGATTCAAATGAACCTTCTGGCCTTGACCACCAATAATCCGAATGCCATTAATACTGTATATAATACAGCATTTGGAGATAGAACTACTTTAAATCAATTAGTAGGTTATCTGAAAGAGATTCTTTCTGAATTTGACTCCACAATAAAGGATATTGAAATTATACATGGTCCGAACAGAAAAGGTGATATTCCACATTCATTGGCTTCAATCAGTAAAGCTCAAAGCTTACTTGGATATAAACCGCAATTTAATCTGCGCGATGGATTGAAGGAAGCTGTTTTATGGTATTGGCAAAATCTGCAATAAATTTTTTATGAATGGTTAGATAAGCTTTAAAAATAAGATCACACAAAATATTTAACATATCTAAATAACAAACTCATGGAAACCCAAATTAAGATTGCAATAATCGGCCTTGGTTATGTTGGCCTTCCACTTGCACGCCTATTTGCAACAAAATATCCAGTAGTCGGCTTTGACATTAACAAATCACGTATCGCAGAAATCATGTTAGGCAATGACTCAACATTAGAATTAGATTCTGCGATTTTAAAAAGAGCACTGGTTACATTTAATCCGACAATTCCGAACCAAAATGGAAATAATACAAATGGATTGTTCACAACAAACTACATTGAAGAATACCCAGTCATGGGTATTGACATCAACAAACCGAGTTTTGAAGAAATCGCATTGGGTAATAACTCATCGCTGAAAGTGGAAACTAAAATATTAAAAAGAACCTTAAATCCAACAAACAAGAAAATAAATGGAGGATATGCAAATGGATTGTTCTGTTCAAGTAATATAGAAGATATCCGTAACTGTAATTTCTATGTTGTTACCGTCCCAACTCCTGTCGATCGCAACAACCGTCCTGATCTCACACCTCTAATAAAAGCAAGTGAAACAGTTGGAAAGGTTATAAATAAAGGGAACATTGTGGTTTACGAATCGACAGTTTATCCCGGAGCTACAGAGGAAGATTGTATTCCAGTTATAGAAAACATATCGGGGATGAAATATAATATTGATTTTTTTGCTGGTTATTCTCCAGAACGAATCAATCCTGGGGACAAAGAACACACTGTGGAGAAAATTAAAAAAGTTACTTCAGGTTCCACTCCTGAAGCAGGTGAAATAGTGGATTCAATATACCGATCAGTCATTGTGGCCGGGACCCATTTAGCTCCAAATATTAGAGTGGCCGAAGCTGCCAAAGTAATCGAAAACAGTCAAAGGGATATCAATATAGCTTTTGTGAATGAGTTAGCTAAAATTTTCAATCTAATGAAAATTGATACAAATGCCGTTTTAGAAGCTGCCGGAACCAAGTGGAATTTCATGCATTTTAAACCTGGTTTGGTAGGCGGACATTGTATTGGTGTTGATCCTTTTTATTTGGCGCAGAAAGCGCAGGAATTTGGATATCATCCTGAGATCATTCTGGCAGGACGCCGACTTAATGATAGTATGGGTAAATATGTTGCCTCTGAAGTAGTTAAATTAATGATAAAAAAGGGAACTCCGGTTAAAGGTGCAAAAGTACTGATGTTGGGAATTACGTTTAAAGAAAACTGTCCCGACATTCGTAATACAAAAGCTATTGATATTTACCACGAATTGCGTGAATATGAAATTGAAGTGGATGTTTATGATCCATGGGCAAATCCGAAAGAGGTCAAACACGAATACAATATCAATACCCTAACTGCCTACCCAGAAAAGAATGGTTATCTGGCCATTATTTTGGTAGTAGCACACAAGGAATTCCTGACTATTAATCTTCAAGAACACAAAGAAAAGGGATGCATAATCTATGATGTTAAAGGGTTATTCAAACCAACAGATATTGATGGAAGGCTTTGATATTTAAAATTTCAAATTTCAAGGTTAGGCAACGTTAGATCGTGAAGAAAAATATCAAATTTTCAAAATAAAATATCATAAATCGACCATGAAATACATATTGCTGTTTGTTGTTCTTGCAATATCTTTAAAAATCTACATTCAAATAGCTAAACGGTTTAACATTGTTGATAGACCAAATAGCAGAAGTTCACATAACAAAGTGACCGTTCGTGGCGGGGGAATTATCTTTCCGATTAGTGCATTGTGTTGGTTTATTTATTCAGGATTCCAATTTCCATGGTTTTTCACCGGATTGATAATCATCAGCATGATAAGTTACTTTGATGACTTAACTCAAGTTTCAAGTCAGCTTAGGCTAGTTGTACATTGTTGCGCATTACTACTACTTTTTACTGAACTGGAAATGTTGAAAATGCCTTGGTGGTCATGGATTCCATTACTTATCATTTCTGCCGGAGCAATTAATTCATATAATTTTATGGATGGGATTAATGGTATAACCGGAGGATATAGTCTTTCTGTACTATCGGGTATTTGGATTGTAAATAACTATCAGGTGGAATTCATAAGCAACGAGTTAATATATTTTATTTTAATTTCTATCGTTGTTTTCTCTTATTTTAATTTTAGAGCAAATGCAAAATGTTTTGCTGGTGATGTAGGTTCAATATCAATAGCTTTTATTGTTGTCTTTTTGCTGGCAAAACTAATCATTCAATCAGGTAATTGGCTTTACATTTTATTTCTAAGCATTTACGGAGTTGACAGTGTATTAACTATTATCCACCGTATAATTCAAAAAGAAAATATTTTTGTTGCCCATAGAAAACATCTTTACCAGTTGTTGGTTAATGAACTAAAAATTACCCATCTCAGGGTTACAAGTATATACTCAATTCTGCAATTTGTTATTTGTCTGATCATTTTCTTTGTGTTAGGAAGAAAAGCAAGCTCAATCAACATTCTAATAACAGGAGGAATCATATTATGCATTCTATTATTTATATTTCAATTGAGCAGATCTCTTATCTACGAAAAAGTTAATGGACAAAAAGAAACAAATTACTTTCTTGATAAATCTGTATAGGACAATAATCGCATATTAACGTTTTAAAATAATCGGCCTCATGAAAAAACTAATCAAGACATTATTCAATCATAGTTATCTTCCAAGTTGGATGGTTTCTGTTTGTGATCTTGTTATTTATACCTTTACGTTTGTATTCACCTACGGACTTATTCAAAATGCTTCGAATATTCCTGTGAACATAAACATGATGGTATTGCAACTTCTGACCGGAGTGCCATTTTTTTATCTGGCAGCCTATTTATTACAACCTCACAGGGGAATTCTCCGTCACTCAACGACTAAAGATGCAACAATAATCATCTTTGCACATTTAATAATCTCTTCAGGATTAATGGTTGTATCTCTTATTGAGCATATATATGTAAATGAACTCGCCATTCCCTATCCAATCATCTTTACACACTATTTCTTTTCTGTAATGATAATGATATCATTCCGTTTTGCTGTAAAATTTATTTTTAATTACTTATCAATCAAGCCAGGAGAAGTTCACCGAATTTTAATTTTCGGAGCTGGCAATAAAGGCCGAATTACAAGTGAAGTTGTAGAAAAAGACCGAAGTCTTAACATTAGGTTGGTTGGCTTCATTGATGATAATTGGCAATTACATGATAAAATGATCGGGGGTCTTCCGGTTCATTCAGAAGAAAAAGCTTTTGGCAAGATTATAGAAAAAGAAGGGATTAAAGAAATTATTATTGCAATCAACCGGAATAAAATCAGCAAGGAAAGAAAACGACAAATTATTAATCTTTGCCTGGTTAAGCAAATAAAAGTATGCGAAGTACCCGAAACATCACAATGGATCAACGGATCTCTTTCTGCAACACAGATTAAAGAGATCCAAATTGAAGATTTATTAGGCCGGGATCCCATAGTTTTGAATAAAGATAAAATTGCAAAGGGATTGTTTAAACAAACAATTCTGGTTACGGGAGCTGCAGGATCAATTGGATCTGAATTGGTAAGGCAAATTCTGAATTTTCAACCTGGGTGTCTCATTCTTGTTGATCAGGCTGAATCTGCATTATTTGATTTACAAACAGAAATAAAAACTCAATCAAATAGTATAAAAACCGTTTTTGCAATTGGGAATGTGGCTGACCGTTACCGAATGAGAAAAATATTTATAAAGTATAGTCCTGATGTTGTTTTTCATGCCGCAGCATATAAACATGTTCCCCTTATGGAAATGCAGCCATATGAGGCAATAAGATGCAATATTGGAGGAATAAAAGTAATAGCAGATTTATCAGTTGAATTTGGCGTAAATAAATTTGTTATGGTTTCAACTGATAAGGCAGTAAATCCCACCAATGTGATGGGTGCAACAAAAAGAGTCAGCGAAATATATATTCAATCACTATCGCAGATGATGAATATAAAGACTCAATTTATTACTACACGTTTTGGGAATGTATTAGGATCAAATGGCTCTGTAATTCCTTTATTTAAGAAACAAATCAGTAAAGGTGGACCTGTAACTGTAACGCACAAAAATATCAACAGGTATTTCATGACTATTCCGGAAGCCTGTCAATTAGTATTAGAAGCTGGATTTATGGGAAAAGGTGGAGAAATATTCCTTTTTGATATGGGGCAACCTGTACAAATATATGATTTGGCCGAAAAAATGATTTTGTTATCAGGATATACACCGCATAAAGATATAAAAATTGAAATAACAGGTTTACGTCCTGGGGAAAAACTCTATGAAGAGTTGCTGTCTTCTAGCGAAGATAGCCTTCCTTCATTCCACAACAAAATATTGATTGGTAAAATTCGTCCATATAGTTATGACGAGCAAAACAATAAAGTAGTCGATCTACTTAATAATCTATCAAAAGAAGATGATGATTTACTCGTTGCGCGGTTAAAAATTATTGTACCTGAGTATATTTCGAACAATTCTGAATACGAATTACTTGACAAACAAGATGGCAAAGATCGAAACAATCATCGCCAAAGAAATATCAAGCCAACTAATGGCATACATAAGTCGTCAGCTGAATATTTCACTGTAAAGTAAAGGCCATTTTTATTCATGCCTATCTTTTTTAGTGAAGCCAAATTAACCATACAAATATTTGTAATTTAATACTTTAAAGCATAAAACAATGAAAAAATCTATCTCAGTTTTATTCCTTGTTGCAGGAATAATAGTGTTTATATCTTCATGCCGTTCGCCAAAAGAATTCACCTATTTTCAAGATATCAAAATAGATCAACATATTAGTGGCGTTTCCAACGTTGTTCATGAATATAAGATTAAACCCTATGACAATTTATTCATCAGTATCAAAACCTTAAATCCTGAGGTAAATGAACTTTTTGATGCTAACAGATCATCAAAAGGATATTCAAGTGGAACAATGCAAGAATATGGTGATTATGTTTCACAATATATAAATGGCTATCAGGTTGATTCTATTGGGACAGTTGTGTTACCGATTTTGGGAAATATTGAAGTGGTAGGTTTAACAATGAAACAAATACAGGAAAAGATAATAAAGAAATCACTTGAATTTATTAAAGATCCGACTGTCAAAGTCAAACTAATGAGCTTTAAAGTAAATGTGACTGGTGAAGTTAAGAATCCGGGGGTATATTATTCATATAACGAAAAATTAAGCATTTTGGAAGCAATAAGTATGGCCAATGGAGTGACTGATAATGCAAAACTTAAAAATGTGATAGTTATCAGGCCTACCAAAAATGGTTCAGATTCATATTGCCTTGATTTGACAAAAAAAAATATTTTGGCTTCTGATGCCTATTATCTTCAACCCAACGACATGATTTACATAAAACCAAGCAAGAACAAACAAATGGAGCTTAACACGACTTCTTACTCATTATTCTTATCAACTATAACCACCATACTATTGGTTTATAATCTTTTAAAGTAAATAAAAATAAAATAATTAAAATGGAAAAAATTGAAGACCTATTGAATTCTCTCGAATCTGAAAATAAAGAGAGTCGCCAGAACGTGCTGTTGAAATACACGAAAAACTGGTATTGGTTTGCACTATTTTGCTTTTTGGGAATTTCCGGAGGATTACTGATATTCAGATATTCTCAAGCTACATACAAGGTACAAAGCAGGTTATTAATACCCCTAGAATCTAATTCATTAAGCGCAATGATCCCTTTTGATAATCAAAACACTCCGAAAAATCAGAAAATTGAAAATCAGATTGGGATACTACAATCTTTCACTCTATATAAAAAAGCGTTGGAAAATTTAAACTGGAAAACATCCTTCTATAAAGATGATGGATTCTATTTAACTGAATTATATGAAAATAAACCATTTGATATAAGTATTCCGAAAGAAGGAAAAAACATCACTGGATTTATGTTGCAAGTTGTAGCTTTAAACGATGCTGAATTTGAAGTAAGTGGAGAAGGAAAAATATTTCGGGATGGATTAAAACAAACAGTCAAGATTAAGGAACATGGAAATTTCAACAATTCCTTTAAGAACTCTTACTTCGAATTTGTTCTTAATAAAAAGAATTGCAATCCAGGTGAAAAATATTTTCTAGTATTCAATGATTTCAATAATTTAGCAAAATCTTATCTAAAGCAAGTAAATATAAGCCTTGAAGATAAAAAATCGGAATTGATCAATGTTCAGCTTATCGGACCTAATCCAAAGAAGAATGCTGATTTCATTAATGAATTGAATCAGGTATTTATAACATTCGGAATAAAAAAGAAAAACAAAACATCTGAGAACTCAATCAATTTCATTGATACCTCTTTAGTGGGAATTTCAAATTCATTAAAAAATTCCGAGTTAAATTTAAGTAATTACCGCAAAAATAATCAAGTACTTGACTTGGGGGCTGAAGCTAAAGTAATCTACGAAAAACTTGAAGAAATTGAAAACGAAAAATATCTGGCCAAAATGAGGATTAATTATTACAAGAATCTGCAATCTTATATTGGTGATGCCAAGAAAATAAAACAAATGATCAATCCGTCGATTATTGGTATAACAGACTCAGGATTAAACGGATTGTTACCTAAACTTACCGATCTTTACAGCAAACGTGAAGTTTTGGCATTTAGTGTTGAACCAAACAATCCAAGCTTGATTATGCTTGAGAAAGAAATTCAACTTACCAGCGATGCCTTACTTGAAAACTTGAATAACCTCCTGAAAAATGCCGAAATTGAAATGCAAAGTATGGAGAACCGTTATAATTCAATTCAGGAGAGGTTAACCAAATTGCCTGATACAGAGCGGAAACTAATTAGTATTCAACGTGATTTTAACCTGAATAATGAATTATACACTTACATGCTGCAGAAAAAAGCAGAGGCCTCCATATCGCTCGCTTCGAATATTCCCGAGGTTCAAATTATTGATCCGGCAATGGTTGAAGCTGCCGAACGGGTAGGTCCTCAATTGATAAAAAATGTTGTTGGAGGCTTAATCCTTGGATTTTTTATTCCATTCATGTTTATCCTGATTTCAGATTTATTCAACACAAAACTCGAATCGATTGAAGAAGTTGAATCCCTAACAAAACTTTCTATTTTGGATGGCATTATCCATTCAAATTATAAAACCGGATTGCCCGTAATTAAAAATCCGCATTCAGGAATTGCTGAGTCCTTCAGAGTTCTAAAAGTTAATTTGAAGAATATTTTAAATAGCTCTGATAAAAAAGTTATTTCAGTCAATTCACTTATTTCAGGCGAAGGGAAAACTTTTATCTCGGCTAACCTTGCTGCAATTCTATCATTAAGTTCAAATAACAAAAAAGTGCTACTTGTTGAAGGCGACTTACGTAAACCCAAGCTATATCTTTTATTTGGAGACAAAGAAGGAGCTGGATTAAGCACATATTTATCATTAAAGAACAATTTTGACGAGATAATTCTACAAACACCTAATCCCAATTTGTATTTTGTTCCTGCAGGCGAAATGCAGCCAAATCCTACAGAATTATTAGAAAACGGACGCTTTGAAAATTTCATGAGAGAAGCTCGTAAAGAATTCGATTATGTAATTATCGACAATGCCCCTGTATCACTCGTCTCAGATGGCTTAATTACTGGCAGGCATGCTGATACAAATATATTTGTCGTCCGACTGAATTATAGTAAAAAGAAAGAATTAAAGCAAATCAACAAAATCGTTGATATTAATACCATTAAAAATCCACTTATAGTAATAAACGATGCTCCGGAAAACCGGTTTGGATACGGAAACAAATATTGGAAAAACGGTTACGGAAACTATGTCAAATTAACAAAAACTGCATGATGAAAATTTAGGATTTAGGTTCAAAAGTATCAACGTTAAACCTACAACATCCAAATTATTAATAGAATAAACTTTTACACACGATGATTATTGCAGTTGATTTCGATGGCACCATCGTAGAACACAGATTTCCCGAAATGGGAAATCCTTTGCCTGATGCATTTAAAGTTCTTAAAAAACTAAAATCTGAAGGACATATACTTATTCTTTGGACATTTCGATCAGGAGAAGAGCTTAGAAAAGCAGTCAAATTTTGTAAACAGAACGGGTTAGAGTTTCATTCGGTGAATAGCAATTCGGGTGATGAAGATTTTGACTTTACTTATAGCCGAAAAATTTATGCTGATTTGTTTATTGATGACAGAAATCTTTTGGGCATACCTGATTGGAATACGACTTATAAAATTGTTCAGTCAATAACTGAAAAAGTTCTTGTCTAAATAGATTAGCCCAAATAATCTCTGCGAAAAATTAGTTCACATTAATTTTTATAATTATTCAATAAAAATGGAACATAACAAAAAAAATAGATTTACAAAAGACATATTAACATTCATTGATGTTGACAAAGAAATTGAACGAATTTCTGTTAAACTAAGAGATGATATTCATGGCTTGTTAAGACGCAACGGTGCTATTGTTGGGATAAGTGGAGGAATCGATTCTTCGGTTACTCTTGCCTTGGCAGTAAAAGCTATGGGGGAAGAGAATGTTTTGGGGATTATGCTTCCTGAAAGGGATTCTAATCCTGATAGCAAAGAATTTGCATTAAAACTTGCTCAAAAACTCAATGTAAAAACTATCGAAGAAAACATAACCAAATCACTTGAAGGATTTGATTGTTATGGGCGAAGGGATGAAGCAGTTAACTCAATTTTTCCGGAATACAATTCTGTTGATTACAAAATGAAAATTGGAGTGGCCAAAACTGTTGTTAATCAAAATTTGCCTTCCGCATTTTCACTTACCATAATAAATAAAGATGGAAATGAGAAAAGCAAGCTTCTTCCGATCAAGGAATACCTGAAAATTGTAGCAGCATCAAATTTCAAACAGCGGTGCAGAATGTCTATGCTTTATTATCATGCTGAACGGATGCATTATGCTTTGATAGGAACACCCAACAAACATGAAGTAGAACAAGGTTTTTTCGTAAAACACGGCGATGGTGCAGCAGATATAATGCCAATTGCCCATTTATATAAAACGCAAGTATATCAATTAGCTAATTATTTGGGCATCCCAGAAGAAATTATAAAACGGACACCAACTTCAGACACTTATTCAGCGGAGCAAACACAGCAGGAATTTTTCTTTGAGATGCCATTCTTTGAAATGGATTTGATATGGTATGGTTTTGAAAACGGCTATGATCCGGAAATAGTGGGAGAAGCACTTGGAAAATCAAAAGAAGAAATACAGCTAATTTTCAATAACTTTTTACGAAAACAAAAAACTACGGAATATTTGCGGATGGCTCCGATAAAGAATTTTTAATGATTCATTAAATAGCAGATATAATTCGCTCAAATTTGATTGGAGTTGATGAATTTAAAGATTGCAAAATATAACTAACAGCCTTTCTATGACAACAATACCACAACGGTTGCTTGGAGAAGCACTTTTGTTTTCTACCAGAAGCACACCTGCAAAAACTGCTATAATCAGTAAAAATACAGAGTTTTCATATTCTGACATCTATGGAAGGTCAGTCAAACTAGCTTCCCATTTAGTCAGTATAGGTATAATTAAAGGTGATCGGGTTGCAATTTATATGAATAACTCCTGGCAAAGTATTGTTTCAATATATGGAGCAACTTTAGCTGGAGCAGCTTTCATTGTTATTAACCCTCAAACTAAAGCCAATAAATTACAGTATATTCTAAATGATAGTGGTTCAAAAGTATTGATTTCAGAATATTTGCTTAAAAATGAATTATTGCCTGCATTAACCAATACTCCTTTCATTCAAGAAATTATACTGGCTGGAGAAGTTATTATTACAAACCCGTCAACTGTTTTGACAGTTGATTTTGACGCTATAATTCAGGCTACTTATCCAGTTACTGAATTTCCGAATATTATTCCTAATGATCTTGCCGCTTTAATTTACACATCAGGCAGCACCGGCTTTCCAAAAGGAGTAATGATGACTCATCAATCGATGGTTTTTACAAGTTGGAGCTTAATTGAATACTTAAGATTATCAAATGTAGATCGTATCATGTTGGTTTTGCCGTTGGCATTCGACTATGGATTATATCAGCTGATTATGGCAATAACAATTGGAGGAACGCTTATTGTTGAGCAATCGTTTACTTTTCCTGCTTCTATATATCATAGCATTGAAAAGTATCAGCCAACAGTTTTTCCGGGTGTTCCAACTGTTTATGCAATGATGATAGCATCCAATAAGCAATCAGGACTTGCATTTAATTGCATCAAAAAGGTCACAAATACAGCCGCAGCTCTTCCTGAAGAATTCATTCCTGATTTAAAGAAAATATTCCCTAATGCTCTGATCTTTAAAATGTATGGCTTAACTGAATGTAAAAGGGTATGTTACCTTGAACCTGAATTAATTGATTCTAAGCCAAATTCGGTTGGAAAGGCAATACCTGGCACTGAAGTTTTACTATTATCTGCCGAAGGGAAACTAGTTGAACCCGGTGAACCCGGTATTTTGCACATCCGTGGTCCTCATGTAATGTTAGGTTACTGGAATAAACCGGATTTAAGTAATGAAATGTTAAAATCCGGAAGTTTACCGGGAGAAAGGATTCTTTGTTCAAACGATCTGTTTAAAATGGATGAAGGAGGTTTTTTATATTTTCAGGGTAGAACAGATGATATTATTAAAACCAGAGGTGAAAAAGTAAGTCCGATCGAAATTGAAAAAATCATTTATAAAATAAAAGGTGTAAGAGAAGTTGCAGTTATTGGGGTACCCGATGTAATTATGGGTGAATCCATTTTAGCATTTGTTACTATTCATACCAATGCCGAGTTGAATAAAGATGATATTCAGCGTGAATGTAATAAACATCTTGAGCCATTTATGATTCCTCAAAATATTGTATTCCTTAGTGAAATGCCTAAAAGTAGTAATGGAAAATTTGACAAATTTGAATTGAAAAAATTGCTGAACAATGAAAATAAACCAACTATATAACGAACTTACAAATAGTCTGGTAAACAAATTTAATTTTTTAGAAGATAAACCGGAGGAAACTATTGAATCAACCTTAAAGGCATTGTGGTTCGTAGCATCGGGAAATCCGAAGTCAGTGGCAGCAGCATCGGTTGAACTCACTTTACCAGAACTTACAGTTGAACAAATTGAAGCATTACAAGGATTAATCGAAGAAAGGATTAATAACACTCCTTTGGCTCATATTACCGGAAGGCAACGGTTTATGGGTATTGATTTTTTATGTGATAACAGAGCTCTAATCCCCCGTAAAGAAACTGAAATTTTAGGCATGAGAGCGTTAGATCTTTCCATACCACTATCACAGGGAAAAAAAATTATAAATATTATTGATGTATGCTGTGGGGCTGGTAACTTAGGATTGTCATTGGCGTTACTCAATTCAAAAGCAAAAGTTTTTGCGACCGATATTTCACACGAAGCGGTAGATCTGACCCGTGATAATATCGCTTTTTTAAATCTCAACAAACAAGTTGTTGCAGAACAAGGAGACTTATTTGCTGCAATTGAAAATGATGAACATTATGAGAATACTGATCTTATTGTTTGTAATCCTCCATATATTTCAAGTGGTAAAGTTAAAAATATGAATCCCGAAATTGCTTCAAAAGAACCTATTTTAGCTTTTGATGGTGGGATTTTTGGAACCAAGGTAATTCAACGGATAATTCAGGAAGCGCCTAAGTTCCTGAAACAGGAAGGTTGGTTAGTATTTGAAGTGGGAGTAGGTCAGGGAGAATTCATAATGCAGTTATGTCAAAGATCAAACTTATATGATAAAATTGAAACTGCATTAGACATTTCAGGAAATATTAGAACAATATCAGCGAGAAAGCTGTTTTAAACACAAATTTTATTCTATTTATTCAATCCTGATCCATGCCGTTTATGATATAATTAATGATTGCTACTGTTATATTTTCCGAAAAATTAGTTTTAATAATTTGTGTAAAATCCTTACATACAATACACTAATCTAAAGATTAAGAGTTGTAAATTATGAAAAGATCCACCAAGAATAACCTGAAAATAGATTATAAAATTATTTTTCTACATCATAGTACAGGTCGAATAATTTATGATGGCCATAATCAATACAATAGAATCATTAGAAAAATATTTCAGCTTCAATCCTATGTGCCAAAATGGATTAAAAATCACAATCAAATAAATGGAACCAACTATCAAATAACAGAACAATATTTTCCACAAAAAGAAACTTATGGATGGAATAATTATCCTTATGACTATTACAATATATGGATTAAAAATGCCGGGGAACAACCGTTTCAGAGCGAACCAACTCTTGAAATTCTAACAAAGAAATATAATTTGATTATTTTCAAACATTGTTTCCCGGTAAGTAATATTCTGGAGGATATAAATCGCCCTGACATTAATTCAACTGAAAAAAGAATAGAAAATTACAAGCTTCAATACATCGCTTTAAAACGGAAACTGAATGAATTCCCCAACACCAAATTTCTAATATGGATCGGTCCGGCACTGTTAGAAGCCAATACCACAAAAGAACAAGCGTTAAGGGCAAAAGTCTTTTTCGACTGGGTCAGAAACGTTTGGAATACTGGTGATGACAATGTCTTTTTGTGGGATTTTTACGAATTGGAGACTGAAGGTACTCTATTCATGAAAACTGAAAATTCAATTAATCCAATGAATTCTCATCCCGGAAAATCATTTGCACAACGAGTTGCACCCTTATTCTGTCAGAGAATAGTTGATGTAATTGAAGGGCGAAAATAACATAGCAACAATAGGAGTACATTTATATTCTGATAAACACTAAAATTTAAATACTAATATTTTAATCTACTATTATGAAAGATTTAATCGAAATCAAAAATAAATTAGGCCAATTTATCTCAAGATCTGCATACTTATCCGAAGATCAAGTAAAAAATGACACTCAAATTTTTGGGCAAGGAATTTTGGATTCTATGGGTTTTATTTCTTTGATCAGTTTCCTTGAAGAATCATTTTCAGTTAAAGTAAATGATAATGAATTACTTGAAAGTAATTTTGAATCAATTAATGCTATTTCAGAATTTGTTACTCGTAAGTTAAATTTTAATACGACCAATTAGATGTGTGGAATCGCCGGAATATATAACTATAGATCATCGAAAGAGCCTTCCATTGAAAAAAATGTCAGAAAAATGCTTTCAATGATTCGTCATAGAGGTCCAGATGAAAGTGGAATTTACATAAATCAAAACTTAGGTATTGGGAACGTTCGGTTAAGCATCATTGATTTATCTTCGGGGCAACAACCTTTGTCGGATGAGTCTGAAAACTATTGGATTGTGTATAATGGAGAGATTTTTAACTATCCCGAACTCAGAGCTGAACTGATTAAGAAAGGTATCAAACTCAAAACACTGTGTGATACAGAAGTTGTTGTACAAATGTATGCACTATATGGAGCTAAATGTCTTAACCAATTTAATGGACAGTTTGCATTTTGCATTTGGGATAAAAATAAGAAAGAACTATTTTTGGCGCGCGACAGAGTTGGTATTCGCCCGTTATATTATTGGACAAAAAATGGAGTATTTGCCTTTTCTTCTGAAATTAAAGGACTTTTTTCACTTGATCAAATCGAAAGATCATTAAGTCCGGAAAGCTTATCTCAAATATTCACATTTTGGACAACTATTACACCGAATACACCATTTAAAGATATCTTTGAATTACAGCCCGGACATTGCATGTATGTGACTGCAAATGGATTCGAAATAATAAAGTATTGGAGTCTTAATTTTCCTTCAACAAAAATAAATCAGTACGCAAATATCGCCGAATCAATTGAAGAATTTAATGAATTGCTTCATGATTCAGTAAAGATTAGACTTAGAGCCGATGTACAAGTTGGTGCCTATCTAAGTGGAGGTCTGGATTCGAGTGTTACAACAGCATTTATTAACGATATTAATCCTGGTGTATTAAATACCTTTTCAATCGGTTTTAAAGACAAGGACTTTGATGAAACTGCATATCAATTAGAGGCCGCAAAGTATTTCAATACAAAGCATACTGCATTTACATGCACTTCTGAAGAAATAGCAGAAAATTTCGCAAAAACTATCTGGCACACTGAATTTCCAATTTTAAGAACAGCTCCAACTCCCATGTTTTTACTTTCAAAAAAGGTAAGGGAGAGTAATATAAAAGTTGTAATTACCGGCGAGGGTGCCGATGAATTTTTGTCCGGATATAATATTTTCAAAGAAGCAAAAATCAGAAGGTTTTGGGCAAAAGAACCGAGCTCTAAGTCACGGCCAAGCTTATTGGCAAAACTTTATCCATATCTTCCCCTTATGAAAGAGTCTCCTGATTTTGCATTGAAAATGTTTTTTGGTTACAAGTTAAATGAAACAGAGGACCCACTTTATTCACATTTACTGCGCTGGCATAACACAAGCAGGCTAAAATCTTTTTTTTCAGAAGGTTTTGCTTCTTCAATAAATAACTACAATCCACTTATTGAAATTTACAAAACTCTACCTAATAGTTTCGAAAGCTGGAGCGAATTGGCAAAATCTCAATACATAGAGGCAACCATCTTTATGTCAGGATATTTGTTGTCTTCGCAAGGTGATCGGATGGCAATGGGTAATTCTGTTGAAGGACGCTACCCGTTTCTTGATTATCGGGTCATAGAGTTTACTTCGAAATTACCAGATAATTATAAATTGAATTGTTTAAACGAAAAATTCATACTTAAAAAATTGAGTAAGGGAAAAATTCCTTCTTCCATAACCAACAGATCAAAACAAGCATACCGGGCACCAATTGCAAGCAGCTTTTTCAATAAGGATGCTCCCGAATATGTTGCAGAACTACTTTCAGAAAAAACATTAAAGTCATTTGGAATATTCAATTCATTGAAAGTGAATACATTTATTTCCAATATAAAACAACAGAAAGTGATATCTGAAATTGATCAAATGGCTATTGCAGGTATTCTCTCGACTCAACTTTTATATAAAATGTTTATACTAGAACCAATAATTGATGATGTAGATAGTATTAATAATTATAAGTTAGTTGATGAATCTGTAATAAAATGTTTGAATTAATTATAGATATTTATAGTATTTATTATCAAGCACTTGTAAAATTATTTTTATTGTTATAATGAAGCATTAATTCAAATTATATATGAGACATTATACAATCAACATGAGTAATAAACTTTGGATATTATTAAACCTTGCAATAAGGATTTATTCAAAGATTATATACATCTCATTAAAAATTAAATATTTTTTTTATAAATTATGTAAGAAAAAAATAGGAAAATATAGGAATTCGGATGATTTACAACTTATAGGTTTTATTGATCAGGATGGATTAATACATGTTTCAGCGGAATATCACCGATTATTTCATGCAAATGATTTATATGAAGAAGGAAAATTTCTAATTAGAAAAAGAACATTTATTAATGTGCTGTTATACAATGAGGTAGTATTAGTAGAAAAAAATTTCAAAAATAATTTCAGCCATTTCTATAACGAGTTAACAGTTCTCGATAGCTTAAAAGATATTTCTCGTGTTCCAAAAATTCATTTTGTTGATTATAAAAACAATTCAATTTATATAAATTACATCGATGGGTTTGTTTTAAGGGAGAAGATTGCAAAATTTGGTGCTAAGATAAGAGATATTGATAAAAAAACCATTAACGATAAAGTGGGAATTATTGAGAAATATATTGACCCAGCTATGGTTGTAAAAGACATTGTTAGTAAAGATTTAATGCAAAAAATAGTAGAATTGGTTGATCAAATTCATCAAAATAAAATATTAATTGTCGATATCAAGTATGGAAATATTATAATTAAAAATGAAATTCCCTATTGGATTGATTTTAATGATTCTCTTTTATTTAAACATACGCCCAAAACTATTTTTAATCGCATCAAAAAATATGATTTAATACTTCTCAACAAAATATTCAAGTATGTAATTTAATATCTTTCACAAAACATATTAATTTAAGATGAAAAAGATATTAGGAATATTATTTATTGTTATTAATTCCAACTACTTATTTTCCCAGATATCGTTGAAAATAGAAGGATCTGCTGTAAACAATACAGAAACTGGTATATGGTATGGAGTCAATATCCCAAGACTCGTACCAACTTTTGTTACTTATAGAAATAATTCAATTACTTCGGTCAATGCTGAAGGATATATGTTATGTGCCGGAGATGAAATGCCTTCTACAAGAAGCAATAATCTTGATGAAGAGGTAATTACTGGAAATAACTTTAATTGGAATGGGACCTATGATCCTGCAATAATTACACACGGATTATTTACCGGGTATAATATAAATTCGATAGTAAAATATAACTATCTGGAAAATGTCCCTTTTGGGATCCTATATAAATCAGGAAATGACGATGGCAAAAATATGACATTTACCTCTGGTGGATGTGCATATAACATTTGTAAAAATGGAAAGCTTAATGTTAGAATGAAGGGAATAAATGGGGTAAAAGTTTATAATAATACCTTCTATAGTGGTGATGGTAGTGGATGGTTCCTTATATATATAACTCCAAATCCAGATAGAGTAGTTTCATGTCAATCAATTGGTTCAAAAATATTTAATAATATATTTTTTTCTACAACCCAAATTCCTATGATTAGAATTGAATCTGGGTGTTTAACTGATTTTGAGAGTGACTACAACATATTCTGGTGTTCGGCTGGAGAACCAACATTTTCCATTGATGGAGTGAAGCAAACATGGGCACAGTGGCAAGCATTAGGATATGATACACATTCAAAAATAGTTAATCCAAATTTTATAAATACGATTGACTTTGTACCAGCGGATAGATTAGACTATGGGACAGATCTCGGGACAGATTGGCAAACTGGTTTATCAACAACTGCTGTTTGGGCGGTTGGTTCATCTCCGGCAACAACAAATCAAAATGGTAAATGGCAAGTTGGAGCAAGAGTCAGGCAGATGATACAAGTTAGTGAAATTACTGTTACTGGAAAAGATGGTGCAACAACCATTAAAACAGGCAATGGTACACTTCAATTACAAGCTTCTGCCCTACCCTCTCATGCAACAACAAAAACGGTTACCTGGTCCGTTATAGATATTACAGGAAAGGCTTCGATCAGTACTTCAGGACTGCTGACGGCTGAAAAAGACGGAACAGTAAAAGCAATAGCAACAGCCACTGATGGTTCGGGCGTAAAAGATGAATTGTTGGTCTCAATTTCCAACCAAATTATATTGGTCGAAAATCTTAAAATTATTGACAATTTAAAGAATGACACTATAAGCGGCATAGGAACCAAATTAAATCTAAAAGTTTCAGTAACACCTCAAGATGCAACAAATACAAATGTAGAATGGAAAGTTGAAAATATCACAGGTCAAGCAAACATTGACGTGAATGGAGTATTGACAACATTATCAGCAGGAAAAATAAAAGTAAGCGTCAAAGCATTGGATGAATCAAAATACACCTTCTTCAAAGAATATATAATAGTAATTCCATTGATATATCTACAATACAATAATCATGAAAATGTGACAATATATCCAAATCCAACTACAAATAAAATCCGAATCCAAATAGATCAAATGCCAGCTAATGGAGTCATAATTGAAATAAGTAATTCTTTGGGTCAAATCATTATAAGAAAAAGTGTTAAAGAGAATTCATCGGAATGGTCATTGGAACAATACCATAGTCGTATATTCCTTGTGACAATAATCGACAAAAACAATACTTCGACATATAAAATAATATACAGATCAACTCAATAATAGCTCTTATTGTTTGTCCTTAAAAGGCAAAAAAAAATCAACTTCAGAATTTAACCCGACTATTCTACAAATACCATGAAAAAACTTAAATCTACACGTTCATTTATCGAGCCAATCATCGATCTCGAAGGAAAACAGGAACCTTACGAAATTATTTATGCTGATCCGCGTGATGAAGAAATCCATCTTCAAATTCTAAAAAAAGTTCAACTAAATGCCCAAATGGCCCGTTGGTTTCTCGACCTTGAATACAACCAACTTTTATGGTCTGATGGGATTTATGAGATGCTGGAGATTGACTCGAAGAAATCAGGTGCCAGTTATGATACCTTTCTGGAAGTGGTGCATCCGAAAGATCGGTATATAAAGGAAACTGCCCAAAAGGCGTTGCTTGATACAAAAAAACCTATCGAAATCACCTATCGCTTGCAAATGAAAGATGGGCGGATTAAATGGATCAACGAAATTTGTAATACCGACCTTGATCAACAAGGTAATCCCACCAAGTTTTATGGAATAATTCAGGATATTACCAGGTATAAACAATCAGAAGAAAAATTCATACAAAAAGAAGAAGGATATAAAACACTTATAGATTCGCTTCCAACAGGAATTGCCATTTATCAAAATAAGAAAATCACTTCTGTCAATCCTGCTGGAATTTGTATATTGGGTGCAAAAGCTGCAAATGAATTGATTGGGAAGCCTGTTATTCGATTTGTAAATCCTGATTCAATAAAAAACTTCAAAAAAAAGATCTCTGAGGCTACGAATGGAATTGCTGGGTCAACCTTCGAGGAAAAGTTAATTCGACTCGATGGTTCAACTTTTGAGGCTGAAATCATACCAATTCAGACAATTTTCGATGGAAATCCAGCCGTTCAAATAATCGTTAACGATATTACTGAACGAAAAAGAACAGAACAGGCATTGATTAGGAGTGAAGCAAAGTATCGGTTACTAAATATTAATTTATCCGATGTCGTTTGGACCATCAATACTAAAGGAGTAATTACATACGTAAGTCCATTTGTGGAAAATCTCTTGGGTTGCACCGCTGAAATAGCAATAAAGACAATAGTTTCCAAATTCATTACGCCAGCTTCAGTTATGTCATGCCTGATTGAACTGGAAGAAATGAATTCAATTATCAAGTCGGGTAGGAAAATGGAACCCAAAAAAATCATTCTTGAATTAATTGGTAAAGATGAAACGAACAAATGGATAGAGGTAACCAGCGATGGAATATATGATTCAGCAAATGGTTTTGTGGGCATTTCAGGTATCTGTCAGGATATTACGCAAAAGATAAAGGAAAAACAAATATTAAATGAAAACAAGGTTTTACGTAATAGGGAACTTCAATTGAATGAGCTTATTGCTACGAAGGATAAATTTTTCTCAATTATTGCTCATGATTTACGTAGTCCATTCAATAGTATTATTGGTTTTTTGGAATTATTGCAAACCCAATACGATGACTTTAATGATTCAGAAAAAAAGGATTATATCAAATTGATCGCCGAGAATGCAAATACCACGTTAAATCTTCTTGAAAACCTACTTGTTTGGGCGAAATCACAAACTGGCAGAATTTCGTACCAACCGGTCAATCAAAAACTTATTCCAATTGTATATTCAGTAAAGGAAACTTTCAACTCTGCCTTGAAGCTAAAAAGGATTACTCTTAATACCTTGATCTCGGATGACATCGTAATTTTTGCTGACACCAATATGCTGATTACCATATTTCAAAACTTGATTGGCAATGCGATCAAATATTCCAATCAGGGGGGTACAATTCTCATTACAGTTCAAAAAAAACAAGATCAAATTGAAATAATCGTAGCTGATAATGGGATAGGAATGACTACAGAAACAAAAACCAAATTATTCAGGATTGGTGAACAGGTTTCAATTCCCGGAACTGTAAATGAAAAAGGAAGTGGACTGGGATTAATTCTTTGTAAAGATTTTGTGGAAAGACACAATGGGAGTATTTATGTTGAAAGTGAACCAAATAAAGGGAGTCATTTTACAATCAGGATACCACAAATATGAAAGAATTTCAATTTTCCTTAACCTATCTACTAATGACCAGTTTATTAAAGAATTCCTTTGGGCCAATAATCGCTTTCACTATATATAATCCAGAAGGCTGATTATCAAAATAGAATCGCTCATTAGCATTTATTATTTCACGCGACACTACCACTTTTGCATTAATATCCATAATTTCAATGTGACTACCAATATCCGGAATCATAGAAAGACTTACAGTTACAATATTCTTACATGGATTGGGAAAAATATTAATTTTAAGCAACTCCTTAATAGTATGATCTCCAGTTGTCAGCGAGTTCATTTTTACAAGAACACTACTTTCTTTTTCAAAAATCATTTTGCCATTTATAATTTCAGTCTGAACAGTTGATTCTTTCATGGTTTGGGCATTCCAAGCCAAAATTCGAATTGAATGACCTTGTGTAAAACCACTTTGATCATTGTTGTCGTCCGAAGAAGAAGCAATTAAACTTGCAGAACCTATATTTAAATGATCATCAGTCAGCTTGAGTGTACCGATGCAAAGATCGCCATCAAAGACGGCAAGCTCATCACCAACTGAAATACCAGACTCATGCAAACCAACAATATTTATATTCATATGATCAAAACCATTTCCTTCAACACTTGTAGAAAAATAACTCGTTTTTTCTGATTTAGCAAGAATAACAGCTGATTTAAAATAATTTTGTTGAAGAGTGAGAACTGCATCATCATTCATTTTAACTTTATACGCTTTACCAGGAAGAAAATTGCCAATGCCATTCACCCAACCACCGAATATTCCCCAGTTCTCAATTGAATTTCCTTCTTCATCCTGGACTTTTACTAATTTATTCTCATCTATCAATGATTGAATGAAAGCTTTTGCGCCAACTATATCAATACGAGGATATGAAATGATATTCCACCCTGATTTCAAAGGAATATCAAATGGTAAAACGATGAGTCTTCCAGTTATTTGAAAGGTGCAATTATTTAAAACCTTTATCTTATATCCTTCTGTTTTTTCAATAGTTCCTAAATTATTAATCCAACCGCCTAAACTACCACTTTTCTCTAACGAATTATCAGATTCATCCTGCATTTTAATCAGGTTTCCCTGTTCTACAAGTGATTTGGTAATTAAACTAACATTGGGATTCTGAGCAATTATATATGTTGACATCAAGTTATACCCTTTCTTTAATTCGATCGTCTGCGTATTTTCGGCATAGGATACGATTTCAATAACAGAAGTTTCACCTGGAGAATACCTTCCAGTGGTAAGCCATGAAGTTTTATTATTCCTGTAAGTTACAGTTTTCGCAAGTGACTCTTTCTTGTTTTTATAATCCCAAATTTTAACAATAATAGTATCATTTTCAGTATATCCATTTTGATAATCAGTATTCTGAGAAGTAGTAATAGTCAAAAAAGTTGATTTATCAATTGCATTAATTGATTGCATTAGTCTACTTGTACCAACACAAATAGAACCACAATATAAAGCGACTTCGTCATTAGGAGAAAGTATTTGATCATTCAAAATTGCAGACACAACTATAATATTCATGTGATTTTGTCCGTTTTCACCCTGCCATGCAGCTCTATAATGTAAAGGCACAATTCCCCCTTGATTCAACGCTTTCTTGACTGTAAGGTTGGTCGTTATAATGCTATCGCAACCTAAAATATTTTTTAAGGTGCGCGAATACTTTCCAGACTTTATCCATCCGTTATAATTCTCACCTTCAGTAATAATAATATCTTCACTAATAGAATATTTAGGAATAACTGTTAAATATGTGGTAACAATACTATCGCCACCGGAAACAGCAGTTAATTTCCTCATGAATTTTCCCGAAGTAGTAGAACTAAAATAATTCATTCCTTCGCAAATTGAAATATTTTCAGTAGAATAAACAGTTTTGACTGTTAAATCTTTCAATAATACTACCGATTTATAAGGCTGAAGGGTTATGCTTTTAGCGTATTTTATCCCTTTAATATCCATCATAGGACCATCCAATGAAACATTCTTGGCTGTTTTTGATGCGTTAAATTCAAATTGTAATTGACTTGTATTTGCAATTGTAATAGGTGATTTGGTACTATTTGAATCAAATCCTGATAATGTTTTCCAGCCTGACAAGTTAGATGTAGTTGTTGATATCTTATAATTATCAATAATAAAAGTCAAACTATCGGCAATCGGTCTGGCATAAATGTTTCCGTTTGCTGATCCAAAATTCAGATCATTTTGTATAGAATAGAATTTAAAAGCATACTGACCTAATTCTTTTGCTACAAAAATATTATTTATAATATTGATACCTGAAAAAATAGAAGTTCCAGTATTGGGAGACATTAAAAATTGGTACTTTGAACAATTATATACAGTATTATTTATTAAATTGATAGTCGTGGCACCATGCAAAAAAATACCAAACCCATCTATATTAGAAACTGAATTTCCGGAAACAGTAAATGAATTAACTCCTTCATCCAGGTAGATTCCAACTGTTGCAGCTTCAGTTAAGGTGGTTCCTGCCAAACTGCATAATCCATTTACAATAATATTATCTTTTATAATTGATCCCGTAAGAGTCTTATTGGCAGTATAAATACCAGCAGCATCCGTTAAAATAGCACTGAATGTATTTATAAAATTGTTATTGACAGAGGTATTTGTACCCCTGAAATCAATCCCGCTTTGCCCCACATTATGAATCGTGTTATATTCAATCGTTGAATAATTTCCATAACTACTAATCCCGGTGGCAAACCCGGTTTCCGCAAATGCTTCTACTCCAATGGGCAACCCTATATTTTCAACTGTGTTATTCCGTATCATATTATTTGTCCCGTTCGCAAAAATACCATAACCAATACAATTTGAAATATGGTTATTTTCTATCGTTGCGTTTCTTCCCTGGACATATATTCCCTTCAAACAGTATTCAATATCGCAATTTGTAACCTTATTATATGTTGCTGTTGATGCTGAATCCAATAAATTGATAATTTCAAGATTTGCACCAATCAAATTCAGCCCATCAAATGTTATATTTGCTCTCCCAAAAGTTGTAATTAGTTTATCTACTGCAGCAGCCTTTACCGTGAAATTTGTTGGGTTTTGTGTTCCGAAAAACATATAAAATGTGCCGTTCTTTATGCACCAATCACCGAGCAAATCCAGCGTTTTCAAATCATTTTGAAAAAAGTATCCATATCCGTTAATTGGGTCATCGCTTAATGCTGAAAAAATTAAGGTCGAATTGCTGTGATTACTTATTGTTCTTGATTGTAAAGTCCAGGCATTCGATCGAACTGCAATCTCAGCCCCTGTCCAGTTTGGTATTGCTGTAAGCTGGTTATCTGTTATTGAAGTAGTTCCTAAATGTGACTCAAAAGATAAATAACCTGTATTCGGATATCTACCTTTTGCAGTCAAAATGTTATTAACCGTAACTATATTTAATGAGTTTAGTGCTATTGTTGGAGCGGAATATATTCCATTACCTAAATTAGTCCATCCGGTAATTGTCTGGAAACCACTGATTACTGGCTTTAATCCTGTGCCATAAGCACCATACGAAATAGTTGATCTTTGAGGGGTTAATTGCCCAAACCATGAATCTCCACATTTGAACTTCACAGCATCTCCAACAAACAATGTTACAGCATTTACTTTAGCCAAAGTTTTCCAGGAGCTGGCTTCTGATAGTCCATTATTTGTGTCGCTACCTGCATTGCTCACATAGTAGGTTGCAGAAAAACTTACCATTGAATAAAGAATACAAATAAAAAACAGAAATGTTCTTCTTGCCTGATTTAAATAATAAATTTTCATCTCAATTGTTTAAATAGTAATCGCTGAACAAATCTCTCCCATTTTCCCAATCATTACCATATATTTTTCATTTAATTATTAACATAAAATTATACTTAATTTTCTCGAATCTGATTCATTGACTGTTATTATTAAAATCAGATCTTTAAAAAGCCTTAAACAAAACGAATTTTTAAATTCAAAAAGTACAATACCATTATTTAATGACTAAATTATTCACAGAGAAAAAACCTATCATCAACAGTTAATAAAACAATCAATTTTAGAATAAGTTTTTTAGATATTTTTCATTGTTTAAGGTAATTTACTACAAAATAGAACCTGCACTAATTCAGAAAAAAATAGTCTCTTTGAAAAATCAACAAAAAAACGAACAAATTAGCAGCAAATAATAAAACTACTTTAAAATTATAAAAATTATTGCGGAAAAACAAGAACTAATTCCATACTAATAGCTAGTGTAAAATGGTTACTAATTCAATATTTTTAGCAACTACCTTGGATGTCATCTTTCTTACTATGAAATGTATTAATTTCCTGTAAGACAATGGTATTTAGGGTATTATTTCAAAATTTAAAAACCTATTTCGGTAACATTCTAAGACCTATATTTTTAAAATAATCATGAAAAAACTTCTTATATTAATTATTTCATTATTTTTTACGGCAAACACATTTTCTCAATCGGCTCTTCCTATTCCTGATCATATTGTTATTGTTATACTTGAAAATCATGCTTACTCGCAGATTATTGGCTCAACAGCAGCTCCTTACATCAATACCTTGGTAAGTGATGCAAATTCAGCATTGTTTACTAAATCCTACGCAATCGAGCATCCCAGCCAGCCAAACTATCTTGATTTATATTCCGGATGCAACCAAGGAGTGACTGATGATTTTACTCCAGTTGGAAATCTATTTACTACTTCCAATCTTGGAAGGCAGTTGATTGATATCGGAAAAACATTTATCACTTACTCTGAAGATTTGCCAAAAGTTGGTTACAATGGTGGTCAATCGGGAAATTATGTACGACGGCATAATCCGGCAGCTAACTGGATGGGAACAGGAATAAATCAGATTCCTGTAGCAACCAATCAACCTTTCACTGCATTTTCTTCCACAAATTTCAATCTACTACCTACGGTTTGTTATGTATTGCCAAATTTAGATAATGATATGCACAACGATAGTGACCCATTGACAATCAATAAAGGCGATACATAGATTTACAATAACCTTGATAATTACATTCAGTGGGCGAAAACACACAATAGTTTATTCATTCTCACTTTCGATGAAGATAATACTTCCACTAAGAACAATCCAATCGTTACGATCTTTACAAGTCAAATGGTGCGAGCAGGTCAATATCCCGAAATAATTAATCATTATAGCTTATTACAAATCATTGAAAATATGTATGTACAGCGGTTTAAGTCAACTGATGGATGGTGTAATTTCTTGCAATACTTTAGCTTAAGTCCAAATTAATTCTTCACATTTTTATCACTTTCTGTAAATAACTATTTTTATCAGAAACAACCCTGACCAAATAAAATCCAGGTTTAAAATCCGTCAATGTCATTGAAATAAAATTCTTCATGCTTGTGAATGATTTGATAAGACAACCAGATGAATTGAAAATCTCAACTATTTCAATTTTCTCATTTTCTAATGGAATAAACAATATATTAAGCATATTAGTAAACGGCAACGGATAACAGGTGAGTTTTCCCTGCTTGACAGGTTCTACTATCTGAGTTGCAATGATGTTATTAGTGATCAAGGCATTCTTTAGGTTAGGTGCAGTGTATTCGATTGTAACCAAAGCTGCCTGTGCCGAATAATTTTCATACGATTTGGAAGTTCGAGTACCAGTACCTGTTATTATAAACACCATACTGTTATTTGAAACCCAACCAGATAGTTGGACAATTTCCTGCACAATATTTTTCAAATCAGGTGTCTGCTGATTCGTTCCAGCTTCATTAATCGTCCAGGAAGCAGGCGCCCATAATACTGAAGCAGTTGTTTTCGCACGGTTCGACACATTTCTATTGATCATAGCAAATACTTCTGCATTATTCACCTTTTGTCCGTAGATGGATAAAATAGTATTTCCACTGGTAGTAACATCAGCGGTAAACTGGATATTTGCCTTGGTGATAATAGCGTCAGATGGGATGGTTATATTATTGAAACGTAAACCAACAGTCTGATTTCCAGCTGAATTCCACGAATCGTAAACCAGTTCAATATCAGAACTATTTGTATAAACAGTTCCTGCTGCAGATTCCTCCACATCATCAATACCAATGGAAATCCGTTTCGAGAAGGTTTTAATAATACTTGCCATTACAGTTACAGTCATTGGTGTGCTGGTAGCACATTGTCCTGAATTGGGCGTAAAAGTATAGACTGTTATACCAACATTATCAGTTTTAATTACTGAAGGATTCCAGCTTCCAATGATACTATTAGTTGAGGTACCTGGTAAGTCCGGTGCAGTAGAGTACTGGTAATATGATCCGAAGTCTGCAAATATTGGGACTACAATTGGATTTACTGTTAAATTAGTAGTGACAATACTATCTGTACCAGATGCTGCAATTAATTTTCGTTCGTATTGGCCTGTATTAGTCCAGCCAAAATAATTACTTCCATCGCAGATTATTACATTCTCTGTATAATATATTGGAGACCTTAAGACCACCGAATTTGAAGCTGCTGATGCAACAGATGTTCCTGCTGTATTAGTCGCCTTAACAGTAAATGTATAGGAAGTGCCATTCGTTAATCCGGTAATTGAGTGATTAAGTGAAGTAGATCCGGCATTGGCATCATTTCCTCCCGCTGGGATTGAAGTGACAGCATAACCGGTAATGGCCGAACCGCCATTGTTAGTGGGAGCCACAAAAGTGACTGAAGCAGTTGCGTTTCCCCCAATTGCAACAACCGAGGTTGGAGCCTCTGGTATTCCAGCATTTGTATTCGTGTATTCAATTGAAAGTATAGCCGCTTGAGGAGGAGATTTTTCATACGATTTGGCTATCCGTGCACCAGTACCTGATATTATAAATACCATGCTGTTGCCTGGAGTCCAACCTGATTGATGGACAATCTCCTGCACAATACTTTTTAACTCAGGTGTCTGCTGATCAGTTCCTGCCTCCTCAATGGCTAACCAGGAAGCAGGTATCCATGATACCGATGAAGTTGTTTTTAGACGGTTTGATACATTCTTATTGGTCAATGTAAATATTTCAGCATTATTTACCTTCTGTCCATAAATATACAAACTGGTTGCTAATGATGTTGGAGCATCAGTAGTAAACTGGATATATGCATTGATGATAGTTGCACCTGATGGAATAGCTATACTATTAAATCGCAATCCGACAACCTGATTTCCTTGTGAATTATAAGAATCGTAAACAAGTTCTATATCGGAACTATTGGTATAAATAGCTCCAGCTGCAGATTCTTCCACATCATCAATACCAGTAGAAATCCGTTTCGAAAAGGTATTTATAGCTGATACAAAAGGCATCACCGAGTTTGAAGAAGCTGAGGCAACGGAAGTTCCGGCTGAATTAGTAGCCTTTACTATAAATACATAGTAGGTGCCATTAACTAATCCGGAAATTGTGTGTGTAAGTGAAGTGGAGCTGGCATTAGCATCTGTTCCCCCCTCAGGGATTGAAGTGACGGTATAACCGGTAATGGCGGAACCACCATTGTTAGCTGGAGCTGCAAATGTGACTGAAGCAGTCGAGTTTCCTGCAGTTGCGATAACTGAAGTTGGAGCATCTGGGATAACAGCTTTAACGGTGTAAGCAAAATTAGCTGGATTAATAAGGCCCCCATTGTTGGTTGGAGTCAGAGCTATACTACCAGCAATGGTTGGAGTGATGCTAAATGTTTGAGCTGTGGAATAATTGGAGAATGTGAGAACTCTTGGGGTGAGTCCAGTACTAGCTGTACCCGAAAGTGTTATAGTAATTGTTCCGGAGTAAAGATTGTTGGGAGTAACGGTGAAGTTAGCAGAAGAACTGTTTGCATTACCAGTGGATGGGCCTGTGAAACTAAAAGTGGTGGCCACGGGGGAAGAAATAATAACACTTGCATTAATTGATGAAGATACATTCCCGGCCGCATCTTTTACCCAGGCATAAAGTATTTTTGAACCAATTGCCGAAAAAATATATGTAGTTGGTTTAGTTGATGACCAACCAACCGCACCTGATGATGGAGTAGCAGATGTTTCTGTTAATAGGTAACCTGCAACTCCTATATTGTCAGTTGCGGTAAAGGTAGATATGGAGACAGACAGTGACGTTGCCGTTGTTGGAATCGTGAAGGCAGTGACTATAGGCAGCGTGATGTCAGTTTGAACAGATAAATCTTTCATTAATATTACCGAAGTATAAGGCTGAAGTACAATACTATTTGAATATTTTACCCCCTTGAGATCGATCATTTGTGAAGTTAAAACAATAGTCTTAACAGTTTTTGATGCGTTATATTCGTATTGAAATTGATTTGTATTAGTAATTACAATTGGTGATTTGGTGCTGTTTGCATCATACCCCGACAAGGTTTTCCATCCACTAAGGGTGCAATTTATTTCTGACGCATTATATGTATCTACCGAAAATGTGAAATTATCATCAATCGGTCTGGCATAGATGTTTCCGCTTGCTGATCCAAAATTCAGATCATTGTAAAAGGAAAAAAATCGAAAAGCGCACTGGCTTGCTTCTTTTGATACAAATATATTGCCAGTTATATTAATATTTGATTGATTTTCGGCGGCTGTATTATGCGACAGAAGCATCTGTATTTTTGATGAATTGTAAACGACATTATTTATGACATCATCGTTTCTGGCATTGTGTAAAAAAATACCAAAACCATCAATGTTTGAAATTGAATTCCCAGTCACTGTGAAATAGGCAGATTTTTCATCTAAATAAATACCCACAGAAGCTTTATCTGTTAAAATTGTTCCTGATAGACTGCATAAGCCATTCGTAATTATATTATCTTTAATGACTGATCCGGTATAAATGTTGTTATTCGTATAAATTCCACTTCCATCGGTTAGTATAGTACAAAACGTGTTAATAAAATTATTGTTTACCGAACTATTAGTACCTCTGAAATCAATACCACTATATCCTATATTTTGAACAGTATTGTATTCAATTATTGAATAATTCCCATAACTATTAATCCCGGTGGCAAACTCTGTTTCCCCAGAAGCTTCAACTCCAATGAACAATCCTATATTTTCAACCGTGTTATTTCGTATAATATCATTTGATCCGTTAGCGAAAATGCCATAAACAATGCAATCTGAAATATGGTTATTTTCTATTGTTGCGTATGTTCCCTGAATACATATTCCCTTTAAACAGTATTCAATATTGCAATTTGTAATCTTATTGTAAGAAGAAGTTGACCCCAACAAATAAAATATTTCAAAATTAGCACCTTGAAAATTCAGTCCATCAAATGTTAGATATGCCTTTCCATAAGTTGTAACTAACTTATCAAATACTGAAGCTTTTACAATGAAATTTGTTGGTTTCTGTGTTCCGAAATACATATAAAATGTGCCGTCTTTTATGCACCATTCACCGAGCAAATCCAGCGTTTTCAGATCATTTTGAAAAAAGTAACCATATCCGTTACTTGGTTCATCGCCCAATGCAGAAAAAGCCAAGGTCGAATTGCTGTGATTTGTTATTTTTCTTGATTCCAAGGTCCAGGCATACGATCGAACTGCAACCTCTGCCCCTGTCCAATTTGGTGATGCAGTAAGCTGGTTATCAGTTATTGAAGTGGTTCCTGAATGTGATTCAAAAGATAAATAACCTGTATTAGGATATCTTCCCTTTGCAGTCAGAACGTCATTGACAGTAACTATATTTAATGAATTTGAGGCTGTTGTTGGCGCTGAATAAATTCCATTACCTAAATTAGTCCATCCGGTAATAGTTTGAAATCCACTGATTATTGGCTTTGTACCCGTGCCGTATGCGCCATAAGCAATTGTTGATCTTTGAGGGATTAATTGTCCAGACCATGAATCACCACTTTTAAAAAGTATTACATCCCCGGCCAACAATGTTACAGCATTTACTTTTGCAAGTGTTTTCCATGGGCTAGTTGTAGATAGCCCATTATTTGAGTCACTTCCGGCATTGCTTACATAGTAGGTTGATGAATAACTAAAAAATGAAAAAAGAACGCAAATGATAAATAAAACTGTCCTTTTTGTTTGGTTCAAATAATAAATTCTCATCTCAATCCTTTAACTAATAATTAATACTTTCACCTGATTTAAGCACAAAAAAATGGCTTTGAATTTTTCTCTAATCTGAATTTTATTTTGTAAACATTAAAATCAGATCATTTGAAAATTTTCAGCAAAGCGAATTTAGAAATTCAAAAAGCTACCAAAACCCAATAAATTTTTAAGAGAAAACTTTATTTCAAGAAATATAAAACTCAGATTCAGTAATTTATACCAAACCAAATCTGAGTAATTTAAACCTTAACAAGAACTATCACAGGAATTTTTCCGAGTAAAAATCGCACAACTATATAAAAAGCTATTCCTGATAAATCAACAATCGAAAATAAAAAAAAAATTTATAATAGCAACTATACTTCATTATAACCTGAAAATATCTTCTACGTTTGAATTAATCTGGATTAAGCCAAGTTCTATCAGATCAGTAGAATAAAAATAAGTAATGGTTAAAATATAATGTCGCGTTATATGACGACGTTATATTTTAACCATTACTTAGAATCAGTTACTCCTATTTAAAGTAGTTGTGCAATAGCTATAAATTATTTCCTACATTTTTACAACTTTCTGGGTATAACTTTTTTTATCAGAAACGACCCTGACCATATAAATACCAGCTTTAAATTCGGACATAGGAACTGAAATAAAATTATCCAGACTATTAATAGATTTTACAAGATTACCCGATAAATCGAAAATATTAATCATTTTTAAATTTTCATCATTTGAAGGGTCAAAATTTATATTAAGAATATCGATAAACGGTGATGGATAACAAGAGAGTTTCCCCTCTCTGATTGGTTCTATGATCTGACGTTCCTTGACGCCTGTAATGGTCGAGGCCATCTTGAGTAAAGGTAGGGTGTATTTTATTGAAAGTAAAGCTGCCTGTGAAGAAGAATTTTCATACGATTTGGCAGTTCTTGTACCTGTACCTGTTATAATAAACGCCATACTGTTATTTGAAGCCCAACCAGAAAGTTGGACAATTTCCTGTACAATATTTTTTAAATCAGGAGTCTGCTGAGCCATACCAGCAGCATTACTTGACCAGGAGGCAGGCACCCATGATACAGAAGCAATCGTTTTTGCCCGGTTTGACACATTCTTATTAATCACGGTAAATACTTCAGCATTATTCACCTTCTGTCCAGAAACTGATAGATTGGTAGTTCCACTGGTAGATACAGTCGAGGTAAACTGGATATATGCATTGGTAATAATAGCGCCCACCGGAATAGCAATACTGTTAAAACGTAACCCAACAACCTGATTTCCGGCTGAATTCCAAGAATCGTAAACCAGTTCAATATCGGAACTATTTGTATAAACAGCTCCTGCTGCAGATTCTTCCACATCATCTATACCAGTAGAAATCCGTTTAGAAAAGGAAATGATAGTAGGTGTTGGATTCACAATAATTGTCACTATGGCAGTGGTTGCACACTGTCCTGAATTTGGTGTAAAAGTATAAACTGTTGTACCAATACTTCCCGTAGTGATTACTGAAGGAATCCAGCTGCCAATGATCCCATTAGATGAAGTACCTGGTAGTACCGGTGCTGCTGAGTTCAGGTAAAATGTTCCGAAGTCTGCAAAAATTGGGGTTACAAGAGGATTTACAGTTAAATTAGTTGTGACAATACTATCAGCACCCGATGCTGCAATTAGATTTCTTTCATAGCTACCCGAGGTAGTCCATCCGAGATAATTGCTTCCTTGGCAGATTGTTACATTCTCTGTATAATATACTGGGGCAACAGGCTTCACCAAATTTGAAGCGATTGATGCCACAGAAGTTCCGGCTGGATTTGTTGCCTTAACTGTAAATGTATATAAGACACCATTAGTTAATCCGGAAATTGAGTGAGTAAGTAAAGTCGATCCGGCATTAATATCAATTCCACCTGCAGGAATTGAAGTGACAGTATAACCAGTAATAACGGAACCCCCATTGTTAGCTGGTGCTGCAAAAGTGACTGAGGCAGTTGCGTTTCCAGCAATTGCAATAACTGAAGTTGGAGCGCTTGGTATAAGAGCATTAACGGTGTATGCAAAATTAGCTGGATTAATAAGTCCCCCGTTATTGGTTGGAGTCAAAGCAATACTTCCAACAACGGTTGGAGTGATGCTAAATACTTGAACAGCAGAAGAATTTGTGAATGTAAGAACTTTTGCTGAAAGACCAGTACTTCCTGTACCAGAGGGTGTTAATGTAATTGTTCCGGTATATGAATTATTAGGAGTAACAGTGAAGTTAGCTGAGGGGCTGTTTACATTACCGGAAGATGGGCCAGTCAAAGTGAAAGTGGTGGCCACTGCCACTGGAGCGCTTGGAATCAACGAATTTGAAGCCATTGAGGCTAAAGAGGTTCCGGCTGCATTGGTAGCCTTTACGGTAAATGAATAGGAAGTTCCATTAACTAATCCGGAAATTGAGTGAGTAAGTAAAGTTGATCCGGCATTGATATCAATTCCACCCGATGGAATCGAAGTGACAGTATAACCAGTAAGCGAGGAATTGCCATTATTAGCTGGAGCTACAAAAGTAACTGAAGCAGTTGCATTTCCTGCGGTTGCGATAACCGAAGTTGGAGCGTCTGATATTCCAGTATTTGTATTCGTGTATTCAATTGAAAGTATAGCTGCTTGTGTCGAAGATTTTTCATACGATTTGGCTACCCGTGTACCAGTACCTGAAATTATAAATACCATACTGTTACCTGAAGTCCAACCTGATTGTTGGACAATCTCCTGCACAATACTTTTTAATTCAGGTGTCTGTTGATCAGTCCCTGCATCTCCATCGGTTACCCAGGAACCAGGAACCCATGATACCAGAGAAGTTGTTTTTTGACGGTTCGATACATTCTTACTGGCCACAGTAAATATTTCAGCATTATTTACCTTCTGTCCATAAATGTTTAGATTAGTTGGTAAAGATGTCGGAGCATCAGCGGTAAACTGGATATATGCATTTGTGATAGTTGCACCTGATGGAATAGCAATACTATTAAATCGCAATCCAACAATCTGATTTCCTTGCGAATTATAAGAATCATAAACAAGTTCAATATCGGAACTGCCATAATAAATAAATCCTGTAGTAGATTCTTCAACATCATCCATTCCTGCAGAAATCTGTTTCGAAAAGGTATTTATATCTGATGCAAAGGGGATCACCAAGTTTGAAGAAGCTGAAGCCACAGAGGCTCCGGCTGAATTCGTAGCCTCAGAGGTAAATATATAGGAGGCGCCATTTGTTAATCCGGTAATTGAATGTGTAAGTGAAGTTGATCCGGAATTGATATCAATTCCACCTGCAGGAATTGAAGTGACAGTATAACCAGTAAGCGAGGAACCGCCATTATTAGCTGGAGCTACAAAAGTAACTGAAGCAGTTGCGTTTCCAGCAGTTGCAATAACTGAAGTTGGAGCGCCAGGTATAACAGCGTTAACGGTGTATGCAAGATTAGCCGGATTAATAAGTCCTCCATTGTTGGTTGGCGTCAAAACAATACTACCAGCAACGGCTGTGGTGATGCTAAATACCTGAGCAGCAGAAGAATTTGAGAATGCAAGGACTTTTGCTGAAAGGCCAGCACTTCCTGCTCCTGATGGAATGATCGTAATTGTTCCGGTAAACGAATGATTAGGGGTAACAGTGAAATTACCCGAAATACTGTTTATATTTCCAGAGGTTGGTCCTGTAATTGTGAAAGTAGTGGCAACCGACGAAGAAATGATAACAGCACCGTTAAGTGATGCAGAAACATTGCCAGCTGCATCTTTTACCCAGGCATAAAGTGTTTTTGAACCAACTGTTGAGAAAACAAAGTTAGTTGGTTTAGTTGATGACCATCCAGCAGCAGCTGATGATGGAGTAAAATTTGTTTCTGTTAGAAGATAACCTGTAACCCCGATATTATCAGTTGCTGTATAAGTAGATATAGAAACCGTCAGTGAGGTTGACGTTGTCGGAATCGTGAATGCAGTAACTATAGGAAGGGTAATGTCAGCAGTTAAATCTTTCATTAATACTATTGACTTAAAAGGCTGTATAACTACGCTACTTGCGTATTTTATCCCTTTCATATCAACCATGGGAGAAGTTAAAGTAATTGTCTTGGCGATTTTTGACGTATTAGATTCATATTGAAATTGACTTGTATTGGTAATAACAATTGGTGATTTGGTACTTGTTGCATCAAATCCGGACAATGTTTTCCAACCTGCCAGATTATAAGGAGTTGCTGGGGCATTATAAGTATCAATGTTAAAAGTTAAATTATCCTCGATAGGTCTGGCATATATGTTTCCGTTAGCTGTTCCAAAATTCAGATCATTTTGTAAAGAAAAGAATCTAAGTGTACGCTGACCTAATTCTTTTGCCACAAAAATATTATCTGTAATATTGATACCCGAAAAAACGGAAGTGCTTGTATGTGGAGCCATCAAATACTGATATTTTGAACAATTATATACCGTATTGTTTGTTACATTGATTGTTTTGGCGCCATGCAAAAATATTCCGAACCCATCTATATTAGAAACTGAATTACCGGAAACAGTAAATGAATTAACTCCTTCATCGAGGTAAATTCCAACTGTTGCAGATTCAGTTAAAGTGGTTCCTGCCAGACTACTTATTCCATTTACAATAACATTATCTCTTATGAATGATCCGGTAAGAGTCTGATTGGCTGTATAAATACCAGCACCATCCGTAAGGATATTACAGAATCCATCAATAAAATTGTTATTGATAGAGGTATTTGTACCCCTGAAATCAATACCATCATAACCAACATTGCGAATGGTGTTATATTCAACGATTGATGAACTTCCGTAACTATTAATTCCATTTCCGCATCCGGCTTCTCTGGTTGCTTCAACCCCCATAGGTAAACCAATATTTGCAACTGTGTTATTTCTTATAATATCATTTGTTCCGGTAGTAAAAATGCCATAACCAATACAATCTGAAATAGTATTGTTTTCAATTGTCAGGTAAGGTCCCTGTGCGCAGATTCCCTTTAAACCATATTCTATATCGCAATTTGTAATCTTATTGTTGGTTGATGTTGCACTTAGCAGATTGAGTATTTCCAAATTTGCACCCTGAAAATTCAGTCCGTCGATTGCAATAGCAGCCTTTCCATAAGTATAAATCAGATTATTTAAAACTGAAACTTTTACTGTGAAATTTGTTGGGTTTTGAGTTCCGAAAAACATATAAAATGTGCCATTCTTTATACACCATTCACCTTGTAAATCCAATGCTTTCAAATCATTTTGAAAAAAGTAACCGTAACCGTTTGTAGGTTCATCACCCAATGCAGAAAAGGTTAAGGACGAACCGCTGTGATTTGTTATTGTTCTTGATTCCAAGGTCCAGGCATACGATCTAACGGCAACCTCTGCCCCAGTCCAACTTGGTGATGCTGCAAGTTGGCTATCTGTAATTGAAGTTGTTCCTGAATGGGTTTCATAAGATAAATAACCAGTATTCGGATATCTGCCTTTTGCAGTCAGAACGTCATTAACTGTAACTATATTTAATGTGTTTAATGCTGTTGTTGGCGCTGAATAAATTCCATTACCTAAATTAGTCCAACCTGTAATTGCCTGTAAACCACTGATAATTGGTTTTGCGCCTGTGCTATAAGCTCCATAAGAAATGGTAGCTCTTTGGGGGGTCAATGTACCGAACCATGAATCACCACATTTAAACTTCACCACATCTCCTGCTAATAATGTTGCAGCATTTACTTTAGCCAAAGTTTTCCATGAACTTGTTTCTGACAGTCCATTATTTGTGTCGATTCCTGCATTGCTTACATAGTACGTTGCAGAAAAACTTACCATCGAAAAAAAGATACAAATGGCAAACAAGGATAGCTTTTTTGTTACATTTTCGTAAATTGTTTTCATTTTATTGCGTTTTAAAATCATAATTTTTTGAATAAACATCTCTCTCTTTCCCAATCATCTCCACATAATTTATTCATCGAATTATTGATCTTAAAACCAATAATTAAACTTCAAACTATATAGAACTTTCAATTTTCATCTGCTTTTTGTATTCTTTTAAATCGTTCACTTCTGGCCATTTTTAAGCGAAACTATTTTTCGAACACAACCAATAGAAATAAGAACTTGAAATTGTCACCGAACTTTTTCGAATCAGATTTGTACTATTATAAATAAGCACAATCAAATTGCAGAAAATCCACCGACAAGATGCATTTGCAATTTCAAACAGCATACCAAGAGCTAATCACATATTCAATTGAAATGAAATACCATGGAGTACAGAACTTATAATCAGCGATTTAAACCACTTCATAAAGAACCAATCTTAATTAAGGCATTTAGTATTGATTTTTTAATAGGTATTTTCAAGTATAAAAATCGCACACCTGTGCGAAAAAATATGGGCATTACAGGTAAATCAGAGGTAAATTAATAACATAAATAAATTATATCAGATGAACACCTCAACATCCAAAATTCTGATTGTAGATGATGACATCTACTACCTTTCATTATTAAAAACCATTTTAAAGGATATCGATGCCAATATTTTTATCGCTTCATCAGGGAATGATGCTCTTTCACTAATCAAAGAAAATGATTTCGCGTTGGCTGTGCTTGATATTCAAATGCCTGACATGGACGGGTTTGAACTGGCAATGAGAATCAAAAATTTGCCAAACAGAGACCTTGTTCCCATCATATTCCTGACTTCTTATTACTCTGATGAAATACAAATGTTTAAAGGATATGACAATGGCGCAATTGATTACCTGACAAAACCGGTACACAAAGCCATTTTTATAAGCAAGGTCAAAATATTTCTGGAACTTGACCAACAAAAAAGAAATCTTATAGCAAGTAAGGAATCGTTGGAAAAATCCAAATTAGAACTTGAGGCCAACCAAATCGCTCTTAAAGAATCTGAAGAAATGTATCACTCGTTACTTAGAACTTCTCCGGATGGAATTATAATCATCGATTTGGAAGGAAGGATCACTGAAGCCTCTAATGTAGCGATCAAATTGTTGGGAAACAAAGGCTGCAAAGAAATTGCAGGAATGCATTTTATACAGTTTATTCCAAAAACATCACAAAGGGACTTGGTAAAAATATGCAGAACGACAACCCGTGAAGGATTGATTCAGAATATTGAAATTAAACTGAACCGAATCGATAAAAGTGAGTTTATAGGTGAAGTAAGTTCAACTCAAATAAAAGGACAAAATGGAGTTTTAAAAGCATTCATGGCAGATGTGAGAAACATATCGGAAAGGAAACTCCTTGAAAAGCAGATAAGGCATTCTGAAAGAATGACCGGAATCGGTGAGATGGCAACTGGGATGGCCCATGAGATAAATCAACCTCTAAATACAATCTCGCTCTCAATTGACAATATCATCTATTCAATTGAAAATAAATCAATTAACGAAACATATCTTAAAAATAAAATAAACAAAGTATTTGACAATATATCAAGAATAAAAACCATAATAGATCATGTCAGAACATTCTCAAGAGATCAGGATGATTTTGACCAATCAGAATTTGATGTAAATAAAAGTATCCAAAACAGTATTTCAATGATTTCAGAACAAATGAATCACAAAGATATCAAGCTTGACTTTATGATAGGAAATGAACTACCCCGGTTAAAGGGTAATTCACATCGTTTTGAACAAGTCATGGTTAACCTGTTAGTTAATGCGAAAGATGCTTTGGAAGAAAAAAAGAAAAAACTTGGCAAAATTTTCAATAAGCAAATTAAAATATCGACCAAGCTTATCAACGGTCATATATTTATTGAAGTTAAAGACAATGGCATAGGCATTAAGCCAGAAGAAATAGATAAAATTCTATTGCCTTTTTATACGACTAAAGCACCAGGCGATGGGACCGGATTGGGGTTATCAATCTCGTATGGAATTATCAAAGAATTAAATGGAGAAATTGAAATTCAAAGTGAAGTACATAAAGAAACCACAGTTATAATTAGAATTCCGGCCAATATTTCCAACCTAAAAAAATAAGAAAATGTCAATCATATCGAATAGCCCAACACAAAATGAAAATTTGAACTTAAATGCGCAAATGAAAGTTTTGGTTATAGATGATGAACCAAATTTCACTGAAGAAATTGAAGAATTTCTTCAGAATCAGGGTTATATTTCATTTACGGCAAACAATGTACACAAGGGACGTACAATATTGAAATCAAACGATATTGATTTGTTAATCCTTGATGTACGTTTAAAAGGGATCAGTGGATTGGATATTTTAAAGGAGGTTAAGATTGCCTATCCAAAATTGGAAGTAATAATTGTTTCGGCCCACGGAGATATGGAAACCGTGATTACAGCATTAAGAAGCGGTGCTATTGATTATCTTAAAAAACCATTCCGGCATGTGGATATACAGATTGCCATTCAGAGGACCAAAAAGTTCATTGATCTTCAACGTACAATAAGGAAGTTCGAAGAAAAGAATTCTTTAATTTCAAAAGCACTTCAGGATAAAATCAAACGTGATTTTATCGGTGAAAGCTATCAAATAATAGACGTTTTGGAAATGGCCATGACAGCAGCAAAATACAAGGATACAAGTGTTTTAATAACCGGTGAAAGCGGAACCGGCAAAGAAAATATTGCACGGATCATTCACTATGAAAGTGCCAGAAAGGACAATATCTTTTGTGCTGTAAATAGCAGTGCCATCAGCGAAACCCTTCTGGAAAGTGAATTTTTTGGACATAAAAAAGGATCGTTTACCGGTGCAATTGCTGATAAGAAAGGTTTTTTCGAAGTTAGCAATGAAGGTACTTTGTTTTTGGATGAAATTGCTGATATGCCTGTTAATCTTCAGGCAAAAATATTACGGGCCATTGAAGAAAAAACAATTACCCGAGTTGGTGAAACAGAACCAATTGCTACTGATTTCCGCATCATTGCAGCTACCAATCATGATGTTGAAAAACTAATCAAACAGAAAAAATTTCGTTTGGATTTACTGCATCGGCTCAATACTATACACATTCATATTCCACCTTTAAGAGAACGGCCTGACGATATAGAACCTTTGCTGAATCATTTCATCACCGAATTTGCCAAAAAACTAAATAAACCAATTTCAGGCATTGATAAAGAAACAGTCAGAATGCTGAAAAATTATTCGTTCCCCGGCAATGTCAGGGAATTGCGGAATATGGCTGAAAGAGCTATTATTCTTTGTAAAAATGAATCATTGACAATTAATGATTTTCAGGCAAAGATTAGCATTGAACCTGAATCTCATAAGGATAAAGTTTATTTTAATTTAGAGGAAAACGAATTAAATTTAATTCGCTTAGCGCTCAAAATAAAAAACTACAACCAGAAGAAAACTGCTGAAATTCTGGGAATTACCCGTGATTCATTGATAAGGAGAATGAAAAAATATGGCATTTTCGTGAATAGAATAGATAATTTTCCGCAGGAAAGCGAGTAAATTTACCTTGCATCTACAGAAATAATCGTCCCAAATTCATCTTGAGAAGATCTTTTTTTTCAGATCATATACCTTACAGCTAAACCTTTGCGAACCAGAATATCATTCAGACAATAACAATCTCCATGCGTTCTGATATCAATTAATCCGATTAATTCTTCCGGATTAATCCTGATATAAACATTGGCAAGGTAACGGCCAAATTTCTCTTTTTTGTCTTTGAAAGTTTCAACTGTCGCTTCTTGTTTTTCGTTAACGAGCTTTTTAACAAATTCAGAAGCCCGGTTGCCAAGTTCCCATTCAGGTGAACCCTTTTTTACTCCATATACTTCGGGAGTATCTATACCGTTCAGCCGGATTCTTTCATTTCTGATCCAAACTGAAAGTCCCAGATCAATGTCGATTTCCATTGTATCGCCATCAATCACTTTTTGAATAATTGCTTTGTATTGATACATGATTTTTGTTATTAGTTTACAAACAACAATTTACAAAAAATGCTGCTCATGAGCAGCATTTTTTGTTTAATTATTTTCGGGGTTGCACACCTTTTTGTTTCGCCATATCTTCCAGTTTCTTCTGGAAACCGGATTTCACGACCGGCTTTTTCTTGTTGACGAGTATCTGCGCCCTTATTTTATCTTCATCGACCATAAATCGGAAGACGTACATTTGACCAATGGTGATCACGTTCGCGAGGAAATAGTAATAGCTAAGACCTGAAGCGTAACCATTCAGGATAAACAGGAACATGACCGGCATAATGTACATCATGGTCTTCATGCCTGGCATTGCCGCCGTGCTCTGTGTCTGCGAATTCAAGTAAGTTGAAATAATGGTGGTAATGGTCATCAGCAAACAGAACAAACTCACATGGCTTCCATAGAATGGTATAGTGAATGGTAAGGTCATGATTGAATCATACGATGATAAATCGGTTGCCCATAGAAAACTTTCCTGCCGCAATTCTATCGATGTAGGGAAAAAGAAGAACATAGCAATCAATACCGGGAACTGGAACAACATGGGCAAACAACCGCCCATTGGGTTCACGCCCGCCTTTTTATACAAAGCCATCGTTGCCTGCTGTTTCTCCATTGCTTTTTCCTTACCGAATTTCTCATTGATCTCATCAATCTCCGGTTTCAGGGCTTTCATTTTAGCCTGTGAATGGTAGGATTTATAGGTAAATGGAAAAATCAGGAGTTTAATAAAGATGGTCAGCAACAAAATGATAATTCCAAAGTTGTCAATGTAATTTCGCAAAAAATTAAAAGTTGGAATAATAATCCACTGATTGACCTGCCGGATAACGACATACCCCAGATTGATCAGGCTTTCCATCGAAAGATCGTACTGTTTCAGTGTGTTGTAATGGTTGGGTCCAAAATAGAACTTCATTTTAATGCTTTCTGAATCCTTTCCTTCATAAGGAAGGGCAACGTCAGCATTGAAATTACCAAGATAACGCGGATCGTCTTTCGTTAAAGTAGTCTTAATATCAACCGTA
>JBBRCQ010000015.1:0-62742 GCA_038204725.1 Bacteroidales bacterium | reverse complement strand
GAATATGTTATTATATTATGTACAGTATATATATATATATTTACATAAATTGGTTAAATTATAATTTAAAATATTCAGAATATCTAATTTATGATATTAATGTAATTTAATTGAATATAATTCAAAATATTGAATTTATAGTATAAATTATAATTATAAATATGATAGATTTGCGTTTTACATTTTTGTAGATTCTAAATTTATAAAATGCTTTGTTGGAGTTTGACGTTTTTTTCGTACCGTGAATTCCGTTTTTGTCGTTTCTTGCGCTGTCGTTTTCCTCTTCCTGAGTACTCTTCCCACTCCTCGTCCACAGGCTCACTTCCGGCCTCTAACGCTCCATTTTGATAGCTATCGAACTTGTTTATTTTCCTCGATTTATCCGAATATCGCGGCGATGCGTCTCCTCTGACGGCGCTATCAATGTAGCCGAGTCTGAAGCCGTCTGTCGGTTGAAACAGATCCCGTTTTTGATGAGCAGTTGCTTGTTGGTAGTCGATGCCGGCACCATATGCATCGTTACTCGTCGTCCTTTTTCCTCTTCTTCCCGGTCCGACCGGCGAGTTTTCTCCTCCAAAAATTATGCCATTTGAGTTCTCGAAATGCTCCTTGTTGAGTTGTGCATGTCCCATCAGCCGGCTACGCTCACGGAAGTCTTTTGGAGAAAAATCAGACTGATTTTGGGTGATGAAACGCGAGCGACCCGAGGATTGTCCGAAAATAAGACCGGTCGACTGGCGAAATATTTCGTCGTGCACGGTTTTCACACCTGCGGGGGACCTATTGTTAACTGCAACACGGTAGCAGTGTTATCAAAACACAGATTATGAATAACCGCCAAGTTCTCGACCCAGTTTATAGTAAATTCTGATAATGTAAAACGTAATGCAGTTGTAATTCGTTCTATTACGATAAGTGTTCTAGACAGTTAGTTAGTTAGTCAGTTAATTATCTAGTTAGTTAGTTAGTTAGTTAGTTAGTTAGTTAATTGCAAATTAAAATGAAAAAAACTTGATTTATTTGAATATAAATTAAAAAATAGTTGTAATATTGTTCTGATTTTTTAACACAGATTTAAATGGGTTCTAATCTGTGTCTATGAAAAGTTGAAAAATGAATTTTTAGAACCCACCATTAGTATTAAGTATATAGTGTATAGCCCTAATACTACTTGAACCACGCAAGTTGCCAATATCATGGAGATTATTAAATATAATACTCACATTACTGTGATTTTCATCATGTATTGCGTTGTTTGAGTAAGGCCCGGTTATTTCGAAACCGTTGATGGTTACGCCATCAGATTGCACATTGAAAAGTGTATATCCACCTGCTGCATCCTGTATTTTACTCTCTGCTAACCGACTACCCCAGGCTAGATCTGCATTTGCTCCTCTAACTATAACTGCTTTATTGACATTAATGTTATATTCATTAAATGTTCCTGCAGCCACATTCACTGTAAATCCAGCTGAAGCAGCATCTATACCACGCTGGATCAAAGGAGCGGTATTCGGCGCAACAAAACTGTTAACAGTTACATAGTCGTTATTTGCCTTTACGGTTACAAAACCTAAAGTTAATAAGTCGATTTTGTGGTCGATTTTGTCTTCTGTGACAAACAATTCTGCCAGCGACATTGCTGATCCCAGCTTAGTGTCAAACAAAACAGCAGTAGCATCAATGTCATTGGCATTGCCAATCAGTTTGATGTATTTGGCTGTTTGAGTATTAAATGCAAGGTTTCCAAGTGGTGAAATTACCTTTGCACTGGCATTTTCAACAACCAAGCCATTTGCTCCGTCGTTTACCGATACAGCAGCACCAATTGTCAGTTGAACATTAGCATGAGTTGTACTACTCGGACTATCTAATAAACGAATACCAGTACCATTGGTATTGGGGGTAATTGCAATATTACTGAGGGTAGCATGAGCTCCATCAGCAGCATTGCTGCTATATCCTTCATAGTTATTCAAGAATACACCAATATCAACATTTTCAATAGTTCCGCCACTTATAAAGGCAGGAGCATCGTTCTTTACATTCCAAACTTCAATACCAGTTGATGGTTTGGTTGTCATACCGGCACCATCAATCATATTGCCTGAAGCTATCCCCGAAACATCCGACAATGAGGCCATAACGATACCCTTCCAACCTGATTCATTGGAATTCTCAAGGGCTGTAATGGTATTATTTGATAATGTCAAAGGCACAACACCACCTCCAGTATGCAGGTTATAGAAAATACCAACCCGACGTACCTGAATTGTATTGTTATCGAATACCTGATACGTAGTAGCACCTGGGTTAAGTGCATGGAAATTACCAGTTTGTATGCCAATTCTTACATTAGTCATACAGTTGTTGTTAATAGCAGCGTATTGTCCGTTGTAAAGCAGAACGCCACCACCCCAGAAATTGATATTTGTAGCAGCCGGAGCTGGGTCATTGTAAGTTCCAAGATTTTGGAACTTGTTATAACTTATAATGTGCCCACTTGTTGCCGGAGCGCTGTATGTGGCTCCAAATAATGATACGCCGAAGTATGATAGATTCTGGAATATATTATTTGAAACTGTTAGATTATTAACATTATCAACATAAATGGTTACACCTTCTGCTGCATTCAAATCAGCACCTGTTGTATTTGTTACACCACTTGTTAAAAGAGGATTGTCTCCATCAATAGTAAATCCATTAATTGTAACCCCTGTTGCAGTTACATGAAATATCTCTCCACTTCCAACTGCATTTGTCTTAGGTACAACAATTGCTTCAGCAACGCGGGTGCCACCACATGGATTAACACTGGCATTGGGACCAAGGATGGTAAGTGATTTATTCACGATTATATTCTCTGCATAAGTACCTGCAGCAACTGTAATAGTGTTGCCAGTTGAAGCTCCATCTATAGCAGCCTGTATTGTACAATACTCCAGTCCTGTATTTGTATTTTTAACAGGTCTTGTAGGAATTGTCAATGTTTTATCTACAAAGGTGCTGACATACGTTGGAACTCCACCTGGTCCTGCATATTCACATTCTCCTTGAACAGTGCTCCACGTCAGAGGGGTAGTGTTACCTCCCGTTGCAGCAGGTAGCACGTTAAAATGTAGGGTAAATAAAACTGCATCTTCAGGAAGTGTAACGGTTGACCCCAAATATCCAAGTCTAAATTGTCCTAAATTAGGTATAATTGGAATTGCATTAGAAATTGCAGAATTAAGAGTAACACTTTGATAAGATAATACAGCAGGATCATAATTTAATGCCAACGAAATTGCGCCTACAGCATTAAAATTTTTAACGGTAACAGGTACATCCAATGTTCCGCAAGCGGAAGAAGTTGGTGTTCCTAAGGTTGTAATTGGCGTTGGAATTACAGGTTTCGGGTCGAATACAAATGCTGCATTTTGCCCATTATATTTACCTGTACCGATTATCCAGCCATTGTTATTAATGCCTGTAGCATAATTAAAAACCCAGTTTGGCTTGTTTATATAATTTGATAAGTTGGTCATGGTTCCAGCTTGATATATAAAGGCTGCTGTTCCATAATCAAAATCACCGACAATCTGATTATTGTCGTTAATAGACATTCCATAGCTTTTAAGATAAGGAGCCAGTGTACCTAAAGGTGTGACTGATCCTCCTGCAGTTAGTTGCAAGAATCCACCTGTATTTCCTAAAAACCCCACTACTACACCAGAATTATTAATGGAAAAAGCTTGACCCCAGGTGTCAGCAGCAACTCCTGATATTATCGTTAGAGGTCCAGGCGAAGTCCAGCGAAATCTTTGATGACCAACAACTTCATTTGAATTGTTGATGTCATGCGCTTCTTGTCCGCCAGTTAATGTCAGAGTATTGGTAGTATAATCCCACAAATATCCCTGTTTTGTTCTGGTCGGAGTTAGTGATCCAGTGCGTCCAACTATTATGTTGTTGTCATTGATGCCAAATGCTCCTCCACCATTGGTGCCTGCTGCAGCAATAGCTACTGGTATTGTACTATTAGGTAGCCAATACACCGATGCTCCGTTTGGACCGTCACCTACAATCATTCCATTGTTGTTAACAGCTCTTGGAAATTGGTTTGTTCCTATGGCGACCATCCCTCCGGATATTGTCCATTTAAAGCCTATTGTTACGGAAGAACTAGAGGAATAACCAACTACCATGCCGTTATCATTAATACCTGTTACAGTAAGTGATGTGTGTCCCGCGAAAGGTGATAGCTGATAAATTGTTTGTGCCCACATACTTGTTGTTGCAAATAGCAACACAAATAATAAAAATAAAATTTTTTTCATGATTTTTTGTTTAAGATAATTAATATGATATTTAGTGTTTTAAAAAATATTGAGTAGAATTTGAAACATTATTGCCGATAATAAACTAAGGTGCTCGCACTGAATAGCTATAGCCTAGTTCTGTATTAAAAAGAACCATCTTCTGAACTTTTATTCTATTATCTGGTAATTCCATTTATTGAATATTTTATTGATCAGATTTATATTTGCTACTGCTGTTTTATTTGTGTTTCAGCTAAGCTGAACGTTGTTTTATACAACAGCAGTGACAATTTTTCATAATCGACTACGATCGAAATGAAATTTTCAGCACCAGACTGATTTGTTTGCCGTAAGGCATTTCTTGCAGACTTTCCTTAAAATTTATGAATCAACTGTCATGACTAGTCATAATGTTGAAATTTAAGAAGGATAAAAAATAAAAATATATATAAACAGGGATATGATATTTTAGATATAAAATATATAAAACGCACTCCGGATTGAGCGCAATAGGTAGTAAAAAAATGCTTTTGGAAGCAGATAGTCTTGAAATGGATGCACAGCTTTCTTGCTTTTGCATATTGCAAAAAAATCCCGCTTTTGCGATTTTTTGAAAATAAAAATGTTAAGTAATTTATGGAATTCTTCAAATTTGTTGTTTTAAAAACTAGTTGATGAATATTTTTTCTGCAACAAAAGTAATGGATAGAAGGTTATTACTTTAGAGGGTAAACTATAAAAAGGTATAGGAGTAAACCCTTTAAATATAACATTTTATTAAGGGTTATCTCTTATTAAAACGTTAATCAACGATATGACTACTTACGTAATAACTTATATATCATAAATTTAAAAATAATCCAATTTTCAAATGGCAGGATTTGAAATAGTTAGTTTTTCGTTATTGGATAATGGTTATTGAGCTTGTCGAATGGTTATTGAGCTTGTCGAAATATGGTTATTGAGCTTGTCGAAATATGGTTATTGAGCTTGTCGAAATATGGTTATTTTATCATTAGCAGATGAAAAAATGTAGAAACACAAATTTTGTATGCTCAAATCTTAATTAAAGTAGAGAATGATTTTCTTTTAAAAAAAATTAGGATGAGAAGTCCGAATGAATCTTTTTATTTACGATATTTTCAGTTTAAAAAAACATGAAAAATTTCACCAATCCAAAGATTTTAAAACACATAGATATGCAATATCAAAATAAAAACAGAATAACTTTTTCTGACTTGCAAGAAAGGTATAAAAAATATTTTCCGTTTTAGCTGAATAAATTTTCTCAGAAACTGCAAATAATTTGTTCAAAAAACAGTGAATAGTTTGTAACCATTAACCATTCCCGAATAACAATTTCTAACTCATGCTTCGACTTCGCTCAGCAACCATGCTTCGACTTCGCTCAGCAACCATACTTCGTAAGAAATTGTAGCTCGGGACTAAGCTAAAGCTTAGTAACCATTAACCATTAACCATTAACTGTTCACTATTCACTATTCACTATTCACTATTCACTAATAACCATTAATCATTATTTTTCATTCAACTCCACATACACAGGCAAGTGATCCGACAAATATCTGCATTGGTACGAATCTGTCAATATTCTGTATTTATTTACATTAAATCCTGAAACAAAAATATAATCAATTCGGGAAGTTACCGGTTTGCAAAACTCAAATGCATTGAACGTGCCTTCGTTCGCATCATTGTTGCCTTTGAATAAATACTTTGTATCCATTAATATATTTGAAATGTATTGAATAGGAGCTTTTTCCGGTGTCATGTTAAAATCACCCATCAAAACAATGGGATACTTTTCTTTATTCAGTATTTTTATTTTTTCAATAAGCAAAAGAGCACTTTGTTGTTGAGCTTTTTCACCGATATGATCGAAGTGGGTGTTGAAAACCCATAATTTTTGATGGGTATTTTTGTTTTTAAGCAATACATAAGTGCAAATTCTATTACATACTGCATCCCAGCCCATGGAAATAGTATCCGGTGTTTCCGAAAGCCAGAAAGTAGCGGTTTGTAAGATTTCAAATTGGTCTTTTTTATAAAATATAGCACTGTATTCTCCAAGGATCTTTCCATCATCTCTGCCGATTCCGACATAATTATATAAAGGCAAACAACTGTCAAGAAAAGCAACTTGTTGAGATAAACCTTCCTGAATACCAATAATGTCAGCATCATAAAATTGAAGCATTTCTTTAACTTTATCTTTACGGAATCGCCATGCATTTTCACCATCTGAATGATTGTCGTATCTTAAATTGAAAGTAATCACTTTCAATGATTGGCTGTTAACAAAAAAAATGCTGAATGCAAATATAAACAGTAAACATGGTATGAATTTTTTCATATAAAATTAAAATTGTGTGATTTTTATTTCTTTCAAAAGTAGAAATAAAATGAACTGAATAAGCATTCCATCACATTTATTTTTAAATTTTTTAATTGCATCATAAAAAATATTATCTTCGTAAAAACTTATTAATACCACACATTTTGCCATTAAAGACCATATTATTAAAATACTGGGGTTACAGTCAATTTCGTCCGATGCAGGAAGAGATCATTCAATCTGTTCTGAATGGGAACGATACGCTTGCATTGCTACCTACAGGCGGTGGTAAATCATTGTGTTTTCAGGTACCGGCTATGTTACTTCCCGGTATTTGTATCGTAATTTCACCTTTGATAGCACTGATGAAAGATCAGGTGGAAAATCTTAACAAAAGAGGTATCAACGCTAAAGCCATTTATTCTGGAATGCATCCCAATGAAATTGAAATAATACTCAATAATTCGGTATATGGTGATATTAAACTATTGTATGTTTCACCCGAGCGTTTGCAAACCAATGTTTTTAAAGAACATCTCAAAAAGATGAAAGTCAGCCTGATCGCCGTTGATGAAGCGCACTGTGTTTCGCAATGGGGCTACGATTTCCGACCTCCTTATTTGAAAATTGCCGATATAAAAGCATTTTTGCAAAATGTTCCTTTACTGGCACTAACAGCCACAGCCACACCTGAAGTGGTGGAGGATATTCAAAACAAACTGGAATTCCATCAAAAAAATGTATTTCAGAAAAGTTTTGAACGTAAAAATCTTACTTATTTTGTGATCAAATCCGAAGATAAACTAACCCGTTTGATTCGGATTATAAACAAAGTAAAAGGAACCGGTATTGTATATGTAAGAAGTCGTAAAAAAACAGTTGAAATCGCCAACTATCTCAATAAAAAAGGTATTAAAACAGGTTATTACCATGCCGGTCTCGAAAGTAAAATCCGCAACGAACAACAAAAGTTGTGGATGAATAATTCCAACCGTGTTATCGTTGCTACCAATGCTTTTGGAATGGGAATTGACAAACCGGATGTGCGTTTTGTAGTTCATATTGATTTACCCGATACATTGGAAGCTTATTTTCAGGAAGCAGGACGAGCAGGACGGGATGAGCAGGATTCTTTTGCTGTAATTCTATTTGATAATGCTGATGTATTGGCACTTGATCAAAATTTTCAGAATGCCTATCCCGAAAAAGAATATATTAAAAATGTATACAATGCTTTGGGAAACTATTTTCAGATAACCGAAGGTAGTGGCAAAGACCAGAGTTATGATTTTGATTTACGCGATTTTTGTGACCAGTTCCGTTTGAATTTGATGACCACTTACAATTCGTTGAAATTTCTTGAAAAAGAAGGCTACATTGTACTCAACGAAGACCCGAATCAGTCTTCGGTATTGCATTTTACTGTTGGTAAAGAAGATTTATACCGTTTTCAGATTGAAAATCCATCCACTGATAATTTTATCAAAATCATATTGCGTTCATATGGAGGTGTATTTGCTGATTTTGTTAAAATCAGTGAAATGGAAATTGCCAAACGCAGCAACAGTACTGTTGAAAAGGTTCAAAAAATGCTGAATTTATTGGTAAAAATGCAGGTTTTGAATTATATTCCTCAAAAAAATAAGCCTTACATTACCTATTCCATTGAACGAATTAATCCTGACGCTATTTTTCTATCAAAAGAAACCTATGAATTTCGTAAAACAAATGCATTCAACCGCAAAGAAGCAGTGAAAGAATATGTTGACACTCAAACAAAATGTCACCATCAGTTTTTACTTGAATATTTTGGGGAAACCAAAAGTAAACGTTGTGGTAATTGTGATATTTGTATCGAACGCAATAAAATGGAACTCAACGAATACGAGTTTAACAATATATTGGAACAAATAAAACCACTTTTAAAAGATAAAAAAGCTACCATTGAAGAAATGGTAAACGAAATTGAAGCTGACGAAGATAAAATTTTAAAAGTGCTTCAATGGTTGCTCGACAATGATAAAATTTCAAAAGTTGGAGAAATGCAATATCGATGGGGGAGTTGATTTAAAATTGATAATACTTTACACACCCGTTTCGAACTTCTAACAACTTAACCATTAACTATTAACCAATAACCAGTAACCAATAACCAGTAACCAGTAACCAATAACCAGTAACCATTAACCATGAAATTGAACAAGGCTTACTATTTACAGGAAAACGTTGTGCAAATCGCTAAGGATTTGTTAGGGAAATGTCTGTGCACAAACTTTGATGGAGTAATTACAACCGGAATAATAACCGAAACTGAAGCCTACGAAGGAATCACGGATAAAGCATCACATGCTTTTGGAAACAGGCTTACAAAACGCACTGAAATCATGTATAGAGAAGGTGGTATTGCCTATGTTTATTTATGTTACGGAATGTATTCATTGTTTAATGTGGTAACCAACAAAATTGGAATCCCTCATGCTGTTTTAATAAGAGGTATACAACCTTTAGAAGGATTGGAAAAAATGACTGATCGTTATAATCAGAGAGATTTACAGAAATATCCCATCAATGGTCCCGGCAAAGTTACCAAAGCATTGGGCATTCATTATTCAAATACAGGATTGGATTTACAGGGCAATCAAATCTGGATAGAAGACAGGCATATTCAAATAAACAAAAAAAACATTATGGTAAGTACAAGAATAGGAGTTGGGTATGCAAAAGAAGATGCGTTGTTGCCATACAGGTTTGTTTTGAAAATATAGTGATTTATGTGATGATATGATAATAATATAATAAGATAATAAGAACATGATAATTTGATAATTTGATAACAAAAAAGCAACTGATAATTTGATAACCAATACTTCTATTTTGCTCAGTGTTCTGAGCTTTTTTGACTTCGGTCTTCGGTCTTCGGACTTCAGACTTCAGACTTAAAAACCATTAACCATAAACTATACCCTATGATAGAACTTAATCCGGAGCAAAAAAAAGAAATGTACACTTATCTTTGCGGTTTTGTATCTGACAACAAAATAGTAAGATTGGATGAAATTGCATTAAACCGAACCCGCTATCTTACTGTAGTAATGGAAGATATTTTTCAGTCGCAGAATGCAAGTGCGGTACTGCGAACTTGTGATTGCTTTGGCATTCAGGATGTTCATATTATCGAAAACCGTAATCCCTACGAAATTAATCCGGATGTTGAACTGGGTTCAGCAAAATGGCTGAATATGAACAGATACAATACAAACGGACACAATACGCTGGATGCATACAAGGTATTAAAGGATAAAGGGTATACAATTGTGGCAACTTCGCCTCATAAAAATGATCTGTTGATTGAGGATTTGCCTATTGATCGGAAAATAGCACTGGTTTTTGGAACAGAAAGGGAAGGATTATCTGAAATTGCGCTACAGCATGCGGATGCATATGTAAAAATACCGATGTATGGTTTTACAGAAAGTTTCAATTTGTCGGTATCGGCAGCAATGTCGGTACATTATCTTTCAGAAAAAATACGTCGTTCAGGTATTCATTGGCAATTAACGGAAGAAGAAGCCATTGATATTAAACTTAACTGGATCAGCCATGTAATTAGAATGGGGGAGCAGTTGAAAGCAAATTTTTTGAATACAAAAGAATGGAAGTAATTCCTTCAGAAGCATTTTAATGATTATCTGCAATTATAAAAAAATCAACAATCAAATGTAGCATGACAAATAAGTAAAATACATAAATCATTCCTAAAATAACTAAAAATATATTGTTGTATTTATGAAAATAATTTAGCATTTTTTGTTCGTGCAGAAATAAAATTAATTTACTTTCGAAAATATGGTTTAATTTGTTTAATTTTACAAAATATTTTACAAACGTATTACTACATAAATTAATGAAATCATGGGAAAAGGCGATAAAAAAACTAAAAGAGGAAAGATTATATTAGGTTCATCGGGTGTATCACGTCCTAAAAACAAGAAAAAAATCGTTCCGGGTGTTGTAGCTCAAAAGGAAGAAAAAGAACCAAAACCTGCTAAGAAAGCAAAAGAAGAAATTACAGATGAAAAACCTGTAAAAAAAACTACCAAAAAAACAGACGAAACACCAACTGTTGAATAAATAAAAAAAAAGAGAATTTTGTAATAAAGATTCTCTTTTTTTTTTCAGTTTTTTTTACTTACTTCTTACTTTGTTATTGTTAATCGTTCATCGCAAATATTTTTCTTCGCTCAGTTTACTGCGTTTTTTCACTTCGGTCTTCGGTCTTCCGGCTTCACTAGTATCCTCTTTTTTTCCCGCTTATTTTATCAATTACTACTTTAAAACAATTCACATTGGTGATGGCCGGCAGCGAATATTCAAAATCGCGATGGGTATATTTCTGCATAAATTTATTCATCCAAATCTTTTTTTCTTCAATATCTTCGAAGAATTCAGCCTTTCCGAATGCAATCACACTTTTGAATTTCATACTGTAGCTGCAACCAACATCAATACTATGATGATGCAGGTCATGTGCAGTACTGAATACTATGCAAACATCCGGTTTTGCTTTCAGTATCTCTATTTTACGTCCAAATGGAGCTGCATGAAAGAATAACACATTGTCTTCGTAAGCGAAGTTAAAAGGCAAATTGTAAGGTAGTCCATTTTCGTCAACCATACTCATACAGCATGCTTCGCATTGATTGATAATTGCTTCAATTTCTGATTGATTGGTGATTATATTACTCTTCATCTGTATATTTTTAATTAAATGAATGAAATCAGTTTTTTATGATTGAATTTGTCTGTTTTTTCGTGAATTTATTTTATCGGGCAATTCTAACAAAGAACTTACCAATGAAAGAATAATGCTGAATGCCAGTGCCCACCAGAAACTGTCCACTTTAAATTCATCAACCAGACTGGAAGCAATAAGAATAATAACTGCATTGATTACCAGCAAGAAAAGCCCGAAAGTTAATATTGTAGCCGGTATGGTTAATAAAATTAATAAAGGTTTCAAGAAGATATTCAATAGCGTTATTACAATGGCTATTACAATTGCAGTAGTAAAATCGGGTATATGTATGCCCGAAAGCAGATAGGACGTAATAACTACAGCAAAGGAAGTTATCAGTATTTTAAAGAGGAATCTCATAGGTATTTAATTTGTTTTTTTTATGATACAAATCTACAAAATTTATTGGGATGCAGTTAAGCTTCATAAAGAAATTTAATATATTTTACATGAAGGTTTGAATTTTATTAATTGTTGTTGGAAAATTAAGCATACACAACTAAATTGGGTTAGCTTTTATAATTTTTTATTTTCGCTTTTTGCTGATAAAAGAGCTAAATTTGTACTAAGTTTTTTTTATATGACTTTATAATTAAAAGGCCGGCAGTTGCGAAACTCCCGGCCTTTGGCATTCTTTTTATTCATGTAAAATATTATCCTGATGAATCAGGATGAATTTAATTAAAAAGAAGCAGAAATCAATCAACTTGGTTGTTTTATATAAATTGTTATATTTGCAAACGAAATACCGGGAAAGTATTCTTAATGTTTAATATGCCAACTGATCAAATGCATCATGTCATACAATAGTTCATCCTATGAATCATTTGTTCTTTAATTCTTGATCCTCATTTGATTTTTTGAAATATAAAATAAAGCACAATATTACTATCTATACAAATTATTTTTTAATTTTTAAAGTATGAAATATATATTTACATCATTTGCACTCTTTTTAAGTATACTAACATTCGGTCAAAGCCAGGTTAAAACGGTTTTGTTTTTGGGCAACAGTTATACCGATGTAAACAATTTACCTCAAATGACTGCTGATGTGGCAGCTTCCATGGGTGACACCCTGATTTTTGACAGCAATTGTCCGGGTGGTTTTACCTTACAAGGACATGTAAGCGATAATAATTCCACGAGCAAAATCAGCAGCGGAAACTGGGATTATGTTGTGTTGCAGGAGCAAAGTCAGTTGCCTTCATTTCCTGCGGGGCAGGTGGAAACAGATGTCTTTCCTTATGCCCGTATACTTGACAGTCTCATACATATTGCTAACCCCTGTACAGAAACAGTTTTTTATATGACCTGGGGTAGAAAAAACGGGGATGCTTCCAATTGCGCTTTCTGGCCTCCAGTATGCACTTATGAAGGAATGGACAGTCTTCTGAATCTAAGATACCGTATGATGGCCGACAGTAATCATGCTTTGTTGTCACCAGTAGGTGCGGTATGGCATCAGTTGAGGCAGGATTTCCCATCTATAGAATTGTATCAGTCTGACGAAAGTCATCCAACAATTGCCGGTACTTATGCTGCAGCTTGTACTTTCTATACCGTTTTTTTCAGGAAAGATCCATCACTGATTCCTTTCAGTTCAGCATTAAATGCCGGAGACGCAGCTGCAATACGAAATACAGTTAAACTAATACTTTACGATAACATGCTCAACTGTCATGTTGGTCAATACGATCCGCAATCTGGATTTTCCTTTCAATTTTCAGCTTCCAATCAAGTTGCATTTACAAATACTTCTTCAAATTCAATTACATATCTTTGGGATTTCGGTGATGGTAGTACCTCTACAGATATGAACCCGATACATCCATATACCGTTGTAGGCGCGTACACAGTAAGTCTTATTGCTTCCAAATGTATTGCCAAAGATACTTCCATTCAAACAGTTACGGTATTGCCAAATGCTGTAAACGAGAATATCGGCCAGGATTCAGAATGGACGCTGTATCCCAACCCTGCTAAATCATTACTCTGTATCTCATTAAAAAGAGAGGGCAGGTTGAGTTATCAGCTTTTCAGTTCCACAGCAAAAGTTATCTTAAGTAGTAAACTTTCAACTTCCAATCCCTGTATTTATATTACTACTTTAGCCAGTGGTTTTTATTTTATACAAATCTATATAGATGATAAATCCTACGGTTTACAACCGTTTGTGAAAGAATAGAGAGTGATTTAATTTTTTCCTTACTTGAAAAATAAAAATCAATACTCAAAAAAGATTTTAGCTAACTTTTAATGTAATTTTGTGATCTATCTTACATTCATCAAATACCACAATCAATTTATGTAAAACCTGATCCTTAAGTTATAAACCCCCACTATAAAAACATATAAAGTTAAAAACCAGTGATAGAATAAGTAAATTTTTATTAACCAATAAAATTAAAAAAAATGGAAAAAGAAAGATTTACAGAAAATGGCACAGTACTCAATATACTGAAAGATTTAAAAACGCAAATTAAGGATAAAAGATTTTCTGATATCAAAGATTTGAAGGGTAATCAATATGTTGATTTAGTGCAGGAAGGAGGGGGTGTGCTGGGCGTTGCACTGATCGGCTATATATACGTTTTAGAACAGGTTGGAATCCGGTTTCTGAGTCTAGCCGGAACTTCTGCCGGAAGTATTAATACCATGTTAATGGCTGCAGCGGGTACTTGCGATGTTGAGAAATCAGAATGGATACTCGATTGTTTGTGCAATAAAAATTTATTCGACTTTGTAGATGGCGATAGCGATGCCCGTGATTTTATAGATGCATTGCTGAGTGACTCCAGTAAATTTAAATTAGCCATAAAAGGCGCACAGGTAGTTGATAATTTCAGGGACGATTTCGGATTAAACCCCGGTACTAATTTTCATCAATGGTTGACAAATTTGCTTTTACAAAAAGGTATCAAGAACTATAAAGATTTAAAAGAATTAAGAGAAAAAGGGATTTCAGATGGAAATAAATTAATATTCATCAATAACGATAACACAGAAGTAGAATACAACAAACCTGATCATTGGAGCGAAATGGCATTGGTAACTGCCGATATAACCACACAAAGCAAAATTGTATTTCCTAAAATGATTGATTTGTTTTATTCGAATACAGATGTACAAAATCCTGCAGATTTTGTACGAGCATCCATGTCTATTCCATTTTTCTTTATTCCATTCAGGATAAAGAATATACCGTCCGGAACTGAAGCATGGGAAAAATGGAATCAGGCAACAGGATTACAAACTTCAACGCCACAAGAAGTGCTGTTTATGGATGGCGGTATTATTTCCAATTTCCCCATTGATATTTTTCATGATAATTATAAAATCCCACCTTCCCCTACATTTGGCGTTAAATTGGGCTATGATAAAAACGAAATCAACAAAAACGATAAAATATTCAGTTTAGTAGGTTCTATTTTTAATACATCAAGATTTGCCTATGATTTTGAATTTCTGATCAAAAACCCTGACTTTAAACACCTCATTGGTTATATTGATACAGGTTCTCACAACTGGCTTGATTTTGGATTAAAAGACGATGCCAAAGTAGATTTGTTCATTCGCGGAGCACGCAGTGCTGCTGATTTTTTAAATCGTTTCGACTGGTTTAAATATAAAGCAATAAGAGCAGAAAAAAGTGCTTATTACAATAATGCTATGCTATGATATAATGAATCTGAATCTGAATTGATTGAATTTTTTATTCCACAAAGATACAAAGGCTCTAAGAAAAAGTGCTGTTGCAATTTTGCCGGGATTCCTCATTCCGCTTCGCTCTATTCGCAATGACAGCCAATTGTGGTTTTAAAGAGGAATAATGGATTTATTTAATGTAGTTTTTATTGCGAAACAAGAGTTAATTTTATATGCCACAAAGTCACTAAGAATCAATTATTGTATTTTTTTACAATAATTTCTATATCAATATCATTACTTTATGGGTTTGTGGCTATTATTTATTTTTTTATAGTTTTCAACCCTTGGATGAAATTATTTAGTTAAATGTAAAATTAACAATCTGTTTTTTGTATTGAAATAAAGGCTATTTTTGTTCAGTTTTTAAAATTTAATGAGATGCCTTAATGTTCTTGGTTGTTTATATTTCAGGCAAGATTAATATTTATAGAGAACATTAACCTTGAATTTCAAAACATAATGTATGGTAATAACCCGGCACTATATATTTTAAAATAAAACGAATGAAAAAAAACAAACTATTTATTATTTTCATTATTACAGCATTATTATTAAGCGGGTGCAAGCTGCCGCTTTATATGCCAACAAGTATCAATACACCTATGTTTACAGAAAAAGGACAATTCAATGCATCTGCTTCATTTGGTTCAGGTTCAAATTTACAGATTGCAGGGAGTGTAACTAATAACCTAGCATTGATTGGTAATTTTGATTATAATGAAGTTTCACTGGAAAGTACATTTAATAATCTTACAACTAAAAGTATTGCTACTCAATACATGTATGAAATGGGAGGAGGCTATTTTTACACTTTGAACCAAGATCTGATGTTTGAAATTTTCGGATTATTCGGAAGAGGCTATGCAGATATTGATTCTAAAAGTACTGACATTTTTCGTTATGCATTGCAAACTGATATCGGTTTCTCCAGACCCAATATAAATCTTACGTTTTCACTCCGAATGGGTTATTTGAATTATGCAACCAGACTTCCAACCGATTATTATCCGGATTACAATCTTGCAAATAAAGGAGGTGCATTTTTTATGGATCCTGCTTTTACTATAAAAGTTGGAGGAGAAACATTGAAATTCCTCGTTCAATTCGGAAAATCTAGACCATTAAAATTTTACCCCAATGATATGTGGAATCATACCTGGTTTTTAGTGGGAATGAATGTAAGCATACATAATAAAAATAGCAAATTGAAACCCCGGATTTCTGCAAAAGGAAAGTAAAAAAGACATCACAAATTACTTTTGTATATCGTATTCTATGAACATATAATTTTAACAATATGAAAAAAACATTGCTTATCTCAATAGCACTTTTGTTCTCCTTCGGACTTGGATTCGCTTTCAACAATTTAATCGATAATAAATCAAATAATAACGATACAATCAAAAGAGTAACTGGCATTGGCGGTATTTTTTTCAAATGAAAAGACCCGAAAAAAATGAGAGAATGGTATCAAACACATCTTGGACTCAATACCAATCAATATGGTACCGTTTTTGAATGGCGACAGGGAGCTGACACCACAAAAAAAGGATTTACACAATGGAGTCCATTTACAGAAAAGACAAAATATTTTGAACCTTCTGTAAAGGATTTTATGATCAACTACCGTGTTGATAATTTAACAGCACTGGTTGAGGAATTAAAAAAAGAAGGAGTTACAATTACTGATACCATCGAAACTTATGATTACGGAAAGTTTGTTCATATTATGGACATTGAAGGCAACAAACTGGAACTCTGGGAACCCAACGACATTGAATTTGAACTCTTAGGCAATCAAATCGGGAGCAAGACCACAAAATAACAAACTGATAATTTACAGCAAACTGATAATTATAACTTCAAATCTGTTGAAAAACAATCATAAAAAAATAAAATGAAATCAATAGCACCAAACATTTTCGTAACTGACATTAACAAAACCATTGACTTTTACAAACAATTGGGGTTTAGTGTTACAGCCAAAGTTCCAGAAGAAGGAGACACTGTTTTTGCAATGATGACTTGCGGAAGCGTAATATTTATGTTTCAGACTTTTGAAAGTCTGGGCAACGAATTACCCACTATTTCAAGACAAAATGGAGGTTCTTTGTTGTTGTATATTCAAACCACCGAAATAAGAAAGTTTTTTACACAAATTAAAGATAAAGTGAAAGTGGTGAAAGGGCTTGAAAAAACGTTTTACGGTGCTACAGAATTTTCTATTGAAGACAATAATGGCTATTTACTGACTTTTGCAGAAGATGAAGTATAAGACTAACATTAAGTTGCCACTCACTGACAATGAAAAAGAAATCCTGAAAAAGAAAAAAGTCAGGATGGCAGATATTCTTAACTTTGCTGCTGATGAGCTTGAAGTTTTACTCAACTCAACATTTGAAAGAGCAAAAGAAATACATGCATTGGTAGAATTTCAAATGGTTCCTTCAATTGGGATAAAATTTGCCGAAGATTTGATATTTTTAGGCTATTATTCACTCGACGAACTCAAAGATAAAGACGGTGTAAAACTGACAGATGAATTCGAACTAAAAAAGGGTTATTGGATAGACCCATGCGTTGAAGACCAGTTCAGACTGGCAGTGTATTATGCCAAGACAAACGATCCATCTAAAATGTGGTGGAACTTTACTGAGGATCGTAAAAGGTATCGTCTTGAAAATGGATATCCAACCAGCAGACCTAAGAATGCGTGGCATGAAACCTTAGCATATAAGCAGAAAAGGTGATAACAAACAGAAAGTGGATAAAAGGATAGTGGATGGAATTAGAAAGCCCCGAGGACTTAAATATGAATAACCACAGGTGAAACCTGCGGAGAATAAATGAGTGGATAACCACAAGCCTGAAGGGCTTTAATGTAGGATTAATGTTAACTATATACAACCACTTTTTGGTTGGAAAACCTTTTATTCTTATATTTACCCATTATTTCATGCAGGACTATTCACATTTAATCCCTTCGGGATTTTTAGAAGCATTTTACTTTCTAAGAGAACTATTCGATAAAGCAAATTGCGCTTCTGGATAGGAAATTCCCTCTTTTTTGCCCGACACCGATGCTTTTTTATACAACACCAATGCTTTTTTACCCAACGTTGATGCTTTTTTGCCTAATGTCGATGCTATTTTGCCTAATGCCGATGCTTTTTTGATCAATGTCGAAGCTTTTTTTGTACAACACAGAGGATTTTCGGACAAAGCCAATGCTTTATTATACAAAGCTGATGCTTTTTCGGACAACACCGATGCTTTTTTATACAACGCCGATGCTATTTATGAGAACATCGGTGTTATAGATATCCTGGCCGGAGTTATGATTTGTGAAGCCGGATTTTCTATATCCGAGATTAAATCTATTGAATCGAAAGCATAGTAGTTTTACCAGAAAGTGCGGATTAATTTATGCTAACAAGTTGAAATAGGAGTGAGGTTAAGGAATAGAATAAAAACTGTGTTTAAATTTTAAGAAAATATTATTCACGATAAGCTTTTTGAATTTGAAAAAAAAAATCCGGGAAAACCATATTGTTTTCCCGGAAAGATAAATTTTTTAATTTACTGAAGCTGAGTGATCTTTTGTTTTCCTGCCAGGAAATCTTAATTTTAACTCATCTACAGCATTTTTTGCTCCGCTAACATTCCTACGGGCGGCATCTTTGGCGGCATTGTAAATAGATAAAGAAGCGATATAAGCTTCACTTCCGGACAGCAAGACAGAATCGTCCAGCAATGTGGTCAGTTCTTCCAACTGCCTTAAAATACTCTGCATAGCTTTAACTGCTTCCATGTCTTTTTTTAGTTCGGCAATATTTACATAAGCCGGTACCAGATCAGGATACATAATAGCAAAATCCAATGCTTTCTGAACAAAAGCAATGGTTTTATCGCCCATCTTTACATAAAAATGTCTTTCATCAGGCGTTAAATTTACAAGACCAACTGGCATTTTAGCCTTGATTTTTCCGATAAAAGTTTTAATTTCTTCAAGATCTGTCTGAAGAAATTCAACCGAAATCTTGTTTTCCATTTGATAGTTGTTTAAATAAATAATCAGTTCGTTAACTTCGCTAAAGTAATACATAATTTAGCAAAATGTAAATTTTAACAATATATTTTTTCGCATTGAAAAAAAAGGTACATTTGTATATTGTATAGACACTTTCCGACAGCAATACAAATAAGTAAAATGAAAATAATACGAATTCAAAAAAAAATTAAATTTTAAAATCTAACATCAACTCTATTGAAACCTAATTATTTTTTTAGTCTTGTTCTTATGATGATCATCTCGTCAGAAATTATCGCTCAAGTTACTGCTCAGCCAAAAGATTCAATCAAATTTAAACATTCTCTCGATTTTTGTCCATTATCTCCTGTAATAGGAATCTATGCATTACACTATGCACATCGTTTTGCAGCAAAGGATGAGTTTATTATAAGCCCTTCCTATATGAGGATTCAGTATCCTGCAATAGGTCATACGAATGCTCCCGGTTTTATAATTGGTTACAGAAGGTATTTATGGAAAAACTTACATTTAGAATATCAATTAATGCCAATGTGGGACAGGTTTTATGATAAGAATGAAGACAAAACCTATCCAACTTCATTTGACCTGTGGAATGAATTCAGGTTGGGCTATGCCTTTGATTTTAAAATCAAAAATATAACGCTATTTTTAAACCTGCAAATACCATTAGGTTTCATACTTTATTCCGATCCTAAGGGAAAGTCTGAAGCATTTAAACAACATGCTAAAGAAAACCCTTTATTTTATATTCCGCTGTTTTTTGTTGGAACTCGGTTTTAAATTGGACTATGAAAATGGATGCAAAGTTTTTGAAATGCAAACACAAACATAAAGAATAGTAAGCAGTAATTACTTAAAGCTTTATAAAACTTCAAAAACAAACAAGTTTATTTAAGAAATTTCGATTTATAGGTAATTTTATGAAGACATTACAATTTATTACACTCGCTCTTCTTTTACTTGTACCGCTTCTAACAGTCGGACAACAAAGAAAGCTAACAGTAACCATTGACGAACGGATTGAATTGCTTACGACCGTTCAATTGCTCTCCAATTATCATTGGTTGACAAAAGCTGATTTAGATTATAAAAAAGATGTTTATACTGTTTTTGACAAATTTAAAAATCATCAGGCGGTATTGTTTTATAAATCTATATCTGACAGGTTCTATGGTTATAACCCGATTTTACTGATGTGTCATTATGAGTTGCCGGGTTTTGAAAAAGTTGGAGTATTTAATCCTGAAGACAGCATCGCACTCAACTACAAAATCAATAAAGATACCTTAGACACTTTTGTTCGTTTATTAAAAGACTTTTATACTACAACTGACTTTCATGCTTTTTTTATTGCTCATCAACAATATTATGACAGTATTGCCGAACCAATAGTAACTGAAGCCAACAGAATGGATTATACAGGTATTATTGAAAATCATTATGGTCAGAAAAATGCTGCTTATAAGATTGTACTGTCACCTTTGCAGATGGATGCGGGCTTTGGCCCAATGATACAGAGTAATAATGGAAATATTTTATACGCAATTGTAGGTCCTGACTATAATAGTGGATTATTACCCATATTTGACAAAGACGTAATTTTTCAGGAATTAGTAATTCATGAGTTTAGTCATTCATTTTGCAATCCGTTAATAGACGAATTTTACAATGATTTACAACAAGACTCCTGTTTATTAAAACCAATAATAAAAGCACAAAAGGAACAAGGCTATGGTGATTGGAAAACTTGTTTATATGAACATTTTACCCGTGCCAATGAAATTATTTTGATTAATTTAATGTATGACAAAGAAACAGCTGAGGATGCTTATAAAAAGCAAGTAGAACTGGAAAAATGGATATACTTGAAAGGGTTAGTCCCTTTATTAAGAGATGAATATATTAAAAACAGAAAGAAGTATAAGACGTTGCAAAAGCTCATGCCTAAAATAGTTGAGTATTTTAACATGGAAAAGAAAAACTGCCAGTAACTATAAATCCTGCTGTAAGCATTACATGCAAATGTTTGTGAAAGTAATTATCCTGATTTTGCTAAGAAAATAGGAGAGAAGCTAATATAGCTTTCTGTTGAAATCAGCTATCTGACAAAACAAATCTAAAGAAGATAAAAGCAGAAAGCTGATAGTTAAATAAACTATCAGCTTTCTGCTGAAATTTAATATATTAAATGAAAAGTGATTAAATATTAATCACAATTTCCATCTGTAGTACAAATTGATCCATTGGTTATTTTTATTTCCGAAGCAGGCTGATTATTTCGCCAGTCGGTATATGCTTTCTTTAATGTTTGCAAAAATATTTCCACGGGCTGGGCACCATAAACGGCATATTTCCCATTAAAAAGAAAAAACGGGACTCCGTCTATCTTATAATGTTTGGCTTCCTGAATGTCTTGATTTACCTTGTAGGCATATTCATCATTGCTTAAGGCTTCATTTACTTCAGCTTCTGTAAGACCAATAGTTTTGCCTGTTTCAATTAATATGGCAGTATCTCCGAGATCTTTTCCATCAGTAAAATAAGCTTTGAATATACATTCTTCGGCAAAATCACCCAGGCCTTTGGTTTTTGAGAACTGTATCACACGATGTGCATACAATGAATTGGCTATAATTAACTTGTCGAAATTATATTCCAATCCTGCATTTTTAGCGGTTTGTACAACACTCTGGTGCATTTTTATGGATTGCTCCAGCGTTATTCCTTTTCTATCCGCAAGATATTGATATACATTTTCTTTGTTTTCAATATGCTGAGGAATCATGGGGGCTAACTGAAAACTTTTCCAGATCATCTCAATATCCTTATGATCTGCAAACTGTTTAAGTGCTGATTCATAATTGCGTTTTCCTATATAGCAGAAAGGACACATAATGTCGCTCCATACTTCTACCTTCATTGTATTATTTGCTGCTGATTCCATTTTATATTTTGCTTTTAAGATGACCACTTAAACATTTCTGTTATATACGTGATCTAGTAAACAAACTACAAACGAGTGCAATTGTTATAAATGAATTATTAAAAAAACATAAAATGCATATTGTTATATTAATTATTTTGATTAAATCTTTTTTTTTAAAAAATGTGAATCATTTAATTTAATACTTAAATAATGTAACGCTAACCTATGAATCAGCATGTATCTTTGTATAAAAAAAATGCTATGAAATTACTTAGAACTTTTGTAGGGATATTGTTTCTATCCCTTATTACTTAAGGGATGTCATCATGTATTTTAAGAACTTATGATGATGGTGGCAGAAAACACAGAGGAAGAGGTCATCATAGAAAATAGTAATCCTGACAATGGGAGTGTCATTAGCACAAGAAAAATCAATATAACCATTAAAATTTATGGTTATATTGATTGAAAGTAATAGATCACACAATTAGTAAACAGATAAGCTGATTTTTAAGCTTTTATTTATAAGTTTTATTTTCTTCTTTTTCCAAAATGCAAACTATCGCCCCATTCACCATAACCTATTTCGTCACCCGAAATATGGATGCGGGCTTCGAGGCAGGTTTTGCATTCGCTGGCTTCTTCGTCTATGCAAGGTTTGTCTTCGTAAAGGAGATAACTGTCGCGGTACTTAACAGGGGTGAGGTTGGGCATGATAATGTTGCTGCCTACCTTGATGGCTTTTTCCCTGCCCATTTTATCGAGAGTTTGCATGGCAGTAGTGGCTGCAATATTAATGTCTTTCATCAAAATGCGCAACAATGCCACCATTTTTAGAGATAAATCGAATCTTTCCTTTTTTGACATCAACAAATGACGGTATTGGTACAATGGAGTATCTTCGTGTTCAATGTAAGGTCCCATGCCAGCCATGTCAATGTCAAATTCCTTGAAAAACAACAAATCGTCGGCTAAATCTTCCACCGTTTGAAAAGGTAAACCAATCATTACACCAGTTCCTACCTGGTAACCGGTTTTACGAAGCAAATGCAGTGCATTTAAACGGGTTTCATAATCATGGGTTTTATTGTTGGGATGCAATTTGCGGTACAACTCTGGATTGCTTGCTTCTATGCGCAATAAGTAGCGTTTGGCACCGGCTACTCGCCATTTTACGAGAGTTTCTTCGGTTTGTTCACCCAATGAAAGGGTTACACCCATTTCACTATTCGTCAGATCATTGATTTTATGCAATAAGTTGGTAATGGTATCAACAAACTTTTGGTTGCTCCGTTCACCTGCTTGTATCACCAGAGATGCATATTTGTTATCGTGAGCATACTTTACTGCTTCCAATACTTCCGCTTCGGTAACCGCATATCTGTTCACCTTTTTATTACCACTCCGGATACCGCAATAATAACAATTCTTTTTACAGATATTTGAAAACTCAATCAATCCACGGAAATACACTTTGTTGCCCACATATTGCTTTTTAATGGCAGCCGCTTTCGCAAAGATTTTTTTTCTTCCGTCACCCTCAGCTTTAAGCAATTCAACCAAATCTGCTTTGGTGAAATCATCTTTTTGTAATATTTCTTCTATCCTTGTCATCGATGGTAATTAGTTGTTGGTTAATGGTTAATGGTTAATGGCAAATATGCATTTTTTCTTAAATCTTACTTCTTAAAGAAGTTAATCGCTATTATTCTGAATTTAGAACAACGAACGATTTATGATTTTTGAAGTTCTGCAGCATCAACTTTATTCGTAATTCGTAATTCGTAATTTGTAATTTGTAATTTGTAATTCGTAATTTGTAATTCGTAATTTTGTTTAAACAGCCATCACAAATCCTGGTATTTCTTTTATTAAGCTATAAAGATCCGTCATTTGCTTTTCATTTTCAATGGCTAACAATACGGTATAACTGTAATATTTTTGCTTTTTGCTCTCTGTAACCCGAATTTCGCCATATTGCAAACCCGCATCTTCAATAGCAATTCCGATATGTGTACGATTTACATTATCAGGAAAAGTATTGTTGCAAATCACTTTAAAATTGATGCTTATCGGATATATAATTTTGCTCCCAGCAAATGGTTCTTCTTTGATGTTCATGGTTATTGGTTAATAGTTAATAGTTAATGGTTAATGGTTATTGGTTATTTAGTCGGAAGTCCGAAGTCGGAAGACCGAAGAAAAAAACTACGGATATTGTGCGGAGTCGAAGTGTGGACACTGAGCGGAGTCGAAGTGCGGATACTTTTCCCTTTTCCCTTTTTCTTTTTACTTTTTCCTTTTTACTTTTTACTTTTTACTTTTATTATTATACTCTACAAATAATCTGTTGCAGTCATCTCTTTTTTCATAAACGGGGCTATAGCCCGATCGTAAATGCCATGGACATACGAAATGGCCATGCCATAATTGGTAACCGGAATACCGGCATCTACAGCCGGTTTAAGCCGGTTGATAATTTGTTTACGGGTTAACATGCAACCGCCACATTGTATAACGATGGCATATTCATTTATAGTACGTGGCAATTTACTTAAACCAGTAACTACTTCATATTCTAGTTTTTTACCTGAAAAATTGGTCAGCCATCTTGGAATTTTGATTCGTCCGATGTCATCACAAGAAACATGATGGGTACAGGATTCCAGAATCAACACACGGTCGCCATCTTTCAAATGATCCAATTTTGGTGTCCCTTTTACATAGTTTTCGAAATCTCCTTTATGGCGTGCCAGTATAATGCTGAAACTGGTCAAAGGAATATCTTTGGGAATAGAAGCATCAGCTTTCAAAAAAACCTGACTATCGGTTATCACCAGTTTAGGTCTTGGAAACATGGTACGGATATAGGTATCAACTTCTCTTTCCTTGCAAACGATGGCAATACCATCGTTGTCCAGTATATCTCTGATAACCTGCACCTGTGGCAGTATCAGCCTGCCTTCTGGTGCTTCAATGTCAATAGGGGTAATAAGTAAAACGGTATCGCCATAGTTGATCAAATCGCCTATAAGTGATTGAGAACGATATGCTGTTTCCGGTATCAATTGCTGAATGGCTAAAATAATCTGTTCTTTGTTGATGGGATACAATGCACTGAAATCAATGGTTTTTGCATTGTATACCTTAAGTAGTTGAGTCGTTAATTCTACACTTTTGGCTTCAATGTCCGATTTATTATGAACCACAAAATAAGGAATAGCATAATTGTTAAAAGATGCAATCAAATTGATTTCTTCATCACCAAAAGTATTGGAAGTGATGAGCAATATGGCTAAATCAACAGTTTTAAGTACTTCGTTTGTTTTGGCAATACGTTTCATTCCCAGTTCGCCAACATCATCAATACCGGCTGTATCTATCAAAATTACCGGCCCCAGACCACTTATTTCTATTGACTTTTTAACGGGGTCAGTTGTAGTTCCTGCATATTCGGATACAATAGCAATTTCTTGTCCTGCAAGAGCATTGATCAACGAGCTTTTTCCATTGTTCCGTCTTCCAAAAATCCCAATATGTGGTTTTGCATCTTTTCCTTTGCTCATGATTGTATTGCTTGCAAACTATTTTTATACATTTTAAATTTATCTTCTTTTTATTTTTCTACTTTAAGCACTTTAAATTTTAAGTGCTCAAAAAATCATTCATCGAAAAGCCTGTTTTCAAAAGGTTTTCCGGTTTTAGTATTTTTTCAAGCTTAGCTTCGTCAATAAATGCCAACCGACGGTTGGCTTCAAAAATATCTATTTTTTCTGCTTTCATCAATTGAGCCAATTCAGCAGCTTTATGATAGCCAATGTAAACCGATAAGGCTGTGGTAATGGCAGGGCTTTTAAACAAGCGTTGCTGAGCAATCTCAGCATGGATTTTCAACCCATCAAAAATATTATCGGTGATGGTTTGATCAGCAGCAATCAGCAAACGAATGCTTTCGAGCATTGCATGACCTATTACCGGAAGATAGGCATTCAAATCCAGGCATCCACGTGCCGATAGTGAACTGATCAGCATATCGTTCGCATAAATCTTTTGTGTAGCACTGATTACAAATTCTACTATTACAGGATTTACTTTTCCCGGCATAATGGTACTTCCTATTTGTTTCTGTGGAATACTGAACTCTTTGTTTACAGAAATATCAGCAGCCAGTAAGCGGATGTCGGAACAAATTTTCTCAAGATTCACGGCATGGGCTTTTAATATGGCATGCACTTCCACCAGACTATCCAGGTTATTGGTGGCATCCGGTAGGTTTTCGGAACGTGTAACCGGTAGATTGGTAATCTTCTGTAACTGTCCCACCACTTCCATAATAAAAAAACGGGGAACGCCAATACCGGTTCCAACAGCACTTCCGCCAAGATTTACCACTTTGATTCTTTCAAAACATTTAGAAACCCTCCACCAATCACGCGAAAGTGCTTCGCTATAGGTGCTGAAAAGTTTGCTGTAAGACGAAGGAACTGCTTCCTGCATTTGAGTATAAGCAATGCGTAAATCGTTGCGGGTAGCGGTTTCTGTTTCTTCTACTTTAGCACGCAAACGATTGATATTTTTCTCTAAATCTGAAAGCAGATGCATCACTGCCACTTTTAAAGCAGTAGGAATTACATCGTTGGTCGATTGATAAATATTAGCCTGTTCGATAGGGTCGATCAAACTGTATTCGCCAATGTGTTTCCCTAGTTTTTGCAGGGCAACATTGGTAATAATTTCATTTACATTCATATTGATGCTGGTGCCGGCACCTCCTTGTAGGGCAGGAACTATAAAATCGCCGAAATGCTTGCCTTCAGCTACTTCTATCGCTGCCAGTGTAAGAGCATCAAGTATTTCATCTGAAACCAAAGAAAAAGGAATTTCATCGACTGGATATTTAGCACGTAAGGCTTGCGAAAAGCTTTTGCAGGTGAGGTAACAAGCCTGCTTTACTTCTCCGGTTGCCTGATACCATGCTTTATCAAAGCGTGAAGTATCGGGAAAGTTTTCCTGAGCCCGCATGGATTGTATGCCGTATAGTGCAGTCCGGGGGATTTCCTTACTACCTATAAAATCTTTTTCGATTCGCATCTTTGATTGAGTTTTATCTTACAAAATTAAACAATTGTTTGAAGGTGGCAAAACATAATTTAGCGATTTAATAGACTGTAAAGTTTTAGGGGTTTAAACTTTAGGAAAAAGAGTGATTTTGAAAATTATGTTAAATTAAAAATGATAAGTGATAGCTTAGTTCAGAAGTGCAATTTCTAACAAATTATATTCCTAAATAACAAACTAATTTTTACACTTCGATTACAAGCATTAAAAAACAAAAACCCGTTGATTTTTAAATTCAACGGGTTTTTAAAATATATTAAATCACCACATCACTAAAAGGTTTGCCCTTAAAATTCACCTTCGTCAGAACCACCGCCATTTCCAGTATCCATCACTTTTTTACGTGCTTTTGGTTTTAAACCTCCATTAATTTTATAGGTAAGTGTAAGATAAAGGGCTTGTGATTGACGTTTATGATCCATTGTAGTATAAAAACCTGTTCCGAAGGATTCATTTCTCCATCTTTGTGTATTGAAAATATCACTGACTCTGACGCCTACAGAAAAATTATTTTTAAAGAAATCTTTTTTAATGGCAATGTCTGCAGAATAAGTTTCTAACATTTTTCCCTGAGGAGTTATGATAGGAGCACGATAATTAGCAGATATCTGAACAGATAATGTCTTTCCAAAATTCATTGTAGAGTTTAGTTTAGATGTCCAGCTGTAATTATCAGTTGAAATGTTGCCATCAATACTATTGCCTTCAATAATCGTACGGAAATAGCTGAAATTAGCGTTTAATCTCCACCATTTGGCAATTTCCTGTTCCAGTATAAAATCAACTCCATAGGAAATACCTTTTGATAAATTTTCACTGGTCATATTTGATATACCTAGACTATCCAGAAATGCAATACGTTTAATAACATCGTTGATCTGACGATAATAAACGGATGTATAAAAAGAAGTTTTATTCCAATATTTTGAATGTCCTACTTCCAAAGAATTAATGTATTCCGGCTTTAAGTAAGGATTTCCATATCGTAGCATGTCAGGATTTGAGTAATCTCTGAAAGGATTCAAATCGTACATATTTGGACGATTAACCCTACGGCTGTAACTAAATTGGATTTCGTTTTTATTAGCTAATTTTTTAGAAATATGCAAACTAGGATAAAGACTAAAATAATTGTTAATATATGACTGCATTTGTGTAAGTTGATCAGCCTTCGTATTGGCTTGTTCGAGTCGTAAACCAAATTGCAGCGAAACACTTTTCCATTCTTTAGACAACGTTCCATATATTGCACTGATATTTTCAGAATATTTAAAGTGATTATTCAAATTGATATCGTTCACATAAATATTATTCATATCTGCTTTATCCAGATGAAAATCATTGTCTACATTTCTGAAAATGCCCTGATAACCGGCTTCCAATTTCATTTTCTCGTTGAATGGATGAACATAGTTAATTAAAGCATTTCCCACCCAATTGTTGCTGTTGTCATATTGTTTTTGCAAATCGGGAGGATACAGAGAATCTATATAATTCATTGTATAATTATTGAGTGTCATATCTGTATTTTCATAGCTATTGGAAGTGCTGTAAGAAAAATCAGCCGTTAATTCACGCATAGGTTGTGTAAAAGTTTTTTTATAATTCATTGCATACATCATTGAATGATCACTTTCATCTTCTCTGTTATGTTGCAGATATTTATTTTTAAGTACATAATTATAATCTTCTGCATTACTAAACAAATCTTGATTTCGATCGCTTCCTCCAGTGTTGTATTGTCCCATGAGTGTAATTGTATTTTTGGGATTGATATACCAGTCAAAACCGGCTTTAGCTGTATTGTTATCCATGATACGTTTCATGTCAGAATGCTGTGTAGTATATGAAGAAGTATCACTAAGTGTTGAAATTCTGTATGTATCTCCATATCCACTACCTTGGTTCCATCTGCCATCCCATGATCCGAATACATTGAATTTTTTTGTACTATAATTTAAATTTACAGAACTATTGTAACGATTGCTTGTTCCGGCACTTGCAGAAACCATACCGTTAAATCCTTGCGCTGTTTTCTTCTTTAATCTTATATTGATGATACCTGACATTCCTTCAGGATTATATTTGGCAGAAGGATTGGTAATGATCTCAATTGCTTCTATTGAACTTGCTGGGATTTGTTCTAATATTGCCTGCCTGCTCATGCCGGATAAACTGGAAGGACGACCATCTATTAAAATATTTACATTGGTACTGCCTCGTAAACTTACATTTCCATCAATATCTACCGTCACAGCAGGTATATTTTGCATAACATCCACTGCCGAACCACCTGCACTTACAAGATTTTTGTCAACGTTTACAACTTTTTTATCCAAAGAATATTCCATCATGCGTTTTTCTGCTGTTATGGTTACTTCGTCCAACGTATTTGTAGAAGGTGAAAATTTTATTTGTCCCATTTTCTTCTCTGCTTCTTTAGGATTCACTGTTACATTTGGAATTTTTAAACTTGAATAGCCAATAAAACTCACTACAATATAATAGTTTCCAAAAGGAACTTTTTCAATGGTAAATGCACCTTTAGGGTTGGAAATAGCACCACCTATCATAACGGAATCTTTGGTACGAAAAACAACAAGGTTTGCATATTCCACTGCTTGTAACGTAAGTTTGTCAACAACAACCCCCGAAATGCTTCCCATACCGCCAGAACCTTTAAGAACTGCACCAGAACTTTCAGGGCCTTTTCCATTTTGATTTTGTGCCTGAGTTAATTGAGAAAAGCCAATTGTAAACATTGTAAAAACAATGAATAGTTTTTTAGTAAACTGCATATTTTTTTTATTTTTGATATATTTTGAAATGGTTTGCAAAAGTATTGGTTTTTTCAATACTGTTGATTCGTTTATTTAAAATAATTATTTTAAAAACATAATGAAACTTTGACAACAACTTAGCTTAAAACTTGCGGCAATGCATAAAAAAAAGCGACTAAAGAAATTCTTTAATCGCTTTATTATTCAGTATAAGCTCATTTTGTACTTTTAAAGTTAACCGATATAAACTTATTTAACAGGAACGTTTTTTAATGTTTCAACAAGGAATTCCCAGAATTTAGTTACACTGGCAATGTTTACTTTTTCATCCGGAGAGTGAGGAAAACGAATGGTAGGTCCAAACGAAATCATATCCCAATTAGGATATACGCCACCTAACAAACCACATTCAAGGCCTGCGTGTATAGCATAAATTTTGGGGACTTTACCAAATTGATTGTTGTAAATATCCAACATTTTTTTCAAAATAGGAGAGTCGGGATTAGGTTTCCAGCCAGGGTATTGTCCGTCAAAATCTATTTCAGCACCTGCCAGGTGAAAAACAGATTCCATTTGACTTTCAAGATCAGCTTTAGCTGAATCAACAGAGCTTCTTAACAAACAAAGAGCTGTTGCAGTTCCATCTTTAATTTCGATGATAGCTAAATTATTAGAAGTTTCAACTAAACCTTCCATAGCATTGCTCATGCGAACTACACCATTTGGACAAGCATAAACAGCATCAATAAAAGTTTTTTGATTCTTTTCGTTCATTACTTTTAAAGGCATATCTACAGGAGAAGCAACCATTTTTAAATCAGGTTCAACTGCCGATAGTTCTTTTTTGACAATGGTTTCAAATGCTTTAAATTTTTCCAATAAAGCATCTTTGCTGGTTGAAGGAACTGTAACAATTGCAAATGATTCACGGGGAATTGCATTGCGTAAGCTGCCACCGTTAAGGGAAGCTATGCGTAAACCAAATTCATTACCAGCTTCTTTCAGAAAACGATTCATGATTTTATTGGCATTGCCTCTTCCTAAGTGAATATCCACTCCAGAGTGTCCTCCTTTTAATCCGGTTATATTTAATTTAAAAGCAGTCGAACCGGCAGTAACGTCTTCTTCTTTATAGGTATACGAAATATTACCGTTGGTACCACCTGCACAGCCAATGTACAATTCACCTTCATCTTCCGAATCGAGGTTCATCAAGATATCGCCTTTTAAATAACCTGCTTGTAAACCAAATGCTCCTGTCATACCGGTTTCTTCATCAATGGTAAACAATGCTTCAACCATACCATGTTGCAAATCTTTGGCTTCCAGAATGGCCATAGCAGCAGCAACACCCATGCCGTTATCAGCACCTAATGTAGTTCCATTGGCTCTCACCCATTCACCATCAATAACAGTTTCGATAGGATCTTTCTCAAAATCATGTGCTTTATCGCTGTTTTTTTGAGGAACCATATCCAAATGTCCTTGTAAAATAACACCTTTGCGATTTTCCATTCCTGGAGTTGCAGGTTTACGGATGATTACATTGCCTACTGGATCAACAATTGTTTCTAATCCAAGATCTTCACCAAATTTTTTCATGAATGCAACACAGGCTGCTTCATATTTAGATGGACGAGGAATTTGTGTAAGACTGTAAAAATTTTTCCAAATTGCTTTGGGCTCTAGATTTAAAATTTCTTTACTCATTTTTATATTTTTTAAATGTTTGTAGTGTTGTTATTTTTAATTTATAGTATCGATATTTAAAAAGCAAAGTTAACAAATAATTGATTTATGTTTATCATTTTTCGTTTTTTTAAGAATTAATTTATTTTTTACCTTTAACTGGCGATTAACAACCTTTAACTGATTTATTTGTAATTTCATCACTTAATTATTATCTTTGTAAGTTAAAATCATACGTTATGAAAAAACATTTATTTTTCACATTTCTCATCGCATTATTTTTATATGCGAATGAAACTCAGGCAAAAAAACTTCAAGCTGATTTATCTTATGCTTCATTTTACTCACCTGAACATGGTCCATATTTTGAAACTTATCTTTCTGTTTATGGCAAAAGTGTTTATTTTGTAAAAAATCAAAATGGAAAATATCAGGCAACCATAGAAATTACAATGCTTTTTAAACAAAACGACAGTATTAAGGATTTTAAAAAATATAATTTATATAGTCCTGAAGCCGTTGATTCATCGAATGTTAATTTCAATTTTATTGATCAGCAACGATTTGTACTTCCCAATGGTAATTATACTTACCAATTAATTATTGCCGATAAAAACAGCAGTTTGCCATTCTATAAGATCAATCAGGATATTCTTATTGACTATCCAAATGATCAAATAAATATTTCTGGCATTGAATTGATAGAATCCTTTAAAAAAACTGCATCTCCTAATATAATTTCTAAAAGCGGATTCGATTTTGTTCCCTATGTATCTGATTTTTATCCTGAAAATATCAAAAAAATTACTTTTTATACAGAAATATACAATACGGAAAATATTTTAGGAAAAGGGGAGGCCTTTTTATTAACTTATTTCATAGAATCTTTTGAAACATATAAACTTATAACAGGTTTAGTGAAAAAGAAAAGAGAACAGGTTAAAATAGTAAATCCTGTTTTTGGTGAATTTGATATTTCTCAACTTCCTTCAGGCAATTACAACTTAGGAATTGAAGTCAGAGATAAAACCAATAAAGTTGTGGCATTAAACAAGTTGTTTTTTCAAAGAAGCAACCCAAGTATCCGGTTTGAAATAAAAGATATCGCTACTTTGGATGTAAATGAAACTTTTGCAGGTAAATTTATCGACAAAGATACATTGGAAGATTACATCCGTTCGTTGTATCCAATTTCAACAGATATGGAAAAAACTTTTATCAACGATCAATTAAAAAGAATCGATATCAGAATGATGCAGCAATATTTTTTTAATTTTTGGCTGCAACGCAATGCAATTAGTCCTGAAAGCAATTGGATAGTTTATTATAAAGAAGTAGAAAAAGTTAATTTTAATTATAGTACCAGAGTTAGAAGAGGATATGATACTGACCGCGGAAGAGTTTATTTACAATATGGGCCTCCCAATGAAATTGTAGATAAACCTTTTGATGCAGGTGCCAGTTTAAAAGATGGTGGTTATGGCTCTGTTCCCTATGAAATATGGCATTATTATAAATTAAATAATCAATCAAACAGAAAGTTTGTATTTGCGAATCCTGATCTTGCACTAGGTGAATATGCATTAATCCATTCCGATGCTATTGGTGAATTTAATAATCCAAACTGGACCCGGAAATTATCACGCAGCAGCGATATTCTGCAGGATGAAGATACTGATTACGAAAGAGGGAAAGCTGGAGAATTATTCAAAAATCCCAGATAAATCATTTTTTTTTATTTGTTTATCAAAAAATAGCTCGTTCTTCAAATAATGAGCTATTTTTGTAAACGGAAATTTATTTATATTAATTATTAATAATGAGTAAGCTTGGATTTTTTTTCTTTAAAGCAATTGAACAACTGATTGCAATCTTGCCATTTCGTTTACTGTATATCAAATCTGATGTTGTGTATTTAATAGTATGTTATGTCCTTCAATACAGAAAGAATGTAATTATTCAAAATCTTAAAAATGCCTTTCCTGAAAAGTCTGATGCTGATATTAAAATACTTAGGAAGAAATACCTGAAGATAATGGCTGATTTGATACTGGAATCAGTTAAATCATCTCATTTAAGTAAAAAATCCATTTTAAAAAGGTTTGAATTTAAAAACCTTGAATTACTAAAACAGTTATACAAAGATAAAAAGAGCGTTTTTGTTGTTTGCGGACATACCGGAAGTTGGGAAATGGCAGGAATGATACTCCCTTTAATAACTGAATATAAAGTTTTTGGAATTTATCAACCTCAAACCAATCCCTTTTTTGACAGCTATATGAAAAAGGTAAGAGGTAGTTTCGGTGTAATTCCATTACCTTCGCAACAAGCTTACAAAACGTTTATTCAACATAAAAATGAAACAATTTTAAATTTCATAGTTGCTGATCAGGCTCCTTCAAAAGATGGGGAGCATCATTGGACTACATTTTTAAACCAGGAAACTGCATTTTTTACCGGATTGGAGAAAATGTCGAAGAACCTTGATTTTGCTGTAGTTTTTTTACGTATTATCCGTACCGGCAGAGGAAAATATACGTTGGAATTTGAATTACTGACTGATCATCCCAAAGATACACAAGTAGGCGAAATATCTGAAATGTATGCCAACGCATTAGAAAAACTGATCTGTCAATACCCCGAAAACTGGTTATGGTCTCATAAAAGATGGAAACATAAAAGAAATTAAATTAGAAATATGACAAAAACTGCAGTTGTAATATTAAACTGGAACGGAAAGAAATTTTTAGAAAAGTTTTTACCCTCAGTAATTGAGTATAGTAGGGGAGATGCTGAAATTATTATTGCAGATAATGATTCTTCTGATGATTCATTGGCATTTATGCAGGCAAATTATCCTGATATCAGAATCATTATCAATAAAAATAACGGTGGCTTCTCTAAGGGATATAATGATGCATTCGCACAGATTGAAGCAAAATATTATGTTTTGTTAAATTCTGATATTGAAGTTACTCAAAATTGGATTCAACCGATCATTCAGCTAATGGATAGCGATGAAAATATTGCTGTTTGTCAACCCAAGTTACTTTCCTATTTTGATAAAGAAAAGTTTGAATATGCTGGTGCTGCCGGAGGATTTATTGATAAATATGGATATCCGTTTTGTCGCGGACGTTTATTTCAATCATTAGAAGTAGATAATGGACAATACGATGATATTTGTGAAATTTTCTGGGCAACAGGTGCTGCTATGTTTGTCAGAGCCGATTTATACCATAAATATGGCGGATTGGATAATGATTTTTTTGCCCATATGGAAGAAATTGATTTTTGCTGGCGATTGAAGAATGAAGGGTATAAAATTATGTATTGTCCTGATTCCTTTGTATATCATGTGGGAGGTGGAACTTTGCCTAAAAATAATTCACGCAAAACTTATTTAAACTTTCGAAATAACTTTTTCCTTTTATTAAAAAATTTACCTTCCAACAGATTACTGAAAGTTTTTATTATCAGACTTTTGCTTGATTTTGTTGCAGGAATAAAATTTTTAGCTGAAGGTGGCTTTAAAGATTTTTGGGCAGTTATCAGGGCTCATCTTAGTTTTTATGTCGCTATGAAGAAGAACCTTAAAAAACGGAAAAATATTCATCATAAAGCAGTTAGTAAGATCTATAATCAAAATATTGTATGGGATTTTTACATAAATAAAAAAAGAAAATTTACTGAATTGAAAAAAGAAGATTTTAGTTCGTAAATGCTGATTAGTTGTGTTATTTTTTGAAACTTAACAGTCCCAGTCTATAACTGTCTAATCCAAATCCCGTAATACTTCCTATGCAATTGGGTGCAATAAATGAAGTATGACGAAAAGTTTCACGGGCAAATATATTGGAAATATGCACTTCTACTACAGGTGTGGTAATAGCCTTAACTGCATCAGCTATGGCAACAGAAGTATGCGTATAACCTCCGGCATTAAGTATAATACCGTCGAAAGTAAATCCAATTTCATGTAATTTGTTGATTATTTCACCTTCAACATTGCTTTGAAAATATTCAATTTTAATATCATTAAATTCTTTTTGTAAGGATTCCAGATAGTTTTCAAAACGCTGTTTACCATAAATATCTTCTTCGCGTTTACCTATAAGATTCAGATTAGGTCCGTTGATAATGATAATTTTCATTGTACTTTTTTTTTCAAAAGTAAACTTTTTAAGTGAAACTGTTGAAAAATAAAAGCTGAAAAATTATCGTTATTAACCTCTTATATAGGTCAGACTCTTGAAAGGCAAAGGATGACTTTTCAAAAACACCTTTATAACAACAACTTATATGATTTTGTGTTTTTCCTTTATTTTATGAAAGAATATAAATTAAAATAAAAATCTATTATCTTTGTCTTTTTACAAAAACATTATTATAAAAACTGAGTTTTAATAGATAATAGAAAGGCGACTAAAAAATTAGGTATAAAAATAAAGTAATCATCTAATTAATTAATTAGAGTAATAAATAATATGCAGACAATCTTAGGCTCGGGAGGTGCAATTGGGATAGACTTAGCAAAAGCACTCAGACAATATACTGCTAATATTAAATTAGTCAGTAGAAATCCTGTAAAAATTAATAACACGGATATTTTATATCCAACCGATCTTACCGATGGAAAACAAATAAATAAAGCCATTGCAGGAAGTGAAATATGTTATATAACCATAGGTTTCAAATACAACACAAAAGTTTGGCAACAACAATGGCCGTTTTTTATTAAATTAGTTGTAGATGCCTGTATCCAATACAATACTAAATTAGTTCTCTTTGATAATGTATATGCAATTGGTGGAGACCATGTAAAACATATTACCGAAAATTCGCCTATGAGACCTTGCAGTAAAAAAGGAGAAGTTCGTGCTTTTGTTGATCAGCTTATCCTGGAGCAAGTTGAAAAAGGGAAATTAAAAGCAATAATTGCAAGAGCTCCTGACTTTTTTGGACCAGTTAAAAAACAAAATAGTTTAATGATGAATATCGTTTATGATAATTTGTTAAAAGGTAAAACCGCACAATGGTTTTGTAATGCTGATGTAATTCATACGATGGGATATAGTCCTGATCTTGCAAAAGGCACAGCATTATTAGGTAATACAGCAGATGCCTATAACCAGATTTGGAATTTGCCGGTAGATATGAATGCTATTAACGGAAGAGAATGGGTGAAATTATTCGCCGAAGAAATGAATGTCTCTGATAAATTAAAAGTTGTACCGGTCTGGATGCTAAAACTAATTGGTGTTTTTAATCCAATAATAAGAGAAATGCCCGAAATGATGTATCAGTTTGACAGGTCTTATTATTTTGATTCCTCTAAATTTATCAATAAATTTATATTCACCCCAACAACCAATAAAGAAGCTGTAAGACAAACAATTGAAGCATTAAAAAGGAATATTTAATTGCAAGCGTCATATCATCTGATGCTATGTGATTAAAGAATAATTCCGGAAGAGAATATTTTATAGAACATATTCTCTTCCGGAAAAATCACTGTATTTGAAACATGTTAACATCAGCAAAGGTTTGATGTTTTTATTATAAATTAACTCTTTACAAGTTTTGCAGGTTTTGAAATTTCAACAAATACATCTTGTTTTTCTTCGTCAAAATCTACAGTGATAATATCATTCTCAAAAAGTTTTGTTTTAATAATTTCTTCAGCAACAACGTCTTCTACATATCTTTGAATGGCACGTTTTAAAGGACGGGCACCAAATTGCGAATCCCAGCCTTTTTCAACGATAAAATCTTTGGCTTTGGTAGAAATTGATAGCTTATAACCTAACTTTTGGATTCTGTCCAAAAGATAAGAAAGTTCAATATCAATAATTTTATGAATTGATTCTCTTTCCAGCGGTTCAAAAATAATAATATCATCAATTCTGTTTAAAAATTCAGGAGCAAATGATTTTTTTAATGCATTTTCAATAACTCCCTGAGCATAGGTAGATTTTCCAGACATTTTTGCAGAAGTGTTAAATCCAACACCTTGTCCGAAATCTTTCAGCTGTCGTGAACCAATATTAGAAGTCATGATCACAATAGAATTCTTGAAATCCACTTTTCTGCCTAAACTATCGGTAAGTACCCCATCATCAAGAACTTGTAAAAGCAAGTGAAATACATCAGGATGAGCTTTTTCGATTTCATCCAATAAAATGATTGAATAGGGTCTGCGTCTGACTTTTTCGGTCAATTGCCCGCCTTCTTCATAACCTACATATCCTGGAGGAGCACCAATGAGTCTTGATACAGCAAATTTTTCCATATATTCACTCATGTCAATTCTTATCAGTGCATTTTCAGTATCAAAAAGGTATTTTGACAATACTTTTGCAAGATAAGTTTTACCAACACCGGTAGGCCCCAGGAAAATAAATGTACCTATGGGTTTGTTAGGGTCTTTTAGTCCAGCACGATTGCGTCGTATGGCTTTTACAACTTTTTTAATAGCATCATTCTGACCAATAACTGTACCTTCTAATTCCGTTTCCATTTTGATCAATCGTTCTCCTTCGTTTTGTGCAATACGTTGAACAGGAACTCCTGTCATCATTGCAACCACTTCGGCCACATTATCTTCGGTTACAGTTTCTCTGTGCAATTGAGCATCTTCTTCCCATTTAAGTTTAGCAGAATCAAGCTTTTCAGCCAATTGTCTTTCAATATCTCTATGCTTTGCAGCTTCTTCGTATTTTTGGCTTTTGATCGCTTTATTTTTCTGATTTTTTGTTTCTTCAATCAGTGTTTCTATCTCAATAATATCGGTAGGAACATTGATATTGGTAATATGAACCCTCGATCCGGCTTCATCTAATGCATCTATGGCTTTGTCCGGTAAAAACCGATCGCTCATATAACGGTTGGTAAGATAAACACATGCTTTGATGGCTTCATCAGAGTATGTAACCAGATGATGATCTTCGTATTTTATTTTGATATTGTTCAGTATTTCAACGGTTTCTTCAGGAGTAGTAGCATCAACCAATACTTTTTGGAACCTTCTTTCCAATGCGCCATCTTTTTCAATGTATTGACGATATTCGTCTAAAGTGGTAGCTCCGATACATTGAATTTCGCCTCTTGCCAATGCCGGTTTAAACATATTGGAAGCATCCAGTGAACCTGAAGCATTTCCTGCACCTACAATGGTATGAATTTCATCAATGAACAAAATAATATCAGGATTCTTTTCCAGTTCATTCAATACTGCTTTCATTCTCTCTTCAAACTGTCCACGATATTTAGTGCCGGCAACTAAAGAAGCAAGGTCTAATGTTACCAATCGCTTGTTAAATAAAGCACGTGATACTTTTCGCTGAACAATTCTTAATGCCAACCCTTCAGCAATAGCAGATTTACCTACACCAGGTTCGCCTATCAAAATAGGATTGTTTTTCTTTCTACGGCTTAATATTTGTGCAATTCTTTCTAATTCTTTGTTTCTTCCAACAATAGGATCTAAGCGATTTTCTTCTGCCGCTTTGGTCAAATCCCTTCCGAAATTATCAAGAACCGGTGTTTTCGATTTTATATCACCGGATTTTTTTTGTGAACTACCATAACTTTTGCTATCGTCTTCGTCGGAATAGTCAGAAGGTCCATCAGGCAATTCGTCTTTGGGGCTGGATTGAATATCATCAGCCTTCGTATTTTGATTGTTTTGCATTTGTTCTTTTAATGTATTGTAATTAACACCCGATTCGTTCAATAATTTTGTAACAATATTATTTTCATCCTTTAAGATAGCCAATAATAAATGTTCGGTACCGATTAGTTCACTTTTATTCAATTTTGCTTCCAGATATGTTATTTTTAAAGCTTTTTCGGCTTGCTTCACCAAAGGTAAATTTTCTTTTGCTTTTGGTGATGATACAACCGATTTGGCAATAGCTAACTCAATATTCCGTTTTAAAGCAACAATATTTACATCGAGATATGTAAGGATTTGTATTGCAATTCCTTCACCATCTCTAATAATACCCAACATAAGATGTTCTATGCCAATATAATCATTGCCTAGTCGCATAGCTTCTTCTCTGCTAAACGCTAAAACATCTTTAACTCTTTGTGAAAAATTCGCTTCCATTTTTATATTAAATAGTTTATGATTTAATAAACAATCAGATTTGCTAAAAGTTTAAGACAATGTATTTTAAGTTAGAACGAATCAAACTTCTAATAACTTATTCAAAATTAGTGATTCTAACTGAACCTAGCCCTAAAAAAGAGCTTTATTTATTAACAGAAATATGTTAGCATTATTGCATAAAAAATATTTGTTTAATTCCATTTAAATAAGTAATTTCGTAAAGTTTTAACTATACTTATAAATAGTTGTTTTTGAACAAGCTACAGATATGGAAATACAAGAAGGTGAAAAAATTATTAAAGTAAACATCGAGACTCAAATGAAATCATCCTACATTGATTATTCAATGTCGGTAATTGTTTCAAGGGCTCTACCCGATGTAAGAGATGGATTAAAACCCGTTCATAGAAGAATATTATTTGCAATGTACGATCTTGGAATCCTTTCCAATCGTTCATACAAGAAATCTGCCAGAATTGTTGGGGAAGTTTTAGGAAAGTACCATCCACACGGTGATACTTCTGTATATGACGCAATGGTTCGTATGGCTCAGAATTGGTCATTGCGTTATCCCATGATAGATGGACAGGGAAACTTTGGTTCCATCGATCAGGATCCTCCGGCTGCTATGCGTTATACCGAAGCCAGATTACATAAAATTGCAGAAGAAACGCTCAGTGATTTAGATAAAGATACCGTTGATTTTCAATTAAATTTTGATGATTCTTTAAAAGAACCCACTGTTTTACCATCCAGGATTCCTCAATTGTTAATCAATGGAACTTCAGGAATTGCTGTAGGTATGGCTACCAATATGCCTCCTCATAATTTAACTGAAGTTATTGAAGGTATCGTTGCATATATTGAAAATCAAGAAATTACGATCCCTGAATTGATGAAATTTATCAAAGCACCTGATTTTCCTACAGGCGGTATCATTTATGGATACGAAGGAGTTAGAGATGCTTTTGAAACCGGAAGAGGAAGAATTGTTATCAGAGGAGAAGCAACGATTGAAAATGAAGACAATGGTAAAGAAAGAATTATTGTAACTTCTATCCCTTATCAGGTGAACAAGGCTGAAATGATTAAAAAAACAGCTGATCTTGTAAATGAAAAGAAAATAGAAGGTATCAGTGATATTCGCGATGAATCTGACAGAACAGGAATGCGAATTGTTTATGAAATTAAAAAAGATGCTGTTACCAATGTAGTCCTTAATAAATTATATCAATATACCGCTTTACAATCTTCTTTTAGTGTAAATAACATCGCTCTTGTAAAAGGACGACCTATGATGTTAAACCTTAAAGATATGATCCGGTATTTTGTAGATCACCGTCATGAGGTTGTTGTTAGAAGAACAAAATACGAACTCAGCGAAGCCCTTAAAAGAGCTCATATTCTAGAAGGCTTAATTATAGCTTTGGATCATATCGATGAAGTAATTGCTTTAATCCGTTCATCCAAAACTGTAGATGAAGCGCGTACTGGCTTGATGGAAAAATTCGGTTTATCCGATTTACAATCAAGAGCCATTGTTGATATGCGTTTGCGTAGTCTGGTTGGTCTTGAAAGAGATAAATTAAAAGAAGAATACGCTGAATTACAAAAAATGATCGAATACTATCAGTTGATATTATCAGATGAAGGCTTACGTATGGAAATTATCAAAAATGAGCTCATCGAAATCAAAGATAAATATGGTGATAAAGCTAAAACTGAAATTGAATATTCAGCTTCTGATTTTAAAATAGAAGATACCATTGCAGATGATGATGTTGTGATTACCATTTCGCATTTGGGTTATATCAAAAGAACAGTACTTTCAGAATATCGCCGTCAGAATAGGGGAGGACGTGGCTCAAAAGGCTCTAATTCAAGAGATGAAGACTTTTTGGAACACTTGTTTATTGCTTCAATGCATAACAATATGTTGTTCTTTACCGAAAAAGGAAAATGTTTCTGGATGAGAGTTTTTGAAATCCCGGAAGGAACTAAGATTTCTAAGGGTCGTGCTATTCAAAACCTTATCAATATCGAAAGAGACGACAAAGTTCGTGCTTATATCAATATCAAAAACCTGAAAGATGAAGAGTATATAAATAATAACTTTATTATACTTTGTACGAAAAATGGAATCATTAAAAAGACTTCAGTTGCAGCTTATTCACGACCACGTCAAAACGGTATCAATGCCATTACAATCAGAGAAGGAGATCAATTGCTGGAAGCAAAATTGACCAATGGTAGCAACGAAGTGATGCTTGCTTTAAGATCAGGAAAAGCCATTCGATTTAATGAAGCCAAAGTTCGCCCGATGGGACGAAATGCAGCAGGTGTTAAAGGAATAACTCCAGCCAATAACAAAGATGAAGTAGTTGGTATGTTGTGTGTTACAAGTCCTGAAGATGACATTTTGGTTGTTTCGGAAAATGGTTATGGTAAACGATCAAAATTAGAAGACTATCGCGAAACCAACAGAGGTGGTAAAGGTGTAAAAACCATAAACGTTACTGAAAAAACAGGTAGTTTGATCGCAATCAAGAGTGTATTGGATAACGATGATTTGATGATTATCAATAAATCCGGCTTGATTATTCGTCTGGCAATTGCTGAATTAAGAGTGATGGGACGTGCTACACAAGGCGTACGATTGATCAAATTGAGAGAGGATGATGCCATTGCAGCTGTTGCCAAGGTAATTAATGAAGACGAAGATGAAGACCTTATTGATGGTGAAGAAATAATAGATTCTGAAGAAATTACTGAAACCGGTGAAAGACATGTAAAAATCCATTCTGAATTAGATATAGTTGGTGATAACATTGATATTAGTGATGATATAAATGAAATTAAACCAACAGAAGAAGAAGCTGATTAATATTTTGGCATCAATTTTGCAAAACACATAAAATATATTATTGTAATAAATAAGATCATTTAAAAACAATTAAATTCAAAAAAATGAAAAAAATCATTTTATTATTATTTGTGGTAACATCTTTTACAATGTTATCAGCACAAAATACTAAGGTACAAAGTGCATACAGCTACTTAAGAAGTGGAAGATTAGACAAAGCAATGGAAAACATTGAACCTGCTATTACCCATGAAAAAACGATGAATGATCCTAAAACATGGAACTATAGAGGAACGATCTTTATTCAGATTGCCGCATCAACCGATCCTAAATACAAAAGTCTTTCAACCAACGCAGAACAAATTGCTTATGATTCTTATCAAAAATCAATAGAACTTGATAAAGATAAAGAATTTGAACAAAAAAATATGATTGGCTTATTTGCTTGTGCAGAACAGTTTTACAACAAAGGGGTGGAGTATTTTAATTTAAAAGATTATACCAATGGTTTGGTTGCTTTTGAAAAAACTATAAAAATAAATAACACTTTTGGAAAAAAAGACACACTGGCTACATTCAATGCTGCATTATGTGCTGAATTATCAGAAAATAAAGTAAAAGCAAAAGAACATTATATTTCTTTAGTTAAAAGTAATTTTAACCAACCATCAATTTATTCTTCACTTTCAAACATATACAGAGATGATAATGATACAATTAAAGCAATTAAAACTATTGAAATGGGAAGAAAAAGATTTCCTGATGATTATTCATTAATTATTGCTGAAGCCAATATTTACTTATTTACCGGGGATGTTCAAAAGGCTCAAAATGCATTAAATGTAGCTATCGCTAAAGATCCAAGCAATGCTACCGTTCATTTTGCAGTTGGAAATAATTATGAAAAAACAGGGGATATCGTAAATGCTGAAATTGCATACAAAAAAGCAATTGAACTAAAACCTGACTATTATGATGTAATTTATACATTAGGTGCTTTATACGTTAACGATGCAGTATCACTTACAGGGAAAGCCAATGCATTACCACTAGGTGATAAAAATTATGATGTCTTAAAAAAACAAGCTGATGATCAATTGAACAAAGCCATTCCATATCTGGAAAAAGCTTCTGAAATGCAACCTCAAGATGCAATCGTATTAACTTCTTTAAAAGATATTTATACACGGTTAAACAAAGTTGAAAATTTAAAAATCATCAATCAGAAAATAGAAAATCTTAAATCTGCAAGTCCTAAAAAATAGTAGTTAACATAGATTTTGATAATATAAAAGAGACGTTGAAAAACGGCTCTTTTTTTTATTGCATATTTTCTATTTAACATAATAACAATTATAGGACAAAATATTATTTAAAATATATTGATATTCAAGCAGTTAAATTTATTTAAAACTTAATGTTTACAAACCATCATAAATTTATAAAGTTGAGTACGCTATAATTCAATGTTTACAAGAATATTTGTGAAATTATTTTTAAATAAAAGGCTGAGTGGTTTACAGAAATACTTAATTTCGATTAAACTATTTGTTTATCAATAAATTAAAATTAAACATAATAATATCTGTTTTTCTAAAAAAAAACTATTAACAATCATTCGTTCAAAAATAATTTATTTTTCGTATTATAAATGAATTTCTAATTGTATTTTTGCATTAAAATATTCAGGTTATGCTCAAAAAAACATTTTTATTTTTCAAAAACAAATACTTACTTACTGTAATAATATTTGCTGTTTGGATGATTGCTATCGATAAAAACAATATGATAGCTCAATACAAACTAATCAATGAGTTATCCGATTTAAGGGATAAAAAAGCATATTATATTAGTGAGATTGAAAAAGATAAAAAAGCAACTTACGAGCTCAATACCAATATGAAAACCCTCGAAAAATTCGCCCGCGAAAAATATTTGCTTAAGAGAGACAATGAAGATATTTTTCTGATTGTGAAGGAGTAATATTCATAAATATTACTATCTTATTGACAAATTCTTTATTATTTTTGTTTGAATTGAGATTATTTACAATCATCCTTATTTTTTAAAGTTCTTTCAATTGAGAAGTATTTGGGCAAGACATTTTTTATTAAATCGGATCTACATCAATAAGCATTCTTATCTGAGAATATTTATTGGTTTGTTTAAATTGATCAATAATATACTTTAGTTGATCCTTGGCTTGTTTTAGATTGGCCTCGCGTTCTATTTTCAGCAGAATATCTTTCAGATACATGTTTTTTACCTTTGAAACCATCGGGAATTCTGGTCCTAATATTCTTTTATCGAAAGCTTTACGAAGTGTGTTTGCAAATTCTGCAGCAGCTTTATTTAAAATATCAGCATCTTTGTGTTTGAGTGTTATTTTTATCAAACGATAAAAAGGAGGATATTTGAATGTTTTTCTTTCGTGAAGCTGACTGTTAAACATGGCTAGATAATCTGTATTGATTACATTCTTTAAAACTTCATGTTTAGGATTATAAGTTTGAATAATTACCTTTCCCCTCTCCCCTTTTCTACCTGCTCGTCCGCTCACCTGTGCCATCATCTGGAAACTACGTTCAAAAGATCTAAAATCAGGATAGCTTATCATGTTATCCGCATTTAAAATTCCTACAATACTCACATTATCAAAATCTAAACCTTTGGTAACCATTTGAGTGCCCACTAAAACATCTATTTTCCTATCTTCAAAATCACCGATAATTCTACGGTAAGCATTTTTGGAACGAGTAGTATCTAAATCCATTCTTTCTATGATCGCCTGAGGGAAAATAATGGATAAATCTTCTTCAATTTTCTCAGTACCAAATCCTTTCATCATCATTCCGGTGCTACCACATTCGGGGCATTTTTCAGGAATACGCGCGGCGTAACCACAATAATGACAGCGTAATTGATTCTGATGTTTATGATAAATAAGCGTCACATCACAGTTTTTACATTCAGGCATATAATGACAACTATCGCATTCGAGACGTAACGAAAACCCTCTCCGGTTTTGAAATAAAATTATCTGTTTTTTTTTCGCCAATGCTTCATCAATGTGCTGTATCAATATAGAAGAAAAATGTGAACGCATTGTTTTTTGCCGTGTTTCTATTTTTAAATCAGCTATAATGATTTCAGGCAATTCCATACCTCCATATCTTTCGTTGATTTCAACCAGTTGATATTTCTGCGATAACGAATTAAAATAACTCTCAATTGCAGGCGTTGCAGAACCTAATATGGTTTTGGCACCATGTAATGCTGCCAGGTAAATGGCTGCATCACGGGCGCTGTATCGGGGTGCAGGGTCGTATTGTTTGTAGGAGGTGTCATGCTCTTCATCTACAATGATCAGTCCTAAATTATCAAAAGGTAGAAACAATGCCGATCGTGCTCCTAAAATTATACTATGATTGTTATTATCAGTATCTTGCGCAGCATAAATAACTTTGTTCCATACTTCTACTCTTTGATTTTCGCTGTACTTGGAATGATATACGCCTGCCTTATTTCCAAAGAATTTTTGCAAACGGTTAATTATCTGTGCTGTAAGTGCTATTTCCGGCAACAGATATAAAACCTGCTTGCCTTGTTGAAGGGTTTCGTTAATTAATTTTATATAAATTTCGGTTTTGCCACTTGAAGTTACACCATGCAACAAGACTACAGCTTTTTTTTCAAAACCATGTTTAATTTCTTCATATGCTTTCAATTGATATTCACTTAATTCAATATCCTCTACCGAACTAAATGCATCAGCACCCTCGAGACGACTTTGTACTTTCTGATAGACTTCAAATACACCTTTTTTTATCAAGGATTTAATTTGAGCATCTGAAAAATCAGGATTTTTTAATAATTCCGCTTTCTTTACTTCATTATCAAAAGTTTGGAAATAACCTGTAAGTTGTAAAAAAGATTGCAAAAGCTGCAATTGACGAAAGGCTTTTTTCTCTAATAAATTGAATAAATCCATGAGTGCTTTTTCGTTGGTATACAATTCACAAAGCCGGATATATGTTATTATTTTAGGTTTATATCTGTCAGCTATTTCTTCTTCTGTAATAATTACACCTTTTTCAATCAATGTTTTAATGAGCGGAATAATTTTTTGTAAACCTGTAATTTCTGTTACTTCGTTTACTGTAAGGGATTCTTTCGAAACCAAAGCTTCTGCTACTAATATTTCATATTCATTAAAAAGTGAAAAATCGCCATCAAAATCGGGATTAATCACAATCCTGGATTCACTGGCCAGCTTAAATGCTGGAGGTAATGCTGCATTCATCACTTCGCCAACATTGCACATATAATAATCAGCTATCCATTCCCACAATAAAAACTGTTTTTCGTTCACGATGGCATCCACATCAAGTATTGAAAGGATGTACTTTACCATGTAGGATGTTGGAGGTGTTTCATGAATCCTTCTTACAATAGCAGTATAGATTTTCTTTTTACCAAATTGAATCACTACCCGTTGTCCAGGTTTTACGATAGCATTCATATCAAATGGAATGCGATAGGTAAAATAACCCGGCAATGGAAGCGGTAGCATAACATCGGCAAATAGCGTAATTCGTTCCATTTTGGGTTTTGGTTATTGGTTATTAGGTTTGTGGTTAATGGTTATTCACTGTTTACTGTTTACTGTTTACTGTTCACTATTCACTGTTCACTGTTTACTGTTCACTGTTCACTGTTCACTGTTCACAATTCACAGTTTACTGTTCACTATTCACTATTCACACTGATTAATGAAGTTTCTGTTATGTTTTTGGTATTTTTAGCACCCAAAAGTCTTAATTTCTCAACCCTGCCGATAATATTTCCACTTCCTGTATATAGTTTTTTATTAGCTTCCTGAAAAGTTTTTTGTACAGTATCCAGTTGATTTCCCATTTTTTTGAAATCATCAATCAAACTTGCAAATTTATCATACAACCTCCCTCCTTCTGTAGCGATTTCTATGGCATTTTGGGTTTGTTTTTCTCGTTTCCAGATAGATTCTACTGTTTTTAATGTAGCCAGCAAAGTAGAAGGACTTACAATAACAACCCTTTTGTCCCATGCAAAATTAAATAATTCAACATCTTGTTGAATTGCAATACTAAATGAAGATTCAATGGGCAGAAACATCAATACAAAATCAGGTGTATTGAAAGTTTCTGAAGAAGCATAACTTTTTATACTTAGACTTTTTATATGACTTTTTAAAGATTCAATATGTAATTTGCTGAATTTCTCTTTATCCTCGCTTGCTTCGGCGTTAATATATTGTTCATACGCAAGCAACGATACTTTTGAGTCAATGATAATATGTTTGTTATCCGGAAGTTGAATAACAACATCAGGCCGCAACATTTCGTTTCTATCGTTACGGACGGTGAACTGTATTTCGTATTCTTCACCTTTGATTAGTCCTGAGCGTTCCAGTATGCGTTCCAATACCATTTCGCCCCAGTTTCCTTGTTTTTTATTATCCCCTTTTAAGGCTTTGGTCAGATTGTTAGCTTCTTCGCTGATTTTACTGTTGAGTTCATACAGTTTTTTTACTTCTTCCCTAAGGCTGGTATTATCACGAACTCCTTGAATGTGTGTTTCCTGTACTTTTTGCTCAAACGATTGAATTTTTTCTTTCAAAGGATTGAGAATTTCCGAAATGTTTTTTTGATTGGTCGTGGTAAATTTCTGTGAATTTTGTTTAAGTATTTTATGAGCAATATTTTCGAATTCGATTGTAAATTTCTTTTGAATTTCTTCTAATTCTTTTTTTTGCGTATTGAGTTTTTTAAGTAAATTGCTGTATTCGGTTTCAGTTTTTGTAATACGATTTCCTAATAAATCCGACTTTTGATGCTCTTCGGTCAATAATATTTTTACATTATTTTTTTCTTTTTCAATATAGTCAATGGTAAGTTGCATGTTTTGAACAAGCATCGCTTTTTCGGCTTTTACAACCAATAGCTGCTGTTCACTTTCGGAAATCTTAAGATTTAGTTGTTCAACTTTTTTGTGAGATTTTTGTATAAAAAAAACATAACCTATTACAAATCCAACAACTAAGGCTAATGAAGTCAACATATATTCCATGAAATTGCATTTTATGATTCTTCTACAAATCTAATGATTTTTTACTTGCCGGCAAATAAATTTAAAGTTAAAGGTTAAAAGCAGAAAGTCTAAAGATTTATGCATCATTATAATTGATTATTAATAATTGACAATTAAATATCCGGCTTATCTTCTTACTTTTGCAAAGAATTAAAAAACAATATTCATTGAAAGCATTATTTGAAACATTAAAAGATTGCAGACTTTGTCCACATGAATGTGGTGTGGATCGTTATTCTGATAATTTGGGCTATTGTGGAAGTGATGCTGGATTTAATATTTCTTCTATTGTGTTGCACAAAGGTGAAGAACCCGTTATTAGTGGAGAAAATGGAATATGCAATGTTTTTTTCAGCCGGTGTAATTTACAATGTATTTACTGCCAGAACATGCAGATAAGTTCCAATACTGGAGCAATCATTTCACGAAAATTTGCGCTGGAAGATGTTATTTCAGAAATTATTACAATTTTAGATCTTTATAAAATAAATTCAGTTGGATTTGTATCTCCATCGCATTTTGCTCCACATGTGATTGCTATTATTGAAGGTTTGCGATCAAAAGGACGAAATCCTGTTACAGTATACAATACCAATGCTTATGAAAAAGCAGAAACTATCCGTTTATTGGATTCATATATTTCAGTGTATTTACCCGATTTTAAATATATGAATAAAGATCTTGCCAAAGAATTATCAGGAGTTGAAAATTATCCCACGATGGCTGCTTTGGCCATAAAAGAAATGTTTCGCCAGAAAGGAAGTACGCTCATAAAAAACGACAAAGGCATTGCTGAATTCGGTTTAATTATACGTCATTTGGTATTACCCGAACAAATTGAAAACAGTTTAAAGGTACTTCGTTTTATTGCTGAAGAATTATCTCCTGACATTTCTTTATCTCTCATGTCGCAATTTTATCCAACAGATTCAGTAAAATCGCATGCTTTTTTAAATAGAAAATTGAGTGCCTCTGAATATGATAGCATTGTTAATGATGCTGAAAGACTGGGATTTCATCGTGGCTGGATTCAAGAATTGGAAAGCTCAGTAGAATATTTACCTGATTTTAATGAAACACATCCTTTTGAAAAATAAATCACTTCACATAAATTTCCGATATATTCAACACGTAAATCACATACATGGAAATTAAATCTTTATAAAAAAAAAATACTTAACGAAAGTTATTTGTATCAAGTCAGCATCAATAGTCCCATCATAATTCCCAACCCCATCAGATAGCCAGTGTATACTTCTACCGGACGATGAGCATTCAGTGTAAGTCGCGAATAGCCTACCAAACCACTGATCAAAATTAGGGAAAAGATAAGCATCATAAGATCCAAACCAAAACGATAGGAAATACCAATTACAATACCTGTTAAGGCACCAATTGACAATGTATGTATACTGATTTTAAATTTAAAATTGATAAAGAAAGCCGCAATAATCATTAAAATGGAAGCCAGCATAATGAGAAGATAAATAGCCGGTAAATTAGAGCTTTTCAGCATTAAATAGGTTCCATAATAAAAAATAATGGTAAACAGAAAAGGAATGGTTCTTTCTTCTTTCTTTTCTAAATGCATAGAACTAATCATGTTTTTGCGCAGTAAAATATAGGTCAGCATGGCTGGGAATGCAAAAGTTGAAACAAAAATAAAAGCCAGTATCATTAATTTGCCTTCCAATGTAATAATGGATGCAAAATATATTTTCAAGCTGAACAAAATACTGAAGGTATAAATAGGCATCAACAAAGGATGAATAAGATATGAAATAATGCTTGCAATTTTATTTTCCATTTATGATATTTCCTTTCTAAGACGGGCAACTCTTATATCCATCCCTTCGCGATATTTGGCTACAGTACGGCGAGCGATACCAAAGCCTTTTTTGTTTAATATTTCAGTAAGTTCGTCATCATTGAGTGGCGATGTTTTATCTTCATTTTCAATACATTCCTTTAAAATACTTTTGATTTCGGTAGTTGAAATACCTTCACCTGCATCGTTGATCATTGATTTTGAGAAAAAGTCTCTCAAAAGAAAAGTTCCAAAATGTGTTTCTGCATATTTGCTGTTGGCAACTCTGGAAATGGTTGATATATCCAATCCTACAACGTCTGAAACATCTTTTAGTTTCATAGGTCTGAGTTTAGAAACATCACCATCGAGAAAATATTCCTTCTGATAATTGATGATGGCGCTCATAGTAACAAACAAAGTGTTTTGCCGTTGTTTAATGGCTTCTATAAACCAACGAGCCGAATCAATTTTTTGTTTGATAAACATCACAGCATCTTTTTGTTGCTCTGTTTTTTGCTTGCTCACAGCATAACCTTGCAACATCTCAGCATACGTCTGGTTAACTCTAAGTTCCGGTGTATTACGATTGTTCAGCGAAAGTTCAATAACACCATTATTATTGTTTATAATGAAATCAGGTATTACGTATTGATTTAATTTTGAAGAACCACTTGCTGAATTGCCTGGTTTAGGGTTTAGTTTCAATACTTCATCAATTGCAGCTTTTAGCTCTTCTTCGGTAATATCTAATTTTTCAATAATTTTATCATAATGTTTTTTTGCAAACCTGTCAAAATGAATATTGATAATTTTATAAGCCAATTGAACAGAAGGAGTTTGCTCTTCATTTCGTTGTAATTGCAATAATAAACATTCCTGCAAACTTCGGGCACCAACTCCCGGAGGATCCAGATCCTGAATAATTTTGAGGACTTCTTCTATTTCATTGGCTGTTACTGTAATATTTTGAGAAAAAGAAAAATCATCCACCATTGCTCTGATTTCACGCATCAGATAACCTGAATCATCCAGATTTCCAATCAACGTTAATCCGATATTGTATTGTTTTTCATCAAGACCCAGCATTGTAAGTTGATCAATCAATGTTTCCTGAAAAGAGGTTTCTGATGCATAGGGAATCTCTTTTCGTTCATCATCGGCAGATTTGTTATTGGCTTTCAGCTTATATGAATCTACATCATCTTCATCCAGGTAATCGTTGAAGTCGAAATCAGTAGTATCGCGTGATTTATCTTCATCTATATCATTCTCGTATTCATCAGTATTATCAGAAGTATCCATTTCGCTGCTATCCGACAAATCCTCTAAAACAGGATTTTCTTCTAACTCTTGCTTTATTCGCTGTTCAAGTGCAACGGTAGGCACCTGCAATAACTTCATCAGCAGTATCTGCTGTGGAGAAAGTTTTTGCTGTAGTTTTTGCTGTAATCGTTGACTTAACATTGGGTTATTGGGTTATTGGTTATTAAGTTATTAGGTTACTGGGCTTTTGCTCAGTCCCGAGCTACAATTTCTTACGAAGTATGCTAAGCGATAGTTTAGTCCCGAGTTACAATTTCTTACGAAGTATGAGTTAGAAATTGTAACTCGGGAAGTTAGAAATTGTTATTCGGGAAGTTAGAAATTGTTATTCGGGATTGGTTACTAACTATTCACTTTTCACTTTTTACTGTTTTTTGAGAAAATTATTTTCAATCCTTATAATAGATAGATAGTACATGAATAGAAAGTATCTAAAAACCTAAACTCCTTATTTAAAACTCTGCATTCATTGGTGTTCTAGGAAATGGGATTACATCTCTTATGTTCGACATACCTGTTACAAATAAAATTAATCTTTCGAAACCTAAGCCAAATCCACTGTGTGGTGCAGTTCCAAAACGGCGGGTTTCCATATACCACCAAACATCTTTTTCTGGAATACCCATTTCGGCACAGCGTTGCTGAAGTTTTTCAAGGTTTTCCTCACGTTGCGAACCACCAATAATTTCACCAATCTTAGGAAACAAAACATCCATGGCCCGAACGGTTTTACCATCGTCGTTTTGTTTCATGTAAAATGCTTTTATATCTTTTGGGTAATCGGTTAATATTACAGGTTTCTTAAAGTGTTTTTCAACCAGAAAGCGTTCGTGTTCCGATTGCAGATCAACACCCCAGGAAACAGGGAATTCAAAACTTTGTCCTGATTTCAATAAAATATCAATTGCATCTGTATAAGCCAAACGTTCAAAATTATTGGTTACAACAAAGTTTAATCGCTCAATGAGCTCTTTGTCATACATATTGTTTAGAAAATCAAGGTCATCCATACAATTTTCCAAAGCGTAACGAACGAGATACTTTATGAAATCCTCGGCCAAATCCATGTTTTCTTCAATTTCATTGAAAGCTACTTCTGGTTCGTTCATCCAGAATTCTGCCAAGTGACGGGGTGTATTTGAATTTTCGGCTCTGAAAGTAGGTCCGAATGTATACACTTTGCTCAACGCCAATGCAGCTAATTCAGCTTCCAGCTGTCCTGAAACAGTCAGATTGGTTTCTTTTCCAAAGAAATCTTCAGTAAAATTTACTTTACCTTCTTCAGTTAAAGGAGGATTTAAAGCATCTAAAGTTGTTACACGAAACATTGCTCCGGCACCTTCGGCATCTGAACCTGTAATAATAGGTGTATGAATATAAAAAAATCCATTATCATTGTAATATTTGTGAATGGCAAAAGACATTGCATGCCGAACACGCAAAATAGCACCAAAAGTGTTGGTTCGTGGTCGTAAATGCGCTATTTCTCTCAAAAATTCCAATGAATGACCTTTTTTTTGCAAAGGATACGTTTCAGCATCTGAAGTTCCATAAACATGAATATCTGTTGCCTGAATTTCAACACTTTGTCCTTGTCCCATGGATTCGACCAAGGTACCGTTTGCAGAAATACAAGCGCCTGTTGTAATCAATTTCATCAATTCTTCGTCGAAATTTGCAAGATCAACAACTATTTGAATGCTATGCACAATTGAACCATCGTTCAATGCAATAAATGCTATGTTCTTATTTCTGCGTTTGGTTCTAACCCAGCCTTTTACATTCACAATACTTCCAAAGTCTTCTTTTTTAGCAAATTTTAGCAAGTCTTTAATGCTGCTTCTTTTCAATATTTCCATTTTTTATTTCTTGAAAAATTAATTAAATTCAATGTGTAAATAATAACTAACAAATTGGTTTTATTTACATTAAGTAAATTGAATATAAAAAAACCAGATTAAAAGTTTAAGTTTGTAAAATTATTAAAAATCTATAAATAAACTTTAATTAATTTTGCCAAAAGATCAAATGAGTACAAATATCGACATATTACCGCTTAATAAATGGGTTTCCATTGAAGATGAACCGTTGATTATCGCCGGTCCCTGTAGTGCCGAAAGCAAAGAACAGCTTTTAGATACAGCTGTTGAATTAGCAAAAATTCCGGCTGTAAAAATCTTCAGGGCTGGCATCTGGAAACCACGCACTCGCCCTGATGGATTTGAAGGTATCGGAATTATAGGTCTGGAATGGCTACGGAAAGTTAAAGAAACAACAGGATTGTTAACTACTGTGGAAGTTGCCAATCCTCATCATATTGAAGCATGTTTATTGCAAGGAATTGATGTATTATGGATAGGTGCCCGTACTGTTGGAAATCCATTTTCGATGCAGGAATTAGCAGAAGCATTGAAAGGAGTTGATATTCCTGTAATGATAAAAAATCCATTAAACCCTGATTTAAAACTTTGGTTGGGTGCTATCGAACGCATCCATCAGGTGGGAATAAAAAAAATAGCAGCCATACACAGAGGCTTTTATACCTATAATTCAAAACCCTATCGAAATGCTCCTTTATGGGAAATTCCAATTGAACTTAAGCGTATTTTACCTGATTTACCTATCATTTCAGATCCAAGCCATATTGCAGGAAATCGGGATTTGCTGAGTTCTATTGCACAAAAAGCATTGGATCTGGAAATGCAGGGATTGATGATAGAAGTACATCCCCATCCCGAGAATGCGCTAACAGATGCCAAACAACAAATTACCCCTGAAGTTTTAAAAGGATTACTTTCTTCCTTAATTTATCGTAAAGAAAAAGGTAATTCAGATTTTGAACATAATTTGAACAGCCTTCGCTCTTTGATTGACAGCGCAGATGATGAACTGATTCAAATTCTGGCAAAACGGATGGATTTGGTGAATCAAATTGGAGCCTATAAAAAACAAAATGATATAACTATTTTGCAGATAAAACGCTGGAACGAAATAATTACAATGCGCTTGAGTAAAGCCGGAGAAATGGGTTTGCATCAGGATTTTGTAAAAAAATTATTGGAAATCCTACACGAAGAATCTATCCGGATTCAAACAGATATCTTAAATAAAAAATAAGAAAAAATCAATTAGTTATAGCGCTTGCTGATACTATTTTTTATTGGTTTTCCGATCACTCACAAGGTCTTCAACGATGTCATCAATTATAACCATACCTAATAATTTCTTATTCACATTGGTAACCGGAATGGCTAAAAGATTATATTTTGATACCATTTCGGCAAGACTGTCAATTTTATCAGTATCAAAAAGGAAAATAGGATTTTTGTTCATTATATTTGAAAGAGAATTTGATGGTTCTGAAATCAGCAATTCTCTTAAAGGAACATTGGCAATAAGTTTTTCATTGGCACCTGTAATATAAATATTATACAATGCCTCTACATCCGGTTTTTGTTTGCGAAAAGTCCTCAATACATCTTCAACCGTTGCGTTTTTATGAAAATAAATAACGTCAGTAGTCATCAAACTACCAACAGAATTATCAGGATATTCAAGCAGTTCCCTGATATCCTGTGATGCATTAGATTCCATTTCCATTAAAAGCTCTTCAGCTTTTTCATCTTCTAATTCTTCAATAATGTCGGCAGCTTCGTTGGCAGGCATTTTTTCCAACACATCTGCAGCTTTTGAAATGGTAAGATTTTCAATAATTCGAACCTGTGCTTTGGTTTGTAATTCTTCCAATACATCTGCAGCTTTTTCATCATCTAATGACGAAAATACTACAGATCCTGAAGTTTTTCCCAAATCTTCAATGATGTCAGCTAAATCAGAAGGATGTAATGTATGTAATTTTGAAAATACCTTTGATAATTTAATGTTGTAGTTGTTATAATCTACAGCTTCAACATCGTTCCATAAGATAAATCTGGAGGCAGCATTTTTATTGATAAATTTAATAAGCTTAACAAGATGTCCTGAAATACCAATTCTTCGCAACAAGCCTTCAAAGCCAATATCAACAGCAATTACATAAGCATTTCCGTTAATAGCCACCAATCTTATATCATGCGCTCTTACAAGTTTTTTTCCGTTTAAATCAACAATTTGCTTACTTATTATATTTTCGTCCAGTAAAAAATGATTTTCAATTTCAAAATCGGGTATCTCTTCTACAATTGAACAACCTATGTCAAATTTTGAAGCATTGTGTTGAATATCAAATTTAGAGATTAAAAAACATTCTAAATTATTTTTTCCCTTTTTCTTAATTTTTATTCCGGTAACAAGCGGTCTGACAGATTCACTATCATCAGTTTTGTAACCACTGAAATCGATAATAATATCAATAAGTTTGCCTATTTCAATACCTTCGTCGTCTCGAATGATATGTCCAAGAATTTGACTTAAATAAAATGTAGTTTGTGAAGTCATGCACACCTCCTGTTTTAATTGATAATCAGGGGAATGAACATAATATGAGCAGTCCCTTTAAATCAAGGTTGGTAAATTGTAATATTTCTCCGGACCGTCATCCATAATTTGGTAAATATTTTTTTTGCAAAAGTAGTCTTTTAAATCGAATTATTTTGTAAAATTTTTGAGCAATCATCTACTTTTCAGATGATGCTTTTTTAATCATGAAGAAATACAATTTCTTTGAAATCGCATTTTATTATTTTATTAGCTGTAGTTTTTAAAATTAATTGACCATATTCAGAAACCGTGATAATCTTTGCTTCTATTGCAGTGTTTTGCCACAAATATTTTTTGTACATATTAAAATACAATAAATTTTTCAAATAATCATCATTAATTAACTCAATATCATTATTATATAATTTTACAATTCTTGTTTCCAAATTGGACAACAGCTGTAACAATACATCTTCTGTATTCAATTCTTGTCCAGTAATTAATTGCAAAGATGTTGGATTGGGAACCTTTGGAGAAAATGTAGTTTGATTAATATTGAGTCCAATCCCGATAATAACAGATTGTAAAGTATTACCTAAAATTTCATTTTCTATTAATATCCCGGCAATTTTATTTTTTCCTATATATATATCGTTGGGCCATTTAATTTTAACGTTGGTTTCATCCGTTTTTGTTTTCAAAAAGTCAATCATTCCAAGTGAAACAGCTTTGTTTAGAAAAAATTGCCTGGATGGTTCTATCATTAACGGATGGAGAATAATACTAAAGGTAAGATTTTTTCCAGCTTCACTATCCCAGGTATTTCCTTTTTGTCCTTTTCCTTTGGTTTGATAAATTGCCCAAATAATGGTACCTTCATTAAGCGTATGATTCTTCAAATAATTATATGCAAACTCATTGGTTGAGTTAACATTGTCTAGTTTAATTATTTTATCTTTCGAAAAAATTGTATCGAACATAATGGTGTTTTCTTTTGTTTGTAAAAATAATAAAATATTCATTTAAAAAGTATTGAATATAATCACTAAAAAAACGTAATTTTGCATGCTATAATTAAAAATGAATGGCCAAAAAGAAAATTAACTCTACTTCGGCAATGCTTGCCGATATTATTGTAAAAGGAATACAGGAAAAAAAAGGGAAAGAAATTACAGTTATGAACCTTACAAAAGTTCATAATAGTATGTTTGATTACTTTATTATATGTAATGGAAATTCCAGAACTCAAACTGAAGCTATAGCAGACGCTGTTCAGGAAGAAGTAAAAAAAGCAATTGGCGCAAATCCTCGCTTTAAAGAAGGTTTTATCAATTCCGAATGGATTTTGCTTGATTATTTTGATATTGTTGTACATATATTCCAAAAAGAAACACGTGAATTTTATCAGTTGGAAAAACTTTGGGCGGATGCTGAAATTCAGATTATTGAAGACATTGATTAATAAGCTTTTGAAAAAATAAAATACATGGAAAACGATAAAGATAAACAAGAAAAAAATACTCCCCCTGACAAAAAAGGTTTATTTAATATGCCTAACAAGCCAAAATTCAGCTTTTATTGGATATATGGGATACTTGCTGTTGTATTTATAGCCTTACAATTCACCAATAGCAGTTCTTTTAAAGAAGAAGATAAAACGATAACATGGAATCAGTTATCCAAAATATTTAGTAAGAATGATATTGAAAAAATAGCGATTGTTAATAAAGAAACTGCTGAAATATATATTAAAGCTGAAAGTGTTGATAAAGATACAACATATAAAAATCTTAAACCCGAAGGAGTTGGAAGCTCATTTAAAGGGAAAGCTTTTTATATTTATAAATTTGTTACTGTTGATGGTTTTCAGGAAGATATCAAAGAGCTGCAGTTAAAAATAATTGCTAACGATACAATCGGTAAAAGTGAAGCAGAGAAACAGCTTATATTAAACAGAGATATTATAAAACCTACTTCAGAAACCCGTAGAGATTGGGGCAGTGAAATATTTGGATTTATCTGGCCCTTCCTTATCCTGATAGTTATCTGGATTATTTTTATGCGAATGATGGGCAAAGGCAGCGGTGGTGGACAAATATTCAACATTGGTAAATCAAAAGCACAATTGTTTGATAAAGATACGAGTGTAAATATTAACTTCCACGATGTAGCAGGATTGGAAGAAGCCAAAACTGAAATCATCGAAATTGTTGATTTTTTAAAAAATCCAACAAAATATACTGAATTAGGAGGTAAAATTCCTAAAGGTGCATTATTGGTTGGTCCTCCGGGAACAGGAAAAACTTTATTGGCTAAAGCCGTTGCTGGCGAAGCTAAGGTTCCGTTCTTCTCCATTTCAGGTTCTGATTTTGTTGAAATGTTTGTGGGTGTAGGTGCATCCAGAGTGAGAGATTTGTTTAAACAAGCCAAAGAAAAAGCACCTTGTATTATATTTATTGATGAAATTGATGCAATCGGCAGAGCAAGAGGCAAGAATGCCATGACTGGTGGTAATGATGAAAGAGAAAATACCCTCAATCAATTGCTTACTGAAATGGATGGTTTTGCAACCAATGCCGGTGTTATTATTTTAGCAGCAACCAATCGTGCCGATATCCTAGATAAAGCATTGATGAGAGCCGGTAGATTCGATCGTCAGATTTATGTTGAACTTCCTGATTTGGAAGAAAGAAAAGCTATTTTTATCGTTCACATGCGCAACCTGAAAAACGATAGCGGTTTAAATGTTGAATTCCTTGCAAAACAAACACCTGGATTTTCGGGTGCTGATATTGCCAATGTCTGTAATGAATCTGCATTGATTGCTGCCCGTAAAGGCAAGAAAATTATTGAAAAACAAGACTTTTTAGATGCCATTGACCGTATAGTAGGTGGTTTGGAAAAACGTAATAAAATTATTTCACTCGACGAAAAGAAAGTGATTGCTTTTCATGAAGCAGGTCATGCCTCTATCAGCTGGTTACTCGAACATGCACATCCATTGGTTAAAGTTACCATTGTACCAAGAGGAAAAGCATTGGGTGCTGCCTGGTATTTGCCTGAAGAACGACAAATTACTACCTCAGAACAGATGTTAGACGAAATTACAGCCGCTTTGGGTGGAAGAGCAGCCGAACAGGTTACTTTCGGAAAAATCTCTACAGGTGCATTAAATGACCTCGAAAAGGTTACAAAACAAGCATATGCTATGGTTGTTTATTTTGGTTTGAATGATAAAATAGGGAATATAAGTTATTACGATTCATCAGGTCAACAGGAATATTCATTTTCAAAACCTTATAGTGAAAAAACAGCAGAATTAATTGATCAGGAAATTCATCTGTTGATTGAAACCGCTTACCAACGCGCAATCAAATTATTAAAGGAAAATAAAGATAAATTAAATAGCTTAGCGGCTGTTTTAATTGAAAAAGAAGTAATTTTTAGAGAAGATCTGGAACTTATTTTTGGGAAAAGACCTTTTGAAAAAGACAAGGAAGTTGATTTAATGTTTGAAGGTTATAACAATAAAAGTACAACTGCTACAATAAGTTTAGAACAACCGAAATCACTTCCTGAATCCAGTATTGATAATAAGCAGGATAATCCATTGAAAGATAACGTTTAATATGTTCAGAAAGTTATAAAACGTACAAACCAATAAACAACTCGCTAATTAAGGCAGAATGAAAGACAGCACATCAAAGGAAAGAGTTCTAAAGCAAATAAGAGATGCTTTGATTGACAAATCAGACAATCCTTTTCCGGATATTGATTTTGAATCATCTGTTTATACTGAAATCACAGAATCTTTAGATATTACTTTTGCTGAAGCATTCAACGCTGTTGCGGGTAATTTTGTTTATTGTGCAAGTGAAAATAATTTTATAAATAATTTTCACCAAATAGCTTCCAACAATCAATGGCGTAACTTATATTGCATTGATACGGATTTGTTAGCTATGCTCAACAAAACAAAAATTCCGGTTTCATCTGAACAAAAAGATTTTTTGCTTCAAAAAGTTGGTATAACCAAATGTGAATTTTTAATTGCCCGTTTGGGTACCATTATGGTTTCATCGCATCAGCTATCTGGAAGAAGGATGAATGTTTACCCCGAAATTCATGTTGTGGTTGCTTATGCTTCACAATTGGTTGAAGATTTAAAACATTCACTTAAACTTATCAGACATAAATATGATACAATACCATCGATGATTTCTATGATTACCGGACCCAGCAGAACTGCAGATATAGAAAAAACGCTGGTTATGGGAGCTCATGGTCCAAAAGAATTGTATGTTTTTTTAATAGACGACAGCAACTAATCAATACTGATTATAATGGATGAAGAATGGGTTTCAATTTATAGTTCGACACAATTGTATGAAGTTGAATTGATCAGTGGCATGTTACTTGAAAATGATATTGAATCTATTGTTATCAATAAACAAGACTCTGCTTATTTAATTGGCGATATTGAATTGCATGTTCCCATAAATAGCATCCTAAAAGCCAAAAAACTCATCTCAAAATATAATAAAAGTGAATAACCTTACCACGAGAGCTATCACAGGTGCTATCTATGTAATCCTGGTTGTAGCCTCTATCCTACTCAGTCACTATTTTTTTTCGATTGTATTTTTGGCATTTGTAATATTAGGTGTTGCTGAATTTTATAACATTATTGGAAAAACAGAGATAAAGCCTCAGCGTTTTTACGGTATTATGCTTTCGGCTATTGTTTTTTGTGCTACTTCTTATGTTTCTATTTTCAATGCTCATTTTGAATTGCTTCTCTTTTTAATACCCTTATTTTTTATTCCTTTTATTACAGAACTGTTCAGAAATAAAACAAATCCTATTGCCAATCTATCTTCTACCTTTTTGGGTGTAATCTATATAGCGGTTCCAATTTCACTGCTCAATTTTATCCCTAATGCATCATTTGATTCAGGGATTTATCATTCAGGTATTTTGCTTGGATTTTTTACGCTGATATGGACAAATGATACTTTTGCTTATCTAACCGGAGTAAAATTTGGTAAAACCAGATTGTTTGAAAGAATATCACCAAAAAAATCATGGGAAGGAAGTATTGGCGGGATGATATTTAGCATGATAGCAGCATATTTGCTTTCACTATTCTTCCCTGAATTATCTGCTTTGGAGTGGATTGGAATGGCAATCATCATCGTAATTTTTGGAACATTGGGCGATTTAATTGAATCCATGTTTAAAAGAAGCCTAAATATAAAAGATTCTGGCAATATATTACCAGGACATGGTGGAATTTTGGATAGGTTGGATGCATTATTTATTACTGCTCCCTTTGTTTTTATTTATTTAATACTGATTCATCTTATTCCCTAATGAATCAAATACACTTTATAAAGTAAAATAGTTTAATCTTAAAAATAATACCCAACAGCCTTAAAGGCAAAAAAATATAAATATGAAAATTCATAAAGAAGGTTATAAAATATTAGTGGTTTCTTTGGTCATGTTTTTGGCAATACTCATGATTGAAAATATATTTCTGAAAGATTTTTCTTGTGTTTTATATCTAACAGCAAGTTTATTATTGATTTTTTACATACTGATTATCAGGTTTTTCAGGGTTCCTCTTTTTAAAATTGAAATCAACGAAAACCACATTTTATGTCCTGCCAACGGGAAAGTAGTCGTAATAGAAGAAGTATTAGAAACTGAATATTATAACGAAAAACGATTGCAGATTTCTGTATTTATGTCGCCCAATGATGTACATGTAAACAGATATTCTATGAGTGGGATTGTAAAATACAGCAAATACCATCCCGGTAAATTTTTAGTAGCCTGGCATCCCAAATCGTCTACTGAAAACGAAAGAACGACAATTGTTGTTGAAAACGAAAAAGGTATTAGTATTTTAACCAGACAAATAGCCGGTTTTGTTGCCCGTAGAATTGTATGTTACGCTAAGTTAGGCGACATCGCTCAACAAGGTGAGGAACTAGGTTTTATTAAATTTGGTTCAAGGGTTGATTTGCTTTTACCCTTAGATGTTAAAGTACAGGTTAAGGTAAATCAAAAAGTGGTAGGTGGAAAAACAGTGATCGCGAGTTTTATATAAAATAGATTATCCTGACTTTGACAGTTTTATTTTGCTTGGGTTATAACTGTCAATGTATTAATATTATATAAATTTTGCGTCACCCGTATGGGTGGCGCATTGTCAAAGTCAGGAGATTTTATTCTTCATTTCACCTATTAGTGTCACCACTTCGGGGTTTGATATAATTTTCTTTAGTTTGCTATAATCATTACAGCCCTTCGGGCTTTTTGATTTTTTCGGCAATTATTAATAAAT
>JBBRCQ010000014.1:0-65388 GCA_038204725.1 Bacteroidales bacterium | reverse complement strand
CTGACGTTTTCGTCTTGCATTGCTTCATTGAGTAAATCTTTTACTTCATATACAGTGGTAAATTTACGTAAAACACCTTCAAATTCGCTGTATTCTTTGGTGGCAACAGCAAGGTTTAAAATATCGCTATACAACGCTCTTTCAGCATTTTGAGGTGTCATATTTTCAATTTCACTTCCCGGATGGTGTATGATTACACCTTGTAAATTGCCTATTTCTGAACTAACATCAACCTTCATATTCAAATTTTTTGCAAAGGTAAGAAAAGTTTGTAAAGTTGCGATGATTGTAAAGCTGACAAGCAATGAATATTAAAAAAAGTTTAGCATTAACTTAGATTCATAACGATAAGTTGATAAATAACTGAAAAATCTTTAGTACTTTTGCATGTAATGGAATTTTTTTCCTTTTTTATACAACTCAATGAAAAAGAAATATATACAGGATCTGCTGGTGCTCGAAAACAAAATTTTGAGTGACAATTATTTTTTATTAAGTCTGCAACCTCCAACTATCATGCCCGAAATTGCTGCCGGACAATTTGCCCAGGTTGAAATAAAAGGTGCAAAAAATACTTTTTTGCGCCGGCCAATCAGCATACATGATGTTGATTACGAAAAAAATGTTGTCAAATTATTGGTTCATATAGTGGGAGAAGGAACTAAAAAACTTGCTTCTATAAAGGCTGGAGAAACGCTAAATATGGTTTATCCATTAGGCAATACATTTTCTATTCCCGAAAAAGGCAATGTTTTATTGGTCGGTGGAGGCTGTGGCATTGCTCCTTTGCTTTATCTGGCAAGGACATTATCAGATAAAGGTGTTAAGGTTACAGCATTGGTAGGTGGTGCAAGTAAATGTGATATTCTCGAAGCCAATGAATACAGAAAATATGGTGAAGTACTTGTTACTACCATGGATGCATCACTTGGCGAAAAAGGACTGGTTACCCAACACAGTATCTTTAAAGCAGAAAAATTTGAATATACAAAAATTTACACCTGTGGACCTGAACCCATGATGAAGGCATTGTCAAGAATTGCCCGTGATAAAGAAATTGAATGCGAAGTATCTCTCGAAAATATGATGGCATGCGGTGTCGGCGCTTGCTTATGTTGTGTAGTTGATACTGTTCACGGAAATAAATGCACCTGCACCGAAGGTCCTGTATTTGAATACAAGGAACTGAAGGGATGGTAGGGAAGGAAGGAACAGTAAAAAGGGAAAAATATTTGCGATGATCAATTAACGATTTAAGAAGTAAGATTTAAAAAGAAAAAAAAGAAAGAAGAAGAAAAAGAAGAAGAAGAAAGAAAGAAAAAAAACTATCAATCTTCCACAACTCAATCACCTCCCATTTTAGGGGAGGTAAGTAAGGGGTGGATTCGGGAAGGAAACCTCATTGTTGCACTTCTAAAATCTAAAATCGTTAATCGTTGTTCTCAGATCAAAAAATACTTGGGATGATCGATTGAAGTAAATAGTTAAGAGTAAAATAAAAATATTTGCGATGATCAATTAACGAATAGTGAAGTCTTCGACTTCGCTCAGTAATCCTACTACGACTTCGCTTAACGTCCTTTTTTTTGACTTCGGACTTCCGGCTTCGGACTTAATAACTATTAACCATTAACAATAAACTAAAAATGCCAAATTTAAGTGTAAAAATCAAGGATTTAGTATTGAAGAATCCTGTAATGACAGCCTCAGGAACATTTGGCTATGGAGAAGAGTTTGCTGATTTTTTTGATATTTCTACCCTTGGAGGAATTATAGTTAAAGGAACTACGGGTTGTAAAAGAGAAGGAAATGCTTATCCTCGAATGGCAGAAACTCCTTCGGGCATGTTAAATGCTGTTGGACTCCAAAACAAAGGCGTTGATGCATTTATTAATGATATTTATCCCCGGATTAAAGATATTGATACACATATTATAGTAAATGTTTCGGGTTCAACCATTGAAGAATATGTAATGGTTGCTTCCAAACTCAACGAATTAGAAAGAATTCCGGCTATTGAGCTCAATATCTCCTGTCCGAATGTAAAAGAAGGTGGTATGGCCTTCGGTACCAGTTGTCCTTCGGCAATTGCAGTTACTGAAGCCGTTAGAAAAGCTTACCACAAGACATTGATCGTAAAATTATCGCCCAATGTTACCAATATTGCCGAAATGGCATTGGCTGTTGAAGGTGCAGGTGCTGATGCAGTATCCTTAATCAATACCTTATTGGGAATGGCTATCAATGCTGAAAAAAGAAAACCAGTTCTCTCGACTATAACGGGTGGTTTATCCGGACCGGCTGTAAAACCCGTTGCTTTGCGCATGGTCTGGCAGGTAGCCAAAGCTGTGAAGATTCCGGTAATTGGCTTAGGAGGCATTATGACGGCTACAGATGCCATAGAGTTTATGCTCGCAGGTGCAACCGCGGTTCAGATTGGTACCGCCAACTTTATTGATCCTGCTGTTTGTGTTAAAATTATAGATGGAATAGAGGATTATCTAATCCGCCACAATATAAAGGATGTAAATGAATTGATTGGATTGATATAAATAAAAAAGCCTCTTTTCAGAGGCTTTTTTATTTATTACTTAGTGAGTATTAGTTTTTCTGTAAATATATGATCTCCTGATTTGAGCCTGAAATAATAAACACCTGACGGTAAATTCCCTGCATTGAATTCAATCTGATGTTCACCTTTATCCTGTTTCTGATCAATAAGTTCTTTTAGTTCTCTGCCTGTAACATCATGAATGCTGATGCGGATGGAGAGGGTCTGATTAAGTGTATAGTAAATAGTTGTGCTCTGAGTGAAGGGATTTGGCATGAGTTTAATTGAAATACCATCATTTTTGTAATCTGATATTCCTGTATTATTAAAATAAATGACATTGGAAGAGTCAGATTTACAACTATTCTGCGTAACAATTACAAAATAATTTCCGGTTACTTGTGGAATATAATGGATTGCATTTGCACCCGAAAGAATTCCTGTTGTAAGATTAAACCATTGATTACCTGTGGCTATGTTTGATTGAAGTGTATCTCCATGTTGAGTAATTACCGGAGTTTGCGGAGTGGGGTTAACCGTAATTGCAAGAGATGAAGGCAATCCGTCACCGCAGGTATTATGACCTTTTGTTGTAATGTTTCCCGACTGTGCATTGCCGGCATAATCCAGCATGATACTGTTGGTATTGCTGCTTCCGGTTGCACCATTAGGAAACGTCCAAATAAACGAAGTTGCATTTGCAATGGCTGCTGTATTGTAAGTAACATTCGTTTGCCCCTGGCATATTTGCGTGCTTCCTGTAATTGCAGCTGCAGAATTTGGTAAACTGTTTACTGTAATGGGTAAACTTGAGCTTGGTCCATCTCCACATAAATTATGTCCATAAACCGAAATAGTACCAGGTAGAGAATTGCCACTATAATTAACATTGATATTTGAAGTTGTACTATAACCGGAAGCTCCATTTGGTAATGACCATACATAAGAAGTAGCATTAGGAATCATGGATACAGAGTAATTTAAATTGGTTTGACCCTGGCAAACTGTATTTGTTCCATAAATAACACCAGCATTACCAGGAATCTGAGATGCATTTACCAATAATGAAGCACTTTGTCCTGCACCACAGCTATTTTGTCCTTTTACAGTAATTGATCCGGAAAGGGTATAATTTATAAAATTTACATTGATGCTATTACTGTTGCTGGAACCGGTAGCTCCTGAAGGTAATGTCCAGATATAGGAAGTAGCATTGTTTATATTGGCAATTAAATAGTTTACATTGTTTTGGTTAGAACAAATTGTATTAAAGCCCACTATAATTCCTGCAGTCGAAGGTATAGGTGTTACTGTTACAGCATAAGTTGATATTGAGCCGCTTCCGCAATTACTTACACCTTTCACAGTTATATTTCCTGAAACTGCGCTGCTGTTGAAACTTATCGTTATACTATTGGTTGAACTGCTTCCGCTGGCACCTGAAGGTAAAGTCCATGTATAGGAAGTTGCATTTAATATAACAGGAACCGTATAGGTTACATTGCTCTGTCCCTGACATACAGTATTTGTGCCGTTTATAATGCCTGCAGCCAATGGTGTTCCTCCTACTGTAACAGCTTTAATGCTTTCCAATCCTAAACCACAGCTATTTATTCCTTTTACAGTTATGTTTCCCGAAACCGCACTACTGCCAAAACTAACCTGAATAGAATTAGTAGCACTATTTCCTGTGGAACCTGTTGGTAAGGTCCACAAATAAGATGTTGCATTACTGATAACAGGAACTGTATAGGCAATATTGTTGTTGTTGAGGCAAACTGAAGCATATCCTGATATTGTTCCTGCAATAGTAGGAACCAAATTCTGAACATTTACAGCATAAGATGATGAAATCCCCATACCACATTGATTGCTTCCTTTTACAGTAATGTTTCCTGACAAAGCAGTGGGTCCAAATGCTGCTGTTATTGAAGCTGAATCACTGTTACCTGTAACTCCATTCGGCAATGTCCATACATATGAAGTTGCCTCTGGGATTGGTATTGTATTATAAATAATGGAATTTTGTCCCTGACAAACCGTTGAAGTTCCTGTAATGATTCCTGCATTTTCAGGTAAGGGTTTGATGATAAAATTCAAACTTTTGCCAAATCCAACACCACAACTGTTTTGACCTTTTACAATGATACTGTCTGATTGTGCATTGTTTGCAAAATTAACGATGATACTGTCAGTTGTGCTGATTCCTGTTACACCATTTGGTAATGTCCAGCTATAAGAAGTTGCATCCGGCAACGGGTTTATTTTGTATTTAACATTGTTTTGCCCCTGACACACCAATGTGTCACCAAAAATTTCAGTTGGAATAGAAGGTAACTGATTTACAGTTATAGCTAAAACTGCAGAGTCGCCATCTCCTAATAAGTTACGTCCTTTTACAGTAATAATACCTGATTGCACATTTGTTTCGTAATTTACACTGATAGTATTGCTTAAACTTGTTCCATTCATTCCATTTGGTAAATTCCAGATGTAAGAAGTTGCATTTGCTATAGTTGGAACACTGTATACAACATTGTTGCTGCCCTGGCAAACAGTAGTTAATCCACTGATAATGCCCGCTGAAGAAGGAACTGCATTTACTACAGTAATGGCTATAAAAGAAGTGTCTCCTTCACCACAGCCATTTATACCTTTTACTGAAATATATCCTGATTGTGCATTCAGGTTAAAACTGTATGTAATATTATTTGTCGAAGTTGTGTCACTATTACCATCAGGCAATCTCCAGATATAAGAAGTTGCATTGTTGATAGCAGTTGTTGAGTAAGTTACATTGGATTGTCCGGCAACTATATTGATAGGTCCCGAAATAATTCCCGCAGGATCTGGCATGTTTGAATTTACAACTACAGACAATGATGTTGGCAACCCAAAACCACAATTATTGATACCTTTAACTATAATATTTCCGTTTGCCAAATTGGTTGCATTTACATTGATACTGTTTGTACTGCTGATGCCTGTAATTCCGTTAGGCAAAGTCCATTGATAAAAATTAGCATTTTGTACAGGATTTATAGAATAAGGAACATTGGTTTGTCCCATACACAAATCCTGACTTCCAGATATTATTGATGGCATGGCTGGTTTTGGATTAATTATAAGTATTTTTGACAATGAATCACTAATTCCACAAACATTTACACCTTTAACTGAAATATATGCAGTTTGTGCATTGTTGATTATAATTAAATACGTATAATTGGGTGAATTGTTAATTGTATTTGCAATTGATGAAGACCAGATATAGGAAGTAGCATTTGATAAAAGTGGAGTGGAAAAGAACACAGAATCAATTCCTGCACAGATGGTTGATATTCCGTATATTACATCGGGTGCTGAAGGAATAGAATTGTATACAGTAATTGGATAAATGATAGAATCACTTTGTCCGCAGGCGTTTATTCCTTTAACACGAATATTTCCTGATACAGCATTCGTAGCAAAATTAACTACTATACTATCGCTGTTACTGTTTCCGGTTGCGCCAAAGGGCAATAACCAGGAGTAAGAAGTTGCATTGGCTAATGGTGTAACTTTATAGGTAAAGTTGTTTTGGCCGGCGCAAATAGCTGATTGTCCTGTAATAGTTGATGAAGCAGTTATTTGATTTGCACAGATTGCAAAACTGCTTTCCTGTGAAAATACAGAACCATTATAAGCATTGTCTATAGATTGAACTGCCCAGTAATAGGTTCCGGGAGCCAGGTTTTTAATTATCCAGCTTGTATCCTGACTTGCATTCCCAAGAGCAACAATTTTTCTTTTTCCTGTTATTGGATCTGAAGAAGGATTCATAATGTCACTTCCACCAGGTGTAGTTCCAATCCGCAGGTTATAACTTAATCCTTTTTGTGGTGTTTCTGCATCAAAACCTCTGTACCAATTAATCTTTGCATTCTTGTTATTAGTTGTTGAGCTTAAATTTACTGGAGGTATTGGGTTAGTGTTAATAGCTAAAGTGTGATTTTTATAAAAACTCATACCATATTCAATTGAATTAGTTGAACCTGTTTTAGTTTTATAGATCAGGTAATTCTGCATCCCATCCAAATCACCGTCATTGTCAATATCTGCCATATTCAAAATTGCATCATTTCTTAAATTGGTGTTTTTTATGAATCGATCACTAAATGTATTGTCACCATTGTTTATATACAATACTAAATCGCTTGTAGTCGTACTATAGTCTGGATTCCATGAAGTTAAAATATCTAAGAGTCCATCATTATTATAATCACCCCAAACGGCATTGTAATTTTTAGATTGGTAAGCCAACAAATTAGATGGCTCAAGTTTGATTTGATGCTGCCAGATAAATGAATCATTTCCAGAGTTTTTATAAATTCTTATTACATTGTTCAAATAATTGCCACCATTTAATGTGTCACCTGAAATAAGTATATCAAGCATGCCATCATTATTGTAATCACCCCAAAGTGTATTGCCACCGCTAACCGTTACCAAATTTGAATTTGTAACTTCTGTAAAATTACCATTTTTAGTATTCTTATATAATTTGGTTACATTACCGCCAGTTAATAATAAATCCGGATAATTGTCGTTGTTAAAATCACCCCAGGCAAAGTTCGCATCACCTGATCCTAAAATATTTATATTACTTTGTTCCGTAAAAGAATTATTTCCATTATTTTTAAATATTTTGGTAAATCTGGTGGATGTGGAACTATATACCGCTGTAATTAACAGATCCAAAAATCCATCATTATTATAATCTGCCCAACTTGCTGCACTGTGAAAGTTTGGATTTAAAGCAGGTAATATCAGGTTGTTTTGTTCGCTAAAGGTTTCATTTCCATTGTTTTTGTATATTTTTGAAATAAAATTATTACTACCTGCCGAACCAATGAGTATAAAATCGAGAAAACCATCATTGTTGTAATCTCCCCATTTGGCGGAACCTTCATATACATTTGGAATATTTGATGCAGATAATTCTGTAAAATTGCCATTTCCTGTGTTTTTATATATTTTCGTGGAATAACTGTCAATTCCACAGTAAATAAAATCCATTAAGCCATCATTGTTAAAATCGCCCCAATCTATGCTGTTAGAATTATAATTTGTAATTATAGAATTACATGACTGAACAAAATCAATGGGTTGCACAACTGTAATCTGCTTTGTAATTGTTGAACTCTGTCCACATGAATAAGTGACGTACATTGATAATATACCGGATGTAGCTATGGATGAAAAGTTGATACTCACAACATCACCCGGTGTATAAGGTGCTAATGTAGCTCCGTTTCCTGTATAATTCCACGAAATGATATCTCCATTCGTATAATTACCTATAATAACACTGTAAATAGCATTGCATTGATTTTTATAGACAGTATCAAGTCCCAGAATGCCATTTCCAAATGTATTCAGTTGTTTCATCGCTATTTGCATGGATGATGTATAGCTATTCCCGAATTTGTTTCGACCATATACAGCAATAGTCGGATAATTAGAGTAAACATTACTAAAATTTACTACAATAGAATTTGTTAATGTTGTATCTCTGATTCCATCAGGCCGGGTCCAGACATAAGAAGTTGCATCTATCATTGCCGGAACCGTATAAACCAGATTGGTCTGGCCTTGACACACCTGGTTTAATCCAGTGATGTTTCCTGCAACAACAGGTACTGAGCCGCCGATAATTACAGGTTTTGATGTTGCAGCTGAAGTGCCACAGGCATTTTCGCCCTGTACTGTGATATTTCCACCAACTGCATTGACAGATATATTGGTAGCAATACTACCCGGAATATAAGAATAGCTAAAAGTTATTCCTTGTGGGCCAGACCATGAATAACTGTTAGCATTTGTATCATTTACAACTGAATAAAGAATTTGTGTTTGTCCATATGCAAGTGTATCCGGACCTGTAATTGAAGAAGGTGCCGTGGCCAGCGAGGTGAATACAATAACATTTAATACTGAAGAATCACCGTAACCATAAGCATTTACACCTCTAACTTTAATTTGTCCGCTTACTGCATTTTGACCAAAATTCACAGTGATTGAATTGGTAGTATCTGTCGTACTTGCTCCGTTTGGCAATGTCCATACATAAGAAGTAGCAGTAGAAATTGCGGGTGTATAATATGTTATTCCGGTTTGGCCTTTACAAACTTTATTCAGTCCATAAATGTAACCTGCACTATTGGGAGCAGTTCCATTTATAGTGATTGCCTTACTTGAAGAAATACCTGGTCCGCAGCCATTTTTCCCACATACACTTATATTTCCTGAAATAGCTGATGAACCATAGTTTACACTTATAGAATTGGTTTTACTGCTTCCTGTTGCACCTGATGGTAACATCCATGTATATTCAATTGCATTTGCAATTGGAGTTGTAGTATAAATTATATTATTTTGTCCTTTTGATACGGTTGAATTTCCTGTTATTAAGCCCGCATTGGCAGGTAAAGTATTGCTTATTGTAATAGGTAAAATGCTTGTTTGGCTGATGCCACATGGATTGCTGCCATAAACCGAAATGTTTCCGCTAACTGCAGTACTGTTGTAGTTTGCTGAAACAATAAATTGGTTACCTAAACTGGTGATTCCCGATGGAAAACTCCAATGATAGGTTTGTATATTACTATTGCTATAAGAGCCAAGACTGTATAATTCTGTACTTTGTCCCGAACAAATCAGTGTATTGCCAATAATATTTCCAAAGGGTAAGTTTATATTAGCATAGCTATTAAGATTCATTTTTGTAATGGGTCCGTTTCCGCATGAATTTCGTCCATAGACTGATATTGTAGTACTGTAACTGGAATAATAAGTTTGAAATGTTAATGTTACAGTATTGTTTGTAATTGTATTCGGTATATTATAGGGTAATGACCATATTATGGTATCAGCATTTGCAATTAAAGGTACAGCGTATGTTTGAATATTTTGAGTGTTACAGAAATTTGGATTACCGGTAATACTTAATGCTTCAGGAAACGATCCATTTATATTGATAAAGAATGAAGTAGCTGGCCCATCTCCACAATTATTATGACCTTTTACTGTGATATTCCCTGATTGTGCACTACTTCCAAAAATCACTTTAATGGTATCACCATTACTGCTTCCTGTTGCTCCTTGTGGTAATGTCCAGATATAGGATGTTGCATTACTTATAGGCGAAACAGAATAAACCATTGTATCAGGTTTGCAAAGATTCCTTTGCCCCATTATTGAATCCGGCAGAGAAGGAACTGAACCATTTACAATAATCGGTTTTGAAATTCTTTCGCTGTTTCCACATGTGTTTTTTCCCCTTACCTGTATTTTTCCGGAAACCGCATTTTGAGTTATATTTACAGAAATACTGTTGGTTGTACTATACCCGGTAACTCCATTGGGTAATTCCCAATCATATTGAGTTGCATTTACAATAGCCGGAATGCTATATGTTATATTATTGAGTCCTTTGCATAAATCAGTTTGCCCACTGATAAATTTTTCATGTGTGGATAAATTGCATTTGGAGTATTTATAAACACCATCATAATTGTTTGAAAACCACAAATCACCGTCATTATCTTTATGAACCATTCCAAAATCAAAAGTATAATTACTGTTAGCTGAACTGTAAGTAGTCCAGTTAGTTCCGTCAAATTTGCTAAGCCCATGATAATCAGAAAGGAACCAGATATTCCCTTCATTATCTACTAATCCATTATTTACATAATTGTTTACCAAGCCATTTGCCGAAGTGTAACTGGTCCAGTTACTTCCGTCAAATTTTGAAACTCCATTTGAAGAATACACCCAGATATTGTTCTGATGATCCAATAAGATTCCATTTAAATTATTGCTTATAAGACCATTGGCTGTGGTATATTCAGTCCAGCTAACATCATTGAATCTGGCAATTCCATTGGAAGGCCTAATAAACCATTTTACTCCGATGGTATCAATAAGAACATTTGAGAAATTGTATGAACCTGTTCCTGTAGGCGTTTTATAAGTTGTCCAGTTAGTTCCATCGTATTTAATAATCCCGTTACTGGAAGTTGTAAACCATTTATTATTCTGTTCGTCTACCTGAATTTTATTGATATAATTATTGCTCAATCCACTATTTGAAGTATTGTAAATCGTAAATGAACTTCCATTATATTTTGTTACGCCATAACCGGAAGTCGCAATCCATACATTGCCCTGAATGTCGGAATTAATATGAGAAATTGAATTGTTGGGCAATCCGTTGGTAGTATTGTAGGTCGTGTAATTTATTCCATCATATTTTACCAATCCTGAACTTGCACCAAACCAAAGATTTTTTTGCTGGTCTTCGTGCATAAGAGTTATACTACTTGATGAAATTATTGAATTGCTTGTATTTATTATTTCCCAATCATATCCGTTAAATTTATTCATCTTATTACTTGAAAACCAAAGATTATTTTTGGAATCACATAACAATAACTTCATGGGTGAATTATACAAACTATATACAGAATGTAACTTAACAGAAGTCCAGTTGATTCCATTATATGTATTTAAACAATTATAGCCGCCAAACCATAATTTTCCGTTGAGATCTTTGAGTGAACAACTTGTTCCGCCATTATTAGTGGTAACATAGCCATTGGATTCATTGAAATAAAATGTTTGACTACTTGAACCAAACCATACTTTACCCTGATCGTCTGTTAAAGATGTACAAAAATTTTTAGGATAGGTATAGGATGCGGTATTACTGATTAATGTCTGCCAGTTTAACCCGTCAAATCTATGAACATAACAATTTGTACCAAAATAAAACCTGTTTTGAAGATCTATCGCAATAGTAAGTACACTCCTGTCGCCAAAAAGCAGAGATCCGTTTGTATTGGTTTGATAATTAGTCCATGTGCTTCCGTTATATTTTGAAACTCCATTTCTGGTGGCTATCCACTTATTACCCTGGTTGTCAATTTTGATATAATTGATGGAGTCATTTACCATTCCGTCATTTATTTTATAGGTTGTCCAGTTGTTTCCGTCATATTTTGTAAGACCGCAAAGTGTACCAAACCAGATTACACCACCGGGTTCAATGGCAATAGAATTTACAAAATTATTTGCCAAACCGTCTGTTGTAAAATAGCTTACCCAGCTACTTCCATTGAACATCGAAACGCCATTTTTGGTAGCTACCCATATTTTTCCCTGATTGTCAACAGCAATAGAATTAACATAAATATTTGATAATCCATTGGTCCAGTCATAATTTGTATAATTCGTTCCATCAAATTTAACCAAACCAGAAGTAGTTCCAATCCACTGATTGCCCTGAAGATCAAATGCAATAGCGGTAATATTGTTTGTATTGGGATAACTTGTCCATGTTTGTGATTTTGCCTGATTGAACATGAATGCTAAACAAAGGATAATAAAGGTTTTGTAGAATAATTTTACTTTCATTTTTTTTAGTTTAGAGGTTGATTTTTTTTTAATATTTTGCTAAGATGATTTTTCTTAAATAATTTTTATTTCCAATTTTAATGTCAAGGTAATACAGGCCTGATTGTAAATTGCCTGCATCAAAAACTAACGTGTGATTACCTGCAAACTGCAATTGATTGACAAGCACTTTAACTTCTCTTGCTGTTACATCCAGCACTCTTATCAAGGTGTTTTCTGTATTATTTAAAGTATAGGTTATTGTAGTTGTTGTTTGAAATGGATTGGGTTGAACATTCAAATTAATTTCAATTCCACTTTGTTCTGTAATCCCAATATTACTAATTGTAATTGTATTGGAAATATTAGAAATACAACTGTTTTTGGTGACGATTACATAATAGGAATCATTTTGAATTGGAAAGTAAGTTATATTGTTTGCTCCTGTAATAATTCCAAAAGTACTGTACCATTGATTTCCTGAAGATGAATTAGAAGTCAGCGTATTGCCTGTTTGCGTAATTATGGGTGTTGGCGGTTTTGGATTTACAGTAATTGCAATTGATGCAGGTGTTCCGTCACCATTTACATTATGTCCCTTTACGGTTATGTTGCCAGATTGAGCATTGGAAGCGTAATTAACACTGATTGAATTGCTTGTGCTCGAACCGCCGGCTCCTGTTGGCAATGTCCAGCTATAAGAAGTGGCATTGTTTATCAATGGAACTGTATAAACCACATTGTTTTGTTCCTGACATACAGCAGTTGGACCTGAAATGTTAACTGCTGCAGCAGGAAATCCTAAAGTATCAAGGGCAATACTGATTGTTTCGGATCCATAATTGCGGATTAAACCATTATTGTCAGTTCCGGTAATTGACAATATTTCAATTTTCAAACTATCATCCAGATTGGCTGATTTTAATTTAACCGAAAACAATGCAATGTTTCCATATCCCGGTAATGCATTGGTTTTGTTGGTTCTTACTTTTGCTGACTGAACTTGTGCATTTAATTTGTCAATAACATTTAAAGATACAATGGGTTGAATATTTGTGATCCATGTTGGGTCAAAAGACATAGTTATCGTATTCGTATCAATATTGTTATAATTAATTACACGAAGTGAAATTCCTAAACCATAAAGACTGTCAGCTTGTAAGATGCTGTCACCTAACGAAATACTTATTTTAACTGTATCGCCCGGGAAATATAAAGGTTTAGAAATCTGATAACTGATAGGTGCATTCACAGCTTTAGTCAGTTGACTTTTTGTATGTGTAAAATTGATATTATTCATTACAGCAATACTGTCAGCGATATCAATAATGCCATTTCCATTGCAATCAGCATGGCATAAGTTTATTGCATTTTGTTGCATTTGATTCCAGGGATAAGCTTCTTTCGCCTGCCAGTTCACTGAAGTATTCTGACGGGGGATTCCTAATTCTCCATAATAAACACCTAGTGGGAAAATGTCCAGATAATTAACTGTATGGTCTGCATTTGCATCGCCCGGCCATACATTAACAGCAGGAGTGGCGGTTGTTAATGAAAATTCATCAGCTCCTATATCCGGAAGTGTATCTCTTATATCTCCGTCAATATCAGTAAGAACTGCAGATAGAAATACCCCTTTGTTTCTGATAGTTGTATCGTTTAGAATATGAAGGTCGTTATAACCTTTAAACTGAGGTAAATAAAATTTTGAATGTAAATCTTTCTGATAGATTTGTTGATAATTTTGAAAAAAGATAAGATTTGAATAGAAATTAGTTCCAGAATTTGAATAAAAAGTGTTGTAATCGGAAGTAACATTGTATAAATATGGATTGTTATAACTTGAATATATGCATGGATAGATTCCGGTAGAAACATAGATATTGTTTTTGTGAATAACATTTGAAGGATTTGAGTAATTAATACAATAAGCATTTCTGGATAAAATTGTATTATTATATACGTTAAGGTTGCTCAATGAATATGAATAGATACCATCTCCGTTTTCAGATAAAATTATATTATTTGTAAGCTGAGAGATGAGAAAATCACCGGAGAGCGATAATACGGTTTTGTTAGTATGCAAATAATTGCTATTTATAAGGCTATAAGAAAAATTACTTAAAATCATTCCACTGGTTGATTCAATAATATTATCACATATTAATGAATTTTTAAAGTCCGATGCATTAATACTAATGTTATTTGAATTTTTAAAAATATTATTCTTAATAATCAGTGAATCACTTTTTATATTAGATGCATTTTTAGCAAATCCTATCGCACATTGTCCATTTTCAAACACATTATTTAGAATTTTAATGCTGTTTTTAGCAACAGTATAACTGGGGCCATTGATTAAAGTTTCATTAATAAGTTCGTTTGCTGCTCCAATTCTGGTTGATATTATATTGTTTTTAAATTGAATATCAGATGAATATTGATTTATCAAAATTGTACTTATGTTTTGTTGAAGGCTGTTGTTTTTTATTGTCAGATGTTCAAAAATGAAATGACTTACAGTATCAAATCTTAAAACATAATCTTTAGATGCAAAATCAAAGGTATTACAAATCAATACAGAAGTACTATCGTTATTCTGTGATTTGTAAGTTATATTGTTTACAGGTGAAACACCAACGATATTTGAAAATAATGCCTGTCCATAGTAGGTTCCGGGTTTGATGATGAATGTAACCGGACCTGAAATTCCCAGATTATTTAATGCTTTGGCAGATGTTTCAACATCGGGAAAATCTGAAATCAGATCGTGACCTATGGTGTAAATCCCGTTTAAGGGTGTATTTGATTGAAAAATAAAGGTTTTGATAGTGTCATTTAAATGATTTTGATCAAAACCGGGCAATACCGAATCAATTACAATGGATAAATTATTTCCACCCTGATACAATGGAATAGAATCAAAAGGAATTAAAACAGTATCATTGGGCTGTAACGTTCCTGTCCAGCTGAATAATGTGTCGGAAAGTAAATTGTTTTTAACCCTCACTTTTATGGTATTAATTATAGTATTCCCTTTATTAATAAAAGGTATGCCGGTATTTATACTGTTCTGATTGGAGAATGTTGCCCAGTTATTCTTATTTACCATAGCAGCATCTGTAAAATTAACTGCAACACAATTTTGTTTAAAACATGCACCATCTGTGGCAAATTTAGAGAATGTAAAATTCGAATAATAATTAGAAGATAAATATCTTTTCTCAGCTGTAATTGCATATAGGTCACCACATTTATCGCGTCTGAATAGAAATCCAAAATCATCATTATAACCTGAAAACATATTTGTCCAAAGCAAACTTCCATTGGAATCAATATTCGCAAATAAATAATTCATTTCGCCAAGTGTTTTTCTACCGAAAAATTGGTTTTGTGAGTTTTTCAGAGATAGAATGTTTTGTGTAGAACCACCGGTATTAATGCTAAACATAGCAATAACATCTCCATTATCCATTACGTCAAAATCATTTATTGTGTTATTATAAGTATAGAAATATTTGTTTAATGATGTTGAATCAGACTTCATGAAATAATTAAACTTATCATTACTATAACCGCTGTAATTGAAACTTCCTGAAATAGTATCATTATTATAAATGAAAAAGTTGTTATAAGTGCCGGATATAAAATAGTTTTCATTTATATCATACTTGAATTGACTAATTGGACCCAAATTATTACCTTTAACGATTGACTTTAAGCTTTTCCACCCTGCATTTTTATTGTAAACTGCAACAAAAACAGCAGTATTATCTGTTAACTGAAAATTTCCGGCTGTAAAATTTTCAGAATTTTGATGCCTATGATAAAAAGTTCCGGCTATGTGAATATTTCCAATAGAATCAGCTATAATTTTAGGATTTAGATTAGAAAATGTTTCCGGAATATTTGAACTGTTATAGTAATAAAAAGGTTTGTTTTCTATTCCAATAGATCCTCCAAAACTTACAAAATCTTTTTTAACGCCATTTGTATCTATTTCCAGAAGAAACCCATCTTTATTATTGCCGGGACAAGCAAAACAAATTTCTGAATTATCCGGAAATACAATGTTGAAGTTATTTTGCCCACGATTTGTTCCTGCAATAAATATTCTGTCGTCTTTATTGATATCAATATCTGTAAAAATCAATCCAGTTTCTGCATTTCCGTTTGATCCTGTATTGCTTTTTGTATAAATAATCCATTTAACAATTCCTAAAGAATCATATTTCACTAAAAAAGATTTTAAATAGTAATTGTAATCACTTATTTGATTGGAGCCTAAATAAATGGTGGAGCCATTATATAATCCGGTAATATAAGTATTTCCTTTCGAGTCAGCTACAATTACACTGGGAAATGAATACTCATAAGATTGCACCTCTCTGCTCCATATAACATTAAACAAACTATCTCTTTTTTCAAAGAAAGCTGCTAAATTACCATTGCTGGAACTTAAATACTTGTAACCTGTATAATAATGGTTTTTGTTATTGTCGATATAATAATCTTTTATACCCGGATAATAGGGAATGTTTGTAGTTGTGCTGTTACAACGTGTCATATTGCCATTCACTGTAGGTTGCAAAACTTCAAAAAACTTTGAAATAGTGTTTGTACAACCTTGAATAGTATTACCTGTTAAGGTTAATTTTTGTATACCTGGTGTGTTAAAAGTTAAAACCGGATTTGCATTTGTTGACAAAGGATTCGAAAAATTTGTGTCAATCACCCATTTGTAGGTGTCAGTATTTGAATTGTTAGTTATTTGTAATGTGTCTCCAATCATTACACTAACATTTTGTATGCTAAAATAAACGTAGATTGATCTTGGTGTTATTGTAATGGCTTTTGCAAATGTTATAAGACAACCTCTTGTATTTGTTGCTTTTAATTGATAGGTTTTAGTAGAAGCAGGTAAAAGCCGGAAAATTAATGTACCTCCATTTCCTGTTTGAGGTGGTCCTATTAACAGGTAGGAAGAGAACAACTGATAAATCGTCCCGGATTCTGAGTTCTCTAATTTAATAAAAGCCGAATCTCCTGAACAAACAATCGTATCCTGAGCATAAAAAGGTAGGTTTATATTTGGCTTACTAACTTCTATATGTATAGGCAATATTTTTATATTTGTTCCGCAGACATTATTTTTTGTTGCTTCTATTGTATAATTAACTGTATTTGTAAGGTTGGCAATTGGGATTTTTATCAAACTTCCATTTCCATAAAAAGTAGAAATTACAACAGCATTGGCATCCATTATTTTATAGGTAACATTATTGTCACTATTGGGTACGAGTATAGTATCTTTGGTATTATAACAGATAGTATCACTCGAAAGCTGGAAACTCAAATTGAAATCCAATGATGGTTGCACGTAATATGCAGTTGATAAAACATCTGTATTGTAACCATTGTTTGCAACCAACGAAATTGTATCATACTGATTGGGATTAGCGAAAATGTAGTTGGCATTGTAAGTTGTTGAAAATGGGACTCCATTTATCTTCCATTGATAACTATAGTTGCTGCTGCTGTTATTGATAAAATTTACAGTAGAATCTTTACAAATTGTATTGTTTGGAACTGAAAAAGATGCTATCGGATAAGGTGTGCCTCCGGCATTTTCTGTTTTGTAAATTTTCCCATCTTCGCCTGCCAATATACTTTTTTGCCAGTTGTAGGTTTCAAAATCGTTGAGCTGGGTTGTGAATATGCTATTTTGCTTTTCCCATAGCATGCCACCGTTTTTAGTGATGAAAACCATATTTCCGGCAATTGCAATCAGAGTATCTGCATCTTTAGGATAAATTTTATAGTTCGCATTAAAGGGAGGCTTGTTGATAGTGTCCCAGGTGGAACCACTATTTGTGGTTTTTAAAATTTTATTTGCAGCACCTATATAACCTGTTGTTGTATTTATAAATTTTACATTATTAACCTGATATCCCAAATTAACCGACTGCCAGGTTGAACCACCGTTATTTGTTGTAAGCAGATAGTTCCCTCCTGTTGCAAATCCTGATGAATTGGACGTAAAAAAAACATCTTTTAAATCAGCAGTTATTCCTGAATTTTGCGATACCCATGAGTTTCCTCCATTGGTTGTTTTTAAAATTCTACCGTGTTCACCAACACTATATGCTGTAAGTGTGTTGTTGTTAGGGAAATGTATTTTATGAAATATACCAATATTGCTTGTCAGGTAGGTTATGCTCCAGTTTGCACCGCCATTGGTAGTTTTTAACATACATTCATTGTTGCTCATATACATCAATCCAGTAGCAACACCATTATAAGTGTCGAAAAAATGGACAGTTCTTAATCCGCTTGCATACATAGGGGTTCCATTATTGTCTATCAGTGGTAATATGCTCCAGTTGTTACCTCCATTGCTGGATTTTATCAATCCATCATCACCTGCCAGAAAAATATCGTAAGCATTTAAGAACTGAATGTCGTAAATATCATACAATGCACTTGAACTTACTGAACTCCATTGTGCATTCAGATTGTTGTTAGAAATAAAAAAACAACTTAAAATTAAAACTGTAATTATCTTCTTCATATATTTTGATTTGATTTTTTTATTTCTTCTGATACTTTTAATTTAATAATATGTAACTTATTCTTTCACAATTTTCTTAAACTCAAATGTTTCACCAATAAGTTTTATTAAGTAAATTCCAGATTTAAAATTATTTGTTTGCACAATTGTTTTTTCAATCAGAATCCCTTTATAAATTGATTGTCCCATTTCATTAAATATCTCAAATGCATCTTTTTCATACCTCCCTTTTGATTCAATATTTATCTCATTTGTAAAGGGGTTAGGATAAACGTCATACTTTAAACTTTTCGCTGATGATTCAAAAATCCCATTAGACGGACCACCTGTGCACTGAATATATGCTGGTTTATTTACAGAATCAGAGCAAGCATTTATTTTATGAGTAGCTATTAATGAAACTGTATACAATCCATTGTAACTATAAGTATGATTAATATTTGTATTATTGGAACTTAAAATTGTAGCATCTCCAAAATCCCACTTGTAATTAAAATCACTCAAATTTGGAGTATTGTTATTAAATTGAACTAAAAAAGGAGGTAGATTTAATAACGTTGAAGAAGCTGTAAAATCAGGGTAATAGATTGCCTTGTTTACCGTTACCACTACTGATTTTGTTGCATTACAAATTCCATCAACAGCATTTAAGGTATAGGTTGTGGTGTGATTTGGATTAACAATTGGATTTAAAATACCGGGATTACTTAATCCGTTAACGGGACTCCACAAATAATTTATTGTTGTACTGTTGGAATTTACAGTTGCACCAAAAGTAATGGGATCTCCGCAAGTTTTAGTTAAATTATATGCATTGATACTTAAAGGAATTAAAGTTAGTTTTATTGAATCTGATGACTGACAGCCTTCCGTGGAATTGATGGTTAAATAATAAGTAGTATTTGTTAATGGTTTAGCTATAGGATTCTTAGTATTTGTATTATCTAAGCCATAAGCAGGACTCCATTGATAACTTATACCTGATTGCGATCCTGAATAATTATTTGATGGATTTAAGATAATAAAACCACCACAAGCCAAATTTGAATTATTACCTGCATCCAGATTTATTGGAAACACATTTATTTTTATAGTATCTGATGCTGTACAACCCTCAGTTGAAGATAAATTGATAATATAATCAGTAGTAGTAACAGGTTTTGCAGAAGGAATCTTTATTGTAGAAGAACTTAAACCTGTACTTGGGCTCCATGACCAGGATAGATGAGTAACATTTCCTGTATAATTCGTTGATGGGTATAAATTAAGATAATTCCCGCAATTAATATAACCATCTGAACCTGCATTTACTGTCATGGGATTAACGGTTACATTTATCGTGTCTTTTGCTGAGGTACAGCCATCTGATGAAGATAGATTTAGAATGTAGTTAGTCGTAATTAAAGGTGTAACCTGAGGTGTTTTTATCGTTGTATTACTTAATCCGTATCCAGGGCTCCACAACCATGTTAAATTTGCAGTATTCCCATGATAGTTGGTTGAAGGATTAAAATAAAAAGAATTTCCACAGGTAGTAATTAAATCAGTACCTGCATTCACAGTCATTGGAATAACAGTAATTATTATGGTATCTGTAGCAGAATATCCAAATAACGAAGTGACATTTACAATATAAGTTGTAGTTACTACAGGTTTTGCTTTAGGTTTTCTGATTGTAGTTGAACTTAAACCGGTTGCAGGACTCCATGTCCATGTTAAATTTGACGTATCACCATAGCATTTAACCAAAGGATTAAAAATAATAGAATCACCACATATTTTAGATACATCATTACCTGCATTTACTATAATATAACCAATGGATATTTTTATAGAGTCGGTAGCTAAACATCCTTCAACTGAAGAAACATGAACGATAAAATTTGTAGTTGATACGGGTTTTGCTTCAGGTTGCTTTATGAATGCATTATCTAAAATACCTGAGGGTAACCAGTTCCATGATAGATTTGTAGGATTTCCCGGATAGTTAATGGTTGGACTTAAAACAATGGAATCTCCAAAAATGATAGTAGTATCTGAACCTGCATTCACTGTAATAGGATTTATTGTTAAATTAATTGTATCTGCAGCAGTACATCCTTCTGTGGATATTAAATTTAAAAAATATTGAGTAGTTGTATTTGGTTTTGCTTTGGGATTTTTTGTAGATGTATTGTCAAGTCCGTTTGAGGGATTCCATGACCATGTTAAATGAGTGGAATTTCCGGGATAAGTAGTTGCAGGATTAAAAATTACTGAATCTCCACATATTTTGGTTATATCAGTACCGGCATTTACTGTCATTGGGTTGACCGTTATTTTTATTGAATCGGTAAATGAAAGTCCGTATTGAGAAGTCGCCACAACTTTATACCAGGTAGTTTGAACAGGTTTAACAACGGGGTTCTTTATGTTTGGATTCGTTATTCCGGTTGCCGGTGTCCATGAATAGGATAAGTTTGAAGGATTTCCATTTATAATATTCATATCGAGTTGCTTATCATTTCCGCAATTTATCGTGGTGTCATTATTTTGGATATTTCCAAACGGTGGTGCTCTGAATTGCAATGGTAATGAAAATGCTGAACCTTTATATGCATTATCTACAGCTTGGATGGTTGCAAAATATATTGAATCAAAATTGCAATTCGAGTAATTAATTATTGCAAAAGTATCCAGTTGTTCATTCCCCATGGCAGCAATTTGTCTGAAACCTGTATTTAAATCAGAATGAGCAGATTTGATTTTATTTGGATTGCTTGCAGTGCCTATTGCCATGTTGTAACTTATTGCAAGTGATGGCGTATGGTCATCTGTAGATTTGTTCCAGCTTATTTTATTATTGATTGAATCATGTTGAAGATTACCTGGAACTGAAGGGCTGTTGTTAATAACAGAGAATGAGTTTTTATAGATTTTAGAATATCTATAGATATAATCATGTCCCGTTAATAAAATATCTAAGTTGCCATCATTATTATAGTCACCCCAGACTACACAACTATGAAATACATTCAACAGGCTGATTCCTGTCTGTTCTGAAAAAGTACTATTTCCATTGTTCTTGTAGACTTTTGAAACAGCATAACTGGTTGAATTAATGTTTGTACGTCCGGATATTAGGATGTCAGAATTCCCATCATTGTTATAGTCGCCCCATGCTACTGAACATTCATCAACACCCGTTAAATTTATGCCTGTTTGTTCGGTGAAGGTTCCATTTCCGTTGTTCTTATAGATTTTTGAAACAATTGTAGAATAGGTTGTATCACCTGCTAATAAGATATCTAAATACCCATCGTTGTTATAATCATTCCAGGCTGCTGAACTATTTGATACTCCTGTTAAGCTGATGCCTGTTTGCTCAGTAAAGGTTTCATCTCCATTATTTTTATAGATTTTCGAAACATAAACTGAACCTGTGCTTCCGGTTAACAGAATATCCGGATAACTATCATTATTATAATCACCCCATGCAACAGATCCATTGCGTACGCCCGTTAAATTTATAGCTGTTTGTTTTGTAAAGCTTCCATTCCCATTGTTTTTATAGATTTCTGAAATACTTATATTGTTTGATGTTTCCCCGGTCAAAAGAATATCCAGGTATCCATCATTGTTATAATCGCCCCAGGCTAAAGAACTGTTTGTTACATGTGTCAGGTTATTTCCTGAAAGCACACTAAAAGTTCCGTTCCCGTTGTTTTTATAGATGAATGTGATCGGTATACCATAAAAAGTACCACCAGATAATATTATATCCAAGTAACCATCATTATTATAATCACCCCAGGCTATTGATGAATACTTAACCCCTATTGTCAAGGGATTTGCATGTAGCGTAAAAGTATTATTTCCATTATTCTCATATAACCATGAATAATTCGTGGAATAATTATCACCTGTCATTAAAAGATCCAGCGTCCCATTGTTATCATAATCGCCCCAGGCAATAGAAGCCGATGCTAATCCTTCCAATGTTATTCCTGTCTGCTCAATAAATGTTTGGCCTTTTGAAAGATTACTCAAAAGTAATAAAGATAAAAGTACAGTGAGAAATTTAGGATATTTTTGAAATTTATTATTCATATTATCTATTATCATTGAGGATGAATGATTGTTAAATCTTTACTTTATTTAATGTCAACAAAAGTATAAAAAAAAATTATAAAAAAGGGTCTAATGTTTTTTAATTTTTAACGGAAAATATATGGAAATCAAGTATATCTTTGAATAAATAGCAATGGTTTTGTATGGGAAAATCAGTATATTTTCGATAAATTGAGAAGGGTTTTTGCTTTTCTTTAACTATCTGGCAAGTAAACCGTTCGTGTTCTGGTACAAAACATTAAATACTTGTTTTCCCTTAAAATATATGATTTTTTTTTATTCCGATTTTTTTTCTAATCAGTCTATACTTTTCTCCATTATCCCTTTTAATGAATCGTTTTTTTACTGTTTCTTTCTCAAATTAAAATTGATTTGGAAGGACATGCTTTTATTCCCATTGTTGTAAGTATGGTCTGGCAGGTAGCCAAAGCTGTGAAGATTCCGGTAATTGGCTTAGGAGGCATTATGACGGCTACAGATGCCATAGAGTTTATGCTTGCCGGAGCAACCGCAGTTCAGATTGTTACCGCTAACTTTATTGATCCTGCTGTTTGTGTTAAAATTATGGATGGAATAGAGGATTATCTAATCCGCCACAATATAAAGGATGTAAATGAATTGATTGGGGTGATATAAAAAATCTTTATATCTCTATTTTTCCTTCAAATACCAAACAAGCTTCCCCTTCAAGGAAAATGTTTTTAAAGGTATTGTTTTGTTTTTCAAATGAAACCTTCAGATTCCCACCCAATGTATGGATGTTGACTTTTTGAATGTCTTTATCATAAGCGTAAGCTAATGCAGAAGCTGTAACACCGGTTCCACAGGAAAGTGTTTCGTCTTCCACACCTCTTTCGTAGGTTCTTACAAATAAGTGGTTTTCTTTTATTTGCACAAAATTTACATTCAATCCGCCGGGTGAGAACCGTTCGTCATATCTTAGTTTTCTTCCTTCTTCTAAGATATCAATTGTTTCAACATCATCCACAAACTGAACATAATGTGGTGAACCGGTATTGATTAAAAAATAATTGTTGCATTGTTGAACCTCTTTTACATCGCACATTTGCAGGCGGATGTACTTTATATTTCCTTTATCTTCGATAATTTCGGCAGTGTGCAATCCATCTATTGCTTCAAACTCAGTAGTTTTACCTATCATTCCTAATTGTGATGCAAAAGCTGTAATACACCTGCCTCCGTTTCCACACATGCTGCTTTCGTTGCCATCAGAATTATAATAAAGCATTTCGAAATCATGTTTTTTACCTGAATTTAATACCATTAACCCATCTGCTCCGATACCCAAATGACGGTTGCATAATAATGCAACATCACTGTTGTTAAGCTTAATTTCTCCTTTTCTGTTGTCAATCAAGATAAAATCATTACCTGCTCCATGGTATTTGCTGAAATTGAGTTTCATGATGTTTAAGGTTTATTTGTTTTTAGGCATTTTAACAGCCATTAGTGGCTGGAAATCATCCGTTTTTTCAATCAGATAAAATGTATTGGCGTAATTAAGGTAAGTTTTGTTATTTCTGAGTTCGAGCGTAGCATCTTCGTACATATATATACCAAACAAAATCAACTTGTTATTGTTGAATTTGTATCCCTTATAGTTGATAGGTGAACGCCAGAATTCTACTTTTACGAAATTTGAAGGTAATTTTTTTGTTTTGTCATTGATTAGCAACGAATCGAGCAAAGCATCCTTTTTAAAATTTGTAGTAGTACTTCCTCCAATTTTAATAATTCTTGTAAATAGCAATTCGTCTTTTGCAATTACAATATTGTCGGATGATTGGTTGATTGCGTCATGAGAAGCCGTATCCTGTGAAATTGCATTGCTTTGAATCATTAAAGTACTGTCATTTATTGACGAATGGTTTGTTTCTTTTTTTACAACCATCGTTTTGGCAATATTTTCATTTATTTTCGATTGATCAGCATCCTGATTGTTTGAAACAGACTGAACTTCTGCTGTATTTATTTCCTGTTTGTTTTTTCCTGAAAAGGTAAACCATATTTTGAAATCATAATTTTGCATCCACCATACAACCGAAGCACCCATCGCAATGCCAACAATAATGCCAATTAAAAAAGAGTTAAATTTATTGCTTTGAATCATAGCGTTTTTGGTTCATTTTAAAACAAATACAAAATTAATTATTTAATTGAATATGTAAGGCAAAAAAATAGCATTACATATTCAATTTTTAATTTCAGAAATTTGTATAATAAAAATGATAGACGAGTGATAGCCTCGCTCTAGTTTAATGATAGCATCTCTCCATACGAGACTATCACTTTCTTGTAAGCTTGAGTGATAGCCTATCTCCAAGCGAGACTATTACTTATCGGAAACTGGTTGAGTGATAGCCTCGCTCCAAGTGAGACTATCACTTTTTCGAAATCTGGAGTGACAGCTAATATTTTTTATAAATACTTAATTGTCTTGTTAATAAATGTTTAGTTAAAAATAATTAAAATAAATTAAAAAAATAAATCATTTAGCTTTAATATTTTATATATTTGACGTCAAATTCCTCATATAATGATTTTACAAAAAGATATAGAATTATTTCAACAAATGAGTTTAGATATTCAAACGATAGAACAACAGCTTGAGAATTTTAAAAAAGGTTTTCCTTATGTTAACCTCGTAAAACCGGCTTTTGTTAAAGATGGAATTACCGTTTTTGAGAAAGAAGAAATAGAGCAATATGCAAAAATTTTTGATGAAGCGATTAAATTCCGCAAGGTATTAAAGTTTGTTCCTGCCTCGGGAGTTGCCAGCCGTATGTTTCAGCACTTGTTTCTTTTTAGGGATAAATACAAAGGAAGTGATAAAGATATTTTAGCGTTAGAAAGTGATAAAAATTTCAATTCCGTCTATCGATTTATCCGGGAAATCAGGAAATTTGCTTTTTATAATGATTTAAAAAAAATAATGACTGCTAATCATTTGAATATAGATGAATGCATGCAAAATCATGATTATGCGACTATTATCAATTATTTGTTAGATGAAAACGGACTTGGCTACGGGACGTTGCCTAAAGGTTTGTTGAAATTTCATCATTATGGAGATGCTTCGCGTACTGCCATCGAAGAACATTTGGTGGAAGCCGCTCATTATGCCATAGGCGCAGATAATATAGCATCCATTCATTTTACATTATCACCTGAACACATCGAAAAATTTAATCAGCACATCCAATCAGTTCAAGAGTTGTATGAAAAACAGTTCAAAGTTCGATTTAAAATTGGTTTTTCTATACAAAAACCTAGTACAGATACAGTTGCCGTTGATATGGAAAATGAATTTTTTAGAAACGGGGATAGAAAAATATTATTTCGTCCAGGAGGGCATGGTGCATTGATCGAAAACCTGAATGATTTAAATGAAGATATCATCTTTATTAAAAACATTGATAACATTGTACCTGATAAATTAAAGGAACTGACATTTTTATATAAAAAAATGATAGGTGGATACCTGATAAGTTTGCAGCAAAAAACATTCGAATATCTTCATTTACTTGAAAACGCTAAAATTGATGATGGTATTTTGGATGAGATTATTGATTTCGCTCATCAGTATTTAATGATTAGGCAGCAGGAGGACTTTGAAGAAATGTCAAGGAATGATAAAATTAACTTTTTGTATCACAAGCTCAACCGTCCAATCAGAGTGTGTGGCATGGTTAAAAACGAAGGGGAACCTGGTGGTGGTCCGTTTTGGGTTAGAAATTCAAGAGGAGAAACTACACTTCAAATTGTTGAATCTTCACAGATTAATTTAAACGATTCAGGTCAAATGCTGGTCTTTACTGCGGCCACACATTTTAATCCTGTTGATTTGGTTTGTGGTTTAAGAAATTACAAGGGAGAAGCTTTTGATTTAAAAGATTTTATTGATCCATCTACTGGTTTTATTTCAATAAAGTCAAAAGATGGAAGACATTTAAAGGCACAGGAACTACCCGGTTTATGGAACGGTGCTATGGCAGAATGGATCAGTGTTTTTGTGGAAGTTCCTATTATTACTTTTAATCCTGTAAAAACGATCAACGATTTAATAAGGGTTGAACATCAATAAAATGGTATAAAAAAACCTCTCAGCCAATTATGGGGAGAGGTTTTTAATATTAATTTTGTAATTTATTCCGCTTTTCTTTTTCTAAATAGTTATCCAAAAATCCTTTTGCATCTTCAATAGAGATGTGCTTGGCAATAATTTTAAAGTCTTTATCCAATATAAACAAAACAGGTGTGCTGATAATATCATACGCCTTGTGATAGTCTAAATTAGTCTTGGTACCCGTAACATTGATCCAATCATGTTTGTTTTCGATGATGTATTTTTTCCAACGTGCTAAATCACTATCTGTATCAATAGAAAAAACTTCTAAGTTATAGGTAGATTTATATTCATCATAAAATTTCTTTATTTTAGGAAGTTCTATTTTACAATGTCCACAGTCGGTATCCCAAAAGAGAAGAAACGTAAATTGACCTCTGCTGGACCGCATCGAAACAAATGCGCCGGAAGTATCGGGCATAATTAATTCTGGTGCTACTTTGCCAATTAAAATTGGTTTGAGTTGCATCGCTCTTTTAGAAATTGTTTCCAGCACTGTAGGGGTTACCCAGAATGCCTGATGGGTCATATAATATTTTTCAACCAAATGCACGAAAATTTCATCTTGTCCCATAATCTTTGATTTCTCATACTTATTGGTCAAATACCAGACTGTATATTTGAACAACTCTTTACTAGGGAGCGTTTTTTCAATCAATTGATCGGCTGCTGATATAATTGAATCATTAGAAGGTACGATCAGGTTTTTGAAATAAAAATCTAATTTGGTATGATATACAGGTGTGCGGAGAATACGATCGTCAGTAAAATCAATATTGTCCCAGTAATGCTGTTTGTAATAACGGTATGAAAAGAGGGAATCAATGGTGCCATCTTCTTTTTTAGGTGGATCAGGAACCTCAATTTCTTTCGATGATTTAAATACTTTGGTCATCAGATGCCCGGGATTTTCTGCCATGAATTTCTTCTTGTAATCTCCTATTTCTGTATTTATCTTTTCTAATTGCGTTTTACACCATTCTACAGTATCTTTATTATCTTTCATGGATTCCATCTTTTTCTGAATCGGTGTGTATTCTTCAAATTTAATGCGGTTGTAATTTACAAACCGGCAATAAATTTCATTCTCAGGAGAACCCTTTATCTTGATGTCTTTGTAGAAATCATCATATTTACTTTCAACAGCAAAATGTTGTTCTTTGTCAATAATTAATTCAAAATATTTTTTATCCTGAGTAATCACAAGATATACTCCTCCGGGTAATGTTTCTTTACCTGAAAAAACAAACATTTTCTTAGTATTACTGATTGCTGTGTCTTTTATATATTGGCTGCTACCATAGTAATTTCCCAGATACAATGTGTCGAATTGATAGTTATCGAGCTTAATCTTAATATTATAGCCTTCCTTTTGTCCGAATGAACAAAATGAGAAAAATACAAGAGTAATAAACAGTGATTTTTTGATTATATTTAGCATGTAATTGATTTTTATTGATTTATCAATATTTTTTTTTATTTTTTTTCAACACAAAGTAACAAAAAATATACTAAATTTGTAGACAATTTAACAATCTTTAAGACTTCGACTCCATCGTGTTGCTTAGCATAGACAAGTTATAAGTAGTAATAGTTGTTTCAATAAAATTAAAATATGCAAATACCATTAAAAATTCGCCAATATATCTTGATATTCATCTTATTGCTTGCTGCAATAATAGGTGTATTCTGGATTACCGCCAACGAAATGCCTAAATACAAAAACTTTATGATTTTTTTTATTGTATTGATTGCTTCGGATTTTTATTTATGGTACAGTATTAAAAATTTCATTGTCAAGCAAAAGCACTTTATAAAATATTCATTGAGTGTTTTATATTGGCTTTCGCTTATTTTTAGTTTTGTTTTTTTTATTGCTCTAATAACTGTTGATATTAAAAACTGGAATTCAATAGTACGAACGTATTTAACCGCTTCTATACTCGTATTTTATGGGCCTAAGGTTTTTGCCATAACTTGCCTATTCCTGGCCGATGTTATCAGGTTTTTTAAGTTTATCTATACTTTTCTGTTTAAAAGGAATAAATTTAATCAGAAATTTTATAATAGTAGGTGGAAACCATTGTTGTATTTTGGAAATATAGTTGCATTGCTTATTTTTATAATGATACTGAGAGGTATGATATATGGTGAATTTAATTTTAAAGTTAAAAAAGTAACACTTGAGTTTTCAAATCTTCCACCTGTTTTTGATGGGTTGAAAATTGTTCAGATATCTGATATTCATCTGGGTAGCTGGTATGGGAAAAAACCACTGGAAAGGGCTGTAAGTATAATAAATGATTTGAAGCCTGATATTATTTGTTTTACGGGTGATCTTGTTAATTTTACAACTTCTGAAGCTTATCCTTACGAAGATGTATTAAGGAAATTAAAGGCTCCAATGGGTAAATTTTCTATACTTGGCAATCATGATTATGGAGAATATGTAACCTGGGATAGCGAAGCGTTGAAATCGCAGAATATGATTGATCTATATGATTTGCAAAAAAGGCTTGGCTGGAATTTACTTTTGAATTCAAATACGAAAATTGAAAAAGACAGTAGTTTTTTATTTATTGTAGGAGTTGAAAATTGGGGTAAAAATCCCCGATTTCCTAAAAAAGGAGATATCAAAAAAGCAATCAATGGTATTGACAGCAATGCTTTTGTGATATTACTCTCACATGATCCCAGCCATTGGGACGAAAAAATCAGTAAAAATTATCAGAATATACCATTGACGCTTTCCGGACATACACACGGTATGCAATTAGGGATTGATAACGAATGTGTGTTCTGGAGTCCTGCTGAATATATATACAAGAACTGGGGTGGTTTAATCCGCAATGAGAAATCCGTTTTACCTCAATATCTTTATGTTAATCTGGGTCTTGGCGTAATTGGCTATCCCGGAAGAATTGGGATTATGCCGGAAATAACACTGATAGAATTAAGAAGTACATCAAAACAATAAGAAATGGAAATATATTTTGACGGAGCTAAAAAAGTAAATGTTAGTTACCACGGAATGACAGTTAAAACTGATCAACCCATTAATAGTGGTGGAGAAGGAAGTGCTCCAACTCCTTTCGATTTATTTTTGGCTTCAATCGGAGCCTGTGCTGGAATATTTGTGAAAGGTTTTTGCGATAAGAGAGGTATTGATACTACATTTATTAAACTGGTGCAACACATGAAATTTGATCCCATAAAACATATAATGGAAAAAATCGATATCGAAATTCAGGTTCCAATGGATTTTCCGGAAAAGTATGACAATGCTATGATTAGCTCTGCTAATTTGTGTACGGTGAAACGGCATTTAAGTAATGAGATACAGACGAGTGTGTATGTTACAAGAAAGTAATGATTGTGAGTATTTATAAGTAATTGAGTAATTGAGATTTTACTCAAGAATGAATAAAAACTCATTTTCTTTTCCCGAATAACAATTTCTAACTCATGCTTCGACTCCGCTCAGCAACAACTTTGTAAGAAATTGTAGCTCGGGACTAAGTTGTCGCTTAGTGTCGATTTCGCTAAATAACCAATAACCAATAACCTTATAACCCGTTACCATTCAGTTTTTCGGCGTTTTTTTCAAAATGATGCCATAATGTTTCTTCCGGGACGGGTGCAATTACTGTCATTTCTTCTTTTTTTACAGGATGGATAAAAGTAACTGAACGTGCATGCAGACTAATAGATATATTGCGGTTTGGACGAAGTGCACCATATTTTACATCACCTTTGAGCGGACATCCGATAGAAGCCATTTGAGCTCTGATCTGGTGATGTTTCCCTGTCATCAGTTCAACTTCTATCAGGTAATAACTGTCGCTGCTGTCAAGTACCCTGTATTTCAGTTCAGCTCTCTTGCTACCCGGAATATCTTTATCATATACATAGGATTTATTTTGCTGCTCATTTTTTTTCAAAAAGTTGATTAAATGACCGCTATCCTCTTCAGGCTTATTTCTTGAAATTGCCCAATATGTTTTTTTGATTTCTCTTTTCTGGAAAATTTGTGCCATGCGCGACATCGCTTTGTCGGTTTTTGCAAAAATAACAACACCACTCACCGGTCTATCCAATCGATGAATGACAGATAAAAAAACATCACCTGGTTTATGATAGGTTTCTTTCAAGTAAACTTTAACAAGTTCACCCAATGGGATGTCTCCGGTTTTATCACCCTGTATAATTTGAGATGACAATTTATTAAGAATAATTAAATGATTGTCTTCAAATAATATTTGCTTTGAAATTACTTCAGCAATTGTCGGGAAATTTGACATATTTTTTTACATTTAATACTGTTCTTTATTATTGGGGAAATCAAAAGTTTTAACATCCTTGATATAGCTGCCAACTGCACCGTAAATTTCCTCGTATAAATTGTGATACCTTCTTAAAAAACGGGGTGAAAAGTCCTGTGTAATGCCAAGCATATCGTGTAAAACCAAAACCTGTCCGTCAACTCCTCCGCCCGCACCAATGCCAATAATTGGAATTTTAACTTCCTGTGTAACCTGAGTGGCTAATGTAGCTGGAATTTTTTCCAGAACAATTGAAAAGCAGCCTGCATTTTCAAGTAGATGTGCATCTTCAAGCAATCGGTCTGCTTCATCTTTGTGAGTGGCTCTTACAACATAGGTTCCAAACTTATGAATAGATTGAGGTGTAAGTCCGAGGTGACCCATAACAGGAATACCTGCAGAAAGAATTCTGTTGACAGATTCAATAATTTCTCGGCCACCTTCCAATTTAACAGCGTCGGCTCCGGTTTCTTTCATAATTCGGATGGCTGAATTCAAGGCTTCTTTTGAATTTCCCTGATAAGTGCCAAATGGCATGTCTATAATAACCAGGGCTCTGTTCACTGCTCTTACAACGGATACACCATGATAAATCATTTCATTCAATGTAATCGGTAGTGTGGTGCGATGTCCTGCCATCACATTCGACGCAGAATCACCAACCAAAATAGCGTCAATGTTGGCTCTGTCAATTATTTTGGCAATTGAGTAATCGTAAGCAGTAAGCATGGCAATTTTTTCGCCTTTGTGCTTCATTTCCTGCAATACATGTGTTGTAACTTTTGAAATAACATTGGGTAATGCTGACATTTTTATTTTATTAATTTAACTGCAAAGTTAAGAAGTTTTGAAAAGGGAATTCAATTATTATATTTTTTTTATTGAGTTATTTATAAAAGAAGCTGCCACTTAATGCAGCTTCTTTTATAAATATATAAATGAGTTAATTAAAAAATCCAAAATTTAATCCGGCAGTAACAGATGAATAACCACCCGGAACTAACGACCCCTCTGCAAAAAGAGCAATAAATGCTAGTTTAACTCTTACGCCTGCATTGATCCCAAATTGAGTACCCGAACCTTCCAAATGAATAGGATCAATAACATGTGATATAACTTTAGAAGTTGGATTGATGGGATTGCTAAGTATAGTAAAAGGATAATAACCCATTAAATCCACTTTTGTTTTTGATCCCGAAAGTCTAAACCCTCCGAAAACAGTTAACACCGAGAATTTTTTGGAAATAACAAGATTGGTATTCCAGGCGTTTGAAGAAAAATTAAGTTGTTGGCTGGTATAATCCATAGCATTTGGATTAGAAACGCCCTCTTGAGGTAATAAAAAGTCTCCACCAATGATGTCTAAACTTGCATTGGTATAAGATCCTATAAATGATAAATCAATTGGGAGTTTACTCATAAATGGTATCCATTGTTTGATATCATGTTTTAAACCTATACCAAAATAACCCACTTTATATCCACTTACATTTATTTTTGGAAATATTCTTAACATCACTTCAGTGTTTTTAATCAAACCAACACTTAGTTGTATAACCGGTAAGGGGGACATCTTACTACCTGAACCTTCAGGAAGATTTAAAGGAAAGGTGATATTTGAACTTCCATTGTTATATCTAGCTGAAACATTACTCGGTGCTGCAATATCACCAAACATTGTAGGAGAATTTACAGGCAAATTGCCGGGTGTAGAAATAGTTGTGTATTCCGAAGGATCAATTGAAAAACTTTGTTCATCGGATGGAATAAATGATGCTGTTGCACCAAGAGTGATGGTAAATCTACCTGTTTTTAAAGGTTCAGCTGTGCTATACCATCCATTGTTCATGTTATTCCCAAAAGTATTTAAAAAAGGTTTAGCATAGTAGTCAGCAAACTTGTTCGCATCTTCTTTTCCTGCTGCCAAAAACTGCACCATGTCTTTTTGAGCCAGCAATGTAGTTGAAAACAAAATTGTAACAGTTAATCCCACAATTTTGTAGAGATAGTTATTCTTTTTCATTTTTGTAAATTTTAGTTAATAATTATTGTGTAAAATTAGCATAAAAATAATAAAAGTATAATTTTAAAGTAGAATTATATTTAATATTGCATAATAAATTTTTAGTATTGGTATTCTGAAAACATTTATTTGTATTATTAATATGAAAATCAATATGATACGTCTTAATAAATTTTAACATAAAATTTCTAAGAATTTCTTAAATTTGCAATCTTAAAATGCAAGATATGTTTACAAATCAGGAAAAATTTTTTGGTGAAGGACTTACTTATGATGATGTGTTGTTAGTACCGGCATATTCAGAAGTACTTCCACGTGAAGTTAATGTCAGTTCAATGTTTTCTAAAAATATTAAATTGAACATTCCAATTGTTTCGGCAGCAATGGATACTGTTACAGAATCTAACCTTGCAATAGCAATTGCACAGGAAGGTGGTATTGGTGTTTTACATAAAAATATGACCATTGAAGCACAAGCGAATGAAGTAAGAAAGGTTAAAAGAGCCGAAAACGGTATGATATTAGATCCTATTACTTTACATGTAGATGCTTTGGTTTCTGACGCCTTAAGTCTAATGAAGGAATTTAAAATAGGTGGTATCCCGGTAGTTAATTCTGACAAAGAACTTGTTGGTATTGTAACCAACCGCGATTTGCGATTTGAGCGCAATCAAAAGCGTCCAATAGTTGAAATCATGACCAAAGAAGTAATAACAACTTCAGAGTTTACTGATTTTGAAAAAGCGGCTGATATATTACAGATCCATCGGATAGAAAAATTACCTGTTGTTGATAAAAATAAGAAATTAGTAGGTTTGATTACTTATCGTGATATCATAAAGCTAAAGGAACGTCCCAATGCATGTAAAGATAAAAATGGACGATTAAGGGTTGCTGCAGGCGTGGGTGTTACAGGCAATTTACTTGAAAGAGTAGAAGCGCTTGTAAAAGCAGGTGTAGATGCCATTGTAATTGATACTGCACATGGCCATACTAAAAGTGTTCTGGATGCTTTAAAATTAGTAAAATGCAATTTTCCTGATATTGATGTTGTAGTTGGTAACATTGCCACAGCAGAAGCTGCTATGGATTTGATAAAAGCAGGTGCAGATGCAGTAAAAGTCGGTATTGGACCCGGCTCGATATGTACCACAAGGGTTATCGCAGGTATAGGTGTGCCACAACTTTCTGCTGTTTATCATGTTGCGCAGGCTTTGAAAGGAACTGGGATTCCTTTAATTGCTGATGGTGGCATCCGATATTCAGGAGATATTGTAAAAGCATTAGCGGGTGGAGCCAGCTCTATTATGGCAGGATCATTGTTTGCCGGTGTTGAGGAATCACCAGGCGAAACCATTATTTATGAAGGAAGAAAGTTTAAATCGTACCGTGGAATGGGATCCATCGATGCCATGCAACAAGGTTCTAAAGACCGCTATTTCCAGGATATGGAAGATGACATTCAGAAATTGGTTCCCGAAGGTATTGTAGGTAGAGTTCCTTTTAAAGGCAATTTAAATGAAGTTATTCATCAAATGGTTGGTGGATTGAAAGCTGGGATGGGTTATACCGGTTCCAAAGATATAGAAGCATTGCAAACCGCTAAGTTTATTAAAATAACACCGGCCGGAGTTGCTGAAAGCCATCCGCACGATATTACAATTACAAGAGAAGCACCAAATTACAGCAGATAATTCACTTTAATACATAACTATTTCACAAACAATGTTAATAAATAATAACGATATAAAATTTATGAAGAAGAATATGAAATTAATACAGATTTTTTTATACACTTTTATATTTTCAGGTGTATTTGCTCAACAAAACAACGACCCTATATTATTAAATGTAGCTGGAGAAAACATCACCAAATCTGAATTTTTGAGGGTTTATCAGAAAAACAATACAAAAGATCAGGCTTTCGATCAAAAAGCTTTAGATGAGTATCTAGAACTTTATATCAATTTTAAATTAAAGGTTAAAGAAGCTGAAGAATTAGGTCTGGATACAAATTTTATGTTCAAATCTGAATTGAGTGGATATCGTTCTACACTTGCTCAGCCTTATCTGGTTGATAAAGATGTTACCGAAGAGCTTATAAAAGAAGCCTATAACCGTATGCTTTTTGATGTTAGAGCCAGCCACATACTGATTAAAGTTGAAAAAAATGCATTGCCAAAAGATACGTTGGCTGCTTACAACAAAATATTAAATCTCAGGAAAAGAATACTTGCTGGTGAAGCTTTTGAAAAAGTAGCAGCTGAAACATCCGATGATCCTTCCGCAAAAGATATGGCAGCTTCTGCCGAAAAACCAGCATATAAAGGAAATGGTGGAGATCTCGGTTATTTTTCTTCATTTGATATGATTTATCCTTTCGAAAATGGTGCCTACAATACGCCACTGGGACAGATTTCAATGCCCATTCGTTCTGAATATGGTTACCATATCATCAAGCTTACAGATAAAAAGAAAGCCATGGGTAAAGTACAGATCGCTCATATTCTCATAACCGTCCCTCAAAATGCATCAGATGCTGCTGCCCAAACAGCCAAAGCTAAGGTAGATGAAGTAATTGCAAAACTTAAAAAAGGAGAAAACTTTGAAGAACTTGTAAAAGAATATTCAGATGATAAAGGTTCTGCTTCAAAAGGTGGTGTTTTACCTGAATTTGGCGTTAACCGGATGATACCTGAATTTATTGTGGCTATTTCGAAACTCGAAAAAAATGGAGATATCAGCGAGCCTGTTCAATCCAGATATGGCTGGCATATTCTAAAACTGATTGACAGAAAAGAAATTAAAAGTTTAGATGAACTTAGAAACGAGATCAAACTTAAAGTGGCTAAAGATGAAAGGGCCAACAAAAGCAAAGATTCATTCCTTGCAAAATTAAAAACTGAATATAAATTCACCGAAAATCCTAAGGCTGTTACAGATTTTTACAAAGTAGTTACTGACTCAATTTTTGTGAATGCATGGAAAGCTGAAGAAGCCAAACACTTAACTGCCAAAATGTTTTCTATTGGAGAAAAAACATTCACTCAAACAGATTTTGCCAACTTTTTGGCATCCAGTAAACATGAAAATCAGTCACCCGAAAATATCGAAATATACGTCAATAAAAATTATAAAGATTATTTGGAAAGAAATCTTTTCCAATATGCTGATAGCAAACTCGAAGAAAGATATCCTGATTTCCGTATATTGATGAAAGAATACCATGATGGTATCCTCTTATTTGACTTAACCGACCAAAAAGTATGGTCTAAAGCCATTAAAGATACTCTTGGTTTGAAAGAATTTCATCAGAAAAATAGTATTAATTATATGTGGGACCAAAGGTTAGATGCTGTAGTTTTTACTTTTAAAGAAGGTAAAGTAAAAGAATCGGATGCACGTAAATTTGTTGAAAAAGTCTATAAAAAACAGTTGTTCAACGACAATGCTAAAATAAATGGATTGATTGTAAAACTTTCAAAAGACAGTGCAGCTGTTGAATATATTGCTGACAAATTTTCAAAAGGAGATAATAAATGGATTGATCAGATTAAATGGCAGACAGGTGTTGCTGAAAATATCAAAGATGGCAACAATCTTGTAATTGTGCTTGTCAATAAAATATTAGCTCCCGAACCTAAATCGTTGAACGAGGCCAAAGGATTGATTACTGCTGATTATCAAAACTATCTGGAAAAAGAATGGTTGAAAGCTTTGCGACAAAAATATACCTTTTCCGTTAATAAAGCAGTTTACGATTCTATAAAATAGTTATTAAAAAGTGAAAGTATCACTCAAAGTGATACTTTCACTAAACTTTCACTAAACAAAATCATAACCAATAACCCAATCCCGAATAACAATTTCTAACTTCCCGAATAACAATTTCTAACTCATACTTCGTAAGAAATTGTAACTCGGGACTAAACTATCGCTTAGCATACTTCGTAAGAAATTGTAACTCGGGACTGAGCAAAAGCTCAGTAACCCAATAACCAAAACCATGATTGCATTAAAAAAGATTTTATTTGTTTTGATAATGGGGAGTTTATTGCAGGGTTGTATGTCAAAAAACAAAGAAGATGTGGTTGCAACTGCATTTGAATACAATCTTTATAAATCTGATTTAAAAGGTATTATACCACAAGGGACTACAAAGAATGACAGCATTGTAATCATCCGGAATTATATCAATAACTGGATTCGTCAAAAAATTGTTTTAAAAAGTGCTGAAAAGAATCTTTCAGACGATCAAAAAGATTTTAACGATCAGATTGAAAATTATCGTAATTCGTTGCTTGTATATTCCTATGAGAGCAAACTAATCAGCCAATTACTCGATACTATGGTTAGCAATGAACAGATTGAAAAATATTATACAATCAATACGGATAACTTTTTATTGAAAGAAAATATTATAAAGGTAAATTATGTAAAACTGGAATTAAATTCACCCCAAAAAGGCAAAATAAAATCTTTATTATTCAGCAAAAATGATGATAAAAATCAATTGCTTGAATTATGCAACAAATATGCTGTAAATTTTTATTTTGAAGACGATGAATGGCTTTTATTTAATGATTTATTGAAAGAAATTCCAATAGAAACATACAATCAGGAAGCCTTTCTAAAGAATAACAGAACCATAGAGACAAAAGACGAAAATTATTATTATTTAATCTATGTCAGGGATTTTAAATTGAAAGAAAGTACTTCACCACTTAGCTTTGAAAAGGAAAATATAGTAAACATCATCATCAATAAACGTAAATTAGAATTGATCAACAAAATGCACAATGAGTTGTATGAAGATGCCGTTAAAAAAAATGATTTCAAAATTTACTAACCACACAATAAAACATCTAAACAAGAGTTTTTTTAAACTAATTACAAAAGCATTATGCAAAAAATAAAACAAATAATTTTACTTGGTTTTATATTCATTTTTATAGCTTTGCCGGCTAAAGCGCAGGATCTTGTGATTGACCAGGTGGTAGCGATTGTAGGTGGAAATATTGTAAAAGTTTCTGATATAGAACAACAATACAATCAAATGCGGTTACAGGGTAATATACAGGGTGGCGATAATGTTAAATGTTCGATACTTGAAAATATTCTGGTTACAAAATTAATGCTAAATCAGGCAAAGCTTGATAGTGTTGTTGTTGAAGATGAACAGGTAGAAGGTGAGTTAGAGCGTCGGTTAAGATATTATATTGCTCAGGTAGGTTCAAAAGAGAAATTTGAGGAATATTATAAAAAATCTGTCAATGAATTTAAGGAAGAGTTTCGGGAAAATATACGTAATCAAATGCTGGTGCAGATGATGGAAGGCAAGATTACAGATACTAAAAAAGTTACACCTACTGAAGTGAAGAAATTTTATGATGAAATTCCTTCAGATAGCATTCCTTTAATCAATGCTGAATATGAAATCGGTCAAATCATCCGCCAACCGGCTATCAGTAAAGCCGAAAAAGAAGTTGTAAAACAACGTTTAAGTGAATTGAGAGAAAGAATCATTAAGGGTGAAAAATTTGCATCTCTGGCTGCATTGTATTCCGAAGATCCCGGTTCTGCAAAGAGGAGCGGGGAGTTAGGGCTATTTGGTAGAGGCGAGATGTTTCCCGAGTTTGAAGCAGCTGCTTTTAATCTTAAAACTACTGACGAAGTTTCAAATGTAATCGAAACCAAAGCAGGATATCATATTTTGCAATTGATAGAAAGACGAGGTGATTTTGTAAATGTACGTCATATTTTGTTGATGCCAAAGGTGTCGCCCTATGAATTACAGAAAGCAAAATTGTTTTTAGATAGCGTTCTCACAATTATCAAAGACAGTGCGATGAATTTTGAAAAAGCTGCTTTGAAGTTTTCTGATGATCCCAGTAAAAACAATGGAGGTATCATGGTGAATCCTAATGGCGGAAACTCTAGATTTGGAGCAGATGATATCGACCCTTCACTGTTTTTTGTGATCGACAAAATGAAAGTTGGGGATATTTCAAACCCATTGTTAATGAATGATAATGACGGAAAACAAGCCTATAGAATCGTTTATCTAAAATCCCGTTCTTCAGCCCATCGTGCCAATTTAAAAGATGATTACGATAAAATCCAGAATGCTACCCTTGAACGTGCCAAAGCAAATGCTGTAAAAGTATGGATCAACGAAAAGATCGAGAAGACCTATGTTAAATTTTATGATAACTACAAAGATTGTAAATTTGAGAATAATTGGGTGAAGAAATAATGGGTAAAGGTTAAAGTAAAAAGATTAAAGTAAAAAGTAAAAAGTAAGAAAACGGAAGATCTGAGTAGCGTTTGTGTTTTGTCTTCAGAGTGAGCGAGGGATCTCATAGAAAGAGAAAAGAAATATATAACTTGCAGGGCTTCAACTATCAAAAAAATATTTGCGATGATCGATGATCGATTTAAAGAATAACGAAATAAAATAAAAGCACGAACCGGATTTTAATATCTTGTTCGTGCTTTTAATTTTTGAGGTTAATATATTATTAGGAAGTTTAAGTGTGACTAGTTAAACCATCTTATCATTCCCAAATAGAAAAATACATGAATGTATTTAACCTACAATTTCTTTTACAAGATTTTGAATGGTTGAATAGGTTTGTTTATTTACTTTAACTAATGGGAGTCTAAGGTTGTTCTGGCATATTTCAAGCACTTCCAGGGCAGCTTTGATACCTGCAGGGCTTCCGTCCTCAAAGATGGCATTGGTGAAGTTGAACAGTCTGTAATGGATATCTCTGGCTTTTTTGCAATTGGTACTTGAAGCTATTTGTACCATTTCCGAAAATTCTTTCGGAAATGCATTGGCTACAACCGAAATTACCCCATCAGCACCGGCAGCTATAAGCGGCATCGTAAGTGCATCCTCTCCTGAAATCACAAGGAAATCTTTTGGTTTATCTTTAATGATTTGCATACATTGAAGCATATTTCCGGAAGCTTCTTTAATCCCTATAATTCCGGGGATTTCACCTGCTAATTTCAATGTAGTTTCAGCTGTAATATTTACACCAGTCCTGCCCGGAACATTGTATATCAACATAGGTATCGGCAATACTTCTTCAATGCTCTTAAAATGGTAAAACAATCCTTTTTGTTGAGGTTTGTTGTAATAAGGTGCTACCGATAATACGGCATCAATACCATCAAAATTAAATCCTTTTATCTGATCCACAATCTTTTGAGTGTCGTTTCCGCCAATTCCCAGCACAACAGGTACGCGTTTTGAAACAGTATCTACCACAAAATCAGTAACGGCCAGCTTTTCTTTTTCTGATAATGTTGCAGTTTCTCCAGTTGTTCCTAGTGCTACAATGTAATTTACTCCATTTGTAATAATGTGTTCAATTAATTTCCCTAAAGCAGTAAAATCAACAGTGCCATGTTTGTGAAAAGGAGTGATAATTGCAACTCCAGTTCCTTTAAGTGCTTTCTTCATTGTTTTTTTTATTTATTATGCTCAGATAATGTATGATTAAAGTAATAAATTCATCTAATGTAGTGGTTGAATTAATGGCTATCATTAAATCGTATATGATTTTGCTATTTTCACTATCTTTTCCTACTTTAAATTTTGCTTTTGAAAATGCTGCAATATATCTGGTCTGGAAAATATCATTTAATGAAATATCTATTAAAATATCAAAGTCGGTTTTGCAAAAATCTGCCACATATCTTCCTTTTGGCTTTCCAAACCAATTCAAATCTTTACGATCGTAATAATCGAGCGATAACTTTTCTATTGCATAAATCGGACGGATGTTTCCATCGAAATATCCGATGGCTTTTACATTTATTTGCTTGTCCTGCAGTAATTTAATAAAACGTGTGATTTGATTATAGGTTTGTTCGTCTTTTAATATGTATATGATACCCACTGTTTTAGCATCGTCAAGATTCACAATCTTACGGATACGATTATTTTTAGGTAAATTTTTCTTAAGATAATGATTTCCTGTAATTTCTTTGATGTTTGTAATTATATTCACTTTGTATGGATCTGAAAAATTATTTCTGATTTTTATAGCTCGTAAAATTAAAAAGAAAATTGATATAAATTGAAATATTTGTTTATTCTTTTAATAATAGCAAATAATAGCTTCATTTTTATTATTTTTACAGAAAAATTGACGATTTGAAAATTACTTTTTTAGGAACCGGAACTTCTCAGGGTGTACCTGTAATTGCTTGTGAATGTGAAATTTGCAAATCAAAGGATGTTAGGGATCAACGATTGCGCTCTTCTGTGATGATAGAAGTGCAGGGTAATGTAATTGTGATAGATACAGGTCCCGATTTCAGAGCTCAAATGCTCAGATCCAACGTAAAACACCTGGATGCAGTTTTGCTTACACATGCCCATAAAGATCATATTGCAGGATTGGACGATGTGAGAGCATTCAATTATATTCAAAAGAAAGCCATTGATTTATATGCCAGCGAGGATGTGAACATTGCCATTAAAAATGAATTTTCCTATGCATTTGCAATTTATAAATATCCGGGTGTTCCTGAAATAAATTTGCATACCATCGAAAATAAACCTTTTGAAATCAATCATATTAAAGTTATTCCCATAGAAGTGTTTCATTTTGGACTTAAGATTTTCGGTTACAGGGTAGCTGATTTTACTTATATTACTGATGCAAACTATATCAGTAATATAGAAATTGATAAAATTAAAGGTTCAAAAGTGTTGGTATTGAATGCTTTGCGAAAGAAAAAGCATGTTTCGCATTTTTGTCTTGAAGAAGCAGTAACCATTTTGGAACAGATAAAACCTGATCGTGCATATATTACACACATCAGCCACATGATGGGATTGCATGAAGAAGTCCAGAAAGAATTACCGGAGTTTATCAGATTTGCATACGACGGTCTAAGTATAGAATTATAGTGTTATTTATTATGTTGTTCCACTAAATTTATTAGTTAAAATCACGTATATGATATACCAAATAAAAAATTTAAATAACATGTATTAAACAATTGAGTTATGCTGCTTTATAAAGAGGAAAGTTACGCGATAATAGGGGCGTGTATGGAAGTACACCGCGTCTTGGGTTGTGGTTTTCTGGAAGTTATATACCAGGAAGCATTGGCCATAGAATTCGAAAAAAGAAAAATTCCATTTTTACGTGAACCGGAACTTACAGTGGAATACAAAGGAATTATTTTAGTTAAAAAATTCAATGCTGATTTCATTTGTTATGAAAAAATAATTGTAGAATTAAAAGCCTTATCGGAATTACTTTCCGTTCATCAGTCTCAGGTAATTAATCAGCTAAAAGTTACACAGCTAAGACTAGGTATTTTGGTAAATTTCGGTCAAGAAAGTCTGCATTTCGAAAGACTAGCTAATTAATAGCTGATTCAAAAAGAAAAAGAATTTTAATCCAACTATATTTGCAAAAAAAGAATTTTGATTTCGTGCAAATTCGTGGACAAAAAGTCTTCGTTGATTTTTTTAAAAAAAGAATTATCCACTAATTACACGGATTACACGAATAAAAGTTAAAAAAATAAGCTTAATTAGCAAGGGATGAAAGTCTGGTTCAATTATATTTGCATAAAAAGAATTTTGATTTCGTGCATTTCGTGGACAAAAAGTCTTCGTTGATTTTAAAAAAAAGAATTATCCACTAATTACACGGATTACACGAATAAAAGTTAAAAGAATAAGCTTAATTAGCAAGGGATGAAAGTCTGGTTCAATTATATTTGCAAAAAGAATTTTGATTTCGTGCAAATTTGTGGATAAAAAATCCTCGTTGATTTTTTAAAAAAAAGAATTATCCACTAATTACACGGATTACACGAATAAAAGTTAAAAAATAAGCTTAATTAGCAAGGGATGAAAGTCTGGTTCAATTATATTTGCAAAAAAAGAATTTTGATTTCGTGCAAATTCGTGGACAAAAAGTCTTCGTTGATTTTTAAAAAAAAAAAATTATCCACTAATTACACGGATTACATGAATAAAAGTTAAAAAAATAAGCTTAATTAGTAAGGGATGAAAGTCTTGTTCAATTATATTTGCAAAAAAGAATTTTGATTTCGTGCAAATTCGTGTACAAAAAATCTTTGTTGATTAAAAAAGAAATAGAATTATCCACTAATTACACGAATTACACGAATAAAAGAAAAAAAATAGCTTGTTAGCATTCATTTTTAGAAATTATTAGTTAAAATCACAGGTTGTGATTATATTCCTTTTAAAATTATAATATTTAATATGTTGAAGAAAATAAAATTTCGATTTCCTGAATTTGGCTGGATACTCGCCTTGTTTTTCGTAGTGTTTTTTATGTTACAGTTAAAAAATGATCGTTTTGAGTTAAACGATTTTAAAGTGTATTATCTTGCAATGCAGAATTTTATAAAAGGCGATGCTATATATGGAATCTCTTTTGGTCTGGATTCAGGTTTTTATAAATATTCGCCCTTTGCATTGTTGCCTTTCACCGTTTTTTATTATTTACCATTTATAATTGCAGCCATTATATATTACTTTCTGGTTGCAACCGCAATTATATTGGTTCTTTATAAAACATTTCAATTGCTGAAGTTGATTTTTAATTATACAACGGCCAAGCAATCCACATTGTTATACCTAACCACATTGATACTTTTGAGCCATTTTTACCGCGAATTGCATCTTGGAAATGTAAACCTGCTTTTATTGCTGCTATATATTGTGAGTTTGGAAAAAATTGTTGAAAACAAACAATATACTGCCGGGATATTGATGGGCATCGGTTTGTTGTTTAAATTGCATTTTATTGTATTGTTGCCTGTTCTGCTGTTGTTTCGAAAATTTAAAGCCTCTGTATCGATGCTTATTGCTTTTGTAGCCGGTTTGTTCCTTCCTGCTTTGTTGCTAGGTTTTGAAGCAAACAATGTCTTATTGAAAACATGGCTGGATACGATGAAAAGTCACAATTCAAGTATTAGTAGCAGTGCAGATACTATTTATGCTCTTATCAATAAAGTCCTTTCTATTGGTGGAATCCAACAACAAGGCATTTTATTTAGTATGGTAATTCTTTTGTTACTCGGAATTTTCTTTTTATGGGTGATTTATAAAGACAAACATACAATTCCAATGCATTCCGAAATACAACGTTTTACACTGGTCTATCTATTAGCAATAGCAGTTATTCCAATTATTACTGTTACCGACAGCGAACACTTTCTGTTTAGTTTGCCCATTGTAATGCTTTCTTTGTTTATGCTATTTTCCAAATCATACATTCCATTGTTGGGAAAAGTTTTGGTGATAATGGCATATGTTTTTTATGGAGGGAACTGGCATGATGCCTGGGGACATACCATTTCTGTATTCTTTACACAAAATGGTTTTTTGGGTTTAGGAAATATGATGCTGATTGGATTTATAATATGGAAGCGTATTTCCGCATCAACTGATTATAATCCCACTTATTGAAATACCAATCACTAATCACTGCTTTATACCATTTATGCCTTTTGTAATACAATAAAGATTGTATAATAGCATATAATCCAGTCCATTGTAATTTCCAGGTATCCCGGTTAATTCGCCGAGTTGTGTTTTTTTCTTGTGATGCCATCTGTATGAAGATGACCAGCCTGTTCCTTTGGGATTATTGTCGGTGCCATAATTGTAAGGGCCATGGTAAGGAGCTGCATTCAATTGATTGTATGCTTTATCAAGACGTTCTTCCATTTTTTTATTCTTATCATGCAGCACATTCCATGCTAATCCGTAAAAAGTATCCCAGTCTTGCCGTTTGGTTTTGGCTTTGATTCCAAAATAGGTAGTGTTCATTTTAAAAACCAGACCAATCACAGGCACTACTGCTCTCCACGAGTCGCCAATAACAGCCAATGTAGTTATCATGGTCGTATTATCGGCATTAGGACTTGGGAAAAACTGACCAAACTGAAAAAATAATTCTTGTGGATAGCGGGTAATTTTCTTTAAAAGATGATCCCCATTTGAATTAAAATAATTGGCTGCTTTTGAAAACCCATAACCATAAAACCATGCTAATCCTCCTTCAGAAAGTTTTATTTTTTCACCGGTCGGTCGATAGATGTTCCATCGCATACTGAAGCTTTTCCCATATAACCGGGAGGAATTCCTTATATAATCGATCACATTTACGGCAATTTCTTTCGAAAGAAATTTTTCGTAAGAGCTATCGGGCATGCATTTGTATACCAAAGCCAAACCGAACAATAACCCTATGGCTTCATCCTGACTGAATACTTTTGGGATGCTGTCGCATTCAGAAACTCTCACTATATAACCTGGATGACCCTTTGGCAGGAATCCAAAGCTGGAGTTTTTGTTATAGTTCCATGTATCAGTAGGTAACAGTCCTTTGTTGAAATATTCTCTTCTGGATGGTAAGTTTAAAAATTCACAGGGTACACTTTCTCTCACGAAAAAACCATCAAATAGATCTTTCATATTGTTGAATACGATAGATTCTGTTTTGTCGAGATGCGTAACGTATTGTTTAAGGGCCAGGTTTAATTCGGATTGGGTTTGCAGGGCTGTTGAATCTCCGGCGTCGGTGAGTAATTTATATTCAGTAGCCAGCATACCGATGTAATAGCCGAAATAGATGGCATGTTGTCCAAAGTTTAGGTCATCGGCACCATAATCAAAGCGATTTCGGATTCCTGCAACCTGGCTTTCGCCTCTGAGCTGTCCGGGCATCACAAAGTAATTCAGACGTTGGCGGTAATGCCTGTATTTTTCAAGGTTCAGCGTATCGTTTTGCGTTTTAGCATTTGAAGGGATAAAAAAAAACAATAGAATGAAATGTAATATATATAAATAATAGTGCCTCATAAATAGTATTTCCTGTTATTTTGCAAACCTACATAAAAATTCTTTAAAATTAAAGAAAAACTATGACATAGATGATTAACTTTGCAACCTGATAGGAGGGATGCCGGAGCGGTCGAACGGGGCTGTCTCGAAAACAGTTGATCTGCCAAAAGTGGATCCGGGGGTTCGAATCCCCCTTCCTCCGCAATCAAAAAAAAATCACTGAAAATCAATAGATTTTCAGTGATTTTTTTTTTTTTTTTACCGTAGTAGTTACAATAACTAATGATACAATACGTTATAAATAATCTGTATCGAACAGGCTTCTATATTAGCAAAAATATTCTTTTTTATAAGTTTAACTCCCTGAAAATATGCTAAAATCATTCGTTTTGTCTTTTTTTTTAACAGTCAGCTTTATGCAAGTCTGTGTATCCGTTAAAGCTTCAGATACCCTTCGGCTGTATTTTGATATCGATCATAGTACATTAAACGAAAGCCAGCTTCGACAAATAGATGAACTATTGGTGGGAAGTAAATCACAAGAAATTGTATCACTTTCTATTACTGCTTATGCCGATTTTCTGGCAAGTGAAGCATACAATAAAGCTTTATCAGAACGACGTGCCATACAGATAAAGCAGTACTTCGTTTCAAAAGGTTATTCCGGATTAATTAAGGAATGTATCGGAAAAGGCGAACTACCGCCTGAATTGATCGATCAGCCATTGGGTGTCCCCGAAAACCGCAGAGTGGAAATTGTAGTACAAATTAAACCAATTTCGGTTCAACAGACAAGCCCTGTTCATATCAGTCAGGCTGAAGTGGGAGATCACATTGTCATGAAAAACTTTAACTTTCAGCCCGGCAGGCATTTTCTAACGGCTGCCTCACAACCTGAACTGGAAGTCTTACTCAATAGTATGGCTGAAAATCCAACGCTGCAAATTGAAATTCAGGGTCATATCTGTTGTGAATATACAGGGAAAGATGGTTTAGACCAGGATTCGTATACCAACGATTTATCCGTGAACCGTGCAAAATACATTTATGCATACCTGATCAAAAATGGGATAGCAACTGAACGGCTTCAATACAAAGGATTTGGTTCTGAAAAACCACTGATTTTTCCCGAAAAAACTATTGATGATCAGAACAAAAACCGTAGAGTGGAAATTGTGATTATTAAAAAGTAGTTATTGGTGAATGGTGAATGGTGAATAGTGAAAATTGAATAGTGAAAAGTGAATAGTAGATTAGGAATTAATGAATTTTGATTGCCATATCGCCAAATCACTTCTCCCTGATTATTTCCACACCTTCCCACGCTTCGGAAACGCCTTTCAAATTTAAATTTTCGCTTCTTTCTTTGTACATGGCAATGATAGGATCGTTTTTGCAGATCAAAAGCAAATGATTGAAAATCACTGCAGCTTGTGTGAATTTGCGATGGAGGTACAAATCAATGGCTTTCTGATATTCGGGTAAGGTTTCGATAATATTCAAACATTGAACTGCATTGCTATTTATATCTAGAACTTCGTACAACACAATTGCTTCTTTTTTCCCGATTACCCTAACGTTGTCCAGGTAACGAAATATGAAGTGTGATTTATCTTCGATGCATTCCATTGTATAATCGCTGATAATAATGGATATCCCATACATCTTGGTTAATCCTTCGATACGAGATGCCAGATTGACGGCATTGGAAATTACAGTACCTTGTAATCGCTCGCTACCGCCCACTATTCCCAGCATCAAATTGCCGGTATGTATGCCGATGCCAATTTCAATAGGAGTTTTTCCATCGGCAATCAATGTATTGTTAAATTGAATGAGGTTTTTGCGCATATCTAGTGCTGCATTCACCGCATTGTCGGCTTTACTTCCAAACAAAGCCATAATGCCGTCTCCAATGTATTTATCAATAAAACCATCATTGGAATTAACGGCAGGTTCCATGTATTCAAGATAGGTATTGATAAAATCGAAGTTCTCCTTGGGTGTCATTTTTTCTGATATCGATGTAAATGATCGGATATCAGCAAACATAACCGACATTTCCCGTTGCACCTGATCACCTTTTTTTATACCGGTGATGTCCTTCTTTTGCAAAAACTCAAGAAACTGACGCGGTACAAACTGAGCATTGGCTTTGTTAATTTGAGTGATATTTGTTATGTAATTTTTTATTTTCAACGACATATCATTATATCCCTCTGTAAGTTGTCCTATTTCGTCGTTGGTGCGAACGATGGCATATTGATCCATTTTTCCTTCACCAGTTTGTTTCATGTTTTTCAACAGTTCTTTTACAGGCTGTACAATATCTTGAGTGGTCCATTTTACAAATACAATGATGTATATCAATGATACCAACATACCCATTCCAATTCCAACGATCATCATCATGCTATTGATCGTATTTACATAAAAGAAACCATTGAAATTATCGCTGAAAGTGGTAATATTAAAATCGGTTTTATCTTTATAATAACTGCCTAGCAATACTTTGGCCTTGTCCATGTTGATGTCACCTACTTCTTTGATTGATGTTAAACTCATCAGCATATAAAATAATACGATGATCAACGGGAGTAATGTCGTCATGGCACTTGATATCCATAAACGGTTTTTGATGCGTCCTACTTTCAGGTTGAAAACTCTTTTCTTAAGTTCTTCGTGTGTGAATATATGTTCGATGTATTTGATATGTACTCTGTGTTTTTGCCAGAAATAAACAAAAATAATCACCAGAACTGATGCTACTATTGAAATAGGGAAAAGCTGTAGGTAAATCCTTCGTGATACTTCATCGGTAAAGGTTGTGTCCCAAATTAAACGGTATAAGGAATAAAGCGTTGTAACCAAAAAATACAATGTAAATAATCCGCTGATAAAAAGAGGCGTTTTAAGTAACCATCGTCTGCAATATGCCAGTAGTTTAGGTGAAATAGGTTTGCTTCTTCTCAGCCGCCAGAAATAGATTTTAAAAGGCATATTGATGACAATACCTGCAATAATAATGCACAATAAACCATATCCGGTTAAAATATTATCAGTATTATCATTCAGATTAAGTTCATTTTTTTTATCAGGTCCGATGGTCAGCTTTAATCCTCCACTGTGAACTGAATCTGCTTGATGATCCGTAATGCTGAGGTTTTCTTCCATGTTTTTAGAGAACATAGAATCAATTGCCATCAGCTTAGTATTTAAACTGTCTTTGTTTGCAGTTGTTTTGGCTTTATATTCTTTGCTCCATGAGGTTATATTTTTTAAAAAAATAAAACTCGATGATGGACCCGTTAAAACAAAGAATAAAATAACAGGAATGATGAACATCCTTAGACTATTGTATTTCGGTATACTTTTGTTTTTTTTGGGTTTCAAATGCTGACTGTTTTTTTTCATAACCAAAAGCTTAAAAACGATAGTACAAACCTAACAATTTTTTGAGGATGATGATATTTTTTTTATAAATTTTTATTAGAAGTCTTCTTTTTTACTTTACTTTTGCAGCCTTATGGCCAATCAAATCAACATCAAAAACAAAAAAGCCTGGTTTGAATTTTTTCTGTTGGAAAATTTTACAGCAGGTATTCAATTAACAGGCACCGAAATCAAATCGCTAAGGGAAGGAAAAGCCAACCTTGCTGATGCATATTGCCTGTTTGTAGGAGAAGAATTGTTTGTCAAAAGCATGCATATTGCTGAATACACATTTGGTACCTACAACAATCATGAGCCCAAACGCGACCGCAAATTGCTGCTGAATAAAAGAGAATTACGCAAATTGCTGAACAAAACCAAAGAAAAAGGACTTACCATTATTCCTACCTTGTTGTTTATCAACGAAAAAGGATTGGCAAAACTCGATATTTCGATTGCCAAAGGGAAAAAATTATACGATAAACGCGAAACTCTTAAAACCAAAGATACCCAACGCGAAATGGACAGGGGTAAATCAGAATAAGGCATTTTTATGCATTTATTTTATCATATTCCGGAATTTATACTGTTAATACTGACAATAATCAGTGCCAGCAAGAAAATAAATAATTTACAAGTTTTGCTGATTCCCCAATTGTCATTCTGAGTGATAAAGAGGAATCTTAATAATATAAAGTATTACTGTTTAATGAAATATTTCTCTGGCCTTTGGTGAGACTGCATGACAAAAGAACTTTTTTCCATAGCAAAAATTGAAACCATTCATAAAAATATGTTTTATCTTGATGACACTATTTCGAAAACCTATGTATTAATGTAAATTTTTAATGTAAATTTGCTTTTTGAATCTAATGTTTTGAATGGAGTTAATTAGAAATTACTAACAATTTTAAATTATACAAAATGAAAACGATAACTTTAATTTTTCTAGGCATTTTTATCCATACGATTGCTTTTTCACAGGAAGATAAAGCTGAGTACTATGATGATTATTGGAGTTTTGGAAGCAAAGATATTGCCGATTTTTACAATACAGAAAACCAGAACGAAACAGATCAGTTTAAGGGAAATATAAGTTTATACCCTGTAGTCAATACTATTGCCGGAAAAGGTAAATATGTAAACGGTAAGAAAGACAGTATCTGGGTTGCAGTTTACAATGATGGAAGTCCTTATTTTACCGAGTGGTATACAAAAGGGAAATTAAAAAAAGGAATGAGTTTTGACAAAGCCGGAAAGAAATATTTTTACAGAAAAGAAATGCAACCAGCTCAACCGGAAAAAGGATGGGACGATTTTATACTTTATGCCCAGCGTTACTGGTCAAAGGTGAGAAATTACATTGAAACAAAATATCCGGAAAATTACAAACTCTTGAAAAACCATGAAATAGAGGTAAGCTTTGTTTTACAGATCAACGAAAATGGAGTTGCCGACATTGCAGGCATTACAAATGGTTCCAATTATGGGTTTGATTTAAAAGCGGCACGTAGAATGTTATCTGAATATAACAAAAGATGGTTACCGGCGCTTTTAAGAGGGCAGCTCAGCCAGTCGAAAGTAAAATATACAGTGTTTGTGAAATTATAGCATTTGTAAAGTAATTAAAATATTGATAATACTACTAAAAACTTTAGTTGGTCAGAACTTAGGTTATGGTAAGAAAAGTAAACTTAAATTTGTATTTTAAAATATTAATCTGAAATTAGAATTAAAAAATGCTGGAATTATTTATTGTTAATCTGCCACAAATTAGAATACTTGATATTATTGATATTGTTCTGGTAGCTTATCTTTTTTACGAATTGTATAAATTGATAAAAGGAACCACAGCCATTAATATATTTGTTGGAATTATATCTATTTACCTGATTTGGAAACTGGTAAGAGCACTTGAAATGGAATTGCTTGCAGAAATATTAGGACAATTTATCAGTGTGGGTGTTATCGCATTGATTGTTGTATTTCAACCGGAAATTCGCAGGTTTTTGCTTTTGCTGGGAACTCCTGGTTTTATGAGCAAAAAGCCCAGGCGTTTTTTGTTATGGCGAATAGGTATGTCGAATGAAAATACTTTAAACATCGATCCCATTATACAGGCTTGTCAAAAGATGTCTCATACCGAAACCGGAGCTTTGATCGTAATCACCAATCAAAACGAGTTGCCTACTTTTGTAACAACAGGTGAAATAATAGAAGCCAATATATCGAAACAATTATTGGAAAATATATTTTTTAAAAACAGTCCTTTACATGATGGTGCCGTTATCATTGTGAGCAACCGCATCAGAGCTGCCCGTTGTATATTGCCGGTATCAGGAAACCGTAATATATCACATGATTTAGGTTTGCGACACCGTTCAGCGATGGGTATCACTGAGCAATCGGATGCTATTGCCATCGTCGTCTCAGAACAAACAGGTAAAATATCCTATTGCAAAAAAGGTGAACTCACCATGGATATTCAACCTTCGCAGCTCAAGGACTTTTTGGAAGAGGAATTTAATGTTATTAGGTGAGATAACGCTTGATTTATCTTCTATAGGAAAAAACATAAATTTAGTATAATTTTGCAGAAAATTAATACGATTTTTTTCCAAATGCCATATATCCTAGCCATTGAATCATCCTGCGACGACACTTCGGCAGCAGTGATCAGTAATAATAAGATTCTTTCCAACATCATTGCCAATCAGCAAGTGCATGAACTGTATGGAGGAGTTGTTCCCGAGCTGGCATCGAGAGCGCACCAGCAAAATATCATTCCTGTAGTAGCTGCTGCAATTTTAAAAGCCGACATCAACGCTGATCAATTGGATGCGGTTGCTTTTACTAAAGGTCCGGGTTTGTTGGGTTCGCTACTGGTAGGTTGTTCGTTTGCCAAGACGTATGCACTGTCGCTCAATATCCCGCTGATAGCAGTGGATCACCTGGAAGCTCATATCTTATCTCACTTCATCAAAGATACCGAAGACCAGGAGGTGCCTGAATTTCCGTTTTTGTGTTTACTGGTTTCGGGTGGTCATACACAGATAATATTGATGAAAGACCATTTTGCAATGGAAATTATAGGACAAACCATTGATGACGCCGCAGGTGAGGCTTTCGACAAAGCTGCCAAGATTATGAGTTTACCCTATCCTGGTGGACCTTTGGTTGATAAATTCGGGAAAGATGGGAATCCAACTGCATTTTCTTTTTCTGAGCCCAATGTTGCCGGCTTGGATTTCAGTTTCAGCGGTTTAAAAACTTCTTTTCTCTATTTTGTCCGCGATCATCTAAAAACAAATCCTGATTTTATAGAAGAAAATAAAAATGATTTATGTGCTTCTATTCAGCATGTTATCGTGAATGTATTGATCCATAAACTAATTAAAGCTGCTGAACAAACCGGCGTAAAACAATTGGCAATTGCCGGAGGTGTTTCGGCAAACAGTGCATTACGTGCCCGTCTGCAATCTACTTGTGACCAAAAGGGATGGAAAGCATTTATACCCAAGTTTGAATACAGCACCGATAACGCCGCCATGATTGGTATAGCTGCATATTATAAATTTCTCAAAAAAGATTTTGCAACATTGGACGCTTCACCTTACGCGAGGGGGAAAAAGGGAGAGGAAAGTAAAAAGTAAAAAGCCGGAAGACGGAAGTTGAGCGAAGCGAAATTCCGAAAGCGAAGCGATTCGGGATCGGAAGACCGGCACGGGGCTTCGCAAATGCATTATAACCAGTAACCAGAAACTAGTAGCCAGTAACCAGTAACCAACTCACAACCTCCAGTCAATTTCTTTTTTCCCCATTTGACGCAATAAGTCGTTGGTTTTTGAAAAATGTTTGCAGCCATAAAACCCTCTGTAAACTGAAAAAGGGGAGGGATGTGCTGCTTTTAACACATAATGTTTTTGGGTATCGATCAGCGATTCTTTGGCCTGAGCATATTTACCCCACAAAATAAAGATAATTCCCTCTTTTTGATCGGATATGGTTTTGATAACATGGTTTGTAAATGTTTCCCAGCCTTTTTTTTGATGTGAACCCGGCTGCATGGCTCTTACGGTAAGGGTCGCATTGAGTAGCAATACACCTTGTTTTGCCCATTTCTCCAGGTTGCCCTTTCCATGAATTTTTATACCGGTATCACTTTCAATCTCCCTGAAAATATTAACCAGCGAAGGTGGTGGCTTTACTTCATCAGGAACAGAAAAGCACAAGCCATGCGCTTGTCCGGCTCCATGATAGGGATCTTGTCCTAACAACACAACTTTTACTTTGTCGAACGGAGCTAGCTCAAAAGCTGCAAATATATGTTCGTCAGCAGGATAAATAATGTGATTTTTTCTTTCTTCCAACAAAAAATCATTTAATTGTAAATAATAATCCGACTCCAATTCACTGTTTAAAACTTCTCTCCAACGGTCATTCATCAATTTGCTCATTTTTATTCTTTTGGTTTTAAACAATATTTGATTTTTAAAAACGTTTTTTTATTTAGATTGTTGATAAATAGAAAAAATAATTTATTTCAAATACAAAATTATCCTTAATTTTGCTATTTATAATTAAAAATTAGTTTGTAAAAATATGAAAAAAATTGGAATTTTAGTGGTCTCATTTGTATTTGTAGTTATTTTGTTTTCATCCTGTGCAGCTCAGCATAAATGTGATGCGTATAGTTCAACACATAGAGACAAAGTTGAAAAGGTAGGTTATTAAAATTGGCTGCTCACAAGTACTTTGTTTTGTTAGTTAAAAGTTTGCTAAACAGGATGATGTATATATTCTTTTGGTTTTAAATGACAATAAAAGAATGCACAAAATTTATAAATATTTAGCTGTTTTTTTTCTTTTGATGCTGATAGCATGGAGTGAAGTTTATTGCCAATCACCTACCAATTTGGACAAGGCTGTTTTGTACCGTAAAGAAAAATCATTTTATTTTGTATTGCATAACGAAGGTTGGGGGATAGGTTACCGTAAAGGAAACCGTTTAGCTTTCAACAAGACGCGTATGTTCGAAGGTGAACTGGTTGGTATGAGCCATCCAAAAGAAACGAAATCAGAAAATCCCTACTTCGGCGATGCACATGGTTTTGTATATGGTCAATTGAATAGCCTCTATGTGTTGAGAGGCGGTTTGGGCTACATACGAATGCTGAATGATAAACCCTATTGGGGTGGTGTTCAGGTAAGCTACATTTATTTTGGAGGTGCTTCTCTTGGTTTGGCTCGTCCTAAGTATTTGTACATTATTAAACTTGATAGTTCGAGCCCTTATGGATATGATCTCGTACTCGAACGGTATAATCCTGAGACACATTTTTTGGATGATAATATTTATGGAGGTGGTCCTTTGCTCAAAGGATTTGAGAGTATTAAACCTTATCCCGGTTTGTATGGCAAATTTGGCTTTAATTTTGAATTTGGAGAATACGACGAAAAAATACGGGCTATCGAAGTGGGTGGTATTATCGATTATTACTTTGCCAAAATACCCATGATGGCTTTCAACAAATACCCCAATTATTTCCTAACGCTTTATATCAATATCCAATTCGGAAAAAGATACAATCTTTATTAAAAGGTTTTAGTCTTCATTTCATCTACTAGTGTCACCCCTTGAATTAACTTTTTAATCAATTGGTTTAAAAATTTATTTTTCATCAAATTGGTAAAAATACAAACTGGTTAGCATGTTAATGTCCTACGGACAAAAATATCATGATTATTCACTTGCTTCTATTGATATTAAAGCCCTACGGGCTAAAAAGAGGAAAATGATCTTATCAGCCGCACTAATATCTCTTTTCTCCGTAGGAGATCAATATCAATAGAATATAAGCAGATTGTGACATCGAAATTTCCCGTAGGGAATTAACTCTTTTAATCAATTGGTTTAAAAACTTTATCTTTCATCAAATTCTTAAAAAACACAAACTGGTTAGCAGGTTAATGTCCTACGGACAATAATAGAATGATATTTCACTTACTTCTATTGACACTAAAGCCCTACTGGCTAAAAAGAGGAAAATAATCTTATCAACCGCACTTATATCTCTTTTCTCCGTAGGAGATCAATATCAATAGAATATAACAGATTGTGACATCGAAAATTTTCCGTAGGGAATTAACTTTTTAATCAATTGGTTTAAAAACTTATTTTTCATCAAATTGGTAAAAATACAAACTGGTTAGCATGTTAATGTCCTACGGACAAAAATAGTAAGATTATTCACTTACTTCTATTGACATTAAAGTCCTACGGGCTAAAAAGAGGAAAATAATCTTATCAACCGCACTAATATCTCTTTTCTTCGTAGGAGATCAATATCAATAGATTATAAACAGATTGTGACATCGAAATTTCCCGTAGGGAATTAACTTTTTAATCAATGATCATACTTTAATGCCAAATCCCGAAAGGGATGACAGGATTATAGTTATTTTAAGTAGATGATCAAATAAAAATCCCGAATGGGTGAAATGGAATAATCGCTGAATTACTTAAGATCAATCAGTTTTTCTGGCAAAGTTTGATATTACTTAAAAATTTATCTGCGTACTATTTTCTGTCTGCTGACTTCCATTTGATCGTTGGTTAATTGAAGCAGATAAATGCCTGATTGAATATTGTTTAAATGAATCGTCTGATGGGTTTCCCCTTGAAGTTGATTCCATTTTTCGGAATAAATCAATTTGCCTTCCATCGAAAATAATTCACATACAATATTTTGTTTTGTAGTACTGTTCAATGTTATATTCAAAATGTCCTGTGTTGGATTTGGGTAGATAAGTATATTTTTAATTCCTTCTATCGTATTAATGCCAACGCCGGAAGAAGTATAGCTGATATCCCAGCCTTGCATTTCGTTTTCATAATCAGTGATCCATTCAATAAATACATCTTCATCATTTATTGTAAAATCCTGGGGGATTGTAGTTCCTGAGAAAGTAGCCAGAACAACATCCGGAAATGTACTAATGATCCTCAAAATATCTTTGTTTGCTTCTGTATTAAAATTATTGAAATGTAAGGTAATGCTTTCTGTTGGAGTATTGGGTGTGATGAGCCATTTACAATATGTATTTGGATTGTATTTTTTGCTGTTGCTGCCATCACCGAAAGTTGCTGCTGTTGCATTCATCGTTTTGTAACCTATGCAATACTCTGGTATTATTGCGGCATAATTGATAAAAAAGCCTGATTTTACAGTATCTGCATCAGAAGTAAAACATACAAAAGCTTGTTTGTTATTGATAGTGATTGAAGCAGGAATACTATCTCCTGAAAAGCTTCCTATTAAAGGAGCAGATGTAGAATTTCCATTATAAACCTTAACGATACCATGATTGTTTTTTGTATTCAACTTACTAAAAGTTAATTTCAAGGATGAAATCGAATCGGCAATGGGTGAAATTAACCATGTGCAATTGCTGTTGGTCTGGTAATCAGCAATAGGACCACTACCGTCCTCTATACTGCCTTCCAGAGCAATAATGGTTTTGGGACCATTGCAATTTACGGGATAAGTATTCGAAGCAGTGTCAGGATAAATATTGATAATGAGTTCCTGGGCCAGGTTGAAATTATTACCTCCTGGTGACAAAGCGTTTACGTAAAAATAACCGTCAGCTAAACCACCCCAGCCAAAGTTAAAGTGGAAATAAGTTGTATCCTGATAGCCATCACATACAAAAGCATGACCGTTGATGTTTGGCACCGACCAGCCTGCATAGTACAACGGCATTTTTTTATTCAATTGAGCAACCATTAAGCTATCCCATCTCAAATTGGTACTGTCGCGATAAACATATCGAACATCAGGTGAATATCTGAAATAGGTTTTAAGTACATAAGCAGCTGAATGATTATACATTCCTGAACTGTTTGGTCCGAAATTCATATCAACACCTACACCACTCTGAAATATTAAATCGCCGATAGCTGCACTGGGTTTAGTAGGAATATTGCTCATTGCATTCCAATTGTAATAAGTGTTCTGGAAATCTGCTGAAAGCATCCCGTAAACAGGATGAGTATAGGAATAGCTGGCTGTTCCGTGTTCAGGGAAGCGATAGTAATACATCAGTTGACCGAGGCAGGTTGCTACACAGCCTGTTACGCAATGTCCGCCAGGTCCGTTGTTATCAGCTGGACATTTGATATTGTAGATCTCTGACTGGTCCCATTTAGAATTTACAAACGGAGCTACTGATGTTGCTGTGCTTTTTGAAAATGTATTTTGTAAAAGATCAGTCCATGCTTTTTTGATATCTATACCTGCAGAAAAATTATTTTCCCTTATGGATAAAATTCCGGTTTTATATTCATCCATCCACATTTGAAAAGGCGGGGTTATGTATTTTGGATTGTAAGTGCTTTCAAATGAATAAGCCAGCACTGGAATGGTATTGTCTTCAGCTGAAATTACGATGTATCCAAAATCAGAAACAGTAAAGATGTAATAAACGGCTGCATTGTTTTCTGAAATTGTAAAAGCATCGCTGATGTAAATATCCTTGGCATTTATTTGCGTATGAGATGCAGTATATTTTTGCGTATAAAAATTAACGGCAACTTGCTGAGCGGTTTCTATGGGGACTATTTTTGCAAATAATGTATTGACCAGCAATATGAAAACAAAAATAGAAATGTATTTTTTCATCGGTATATTTATAAGTATTTATTTACGACAAATTTACAAAACTATTTCGATTGAAAAAAGAAATAGATGGATAATAATGTGTTAAATCATTCGGGATTGGTTATTGGTGAATGGTGAATGGTTAATGGTCTTCCGACTTTTTCTTACTTCTAAAATCGTTAATCGTTAATGATGCCACCCCATCCCCATCCTCCCGCGGAAAAACGGGACAGGCTTTCCCCTAAAATGGGAAGGGAGGTTCTACGAAGTTATTTTAATCATAATTCAATGCTTTTGATATAAAAAGTCCTGCAAATTAAATATTTATTTTTCCTTTAAATGAGCACTAAACTGGTCTTCCGTCTTCCGATCCCGAATTGCTTCGCTTTCGGGATTTCGCTTCGCTCAACTTCCGACTTCCGATTCAATATATTTAAAAAAAACATCACCTCAATATTGTAATGGTCCCGGTTTCGTTTACATTTTTATTGCGGCAAACAGAAAAGTAAGTGGCCACATAAAAATAAGTCCCATCGGCTAAATTTCCTCCTTTAAAACGTGCATCCCATTTAAATAATTTGTCATCAGTATCAAATACTTTTACACCCCAGCGGTTAAAAATATCCATTGAAAAATTATTAACCAGGTTTTTGTTCAATTTTAATTCATCGTTGATGCCGTCTCCATTGGGTGTGATAATGTTGGGAATCAAGGTTGAGTCTTCCGGAGGCAATACCTCAATCGAAATCATATCTTCAAGTGTGCATGCCCCTAAAGTTACTGTTAATTTACATTCAGTTGATTTGGAAATGAACCTCATTGTATCCTGTGAATCATTTTCCCACATATAGTTAACATAAGGTATTCTCGGATTTAAAGCTATAGAATCTCCAAAACAAATGGTTGTATCATTCCCTAAATCAAAAGGTAATATCTCCGATACATACACTTTGACAGAATCGGAAAATGAACAATTATTCTTATATATATTCAGAAAATAAACGATAGTATCTGATGGTGAATCTGATAGTTGATGATTTGTTGATGAAATACCTGAAGGAATGCTGTACCAAAGATAATTGTATCCAGGGTCATAAATTGCTTGTAATTGGATGGTCGTCCCTTTGCAGATCATTGTATCTGAAATTGTTAAACCGATTGCAATTGCATCCATCCTTTTTAAATTAATTTTAACGGTATCAAAACAGGTTGAAACCGGATTTTTGCATAAAACAATAAATGTTGTATCTAATGGAGGTTGTACGATAGTTATGGTCTGAGTGGTATCACCACTTCCTTGCCAATAATAACCGGTATATCCCGGAGGAGCCGTTATTTGAACAATAGTATCGAAAGGACAATATGTTTTTTCAAAAATCTGCGTAACAGCATTTCCTGTTTTAACGATCAGTGTGATATGATCTGTTGAACTGCAGATTGAATCTGACATTGAAAGAAAATAAGTTGTTGTAGAATCCGGACTTAATATAACAGTTGTATCAGTACTGTAAAAACCCAAAGGGGACGACGTCCAATGGTTAAATGTATTGGGTATATATTGATGCAATTTGATGGTATCACCTTTGCAAATTATAATATCGGGTCCTAAATCAAACACAGCTGTAGTGAAAACTGCAACAAAAACGGTGTCGTACGATACAGGTGATGGGCAATTAATGCCATTTGTAACCGCTACCACATAGTAGGTGTTGGTTTGTGGAAAAACCACAATACTCGCAGTGTTGGATGCAAATCCCGGAGGAATGGAAGTCCATTCATACGTAGCCTGAAGATCATAACCTCCGGTTGCATTCAAACCTACACCCAGACCATTGCAAACCAGGGTGTCATTTCCTGCAAAAGCAACTGGATTGGGTATGGGCTTCAGCATAAAAATAGTGGTATCCAGGCAGCCCTGTACAGAAACCATTGCCACCTTTACTATCAGATTGGCTTGTGTGGGTATATTGATAGATTGGGTAGTGTCACCATTAACAAGCCAGTAATAGTTTGTGTAATTGCCTGGTGCAGTTAACTGAACCGTTGTTTGAACTGAACAATATTCAACAATAGTAATAGGATTCTGATACTGATAATCAAAAAGACTCACTTTGATGCTGTCTCTGAAGCTGCAACTTCCATTGTTATAAGTTAAAACATAATATTTGCTGTTGATATCCGGAACTATGGTGATACTAGTATCTGTTGACACAAATCCGGCAGGAAAAGTGCTCCATTGAATTTGTCCTGTAACAGGAGCAGTCAGTGTTAATGTATCATCTGCACATAAAATAATATCCTGTCCTAAATCAAAAAAAGCGGTATTTAGTACAGTAACTTTCACTTCCGGCATTGAATCTGCTTCGCAACCATTGGCATTGATAACTTTAACCTTATAAGTTGTAGTTTGAACAGGCGTAACTGTTATGCTGGAACCGCTTGCAGTGAATCCTGCAGGAATGGATGACCATGTATAAGTTCCACCAATGCCTGCTCCTGATGCAGTAATTTGAGCACTCCCCTGAATACAGATGGTCGTATCGCTCCATGCAATACCAATGGGTTTGGGTGTGATATTGATGATGTGTTTCATTGACGAGGAACATCCGTTTATATTTGTCATTTGTACAGTAATGGTGTCATTCTGATGTAAACCGCTAACCTGAATGCTTTGAGTTGTGTCACCGGATGGCGACCAGTAGTAATGAGTATAACCAATAGGAGCAGACAATACAACCACGGAATTGGTGTCGCAGAGATTATTGATATGTATGGCCGAAGGACCGCAAAAAGCATCAATATAAGAATATCCGAAATGACCCAACATTCCGCAATCTTCGGTTTTAAACTGAACAGTAACAGGATGTCCGATGTATTGACTTAAATCAACAGCCACCATTTCCCATTCGGTAAAACGAAGTAAACCGTTTTGATGCCATGAATTGGTTTCGGGGCCGGCAGTAACATTATAATGTGCACATTGATCCGGAATCTGAACCCCGTTACTGTCAAGGATATTTAATTCAAATTTAGGTTTGTCAATATGGGTGTGATTGATGGGATCCTCTAAAAAAACAGCATAGGCAAATGTAAAATTTGAATTATCATTTGTAACTCTGAATCGTTTCGATAATTTTTCAGCTTCACCCGAAACAAACCAGTTTCCTAAACGGGCCGAATAAATATTATTCTGCCACAAAGGACAAACCATTGGTACCAATCCGAGTGAGTAAGGATCCGTCTGATTTCCTGTAACAATAGTTTGTCTGTCGGAAGAAAATCCATTGATGAAATTGCCTATTCCACAACATCTACCTAATTCACCATTCCATGTTGCAAAATTACCAAACTCAAAATCAGAATTACTGCATGGACCGCAATCCTGAGGGTAAACGGTAGTGCTTCCACTAACTATTCCAATACATTTGCTGTCTTCAACATAAGTTAATGAATAAGTTGTAGGCTGAGAAGGACTTATAGGAATTGAATAAGATTCATCCATAATATTATAAATAGTATCCGTTTGGATTCCATCTGTATAGGCTAATTTAAAAGGAGGATTACCTGTGAAAACAATTTCTAGATTCATAAAAGTTCCAAGACAAAAAATCCCGTTGTTATTGTTAATTAGCATTGCAGAAGGCAGCCCAATCTCAATTTTATTAAAATAGTGTACAGTGTCACAACCAAAAGAATTGCAGCCAATCAGTATGATATCGTAACTACCTGGGTAAGTATATGAAACTGAAATTACTTGTCCGAATAAATGGTCTGGGGTTGCGCCTGGCAAAATCCATTCCCAGCTTAAAGCATTGGTTCCGAAAGAGATTGCATTCAATGTTAATGGTGTCTGAGGACAACTGCGAATCTTTTTTTTACCATTACAATTCCCTAATGGCGGATTTTCGGCACAGGTTAATGCATCCAGTGCATTTACCCTTCCGGCACCTATCTTTCCTATTTTGAGAGGATTGAGTAGGTTTATATTTTTAGACCCGTTTTTTAAACAATTTTCCAATTCATCCGGTGTCATCGAAGGGTTTTTTGCAAGCATTAATCCTATGATGCCGGATGCAATAGCTGCAGAGGCTGATGTACCCTGAATAACTTCATACTGATTAACGCCGGTTGATGAACAACTGGTAATATTATTCCCCGGAGCCATCACATCTACTTTTGAGTTGTAGCTTGAGTAAGCACTTGCTACATCGTTTGCATTGGTTGCGCCAACACTTATAACATGATTGTAGGATGCAGGAAACAAAGCAATATCAGATCCTGTATTTCCGGCAGCTGCTACAAGTGTTTTGCCATTATTAAAACCAACATCACAAAGCAACTGAAAGGTCTGAGATGAATCCATGGATGCCCATGCCATACATATAATCTTTGCGTCAGAAGCAATTGCATATTCCAATCCTTCTATGGCATGCGTTAATGCAGTAGTTGCAGATGCATCATTTTTAATTTTAACCGGTATATAGGTACAGTTATATCCTATCGATGAAACTCCAATGGTATTACTGGTTTTAGCAGCAATAATACCCGAAATGGCAGTTCCATGTTGGAAGAACTGAAGGTTGGAAGCCGGTAACGAGGGATCGTTATCAATATCAGAAGCATCCCAGCCTTGGTTATCATCAATATAGCCATTGTTGTCATCATCAATACCATTACCCGGTATGTCCGTTGAGCCAGCGTAAACTTTGCCGTTTAAATCCTCGTGATTTAATAAAAATCCATCATCCAGTACAGCTATTGATACCGATGAATTGCCGGTAGTAAGATCCCAGGCATCCCTGATGTTGATGATTTCCAGGTGAGAATTAGAGAAATTCAAATAATCATTGGGAGTAAGCATAGGGTAGTACAACGGTATTTTTTCTACATATTCAAAAATACTACAGGCTTTTAAATCAATAATTAACTTATCTATTTTGCGCTGATCTCTGGATGCAAAGCTGAGTTTGTAAATTCCCGAAAGCGTCTTCTGTTTGCTTTTAAATGCTTTATCTATGCTAAGTATATTGTGTTTTTTAACAATATTTCTAAGATTTGAATTGTAATTTTCACTCAAAAATCCATCTGTATGATGATACGTAATTTTACTTTGAATTGTTTTATTAAGCTTCACATAAATTGCTTCTGACGAAAAACGGGGTAGTTTTGACAGATCTGTAACTATTTTTTTTTCTTCCAATTGTTGTCCTATGGCGCAATTGAAAATGAAAATTAAGAGTATGGTGTTGATAAACAGTGCAGAAGTTTTGTATTTATCTTTCATCACAGTAGTTTAAGTTAATAATTACTTAAAAACAAATGTAAATAAAAATATAATACAAACAACATCCAAACAGTTTAAGGTATAAATTTAAAAGTAAACGGTAAATAGGAGGGAGGGGATGATGGTTAATTGTTATTGGTTAATGGTTAATGGTTAATGGTTAATGGTCTTCCGGCTTTTCCTTTTTACTTCTAAAATCGTTAATCATTAATAATGTCAACCCATCCCCAAGAAGTTCTCCGTTTTTTATACGACCCCATCCCCATCCTCCCGCGGAAAAACGGGACAGGCTTTCCCCTAAAATGGGAAGGGAGGTTCTACGAAGTTTTTTTAATCATAATTCAAAGCTTTTGATATAAGAAGTCCTTCAAATTAGATATATATTTTTCCATTAAATGGGCACTAAATGTCTTCCGTTCCCGAATCGCTTCGCTTTCGGGATTTCGCTTCGCTCAACTTCCAACTTTTTTTTACTTCTAAAATAGTTAATCGTTAATCGTTAATCGCAAATATTTTTTGATATGAGAACAACACTTTATTTACTTCTTTTAGCTTCCCATTTGGGCAGGTTTGGAGAGATGCTAATGCATCACCGTAACGCTCCCTTTATACGCCTTCTCTTTCCCGTTTCTTAAGCTCTTTGCATTGATCAAGTAATAATATACTCCATCTGCACATTCCTTGCAATTGAAATCGTTTTTATAACTGGTATTCCGGTAAATAAGATTTCCCCAGCGGTTAAATATTTTGAGATCGAGCTCAAATTTTTCTGCGTTGCCAATCTTGAAATAATCATTGTTCCCATCTCCGTTTGGGGTGATAAAATTTGGAATAATAAGAAGTGGATTGCATATAGTTTCATCTTTTGCAGTGATGGTAATGGTATCAGTTGTGGTGATATCATAATCTGCTATGTAAGCTCTTACCCAGTAGGTTTCGGGTTGTTTTGCTTCGTATGTGGCATTGGTGCTGCCATCTTGCCATAGATAAGTGGCATTGGGCAGCGTTGCATTGAGTAGCATCGTTTCTTCATTGCAAAGGCTTGTATCTTCTCCAAGATTGATATCGAAATTACACTCGCAGACAGATACATCATCTACATAAACATAAAATTGACAATAAAAATTTGCTGGCCAATTTATATTATTAAACTTTCCAATTGTAAGGTATTGTTCATTCCCTTTTGCAATTATAGTGGCTGACACTCTATGCCAATTCACGGTATCAATCCCTACAACACTTTTAGCAAATTTTGCACAACTATCACATATAATGATATCAGGATTATCTTGTACCTGGTTAACTGAAAACATTGCTCCTATTGAATCATATAATATTAAATTGTTATTAGTAAATCCTGCGTAGTTAACTGTATGATGAGAAAGTGAAATATAATAATTAATACAATATCTTTTGTGCTTTATTAAATTGTCATTTAATAAATTTTTAATTGATTCGCCACCGGTTACATTGTTTGGTTGTGGTAATCCCGTACTTGAATATACTGCACAAGCTGCATAAGCTACACCTGTTCTTGCATTTTGGTATCCTGCACTATTAAAGGGTACGCCACATGAAGCATTAGTACAACAAGAGTTAAAATATTCAGTACTATAACCCCACCAATATTTTGAAAAAGGTAGTTGAGTAAAAATAAACGGACATTGATAATGATCTTCAAAAGAAGGATTTTGTACCAGATTGGGTCCAATAATATTTTGTCCTTGCACATTACATACAAAACTTATAAATGAAAATATTAATATTTTTTTTAAATATTGCATATTGAAACTCTTGATTGACATTATTAACTATTTTCCCATTAACTATTTCCCCAATAACTATTCCCTCACCACTTTCCTCACTGCTCTCCTTCCATCCACCAATTGCATTTCCACGAAATAGATCCCTCTTTCGTAAATGCTCATATCCAGTGTGGTGGTGTAGTTATCGTATTGTTTGCTGTATAAAAGTTTGCCGGTAATGCT
>JBBRCQ010000013.1:0-69158 GCA_038204725.1 Bacteroidales bacterium | reverse complement strand
ATCAAAGGCAAACAACATTTGGCAACGCAAGAAAAATACTATTTGGTGGATTTAGGTTTTCGCAACGCATTACTTGGAAAAGAATTGGCAAGCGATGCAGGACATTTACTTGAAAATATAATTTTTCTTGAGCTAAAACGCAGAAACAACCAAGTATGGATAGGAAAAACCAACAATTTCGAAGTTGATTTTGTTGTACGCAACAACAAAGGATTTACACAATACATACAAGTTTCGCAAACAGTACAAGACGTGACAACTTTAGAACGTGAGTTAGCACCATTTGACAGTATTGCAGACCATCACGAAAAACTTTTAATAACAATGGATTTCGACACAGGTACATATAATGGAATAAAAAAAATAAACGCAATAGATTGGCTTACAAAGACCGAAAAATAAGGGCGAACCGATAACACGTAATATAGTAAGTTAGCGGTAATTTTAAAAGATAACATACAATGAGAAAAACAATATTCATACTTATGTTCTTGTTTGTGACTTTAAATAGTTACAGTCAGCAGACAATTTTCAGACAGCCATCAAGCTATGTCCTTGGTTTTATTGGAAAAGACTCAATACAACTCTCATCCGTAAACTATAAATCGTTTCGCATTTATTTTAAAGACAGTTCCTATACTGCTGCTCACCTCGAAAATATAAAGCAGGAATTAGATATTGCTTATAGCAAAATACTATCTGTGTTAAACGTTTCAACTTACAGTTATGGCATCTATTTGCTGGCTGTTGACAGCAAAGAAGAAATGCAAAAAGTAATGGGCTATAAAATTAAAGGTGGTGCTGCAAAAGGGCACGACTTGGTATTTTTTGTCTATAACCAAAACATACGACCACAATTTAAACACGAAATATTTCATCTCATTTCTTATGAAACGTGGGGATTGACAAATTATCGCCTGTTAGACGAAGGAGGGGCTACTTATACTGACAATTACTGTTTCTATGACAATCCAATGTATACTATAAATGCCTACTATTTCCAGCAGAAAAAATTATTTCCACTTGACAGCTTAATAAACAGTTTTGATAATCAGGCCAAGAAAAGTGATGTGATTGCTTACATACAAAGTGCAGGTATATTTAAGTATCTATACGAAAAATATGGAGTAGAAAAAATGAAACTTCTTTGGACAGACGGGTTCGAAAAATTTGACTTGATTTATGGATTTTCACTTAAACAATTAGAAACCGACTGGCTTAATTTTATAAAAACCATTTCCATTCCTAAAGAATTTGATATCAATAAACTAAAAGAAGGATGTGGATAGAAAAACTACCGCTAATAAATAGTACTTCATGTGGCACGAAGTTTCCAGCATGAAGTCTCAGTTGTACTAAATTCTTGGTACAAAGCTTTCAGATACTTGCTGTTGGTTTATCAATTGGAAAGCTGGCGATTTACAGATGAATTCCGGTATCATCATCATTTTCTCTAAACTGTTTAATATATTTTATGAGAATTTACAATTCAATCTATTTTTTTATTTACTTTTGTGGGGAAACGATGAATAAAACGCTATTAAGTTGGCAGCAAGCTTGGGACGTGTTACTCCAAACTTAAGGCTTTGGTAACTATACCCGAAAGGGTCTAAATGTTATTTTTTTAAGAAATTTATACCCGAACGCTTTGTTTATTGATTTTATTTATTATATTTGTACCCGTAAAGGTATAGTAAAATGAATAGTATTTCGCCATTTATCAGATTCCAAAGGAAAAAACTTGGTATCACCCAAGAAGAACTTGCCACAAAAGCGGGCGTGGGCATTCGCTTTATCCGTGAATTAGAACAAGGTAAGACAACTTTGCAATTAGACAAAGTTGAACAAGTGCTTCACTTATTTGGATTTCGATTAACTCCAAACAAACAACAACTTGACCCGTACGACATCTTTTGGAACTATATTGATAAAGGCGTAAAAATTACATTGTTCAATAAGTTAATAAAATATGGAATCATCATAGCAGAAATTATTGACAAAAAAGAGAATAAAATTGTTGCTTGGAAATTTGTTCCAAACAACAATGCGATACTATATCAACGAAAACCAGATGATAAACTAACAGAAATTATTACTCATTCAGATATATTATCAATTGAAAATCAGTAACTTATTTGAATTATGAAACACGGATTAGTTTGTAAAAAAGATAAATTTGCCGGATTGATATGGGAAGATGAAAATGGCTATTCTTTTCAATACGATAAAGACTATTTGCTTAACCCTAGTTACGGATATGTTAGTAGAACCTTGCCATTACGCTCAGAGGTATTTACAGATGATAATATGTTGCCGTTTTTTGACGGATTGATTCCGGAAGGTTGGTTACTACAAATAGCCGTTGAAAATTGGAAGCTCAATCCAAGAGATAGAATGAGCCTTTTGCTAACACTATGTAGAGATTGTATTGGAGATATATCTATTATTCAAAATGAAAAAGAATGAACTGTTTACTTTGCTATAAACCATTGACAAGCCAAGAATTTGACTACCACTTAAAGTGTATCGCTAATGTTTTTGGTTTAAAACAAATACCCGAATTTGATTTTGACGAAAATAAATTAAGTGAATATGCAAAGAGAATTATTAGAGCAAACAAATCTATAACCGGTGTCCAACCAAAACTTAGTATATGGTTGGAAGAAACGAGAAAAAACATCCGATTTACAATTGTTGATGATAAGAGTAATTACATAATCAAGCCTCAAAGCAAAACATATTTATCCTTACCTGAAAATGAAGATTTGTGTATGCATCTTGCAAATGAATTAGGAATTGAAGTCGCAACACATAGTTTGGTAAGATTAAAAAGTGGGAATCTTGCTTATATTACAAAGAGATTTGACAGAGATAATACAAACAAAATTGCTTGCGAAGACTTGTGTCAACTTACAGAAACACTCACAGAACATAAATACAGAGGTAGCTACGAAAAGGTTGGGAAAACAATAAAACTATATTCCACACAATCTGGATTAGATGTTTTACACTATTTTCAATTGGTTTTATTTAGTTTCATTACGGGTAATGCGGATATGCATTTAAAAAATTTTTCGATGATGGAAAAAAAAGATGGAGCGTTTAGCCTAAGCCCAGCATATGACTTGGTAAGTACACATCTTGTAATAAAAGGGGAGACAGAGCAAATGAGTTTGAATCTAAATGGAAAGAAAAATATAATTTCAAGAAAAGACTTTGATGCCTTAGGTTTAAATTTACAGATGACGGAAAAACAAATTTACAACTGCTACAATTTATTTATTGATAGCTTGGATAAATTAAATTGGTGGATAGATAATTCTTTTCTTCCTCAGGAACATAAAAGCAATTTAAAAGAAATAGTTTCAGAAAGGATAGCGCTTCTAAAATGATAAAGATCGAAAAAGCCAGTTGCCAACATTCAGTCGTATAGCCGAAATCCCATTCACAAAAAATTCCATTAGGTAATACCTCTAATGGGATTTTGGTCTATACGGTATTCAGCGAAACCGATTAGGAGCAGTTCGCTTTAGTGGAAAAAGATGGCTTACGATCACCCTTGATGATTTGTAAATATTAAAATAAAATTAAGAATATTTAAATATATTTTTTAATTTTACGCCATAAAAATAAAACAAAAAAAATAACACACACATTTATTGAGACCATACAACCCAAATAGTTTTGGTAAGAAAATTTTGTTGGGTGGATAAACAAGTTAGTAAACATTAAAAAAAATGGACGACGAATTCAATGATTTAAAGAATAAGTTTATTGAGTTACTTTCTCAAAAGAAAAGTGAATGGAATGATACAGTTTTTAAAAATCAACAATATCAGCAAGAACTAAAGTATATTCGTGATATAACTAAAGATTTTGTAGATTCTATAAGAACTGTTGCATTTTATTCAACTCGTGCAGGTAAGATATATGATAATTTTTTGACTATTCGAGCTATTGATGATATCATTCAATCAGCTATTGGAATTCAATCAATGGTTGAAAACGGAATTCATAATACATCAAAACGATAATTACGTTATTTGATTGAGATGATGACTAAATTCGTCATTGTTGATTACGATAAAATGGGAGAAACGTTGAATGTAAAAACTGAATATTTAAAGACTAACATTCCAAATCCTTCGATTGAGATTATAGATCAATATAATCTTCCTTTTTCAGATAAATTAAATCAAGAATTTAAAAACGAAGTTAAGGATTTTTTTATAAAGCATGTGCATATGTTCATACTTCTAAAAAACAAATTGATGAGCAAATTGATAATTATGAAAATGGAAATACAATTGGATTTGAAAGTGCAAGTATGTTAGAGCCAATAAATAAACTTATATTTAGAGCATATGATATGATTTTAACTCTTCTTTTTCATGGATTTGGTTTATCTATGAGTGGGGATTTATTTTTACAATTATTCGATGATAATAAAAAAGTGGAAATTTCATAAAGGGAAGTATGTAAAAGAATTTTCGAAACTTTATGATTATAAATTGAAAAGGAAAAAGTAACGTTTGCTAACATACAATTTAAAACATTGGGGTTTAATAGGTTATTCAGAGGTTGTGGCTCGCATCAAGTGCCGTGTAGCTTGACAGGAAATCGTTCCGTAATCCCAACATTTCATAGTGTACCGAGAATCAACCACGGCAATAAAAAGGTTGAATGCTGTAAATAAGACTTCGGCGTGAGCTCAGTCGAATGCTGGTGAAGACATTTGTAAGTTGAACCACCGCTTTCACTTTATAGGCAGGGGGAACAATAGGAGCGAAGCGGAAATCATGGGCTCAATTAATTAAAATAAATCATGCAAAAAAAACGCCAAATGGTGCTGAGGTTAAGAATTTTGGTGTAGAACGATTTGTAAAAGGTAGTTCAAAGAGACTATCAGATGTGAATATAGACTTTGAACGGTCAAGCGTTAATTCTTTCGAAATACTAATTTCTTAAGAACGTGCGTAAACTTTACTCATGTTTTAATAACGTGGTTAAATATCAGTGGAAAACGGACACGTTCTAAAAACGTGGAACATATAGGAACATATAATAATCAACAATGGATACAGACGATTTATCAAAACCGACTTATAAAGGAATCATTTTAGAAGCCGAAAAATTTAACCACGATTTAACTTTACAATTTGGTGTCATGGCGTCGAGGTGTAAAGATGATAACGATTATTTGAATCAGGCAGAAGCATTAATAAAAGATTGGCTTCAAGAGAATTATTTTAAAAATATTATTTATAATATTTTCTTTGGTCAAAAAGTGAATGAAAATGCGTTCAGAAAAACCTTAAACAAAATCCTATCCAATATTGCTGAAATCAGAAAAACTCCAATAGAACAGCGGGAATTTGAAGATTGGGGATAAGTAATATCAGTAAAATGGTTTCAAATCACGAAAATACAATTAGCTTTCTCTCCCTTTTCAAAGGACGTGAAGATGTGTTTGCGGTTCGTTGGGAGAAAGGAAACAAATCGGGCTATATACCCGCTTATTTTTATGACCCTTGTCGTCTTCGGGCACATAAAATGAATGGAGGGACATTTCAGAATTTCACCGAAAAGTCTTATTTGAAAGTTACAGATGAACAAATCCAAAAGCATTTGGATGGGTTTCATCAAATTGGAATTTATCTTGCAAACGTTGGCAATAATGCTAAAAAATGACACAAAACTTTTGAATAGATTTAGCAAATAAAGGTTTTGTTGGTTCTCGAAAGTTTGTGGCTCGAATCATCTTTCGTGTACTATCAGGATTCAAATTCTAATAGCGTTTTTTTTAAAACCTAATGTATAAAATTCTTTAAAATAAAAAATCAATTTTATATTTTAATTCTTAATGCTTTTCGTACCTTTGCAAACTTAAAAATAAGCAAAAAAATTTACATAAATAATACAATTTTAAATGATTACAGTATCAGATATTAGCGTACAATTCGGAAAACGTATATTGTTTCAGGATGTCAATTTAAAATTTTTGCCAGGCAATTGTTATGGCATCATTGGCGCAAACGGAGCAGGAAAGTCAACATTTTTAAAAGTATTATACGGTGGAATGGAGAGTACCAAAGGAAAAGTTAGTTTTGGCCCTTCCGAAAGGCTCTCTGTACTCAAACAGGATCATACTGAATTTGATGAACATACTGTAATCAATACCGTCATGATGGGACATGCAGAACTTTGTTCCGTTATGATTGAAAAGGATGAAATTTATGCCAAACTCGATTTCTCTGAAGCTGATGGCCACAGAGCCTCAGAACTGGAAGAAAAATTTGCAGAAATGGATGGATGGAATGCCGAAAGCAATGCAGCAAGTTTATTAAGTGGTCTGGGCATTAAAGAAGATGTCCATAATAAACTGATGAAAGAGCTTAGTGGTAAGGAAAAAGTAAAAGTTTTGCTAGCCCAGGCTTTATTTGGTAAACCCGATAATTTATTACTGGATGAACCTACCAACGATTTAGATTTAGATACGGTGCAATGGTTGGAAAATTATCTGGCAAACTTTGATAATACGGTATTGGTAGTTTCGCATGACAGGCATTTCCTCGATTCTATTTGTACACATATTATTGATATTGATTTTAATAAAATTCAGCAATTTTCAGGTAATTATACCTTTTGGTACGAATCCAGTCAGCTGGCATTGCGTCAACAACAAACGCAAAACAAAAAGGCGGAAGATCGTAAAAAAGAATTACAGGATTTTATTGCCCGTTTTAGTGCGAATGCGTCTAAATCAAAACAGACTACCAGTCGTAAAAAAATGATTGAGAAACTGAATATTGAAGAAATCAGACCTTCGACCCGTAAATATCCCGGTATCATTTTTACCCCAGAACGCGAATGCGGGAACAGCATACTGGAACTGAACAACCTTACCAAAAGTGTAGATGGAACAGTGCTTTTCAAAAACTTATCATTTACACTTCAAAAAGAAGATAAAGTTATCTTCTTATCCAGAGATTCAAGGGCAATGACCAATCTGTTTGAAATTATCAAAGGTCATATGGATGCTGACAGCGGTACTTTTGAATGGGGGCAGACCATAACCAAGGCTTATCTTCCGTTGGAAAACGAACATCTTTTCAAAGAACCCATAACCCTGATTGACTGGCTGGCTCAGTTTTCTTCGGATACTTCAGAAATGTACCTTAGAGGATTCTTAGGTAAAATGCTTTTTTCAGGAGAGGAAATTTATAAAAAAGCCAACATCCTTTCAGGTGGAGAAAAGGTAAGATGCATGATTGCCCGTATGATGCTGCGAAATGCCAACATTATGTTGCTCGATGCACCAACCAATCACCTGGACCTTGAATCTATACAGTCATTCAACAATACACTGATCAAATTTAAGGGCAATATACTAATGTCATCTCATGACCACGAATTTATCCAAACTGTCTGCAATCGCGTGATAGAAATGGGACCCAAAGGAATGATTGATAAACAAATGGAATATGACGATTATATTTCGGATGACAGATTAAAAGCTCAGAGAAATAGCCTGTATATTTAATAAGGTATAAAAAACAAAAAATCCCGTTTTGCAATTTTACAAAACGGGATTTTTAATTTAAACGTGATGTCTTTAATGATTACATTGATGTTCTCCGTTGTTTTCATGATGATTGCACCCTATTCCATTGTCAGTTATTGAGCCGTTAGAATAAGCTTCAGCAACTAATCTTACGTCACCCGAACATCCTCTCACCACTTCAATGTGATGTGCATTTAAAACATTCATGGCACCTTCGCCCATATTGCCGGCTAAGAGGATACTTACCCCTTTTTCGTGCAATATAGAAGCAATATTCGATTTACATCCACATCCCTGAGGGGAGGGTAATATTTCCGAATGTTCAATTTTACCGTCTTTCATTGTGAATACGGAATACATTTCGCAATGTCCGAAATGATCGTCCACTACGTTTCCTCTTGTTGGAATTGCTATTTTCATTGTTTTATTTTCTTAAAATGTAACTGTATATTTTATTTGAAAAATGGTTGAAATTATACTTTTTCCAGTCCTTGTCTCAAATCTTCTATAATGTCTTTTGCATCTTCTATACCAACAGCAAAACGAATGAGGTCATCTGTAATTCCTGCTTTTAATTTGCCTTCTTTGGTAACTTTGGAATGTGTCATAGAAGCAGGATGCTGAATTAGTGTTTCAACACCGCCTAAAGAAACTGCCAGCAAAGCCAAATGAACATTGTCCATCAGTTTTTTAGCACCTTCAAAGCCTGTTTTTAAACCAAAACTGATCATGGAGCCATTTCCTGACATTTGTCGTTTACCCAATTCGTATTGAGGATGCGATTTTAATCCGGGATATTTAATCCAGGCTACTTTAGGATGAGCTTCCAGAAAGTCGGCTACTTTATCTGCATTTTCGCTGGCACGGTCAATACGGATGCTTAAGGTTTTAACACCTCTTAATACCATATAAGCCTGATGAGGATCCATATTGCATCCTAAACTAATCATCATGCCCCGTAATTTTTTGTAAATAGTTTCTTCTTTGGCAATTACGATACCGGCTACAATATCGGCATGACCGTTGATGAATTTTGTCATGGAGTGAAATACAATGTCAGCACCTAAATCCAATGGGGTTTGCAGATAAGGACTGCAAAAAGTGTTGTCAATTACAAGCAAGGCACCATGTTTGTGCGCTATTTCTGCACATGCAGCAATGTCGCTGATGTCCATAGTAGGATTGGCAGGTGTTTCGATAAACAAAACTTTAGTATTGGGTTTGAAAGCTTTTTCTATCTGGCTTGCATCGGTAGTATTGATATAGGTACTTTCTACACCATATTTAATGTAATGGTTTTCCATGATGGCTCTGGATGGACCGTAAACAGCATCGGTACTTACCATGTGGTCGCCCGAAGCCAGTAAAGCCTGATAGATGACATTTACAGCTGCCATGCCTGAACTCACGGCTATGCCACCAAAACCGTTTTCAAGGGTTGCAATCTGACGTTCCAGTGCATCTATGGTAGGATTGCCAATACGGGTATAAATATAACCGTTGCTTTCGCCAGCAAAACATTTTGCTCCTTCTTCTGCACTTTTAAAGGCAAAAGTTGAGGTTTGGTAAATTGGAATGGTTGCTGAACCAAATTGATCGTCAATTTCGCCGGCATGGATTAATTTGGTACTGAAACCTGATTTTTCTGTATTCATTTTATTAAATTTAAGTTTGTTAATTCATTATTATTAAAAGTAGTGCAATTTTTACACTTTTTATGATTTTCAAGTCCTTCAATAAGTTTAAAACACTTTTTGCATTTATACCATTCTTTTTCAAAGGCAACGTTTCCACCTTCAATTTCTATGAACAGACATTCCACAAAAGCTCTGGCAATTTTTTTCAGGGCATTGTTGTAAATCCTTGTAAAGGTTGGTCTGGAAATATCCATTTTTTGTGCAGCAATATCCTGTGATAAAAACTCATAATTTACCAGTTTTATACTTTCGTATTCATCAAACTGAAGATTTACTTTTTCATATTCGCAAAAAGGCATACCAAAAGGTTGAAACCCATTCATCATGGGTGGGTTGCAGATTTTACGACTTTTGAAAGGGCGTGGCATGATTATTTTTTTGCAAAAGTAATGAACTTACGTTCACCAAACAAATTTATTTTAAATTATTTGCAAAAAATAAATAAATACGATACTGTAGTTGATTTTTTTAAATTCAATTAAAAAAAGAATTAGTAATTTTAGTTGATACAAAATCCAAAAGCAATGATAAAGGAAAGAATACTGAAATAATAAATGGAGAATAGAAGGTTTGAAATAATAAAAAAGGCTGTTTCCGAAGAGGAAACAGCCTTTAAAAATATCAGTTTAATATCTATTGAACGTAAGTATATCCTTTGATTTCGGTAGTACTAAAAGTAGTCATTGAATTAGTAACCATCAAATCATAGATCATTCCGTTGGCACCATACAAAATTGTTTTTGCATCATAACCCAGTAAACGGAGATATGCAACAAGGAAAGCACTGGTTTGTCCTGTATAGCAATAAACTGCAACGGTTTTGTTTGTAGGCAGGGTTTTTAAATCAACTGCCAGTTTTATTGATTGTTTAGGTGTATATTGCATTGCTCCAGTAATATGACCTGGATTAGCATATTGGTTTGCCGGCCAGTAATTTACAATGTAATAATTGGTTAAACCTCCAAAAATAGTCGCACTTGTTACAGATGCTGGAGTAAAGCCTTCCGCTAATAAAGCATTTACTCTTGCTTCCAGAATTTCCTGTCCGGTTGTTTTGCCGGTAGAAAGTACAGGTAAACTTCCTAAGTTTCCTTTATTTGTTGAAGTAGCCGTAAATTGAGTTGTATACATATTTGATATTGCACTATTCCATTTTGTTGCAAAAAAATCATTCCATGAACACATACCCCATTTCATTGAAAATACTTTATCGTACCCCAACATACGCAACAGACTGGCTCCGTAAGCAGCTGTTTGTCCGGTATAACAAACAATTGCAACTTTAGTAAATGTGGTAAGATTAACACTTTTAATGTGTGTCAATAGGTTCGCAAATGGCACATTAACAGCATTTTGTATATGTCCTGTTGCAAAATCTGCAGCTGTTCTGATGTCAATAATATAAACCTGATTTGTTTGGTTTAATGTATAAACATCTATGGCTGGCATAATTGTCGGCATATCCGTATTTACAAAATCTTTTCCTAGTGGAGAATTTGTAGATTCAAGATAAGTAGCCAGTACTTCAGATTCGTTAACAATCGGTGGTGTTACTACTACTATTTCATCATCTTTTTTACAGCCCGAAAATACAAACATTGCAAATAAGATGCTGAACATCAGTAAATTTAATTTTTTCATAATTGTTTTTTTTAATGGATTAAAAATGTTGTTTAATTGTAATTATTATTTAGATAGAATTATTTTTTTGAAAACCATGATGCTGGAAGCTTACCGTCACAACTAATGCCTGATGTTGCATTTTGTTCCATGGGCAATAAATCGCTGTTAAACAGATATAGTTCTTTGTTTACCAATGTTCCGTTTTCGTTTCTGATATGACATTTTGAAGAACATGCACCACTACCGACTTGAGTACGGGCAGTAAATTTGAGAATGTTATGTGGAGAAGTGTAATTATATGTTGGTAATGCATCAAAATTCGAATAATCAGAAACACCATATACTACCCAATTATCAGGTGCTGCTAAAGTGCGGCGTACCAGTGTGAAATTAAATCCCGGTTTTAAAGAGGGTAAAGGATTTTTTGCAATTTTAAATCCCATATAAGAAGGAACTCTGGCTCCACTTCCGTGAATATGGCAACTTCCACAATTGTTGTAATTTTGTGAATGACAAACCTGACAGTTGAAATCAGTAAAATGTTTTGAATGATAAGTATTTGAATTTTGTATTGCACTATGACAATCCAGGCATTTCGGAAGTTTAGAATAAGCATAGCGTTGTTCAACAGGTTGTCCGTCACCGTGAAGTTCATCGCCATCATGACAATTGATACATTTATAACCCATTTTGGTTAAATGTACATCCGGTTGAGTTCCGGCTACAACTCCCAGATAGGCATGGCCGCCTCTGGAAACATGACAACTAACGCAAACGTTGATCATATCAGGTGTTTTCTTGAACATATGACCTTGCGCTAAGCCGCCTCCACCTATCAAAGGTCTTACAACGTGACAGTTTCCGCAATTGCCATGACAGGTAGCACAATTCTTATTGTATCCTTCGATCTTATGCGCTGGGAGTTGATCAAAATCCTGACTACTTGAAAATCCACTTCTGATGGCCACTTTCCGTTTTTGACCGGTCCCGTTGTGAATGCTTGTTTTGAATTTAGTTACAATGCTTTGATGACAACTTCCACATTTGTCTTCATAAAATGCTGATGGATGTGAAATAAAATTACCTGAATGAGCTGTCACTTTATTGGAAGTTTTATCAACGCCATTGTGGCATCCAACACATCCAACGGCATAATGGGCAGAGGTTTTGTATTCTGCCAATCCTGCGCCACCCATGAATACACGATCATAAGGCTCGTAATGTGGTGCTTCTCCGCCACAACCACCGGCAGGTGCTGAGGTGTCAGGTGAATAAACTGCTTGCAGGTGTGCATAGTTTGTATGACATCCCTCACAACTTGCAACATCTGTACCCGTTGGTACTACTGGCAGTTCATCTTCTTTCTCTTTACAACATGTAAAGGTTATGACTATGGTGAGCATAAATAGCAACAATGCCATTTTTCTGTTTATTGTTTTCATTCAGCTTTTATTATAAATTAATAGATTTATTCAAAATTTTGATTCAAAATTGCTTTTATACGACACTACAAAATTAATTTTAATAAGTAATTTTAAACTGAATGATATCATGATTGAAGTCGATTTAAAAGCATACTTCGACAATAAATAACTGACGCAGATCAGTTTTATAACTGATTTTTTTGTATTATTGCAACTGAATATTTATTGATTATGGAAAGTATAGAAAAATTTAGTAGCTGCACAATTAGTTCCCCGCATTGTAAATGTTTTGAATGCCTTACAGAAGATGAACTTGCGTTGATAGCATCAACATCTGTTTTTGTAATGTATAAACAGGGTGAAATATTATGTAAACAAGGATCATTTTCATCTCATATTATGCAGATTGAAAGTGGTTTGGTGAAAGTTTATCTTGACAATGGTCAAAATACACTGGTGTTGAAAATTGTGACTGATAAAAATTTATTGGGGCTCTCTTCTTTGAAAAACGGTTCTAATGTATTTCCATATTCAGCTATGGCCTATATCGATACAATTGTAAAACAAATCGACATTAATGTTTTTAATAAAATTTTAAGTAATAATGCCGCATTTGCCAAAGAAGTTATTGAATTATTGGCTATTAACAGCGAAACAATTCATGGGAGGTTTTTTTGTCTGGTACATAAACAAACCTATGGTAGGATGGCTGATATATTATTATGTATTTCCAATCGTGTTTTTAAGAGCAAAGAATTTTTGATGCCAATTTCCCGTAAAGATCTGGCTGAACTTACAGGTATGAACCCAGAAACAGTAATCAGGATTTTAAAGAAATTTCAGGATGATGGTTTGATTCAAATAAATGGAAAATCAATTGAGATATTAGATTATGATAGGATGATTAAGTTAAGTGAAGCTGGTTAGTTTTTATCTCAGATGACAGCTTGAAGAAAGAAAACTCTACAGCGTTTTATATGTGTTGACCTGAAACTATGGGATTATATGCAGTCTTGTAAAAGTTCAATTGGTAAATGCGAATTTACTTTAGAATAATCATCAGTTATTTTACGGTAAATTGCTTTTTGTCTTTTAAAAGTCAAAATAAGTAAATTGCGTAACACAAATTTTTTTTGTAATTGATACTAATGATTGTCACTCTAAAAAAAAGTTCACTGAAATTTGTTTCAATGAACTTTTTTAATTTCACAAAAGAGAAGTGTTTTAAGTGTTTTGTGCCATACTTAGATGGAAAATTTACCAAATGAATGCTTTACGAATTATTTTCTTTTAGAATCTTTTGATTTTTCCTGTTGTGTAGCAGGTCTTTCGTTTTGTTTTGCAGCAGGTCTTTCGTTTTGTTTTACAGCAGGTCTTTCGTTTTGTTTTACAGCAGGTCTGTCATTTTGTTTTGAAGAAGGTCTGTCGTTTTGTTTTGCAGCAGGTCTCACTGTTTGTCTTTCTGTTGATCTTTCTTGTGATCTTACTTCTGGTTTTCTTTCAGAACGTGTCGGAGTAGTTGATTGGTTATATTTATCAGAAGGTGTTCCCCGTTGAATGTTTGATTTCTTTTCGGGAATTACTTTGCTGTTTTCGTTTCTGTTGGGTTGGCTGCTATTTTTAGCGTTGTTTTGCTGAGGTTTGCTGTATTTGACATCTCTTCCTTGAGAACCTGAGTTTGCAGGAATGTTACTCCTTTTGTAATCTCCTTTATCAATTCTTTGACGTACTACAACTGAAGTGGATCTTCTGGGTCCATAATAGCTTTGAGCAGCGGGAACGCGGTATGAATTGGTTTTGTGATAATAACTATAACTTTGATGATTGTTCCAGTGGTTATGATAGTCGTAATAGTGGATCTGATGCCATGGATGCCAGTAAGTAGGATAATACGACCATCTCCATGGAGAAACATACACAACATACGATGGTGTATAGATATAACGGATGATACTCCATCTGGCTGGTGCATATACTATAACAGAAGTATTCGCATTATTTCCATTATAACCGGGATTTGGAGTACTTGTCATAGGTTCTACAATATAATCTTTACCATATAAATTTTCGTCTCCTATGATTTGAATCTGAATCTCACCATTTTGGTCTCTGTTCACTTCAATCACAGCTACATCCTGTGTTTCTCTTTCGTTAATAATATCCTGAAGTACGATGGTATGTGCATTGCCGTTCGCATAATCGATAACTTTAATGTAGTCAGTCCTGCCGTCGCCGTCCAGATCCAGGTTATTGATCCTTGAATCTTCTGCATTCAGTTTTTGTTCAAATAATTCAAGTGTTTCTGATTCCTGAAAGAGATTTAAAACTCCGTAAAGATTAAAATTATCACCAGGTAATCCCATGTAGGCAGAATTCTGATTGTTCTGTGAAAATATCGAAGCACTAAATAAACTGCTTCCGAGAATGATTGATAAGAATGCGAGCTTTTTCATTTGAAGGGTTATTAGAATCGTTTATGGATTTCTTTGAATTGATTTTTGAATAAACAAAAAGCATGCCATTGTTAGTGAATAGTGAAAAGTGAATAGTGAAAAGTGAAAAGTGAAAAGTGAATAGTGAAAAGTGAAAAGTGAAAAGTGAACTGAGCTTTTGCTTAGTAAACTGTATTTCTTTAGAATTAGTATCTTTGGATGAAGTTAATGAATTGAAACGACAAAACGACTTAATCATCAAATCACCAAATCATCAAATCACCAAATAATACTAAACACATCCACTCCGTTTTCTTTGATGGTTTGCTGGGCTCTTTGTTTTTGCATGATACTCCCACTCCAATAGTTGTGATCCCAGGTGTGAGGTGTTTTAAACCAATTGTCAACATCCATATTCAGTTTAATGACAGTAGTGTTGTTCTTGCTGATTTCAAAGGCATTTAAAGGCAGGCTGATTTTAAAATAGTTATGGACAAATGCTGTAATGGTATTTACGTTGTAATTGATGGTATCAGTATATATTTGTCCGATGCCCATGTGAAAATTAAACGGTGTAGACACATTTTGCGGATTGAGCCATTTTCCGTTCATCATCAAATAGTGATAGCCTCCACCCAGCACATCAGGCCAGGCCATATTCGATTCGGGTGGATTTACAAAGGCTGCGGTTTGATTGCGTTGCTCGTTCAGGCCAAAGATAAAAGAAAGAGAATCATAAGTTCCTGCGGGGATTGGGTCGTATACATTCCAGCTTAATGTAACCGGCATTTTGATATTGATGTAATGAATCGCTGTTTGTTTGTCAATTGAAAAAGGTGTACCGTTATGAGGATATAGCTTTACATCTGAAATAAAATACATAATGTCTGTCAGTTCGTAATGGTTGCCAGCTTCGTTGATGTAAATATTGGTATTGAGCTGTACCAGCTGACTGTTTATCGAATGACTGAACTCTATTTTCAGTTTGCCGGTTTCAGCAACGGGTATAGGATTTGTAGCGGTGTTATCTTTTTTACAATTAGAAAATAATATAAATATAAGCATCCATAAAAAAAATCTCTTTTTCATAAAAATTATGTTTTTAATTCAAATTCAATGGTTCTGTTTTAGAAAAAGTATTGACAAAGACTTTTAAAATATTTAAAAAAGAAATCTTGGTTTTCAGTGTGAACTTATGTATAAGTGTTTATTTAAATTTTATTTCTATAATATTTTATTAAACATAACTAATTCAAAGAAGATAGCTTTCCAGCGTTTGGCTTTTAAGATATTGAATAAACTCTACAGAGAGTTTGTTCATGATTCCTCCCATTATGCATTTTTGGAAAGGACAAACCTTATGATCCATCGGACAGTTTGTCTCGATAATGGGTCCTTCAATGGACTGATAGATGTCGAGCAATGTGATTTCTGAAGGTTTTTTGTTCAGGATGAAACCACCCAAGGGTCCTCTGGTGGATTTAACAAAATTATCTTTAACCAGTCTCATCATTACTTTCGAAAGATGGTTGCTTGAACAACCTGTTACTTCAGCTATCTTATTTACATTGATAATATGTTCAGCCCTTCCGATCAGAATCATTGCATGAATGGCCAGTGAAGCTGCTTCGGATAATTGTATCACTTTCGACATAAATAGTGTGTTGAGTTTGTAAAGGTAAGAATTATTTCAAATACAATCCATTAAAAAAAAGCAAAAAAAAAGGCTTCTGTTGAAGAAGCCTTTTTTGAGAATGTAAAATTCTTACATGAGATTAAATTTTCTCATCAGTTTAGATTTTAAGTTGCTCGCTTTGTTTTTGTGAATGATTGATTTTTGAGCGACTTTGTCAATCAAAGAAACCATTACAGGTAATTTTTCAGCAACAATAGCTTTATCAGTTAAGTCTCTGAATGCTTTTAAAGCATTGCGCATAGTTTTTGCATAATATCTGTTATGAATTCTTTTAGTTTCATTTGATCTGATGCGTTTTAATGCTGATTTATGATTAGCCATCTTTATTATTTTTAATTTATTAATTAGTAGTCCGTAGGGGATTCGAACCCCTGATTTCTAGGATGAAAACCTAGCGTCCTGGGCCATCTAGACGAACGGACCCTTTTCCCATCAAATTGGGAGTGCAAAATTAGAACTTTTTTTTATATCTGCAAATGTTTTTTTGCATTTTTTGCCAAATAGTTCATTTATTTTTTTTTAGATTTGATTTACAGTAGCTTATAATTGAAATTATTTTTCAATTTTTTCTGCAACCGCAACACCGTCCAGAGCGGATGAAATGATACCACCTGCATAGCCTGCTCCTTCACCACAGGGATAAAGGTTCTTAATCTGAACATGTTGCATTGTTATTGCATCGCGCGGAATCCTGATGGGTGAAGAAGTGCGGGATTCAACACCAACAATATTAGCCTGTTGTGTCATAAACCCTTTCATTTTTTCATCAAAAGCTACAAATGCTTTTTGTAACCTGGTGGCAATAAATGGAGGCAGAATTTCGTGTACAGCTGCCGAAACTACTCCGGGTACATAAGAGGTAGGATTCAGTGTAGGGGATACCTTTGCACTGATAAAATCAGTCATTCTTTGTGCAGGTGCAATTTGTCCTTTGCCTGCTGCATTGAATGCATTTTTTTCTACTTCTTCCTGAAACTTCAATCCCGCCAATGCACCATGTGACTGATACGCTTCAAGGTCGGATAATTCAACAGAAACAACTACGCCTGCATTGGCATAAATAGAATTTCTCCTTGAATTGGACATACCGTTGACAACAATTTCTCCGGGTGCTGTGGCTGCTGGAACAATGATTCCTCCCGGACACATACAAAATGAAAATACACCTTTGCCTTCTACCTGGGTAACCAATTGATAAGTGGCAGCAGGTAAAAATTGTCCTCTCGATTTGCTGTGGTATTGAATAGCATCAATAATCTGCTGAGGATGTTCCACCCTCACGCCCATTGCAAAAGGTTTGGCTTCTATTAAGATTTTTTTTGTATTCAGTAATTCGTAAATATCTCTTGCCGAATGACCGGTAGCGAGTATAACTGCTTTACCTTCATAACTGGTTCCGGTTTGGTCAATCACACCCTTGATGGTGCTGTCTTTGATGATTAGATCTACTATTTTTTTCTCAAAATGAAATTCACCCCCATGATTGATGATGGTTTCTCTGATATTGGAAATAATCGGCGGTAATTTATCCGTGCCGATATGTGGATGCGCTTCAATCAAAATATCAGGAGAAGCACCATGTGCCACTAATTTCTGCAATACATCATTTACATCACCTCTTTTTGTGGAACGGGTGTATAATTTACCGTCGGAATAAGTACCTGCACCGCCTTCGCCAAAACAATAATTTGAATTGGGATTTACTTTGTGCTCACGGTTGAGATCGGCAATGTCGTATTTCCGTAGATGAATATCTTTACCTCTTTCGAGAAGTATGGGTTTTAATCCTGCTTCAAGCAGATGCAATGCGGCAAACAAACCGGCCGGACCTGATCCTACAATAATAACAGGATCAGCATTTTGAACATACTGGTATTTATCTTCATATTTCTCTTCGGTTGGAAACGAATCGAAAGTATACACTTTAACCTTCAAACGGATTTGAACCTTAGCCTTGCGGGCATCAATAGATCGTTTAAGAACGGCTATATAATTTATTTTTTCTCTGGGGACTCTTATTGCTTGTGCAACGGCTTTTTCGACGGAATTATATACATTTACCTGTTCGGGTAATATTGCAATTTCAATTTCTTTGATCATAATGAAGGATAATGGATAATGGATAAAGTAAAAAAAAGTAAAAATGGGAGTTATGTAATGTGTTGTGATGCTATGCTATAGAAAAATAATAGGAGTAATGTAATTTTTTGCAAAGATAGGAAATTTGTATTTGATATCCTGAAAAATATTTAAACAAATAAAAACCAGAATATTGTAAGGTGTAAAATAAAAAATGAGTGAGATTAAACTTCGGACTTTTAAATAAAAACTTTTAGCGTTTCAATAACTCCAGAAAATTCTATTCAAAGGTGAGCGAAAATTGAAACATTTTAGAGTTGAGTTTTTCAATGCCATCGGTATACAGGTTGTTCTCGCGGACCAATAAATCTGTAATGCCATAAGACATTTTAATTTCGGTGCCTAATTTAAAATAGACCAGATAAAATTCGAATCCTACCCCAAGCTCCACATGTACATCACTTCTGTTGAGTTTAATTATGATTTCATCATTATCTGTTTTTTTCTTGGCTTGTGAAGCTAAATCTATACAGTATTTGGCACCTCCTATCACATAGGCTCTTGTGTTTGTCATGCGTTGCGAACGCAGCTTCAACTCTAACGGAAATTCTATGTAGGTTGATTCTATTTTCTTTTCAACACTTGAAACAATCAGGTTGTTGAATTTGATAAAATAATTAAGAGATCGTTCTCCAAATGATAAGGAAGGTATAAAACGGAGGTTCATGAAATCATTTAACCGTAAATCGGCGACAATTCCGATGTTAAATCCCATTTTGGGTGTTGATTCAATGCCATACAAAGTGTCGAAAGGACGTAAATTCTCAATGTTTTTAATGGCGAAATTCATTTGATTGAGTCCCAGCATAAAACCAAAATGATAGTTTTTAAGGTCATAATTCCGGTTATTTGGGATACGAATGCGCTGTGCATTTATTTGTGTATATGTTAGAAGACATATCAGAAACACAAAAAGATAGTTCGTTTTTTTTAGTAATCCCATTTTTCTCAGTTATGTAGTATGATTTTGAATAACGGAAATAATTTTTTTTTATTTTATTCCAAAGTAAATGCTTGCTATTCCGAATGATAATTTTGTAGCATGTATATCCTTAAACCCAACATCCTGCAAAAGTAAACTAAATGCTTCTTTTTCAGGAAATTTACTTACTGAATCCGGAAGATACATATAGGCATCATTGTTTTTTGAAACAATTCTACCTATAAAAGGTAAAATGAGTTTAAAATAAAATCCGTAAATTTGTTTGACAGGAAACTGTGATGGTTTTGAAAATTCCAGGATAACTACTTGTCCGTTGGGTTTCAAAACCCTGTGCATTTCTGATAAACCCTGGTGCAAATCTTCAAAATTTCTAACTCCAAAAGCCACCATGCAGGCATCGAAACTTTCGTTGCCGAAAGGCATATTTTCAGCATCGGCATTGATCAGCTGAATTATACAATCTTTGTTTTTATCCGTCAGTTTTTTTTGTCCGATTTTAAGCATTTCTTCCGAAATATCAATGCCGGTAATTTGCTTAGGTTTAAGAGTGGTGGCTTGTATGGCCAGATCGGCAGTTCCTGTGGCAATATCCAAAATATACTTTGGTTGATAGGGTTCCAGCATAGCAATTACTCTTTTGCGCCAGATATAGTCGATGTTCATGGATAAAAAGTGGTTCAGAAAATCGTAACGCTTGGCGATACTATTGAACATATTTCTTACATATACTTTTTTACCTGTATTTGCAAAGTTCTCTTGGTCTTTCAATGTTGGTTTTATTGCTTTAATGATGTTAATTCGGCCAATAATTGTGCTTTATTAACAGGTACAACGCCAATTTGTTCACATACCAATCCTCCTGCCAGATTTGATATATAGGCGATGTCGTAGGCAAGCAAACCTAATGCCAGACAGATTGCAGCTGTGCTGATTACTGTATCTCCCGCACCTGAAACGTCGGCTATGGAACGTACATGGGCAGGGATCAGCTCATTCACCCTTCCATTGTTCCGCGAATTGCAGCTTAAATAAATACCTCTTTCCGATAATGTAGTCATTACGATTCTTACATTGTGTTGTTCCAATAAATGGGATACCGCGCCCGAAAGCTGACTCATTGAATGTTCATCAAATTCTACCTGTAAGCCTTCTTTTAATTCTTTTAGGTTGGGCTTGAACAGACTTACATTTTCATAGAACTGGAAATTTCTTTTCTTTGGGTCAACAGCAATGGGGATATTGAGTTCGTTGAATATTGGAATGAGTTTTTCAAGCAAAGCCTCCGTAATTACGCCTTTGTCATAATCCTGAAAGATCACACTGCCAATTTTGTTTTTTGCTATGATCTTACCGATCATCGATATGATTTGTTCATTGTCAGCATCACTCAGACTGTCAGTTATTTCCTCGTCCACCCTGAGCATTTGAGCATTGTTTCCAATGATTCTGTATTTTGTAGTCGTCGTTCTGCTTTCGCTTCTAATAATCCCTGCATCAGATATGTTGTTTTCCTTCAGTAAATGAATAAATTCATCTCCTCTTATATCTTTTCCTATTACAGAACAAAGGATAGGCTGAGCTCCTAAAGATTGTATATTCAATGCACAATTGGCAGCTCCACCCAGCCTGTTTTCGCGTTGATTAACAACCACAACCGGTACAGGGGCTTCGGGTGAAATTCTTTCAACTTTACCTAACAAATAGGCATCAATCATTACATCGCCTATGATTAGTATCTTTTGAGTAGAAAACGACTTGAACAATTGCTCGTAATTTATATTTGATAGCATTGTATTCTTATTAAATGTAAAAGCAAAATTATGAAAAAAAATTAAATAAGTTTAATTTTAACAATTTTATTTTGTCGTTTAAAAATGAAGGCACATTATTTGTATGAACCCTCTTCATGTTAAAGGAAGCAGTGAAAAGTGAATAGTTAAAAGTGAATAGTGAATGAAAGTAATGAGTGATAGTATCACTTTTCGTGATACTATCACTTTAAGCACCAAAATGAATAAAATACTAAATAAACTATTAATAAATTGCAGCTCGGGACTGAACAAAAACTCAGTAACCAATAATCCAATAACTTACTAACTCATTAACCAATCAACAATTTTCCACTTTTTTCTTCGTTTTATCTTCATATTTTTGTACTTTTGAAGCAGTGATTCAGCTATGAAAAAACAAACATTTATCGTATTCATTTTGTTGGTATTCAACTTCCTTGCCAAAGGGCAGGAGGTACTCACGCCTTCGCGGATAATAACCTATGCAAGGGTTGTTGATGGCGACACTATTCCATATTATGAACTTTCAACCATTAATGTTGCAGCTACTCGTATGTTTCTGAGTGAAAGAGATAAACGACGATTCGACAAACTTGTAAAGAATGTAAAAAAAGTATATCCTTATGCCAAGCTTGCCGGGTTGAAATTGCGTCAATACAATGATATACTTGCCAAAGCACCCAGTGATGCCGAGCGAAGAAAGATAATGAAACGAGCTGAAAAAGAAATCAAAGATGAATTCGGAAGTGATCTTAAGAACCTGACTTTTTCACAGGGAAAGATACTCATTAAATTGTTGTACCGCGAAACCGGTAGCAGTTCTTATGCATTGGTTCAGGAACTAAGAGGTAAATTTACAGCTTTTTTTTATCAGGCTTTTGCCCGATTATTCGGCTATAATCTAAAAATAACGTATGACCCCGAAGGTGAAGATAAATCTATCGAAATCATTGTAGGCCTCATTGAAAAAGGTCTCATATAATCCCAAAAACTTCTCTATGCAATATGGTATCTGCAATTTAAATGTTATCCCGGTGCGTAAATCTCCAGGACATACTACCGAAATGGTCACTCAATTGATCTTCGGCGAAACTTTCGATATTCTGGATTTTCATGAAAACTGGGTACAGGTGCTACAGCATGCCGATCAGTATACAGGCTGGATTCATCATCTGCAATACTTGCCGATTACAGCCCTTGATCTGGACATATTGGGGAAACAAGATAAGATATTGGTTAACAATACCAACTCAGAGGTTATAGAACAATCCACAGGAAATTCTGTTCGTCTGGTGATGGGGAGCTTGCTTCCCAAGCTTTCTGATCAGCTGATGTTCAGTATGGCTAAGGAAACCTATGCTTTCAGCGGATTTTTTGAAGCCGATCTAAAATCTGCACCCGATAAGGATTTGATTCCTCAATTTGCAGCATGGTTTCTGGGCGCACCTTATTTATGGGGCGGAAGAACCCATTATGGCATCGATTGTTCAGGATTTACACAGATGGCATTTCACCTAGCTGGCTTTTCTTTGCCAAGAGATGCTTCCCAACAGGTAGCGCTGGGAGAAACACTCAGCTTTTTGACCGAAGCTGAACCCGGCGATTTGCTTTTTTTCGACAACCCCGAAGGCGATATTGTCCACACCGGCATCCTTTATACCGAAAATAAAATCATCCATGCTTCAGGCAAAGTCCGCATCGATACCATCGACCACAACGGCATCTTTAATGCAGAACAAGGGAAATATACACATGCGTTGAGAATTATTAAAAAGGTTAAAGGATAAAGGATAAAGTTAACTGAGCTTTGTAGTCCCGAGCTGCAATTTCTTACGAAGTGCGTTTACTGAGTCACAGTCACTGAGCTTGTCGAAGTGTGAAGTACATTATTTTAATTTTTCTAATTTTCCTTTTCGCTTCACTATGTTTTTGTAATCCCATTGGATTTCTTTTGATTTTTTTATCCAACGATTTAAATGGGTAGTTTCAATTTCTGAAATACTGTTATAAAAAATGGAAGCGTCTTTAAATTTTCCACCCTTTACACTTAAATTTTCTTCTTCAAAATCAGCTCCACTCCAAAACATTAACCGTATTCCTTTTTTCTGTTTGCTGTATCCAACTATCGGATTACCTTCTAAAAACCAAACAGGATGGGCGTGCCAAATTTTATTTTCAGATTCGGTCAATTCATGGTCGATGATAATTGCAAGTCGGTCGCAAATTTCTTTGTCGTCCGTTGCTTGTTTGTCATTGTATGCTTGGATTTCTTTGTTCATTGTCGATTATCGTTGTGGTGTTCTACTGAGTATCATAGCCATAGTTAAAACACTGAAAGCGCTAATAATATTCAAAAATACAAATTTCTCTTTATAAAGCAAGAAGCTGGATGCTTATTTTTTCCAGAGGATGAAAACCTGAAGGATAATTATTCAACGGGTTGAAAAACCTTTTACATGGCTGTTTTTGTTTTTTTACCTTTTTACTTCAACAACCAACGCCCCCATTTTCACCACATTATAATAAGCCTTTTGCAATTTAACACATTCCTTTTCCCATTTCTCCGTTTTCCATTGTGCATTGGAGGCATCAAATACAATCAAACCTGGTTCAAATACTCTTAGAAGGTCTTCAATGCCGGTTTTTGCATTGCCGGAAAGGATGAGATAATCCAGTTTCAGCTTTCGGGCAGGAGATTGGTTTTTTCGGCAGCCTGTCACGATGGCTATGCGTTGGTTGTAAAATTGTATAAAATTTTGTTGTTTATTCAAATGCAATGTTTCATTTTTATAATTTTCATATGGAGTGATAAAACTTTTAGTGCTGATACCGCAAAGGGTATGATAGTTCTGGATGTGAAAGCCGAATTTGCTGTCGTCCTTCATCAGTGAACTGTCGCTAAGTATGATTTGATATTTTCCGTTGATGAATTCATAGGCTGAGGTTTTTGGTATGGCATATACTATCAGTTTCTTTTGCTGCAAATGCTGAAAGGATTGATAGGTGAATGAAGTAAACAGCAATAGAACCATCGAAAGTGCAATAAAAGCAAAACGTTTGGCTTTTTGGAAAAATAGCAGTATCAGGGCGAAGATAAGCAAGTACAATAGGATGGCATCTAAATTGTTAAGCTGAATTCCTCTGCTGACAGAATAAGGAAGTCCTTCAATAATACTGATGCTTTGGTTCATGCCATAAACAAGATAAACCAGAATTTGGGCTGAAATGGTGGAAACGTAAGGGATAAAAGATACCAATAATACAACAATTCCGGCATACATCACCACAGCTGCAAATATAAAAACCACCACATTGGTCAGCAGGAAATAGTTTGGGAATTGATGGAAATACAACATGGAAAGGGGAGAGGTGATCAGTTGGGCAGAGATGGAAACCGAAGAAATTTCCCAGCATTTTTTCAGTAGAAAATTGTCAGGTGTAAAAATACCGGTAATGGCCTCGTTGATTAAAAGTATACCACCCACTGCAAGGTAAGAAAGTTGAAAGCCCACACTTGAGATCAGAAAAGGATTGAACAATAGAATGAAAAAAGCAGAGGCAAACAAAATGTTTAGGGTGTCAGCATTCCTGCGCAGACTTTTGCCAATAACAATAAAGGAAAGCATGGTAGTGGCTCTGATAACAGAAGGCGACATACCGGTGAGCAGTGCATAAAACCAAATGGCCAAGAGGATGAGCAGGGCTTTAATCATTTTTCCATGTTTTACCTTGTCGAGAAACGACAATGCAATGGAAAGGGATATAAAAATTAATCCCACATGCATGCCCGAAACTGCCAGCACATGCACAGCACCGCTGCCCGAATAGGCTTTGATCAGCTCAGGGTCGATCTTATCGGTTTGTCCCAATAAAATGGCAGATATTACAGCATATTCACGTCCGGTAATATTGTTTTCCTCGAAAATGTGCAAAAGTTTTTGTCGGAGCGAAGTGGCAAAAGCCTTAAGCATATGTCCCTTCCCAGATGCTACCTTCTGCCATTGATGCTGTTTCAGATAACTCTGGTGAAAGATATTTTTATGGGCCAGATAGCGCTTGTAATTGAATTCTGAAGGATTTTGCGGAGGTCTTATTTCGTTGGGATCAGCATGTATCATCAATAAATCACCATATTGAAGGCTGCAAGCATTGCTGTCTTTTTGTAAATACAATACCATACTTCCGCTGCAATTGACCCACATGTTGGATGCTCTGCCTTGTTTGACCTGTACAACTACTTTTACTGAATTATCCTTTATTTCAGGTGGCTCGGTGATACCGGCTGTATAGAGTCCTTTGCCTGAAATAAGTTTGCTGAAATGCGTTGAATGATGGTATTCGTTATGGATACAACAAAGTGTAAAACCCGAAAAAAACAGAAACAGCATAATCAGCACACCCGGCAGCCAACGGTATTGGTAGCTGATCCATTTGTTGGATAGTATTAGTATAACAATGGTAACAATAAATAACAATGCGATCCAATAGAAGGAGAAATTTGAGGAAGGATAATTTATAGCAGTAACAATCCCAAGGCAAAATGGTAAAAATAACCTTATAAATGGGTATTGTTTCCAATTCATCACTACGCAATTAAGACTGCTAAAGTACAATAAAAGAGAGGATGAAGTATATTTTATTTGATTAAAAATAGAGTGTTACATGATAATTAATCTGCAACTCATGTTTGTTATTGTTTTGCTCATGCAAGCCGTATTGTGTTTTAATTATTATTTATTTGGATGCTCAACCCTGACAGCGTTAGATCCTCAGGCTATCCTATTGTCAAAAGCATTTAATAAATATAATGAGTTTGATACATTTTAAAAGCCAGATAAAAAAAAGGAAATGTTTTAATTATTATTTATTTGGATGGTCAACCCTGACAGGGTTATCCATTTGACGATCCTGTAAAATAAAAAAAGTGAAATACTTCTCAAAGAAAAAATATTTCACTTTTTTATCCTTATATTATCAGTTTATAGTGATCCATCAATAAATTGCTAAATCACCAAATCACCAAATCGAAAATTAGCTACAGCAAACAATATTATAAGTATCGGTTGCAATAACGAGTTCTTCGTTGGTAGTTACTACCATGACCTTTGTTTTTGAATTTTCTTTAGAAATTACAGCATCTACACCTCTTAAACCTTTGTTTTTATCAGCATCAAATTCGATTCCCAGAAATTCCATGTCTTTGCAGATTCCCATTCTTACAACGCATCCGTTTTCACCGATACCACCTGTAAAGATCACTAGATCCACACCACCCATAGCAGCAGCATAAGCGCCAATGTATTTTTTTACTCTGTAATCGTACATTTCGAGAGCAATTTTAGCTCTTTCGTTGCCTTTATCAGCAGCGTTTTCAATATCTCTCATATCGAAAGAAACGCCAGAAACACCCAGCATACCGCTTTTTTTATTGAAAAGATCATTGGTTTCCTTCATGCTTAAGTCTTCTTTTTCGGCAAGGAAAAGAGTGATACCTAAATCAATATCTCCGCAGCGGGTACCCATCATCAAACCTTCGATAGGTGTGAATCCCATGGAAGTGTCTACAGATTTGCCTTTTTTGATGGCTGCTACAGAAGCGCCGTTGCCAAGATGGCAGGTGATGATATTTACATTTTCAAAATGGATACCTAATATATCACAGGCTTTTTGAGCTACATATTTATGGCTGGTTCCGTGGAAACCATATCTTCTGATACGGTATTTCTCGTAATATTCATAAGGGATGCCATATAAATAAGCATGTGGTTCCATAGTTTGATGGAATGAAGTATCGAAAACAGCAACCTGAGGAATGTCAGGCAAAATGGCTTCAATGGAAGTAATCCCTTTTAAGTTGGCAGGATTGTGTAAAGGTGCCAACTCAATACATTTCTCAATGTCAGCTTTTACAGCTTCGTTGATACGAACACTTGTGTTGAAATTTTCACCTCCATGAGCTACTCTGTGACCAACTGCAAATATTTCATTTTCGTTTTTAATTACACCGTGGACAGGATCTTTAAGTGTGCTTAATATTAGATTGATACCTGTCTGGTGATCAGGTATATTTCTTGTGAGTTTAAATTTATCTTTATTTTTAGCCTGATGACTAAATTCAGCGTTTTCCATGCCGATTCTTTCCAATAATCCTTTTGCCAATAAATCAGCATTGTTGGCCATGTCAATCAATTGGTATTTGATTGAAGAACTGCCACAATTTAAAACTAAGATTTTCATTAAGTTATAATTGAATGAGGTTAAATTTATTTTTTTAACAAAAGTATTCATTTCCTGTCATATATTAAAGGAAAATACATAAAAAAAAGAATATCTTTTGGATATTCTTTTTTTTTAGCAGAGATTATTTTTCAGAATCAGGTTTAACCACATCCACAGAATGGTTACAGGCTTTAATGATCTTTCTTCCGGATGGTGTATGCTCTGTGGTATAACCTATTTTTTCAATGGCCAGAAAGATTTTTTCGCGATTGGTTTTATATCCGTCAAAGTAAACCGATACGATGCCGGTTTTAGCATCAGCAAATACTTGTGCAATTCCGGGTTCTTTTTTCAGTCCTTTTTCAATCAGAGCTTTACCATCTGCACAGTTAAAATCAACTTTAACCTTCACTTCAACTGTTGATGCAGATTTTTTAACCTGCGCAAATCCTGAAGTTGAATACAAACAAAAGGTTAGTAACATCAAGCCTGAAGTTAAAAATTTTAATGTTTTCATAGGTTTTAATTTTAAGTGAACAAAAAAACAAAATGAATACAATATTAATATAATAATTATAGTTTAATTACCTTTTTTACAGTCAATTGATTTTGTTGTTGAACCCTAAGGTAATAAATACCTTTTGCAAATTTACTCATATCAATCGTTGTGCTAAATATTCCGTTAAATGATTCAAAATGATTGCTCCAGATGCATTGTCCTGTCATAGTAAGTAATTGCATTTGCAACTTCCCGGAAGTGATAGCTGGCAATTGCACATACAACATCGCATTTGTTGGATTAGGGTATATGTTTAAATTATTCAGTGTGTTTTCTTTAACCGATAAAACAACATTGACAGAGTTTACGATAGATCCTGTTCCACATGCATTGATGGCAATCAGTTGAACATTGTAATTGCCGTATGTGCTATAATTGTGAACTGGATTTTCCAATGAAGAGGTTGTGCCATCGCCAAAATCCCATATATATGAATTTCCATTAGTTGTTGTATTGGTGAAACTAACATTTAATGAGTTAGGCAACGAGGTAAATGAAGCTAGTGGTGTTACTGTATTGATGAATACATTTAGAGGTAAACGGTTACTCCGGCATGCTTCACCCTCTACTTCCCAGTCGTAAAAATAGTAATAATAACCGGTTGGGTTTTGGGTTGCACTGCTTGATTTAACTGTAATAAAGTTTCCAATCTGATAGGGGAAATTTGTTCCACCATTGTTTCTATATAAGTTAGGATTAAGGGGACCTGCTAAACGTAAATTATTTTGAGCTGGGACATTGAAATTCAATGTTACGCGGCTTTCTCCGCTTGGGACAAATGCTGTAGTAGTTGCGATAACAATATCATTACTGCTTAGTAACTGGAAAGTACGGCTGGCAGCTGAATTGGCATATACTTTAACACTTTTAAGAATAGTGGGAATAGAACAATCAAATACAAGATAATGAATGTTAGGACTGTTGAAATAACTTCCTCCACCGGAATTGTTTGGTTTTGCACCAAAAATGGCAGTAGCACCTGCTTGCGATTCAACAAAGTAGGTAGTGGTAACATTTAGTTCAGGAGTGATAAAAACCAAGCCGGTATCAATAGGAATGGTAGCGATTGGAGAACTGAACCATTTAATTCCATTGCCTGTAACATTAAATGTAAATGATGCATGACCACAACTGGCTGTGTCGTTCGGAAGAATGGGATCCGTGGGCTTGTTAACGGATATAATATTTGTTCTTATCAGTGAATCGGAACCATACATATTAGAAGTATAAAGCTTTACAGTAAAACTGCCATTGCTTTGATACGTATGGGTGGGGTGCTGAAAGGTGGAAATAGTGGCATCCCCAAAATCCCAAAGCCAGTTATTGGGGCCATTGGATGAAAGATCTGTAAAGTTAATAGTACCTGTACAACTGCTGGTGTCAGAAATTTTAAAATTGCAGTTGGGAGCTGCTGAAGGGTAAATGCAAATCCAGTTTGCTGCAAACCCGGTATCTGTTACTGCTCCATCACTGGTTTGTCTGATAGTTATACTTCCGGTTGTGGATGTAATAGTGCCGCCGTTGGGCAAATTAGAACCGGTATATGTGCCTATCAATGTGGATGCCGTTGAATTACCATCATAAATGTATAGATAATCGTAATTTTCTTCATAACTGAAGGAGGTAAATGTCAATACTACAGAAGCTGCCCCTGTTGGCGATATGGTAGTTGTTACATCCGAATTGTCATTATAATTAGCATTGACGCCATCATCATAGAGAATCCCATTACAAGTATTCGTTGTTAAACTTCCAGTAACAGGCATTGATATCACACAGGGATTGGTTGGCATAATACTAATGTATTGCATTTTTGCAATACTGTCGGTGCCGCAACTGCCTCCGTTGGTAAAAAGTGTAACGTTAAAAGTTCCGTAACTGGTGTAGATATGATTCGGATTGAGCAGTGTGCTGGTTGTTCCATCTCCAAAATCCCAAAAATAACTACCTCCGTTATTACTTTGATTGATAAAGGTTGCCAATGCAGGTGTTTGACAAAAAGCTGTATTGGCTGCAGTAAAATTACTTTGTACACCAGGAACATAGGCATTGCCTAAACCTACTGCTTGAAATGCATTGGTAACACTTTCAACTACATTACTGCAATTTCCAAATAAATCTGCTGCTGATAGCATACCATAAAAGCGTGCATCGGCATAATTTGAAGAATTTGTTAAATATACTGTAAGCATGTGATAGGCAATGGCTGCTGCAGTATCAATACCAACTCCTGTAACCTGATATGTTTGAAGAATATCATTGGTACCACTTCCTCCTTTCGTTAATAAATAAAACCAATGGTTTAAAACACCTGAATTCGTATGTACGCCTCCATTATCAGCAGTTCCTGAATACCATGAAGCACCCAGGTAGGTGTCCGGCTGATTGTAAATTCCGGGATTTGACATCGAACGCAATGGTGTACCAATGTCTTCTCCCATCAGCCAATTGGCTGTGGTTGGTTTTGAATAAAATTCGATGGCTGTCCCGAAAATATCACTGAATGCTTCATTCATCGCTCCCGATTCGTTGATATAATCCAGATTAGCAGTATATGAAGTTAGTCCGTGTGTGATTTCATGTCCGCAAATATCAAGTGAAACCAGAGGCTGCCATGAGGTATTACCATCACCATAAGTCATGCGTTGTCCATCCCAAAAAGCATTGGCATAGTTTAAATCGTAATGAATATAGCTTTTGATTTTAAAACCAAGGTTGTCAATGCTGTTTCTTTCATATTTATACCAGAAATAATCCCATGTTTTTTCTGCTGCCCAATGGGCATCGGTTGCCACTTCATCTTTAGCTGTATTTACATTGTTCCAGAAATTATCGGTATCAGTAAAATCTACTGCGCTCCCATAATTTGTACCTTTAAGCATATTGTATGATTCAATGCCTTGTCCTCTGGTAGTTTCCCTTAGTCGGAATGAAGAAGGTGATGTGCTGTCTGTAGTAATTGAACGGGTACCACTAAATTTCGTAACCGCTGTGCCATTTGAATTTCCTTCATGTATCAGATTGTTTTCAAAAACAATAGCTCCTGTGGATGCATCAGCATAATAAATGGCTCTTTTTAATGGTTTATTTGCATATATATTGAAACTATAGGTGTATAGGTAATGTTGGGTAACATTGTCTTTGTATAAAACAATTTCTCCTTTAGGATAATAAGTTGCACGTAAATTCTTGGTTTCCCTTTGAAGAAGTTTTTCTTCTTCCGGCATCTGCCATTTATATTGTTGAGCATTTATTTTCCCCAATACTTGCTGTAAAACGGCACTTTCTGATAAAGTAACCGTATTTGCAATGTTAATGTTGCGATACAGATTACCATTGATAGCATAAATTTTCCCATTATTAACATGTACAATAAACTTCGCATCTTGTATAGGGTAGTTTTGATACATCAGTTCATAGCGATAATGAATATTATCTGATTGGTCTTTGGTGCTGTTTATAAATCTGAACTCCATGTTTTCGTCTGTTTTAAAAAGGTTGTGAAAAATAAAGTCCAGTTTTTCAAATGCCACTTCAAAACCTTTGGCAAATTTCATATAAGTAGGAATTGCATGATCCTTACTGAGCACTACCATTTCCGTCCCGGGAATAATAGCTTGAGCATCACTTCCATGTAAAACAGTTTGTGCTGTAATAACCATGTTTATTGAAAGGAAGTTTAATAAAATAATCAGATATACTATTTTTTTCATTTTTGGATTGTATTTTTTGTAAAATTACTGATTCTTAGATATTTTTGTTTATTTATTTTGTGATTAACGTAAGTTTAACAACTAAAATTTAGGTACTTCTGAGTATCTTCTTTTTTATTGTTTTCGGTTTTATAACAGAAAACCCGAAACCACCTAAAAAATCGCCAACATTAAAATATTTTCCATGCGAATAACAGATCAATCCGGCTTTTGCCATGTCAAAAGCTTGAGTTAAGGGATCCAGGTATTGAGGATCTACATTTACAGCGACTACTTCGGCAATAAACATATCATGTGAGCCAAGGGTTTTTATTTCTTTTACAACACATTCAATATTTACTGGAGATTCTTCAATCAATGGTGCTTTAACTATCTGAGCTTTGACAGGTGTGAGTTTCATTTCCTTAAATTTGTTGAAATCTTTTCCTGATTTAACACCACACCAGTCGGTTGCAAACGCAAGCTTTTCGGTAGTAAGGTTGATTACAAACTCCATGTTCTTTTTAATGATAGCATGCGAATGCCTTTTCGGTTGAACAGAAATATAACACATGGGTGGATTGGTACATAAGGTTCCGGTCCAAGCAATAGTGATAATATTGTTTTCTTCTTCATTTGCTCCGCAACTTACCATTACTGCAGGTATTGGAAAAACCATGGTGCCCGGTTTCCAGTTTATTTTGGTCATATTATGTGCTTTTTAATGTTTTGCAAGTATAAGACAAATCAACGGATTAGATGTATAAAATTATATAGAATTGTTATAAAATTAAAGTCTATTCTGTTATGTTGAAAGATGAAAGTAGAATAACAGTTAATTTGATAATTTTGATTTTGCAATAGTTTAGTATAAGTTGAATCAAAGCTTTTTTATAAATTAAAGTTCAACCTAAACCTATCATTAAATTTAGAATTTATAACATTCATTTCTTATACAAATTTATCTTCATTCTTATTTAATCTTTGCTTAATTGTAACCCAATATCTGCAAGATTAAGTCATGGTTTGATTAAATTTTAATTAAAGACAAAAAATATTTCTACGTAAATAGTTGTATTACTATTTCTTAGATGTAATTTTTTATAATAAACAAAATTTTTTAAAAATATATTTGGTTGGTATCTATTTTTAATAGTACATTTGCGTATTCAAATACCGAAATACAATAAAGCAAATTGAGTAAAATTATAAACATATCAGAAGCAGCGTCTATTGCTATACATAGTATGGTTACCATCGCAAAGGCGAAGGCTAAAATCAATGCAACTGATCTGGCTAAAGCTTCAAATTTTTCGAGGAATCATCTTGCAAAAATAATGCAGCAGCTCACAAAGTATGGTTATTTGGTTTCCGACAGAGGTCCTAAGGGAGGATTTCTTTTGGCTCGCAAGGCAGAACAAATCACGCTGTTAGAGCTCTTCGAATTGGTTGAAGGTGAAATTGAGGACACCAGTTGTATGGGGAATTGTGAGATTTGTCCTTTTAAAGATTGTATTTTCGGTGGATTAAGAAGTAAGCTTTCAAAGGAGTTCAAAGAATATTTAACAAAAACAAGGTTGTCGGATTTGATTTAGTGGATAAAGATTAAAGTAATAAAGTAAAGGAAACTGAGTTTTTGCTCAGTCCCGAACTGCAATTTCTCGGCGCTAAGCTACAGCTTGTTATTCGGGAAAGTATGAGTTAGGAATTATTATTCTGAAAAGTATAAAGTAAAAAACAAAATCATAATATAGAAAAATGAAACGAACAATTATTAAAATAGACGAAGATTTATGCAATGGATGTGGTCTATGCATTTCGGGTTGCCACGAAGGTGCGTTGCAATTGATTGACGGCAAAGCCCGTATGATCAGTGAGTTGTTTTGCGATGGTTTAGGTGCCTGCATAGGTGATTGTCCCGAAGGCGCTATTGAACTGGAAGAACGTGAAGCAGAGGCGTATGATGAAATTGCAGTTATGGAACGCATCGCACCTAAAGGTAAAGTCACCGTATTGGCGCATTTAAAACATCTGAAAGAACATGGAGAAACCGAATATTTTAATCAAGGTGTGGAGTTTCTTAAAAATAATAATTTTAACTTCGATTTGTCATTATTAATAGGAAAAAAAATGGATACAGAACAAAAACACCAGGGATGCGGCTGCCCTGGATCTCAGGAAATGGATTTCAGAGCTCCGGTTGTAGAAATTGTAAATGCCAAAGTTACAGATCACGTTGCTTCCGAATTACGTCAATGGCCAGTGCAATTACACCTACTGAACCCAATGGCCGGATATTTTAAAAATGCTGATGTAGTTTTGGCTGCTGATTGTGTGGCTTTTTCGTACGGAAATTTTCACAGTCATTTCCTCAAAGGAAAAACGCTCGCCATCGCTTGTCCTAAATTAGATACCGGCAAAGAAAGTTATATCGAAAAACTTTCTGCTATGATTGATGAATCAAAAATCAATACGTTAAGTGTGATTATGATGGAAGTTCCCTGTTGTGGAGGATTGTTACAGATCGCCAAATCTGCAATATCAGCCTCAGCTCGAAAAATACCAATTAAAGCAGTTGTTGTGAGTATTCAGGGTGAAATCATTTCGGAAGACTGGGTTTAGTAAATTAAAAATTAAATAATTAAAGTAATCTGAGTAAAAGTTTATTAACTTAATAACTAAAAACTTAATAATCAAAAAACTAATAAATCATTAATAAATTAAAATTACAAAAAAATGAGTATGTTTTGTTATCAATGTCAGGAAGCAGCCAAAGGAACCGGCTGTACAACTAAAATCGGTGTATGTGGAGTTACAAGTGAAGTAATTCATTTGCAGGATTTGTTTGTGTATTTGTTGAAAGGAAATGCTTTGTATGCAGAGCGTTTAAATGAGTCAGGTCAAAGGAACGTAAAATTTGATCGCTTTTTGATGGAAGGTTTGTTTTCAACTATAACCAATGTAAATTTCACAGAAACATTTTTCATCGAACGAATTAAAGAAACATTTATTCTCCGTGCAGAAATTAAGAAAAATATTCTGGATAAAAACGGGAATTACAGTGATATCACTAAGGAATGTGCTATATGGGAAGGCAAGTCAATTACTGAAATCGTAATGAAAGCGGCAGAAATCAATGGAACAATTGATGCTCCCAACGAAGATATACGTTCACTGAGAGCATTGGTTCTATATGGTTTAAAAGGAATGGCTGCTTATGCTGACCATGCTTCTGTTCTTGGAAAAGAAAATCAGGAAATCTATGCTTTTGCAACCCGCGCCATGTCAGCTCTTACTAATGACGAATTAAGTGCAGAAGAAAACATTGCATTGGTAATGGAAACCGGAAAATATGGAGTAAGTGTAATGGCATTACTGGATGAAGCCAATACTTCAACATTCGGAAATCCGGAACTTACAAAGGTAAATCTTGGTGTACGCAAAAATCCAGGTATTTTAATCAGTGGTCACGATCTGAAAGATATGGCTGAATTGCTCAAACAAACTGAAGGTACTGGTGTCGACATTTATACACACAGTGAAATGTTACCGGCTCAATATTATCCTGCGTTTAAAAAATACGGTCATATGGCAGGAAATTACGGTGGTGCATGGTGGCAACAAAAAGAAGATTTCGAAACATTTAACGGGCCGGTTTTATTTACAACCAATTGTATCGTGCCTCCATCATCAAAAGCTACTTATACCAATCATATTTTTACAACTGGTGTTGCCGGTTTTCCTGGTTTCAAACATATTGAAAATGCGAAAGAAGGACAACCCAAAGATTTTAGTGCCATTATTGCATTGGCAAAAACACTTCAATCTCCTACAGAAATTGAAACCGGCGAAATTATTGGTGGATTTGCACATGCTCAGGTTTTTGCACTGGCCGATAAAGTTGTTGCAGCTGTCAAATCAGGTGCAATAAAAAAATTCTTTGTAATGGCTGGTTGCGATGGTCGTATGAAAGACCGCAATTATTATACTGATTTTGCTGAAAAATTACCAAAAGATACCATCATCCTTACTGCTGGATGTGCAAAATACAGGTATAATAAATTACCTTTGGGCGATATTGGCGGAATTCCACGTGTGCTGGATGCAGGACAATGCAATGATTCTTATTCTTTGGCTGTAATTGCTTTGAAATTGAAAGAGATCTTTGAATTGAATGATATCAATGATCTGCCCATTGCATATAACATTGCATGGTATGAACAAAAAGCGGTGATTGTGTTATTGGCTTTGTTGTCGTTAGGAGTTAAAAACATACATTTAGGACCCAGCTTGCCAGCCTTCTTATCTCCCAATGTTGCTAAAGTATTAATTGATACTTTTGGTATTGCCGGCATCGGCACTGTGGATGAAGATATGAAATTGTTTTTGAATTAATAGAATGTGTTAATAGTCATGGGTTTGACTCAAAGTCAACCCATGACTTTATAAATGAGGCAAACTGATGGGAAAAGGTAAAATAGAAACCGAAAAAGCTACAGTTAAAGCAATGATTGAGATTTATTGCAAAGCTAATCATAAACAGAATAAAATTTGTGATGAATGTATTCAGTTAATTGAATATGCATGCTTACGTGCTGAAAAATGTAAATATCAGGCAAATAAACCAGCTTGTAAAGATTGTAAAACCCATTGTTACAGTCCTGAAAAAAGAAATAAAATAAAAGAAGTGATGCAGTTTTCGGGTCCGAGAATGTTTTTCAGGCATCCGTTACTGTCAATAAGTCATTTGATTAGTAAACATAAGTAGTTTGCTAATGTTAGAATTAAAATAGTTATATAAATATCAAAAAAATGGAAACAAAATCATTTGAAACTGCAAAGGTTGTGAGCTTTGCCAAAGAAGTTAACTATTCTGAAAACGGAATTGTAAGTAAAAGAATACTTGAAAAGAAAACGGGAAATGTATCCTTGTTCTCTTTCGATAAAGGACAATCGCTGAGTGAACATACGGCTCCTTTCGATGCCATGGTTCAAGTACTGGAAGGAAAAGCAGAAATTATTATCAATAAGAAACCTTTTGTTGTTGAAGCTGGAGAAAGTATTATTATGCCTGCAAATATTAGTCATGCTGTGAATGCTGTAGAACAGTTCAAAATGTTATTGACGATGATCAAGGAAAGTGCCTGAGAAAGTACTCTAAGTACTTTGATTTAATAGTTGTTAAACAACAAGAAATTGTACATGGAAATAGACGATCGATTAGCATCACCAAATCACCAAATCAAAAATGAAAGTTACATTAGAAACAGCACCCAAGGTTCCGATTCAAATTGATGGACGAATTATGTTTAGCAGTGAAAAAGCTGAATTGATACATCTTACGTTGAAAAGGGGAGAAGTGATAGAAAAACATGATAATCCTTTTGATGTTATTTTCTATATATTGGAGGGCATTGGTAAACTTACACTTAACAACGAAACACATCTGCTAAATACAAATGATTGTATTTCTGTAAGCACCGGAATACAAAGAACAATGGAAAATTCAGGGGACAAAGAATTGAAAATACTGGTTTGTAAACTAAAACAATAAATTTAATTTAAAAAGAAAAATAATGAGCGAACTAATCAATAATTCAAACGAAAGAAAGAAAAAACTCAAAGAGTTGATTCTTAAGCTTCATGAAGGAGGCTCAGAACGAGTGTTGCGAAAAGAACTTTCAGCGAGTTTAAGTAAAATACCTTATGGCGAAGTAGTTGAGGTAGAACAGGAGTTGATAGCTGAGGGTTTACCCGAAGAAGAAATCTTAAAGCTTTGTGATGCGCATTCTGCTGTATTACAGGGTAATATTGATCTATCTGCTTCAAAAGATATACCCCAAGGTCATCCAATTGACGTAATGCTTCATGAAAATAAGGAACTTAAGAAATTGGTTACATCTATTGAAAATCTTTTAAAAGATATTGAAAATGAGGATGAAACCAATCTGAAAAACAGTGTTTTAAAACTCAGAGGTTTATTTAATAGTCTTTTTGATGTTGATAAATTATATCAACGCAAAGAATATCTGTTGTTTCCTTATCTTGAAAAACAGGGAATTACAGGACCTCCTAAAGTAATGTGGGGAAAGCATGATGAGATTAGGGAACTTGTAAAAGGGAGTATTGAAATATTACAAACTGAAGTTTTTACGAAGGAAGAAGTATCAGCATCTGCCGAATTAATCTTTCTACCAGCCATAAAAGGGGTATTTGAAATGACTGTAAAAGAAGAAGGAATCTTGTTCCCGATGTCATTGGATAAACTTACTGAAGCCGATTGGTATGAAATTCAGAAACAATCGCTTGAAATAGGATTTTGTCTGTATGATCCTCCTATAGATTGGAAACCTGAATGGGTTATAGGAACTGCAATTCAGGAAATGAATAAAAGCGGAGAGCATATACAGTTGCCATCAGGTAGTTTTTCTGTTCAAGAACTCATGGCCATTCTGAATACTTTGCCCATCGATATGACTTTTGTTGATAAAAATGACAAAGTAAAATATTTTTCGCAGGGGAGCGAAAGAGTTTTCCAACGGAACCGTGCCATACTCAACAGAGATGTAAGGCTTTGCCATCCTCCTGCAAGTGCCCACATCGTTGACAAAATAATTGATGATTTTAGAAGCGGGAGAACTTCCAGAGCACCTTTCTGGATAAAAATGGGCAATAAAATGATTCATATCGAATATTTTGCATTGAAAAACGAAGAAGGAGAATATCTCGGAACACTTGAGGTGTCTCATGACGTTTCAGTATATAGGAATTTAGAAGGAGAACAAAGAATTTTATCTTATACAAAGTAATATGGAAACAAGTAAATTAATTATCAGTCCAAAAACAAAAGTTTTACAACTGATTGAAGCTTATCCTCAATTAGAAGATGTATTAATTAAGTATGTGCCGGCTTTTATAAAACTTAAAAATCCGGTACTCAAAAAGACAGTAGCAAGAATTGCTACTCTTCAACAGGCTGCTGCTATTGGGAATATCAAGGTAGAAGAACTGATAAATGTATTGAGAACAGAAGTAGGGCAGGATACTGTTACGCTGGCAAACGAACATGGATACAATACCGTTCAACCTGATTGGTTTGATGAAAACATGGTGAAACAGGAATTTGATGTAAGAGAAATGTTAGCAGCAGGCGAACATCCTGTTAATCAGGTAATCTCTGATTTAAACAAATTGCCTGAAAAGGTGATTTATAAATTAATCGCACCCTTTTTGCCAGCTCCATTGATAGATAAAGCAATGAGTTTAAATGCAAAACACTGGATACAGAAAGTAAATGATCAGCTATTTTTGATTTATTTTTATAAAGAATAGCGATCAATTTAAGTCATTGATCAAATTTTTCTTGTCATAAAGTTGCTGATAATCAATTATTTGTATTTTTTTTGATTTTCAGAATGTCATTGTTGTGTCCTTTTAAGTAGCATCTGTAAATTATGTTGTTATTAAAATAATTCTTTGAGTGACATTTACAATTGATTTTTTTTACAATGCCGGCAAGGAATTTTTACAAATATAAAGTTGCATTTTTACATTTAAATATAAATAAAAAAGAAGATAAAGTTTCGAAAGGTTACTTTAAATAATTGTAGTAATATAAAATAAATCATTATTAATTAAATTTTGAAAAATGGATGCAAAAAAGTTATGGATTGGTTTTATTGCCGTAATGGTGATATGTTTTTCGGTTTTATTGTATTTCGGGTATGAAATTTATTTGCAAAAGCCCCCGATACCTGAAAGAGTTGTAACCGTAAGTGGTGAGCAGATTTTCTCATCACAAGAAATTAAGGATGGTCAAAGTATATGGCAATCTATTGGAGGACAGCAAGTAGGATCTGTCTGGGGGCATGGCGCTTATGTTGCACCCGATTGGTCTGCTGATTGGATACACAGAGAAGCTGTTTTTATTTTGAATGAGCTGGCTTTTGAATTAGATTCAACCACTTATGAAAAGGAAAGTCCTGAGAAACAAGCGTATTTAAAATCACTTTTACAAAAGGACGTTCGCAAAAACACCTATGACGAAGCAACTAAAACGTTGACAGTTTCAAATATACGTGGAAGTGCGATAAAATCAAATATGGAGTATTACAAAAATCTGTTTACCAATGGAAAAGAATTGGATGCAACGCGTATAGCTTATTCCATTCCTGAAAATACGATTAAGAATGAAGCGAATATGTATAAAATGAATGCTTTTTTCTTTTGGGCTGCATGGGCTTGCGTAACTGAACGTCCGGGTAATACTATAACTTATACCAACAATTGGCCGGGAGATGAACTGGTAGGTAATCATCCGACGGGTAAACATTTATTCTGGACAATGTTTAGTGTTGTTATGTTGCTATTAGGAATTGGACTGCTTAGTTTTTATTATGCAAGAAATCAGGATAAAGAAGTTGGCAGTGATGTTTACCCTGAACAAGATCCATTGATTAATTTACAGGCGACTCCTTCGATGAAAGCTACGCTGAAATATTTTTGGGTAGTAAGTGGCTTACTGTTATTACAGGTAGTAATGGGAATTGTTACCGCTCATTATGGTGTTGAAGGAAATGGGTTTTATGGGTTAGATATGAGTTCCTTGATGCCCTATTCAATTTCACGAACATGGCATGTCCAGCTGGCAATATTCTGGATTGCCACAGCCTGGCTTGCAACCGGATTATTTATAGCACCTGCCATTTCGGGAGTAGAACCCAAGTACCAACGATTTGGAGTGAATGTTCTGTTCGGAGCATTGTTGGTTGTAGTTTTAGGTTCAATGGCTGGTGAATGGATGGGCATTATGCAGAAATTAGGATTGATACAGAATTTCTATTTTGGTCATCAGGGTTATGAATACATTGATCTGGGAAGATTCTGGCAAATATTATTGTTTGCAGGTTTGTTAATTTGGCTGTTTTTAATGGTCAGAGCATTACGGCCAGCCTTAAAAGTGAAATCCGACAGTAAACATTTATTGGTTTTGTTTCTGATATCTTCCATAGCAATTGCAGCTTTTTACGGAGCCGGTTTAATGTATGGACGTCAGGCGCATCTTTCTATTGCTGAGTACTGGAGATGGTGGGTAGTGCATTTATGGGTTGAAGGTTTCTTTGAAGTATTTGCTACTACTGTCATTGCTTTTATTCTTGTAAAACTAAACCTTTTAAATGTTAAAAGGGCAACTGCTGCTGCTTTGTTTACAGCAACCATTTATCTGCTGGGTGGTATTATCGGAACATTCCATCATCTTTACTTTGCAGGTGTTCCCATGTCAATTATAGCATTGGGTGCGTCATTTAGTGCTTTGGAAGTTGTGCCACTTGTATTCATTGGTTTTGAAGCCTGGCATAATTATAAATTATCGCGATCTACCGTTTGGGTGAAAAAGTATAAATGGGCAATATACAGCTTTATTGCAGTAGCTTTCTGGAATTTAGTGGGAGCAGGAATATTAGGCTTTTTGATAAATCCACCTACTGCGTTGTACTATATGCAAGGCTTGAATACAACACCTTTGCATGGTCATGCTGCTTTGTTTGGTGTGTATGGAATGCTGGGCATCGGTCTGATGTTGTTTGCATTACGTGGAATGACCATTAATCAAGAATGGAATGAGAAAGTCCTGAAGTTTTCATTTTGGTGTTTCCAGATAGGTTTGATTTTAATGCTTTTGATAAGTGTATTGCCTACTGGAATATTACAAACCATAGCTTCTGTAGATCATGGTACATGGTATGCACGTTCAATGGAATTTATGCAACAACCCATCATGAAAAACCTCCGATGGTTAAGAGTATTTGGTGATACTATTTTTGCATTCGGAAGTTTAGGTTTGGTTTATTTTGTGATTGGTCTTAAAACCGGTTGGTCAATTAAGAAATAACTCATCATAACCTTATTGTAACCGAGAATATAAATAATAAAGAGGCTGATTCCAATACGAATCAGCCTCTTCATTGTATGTCGGGCATATTTCTTTTACCAATGAGGTGTAAGTCCTCATAAACGCCAAGTTGATAGGAAGGTGTTAGCGAAAGACAAGGGTGTTTACCGTGAGGTTTAATCTGAAAGATATCATCAGTAAATTTAGTGTTCTGACGAACAGAAACCTGATATAAGGCTGAGCAGCGAAGGGTGAGCGAGCAATAGATTGCATTAAGCCAAAAATTCAACCGTAACCTCTAACAGTAAATCAGACGTCTGAAATACAGCAGAAATGTAAATTAGGTATCTTTCTTTATTTTTTTTGTAAACATATCACCCACTAAATATCCGATAATACCACCCATTAACATGCTCATCCATGGACTGGAAGTTAAAGGACAAGTGCCGGATGTGCATCCCACTTTGAAATAATAAAGATAACCGGCTGATATTCCAATTACAATACCTATGATTGCCTGGATTGAAAAGAGATTTTTTGATTTCTGAAAAATACTGTTGTGTTGTTTTTCTTCCATAATATAAAAAAAGCATGCTGTTTATCACAACATGCTCTTAAGATTAAGTTGTTTATGATTATTTTATTTCTTTAAGAGCAGCAAGAATGGCTTCTTTGTTCTGTAAACCTACCATACGTTTTACTTCTTTTCCGTCTTTAAAAATGATTAAAGTAGGAATATTTCTTACACTATAAGTACTGGAAGCAATTTTGTTTTTATCTACATCCAATTTTCCGATAGTAATTTTTTTGCTTACTTCGTTGGCAATTTCTTCAACGATTGGAGCCTGACGACGACAAGGACCACACCATACAGCCCAGAAATCAATCAGCGTAATTCCTTTTTTGATGGTTTTGTCAAAATCCAGATCGGTTATGATTTTTACTTTATCGTTAGCTGGTTTGTCAGTAGCTTGACTGAATACTTTCCCGCTAAATGCTACAAATGCTAATAAAATAACAAGTTGTGTAATGATTATTCTCTTCATGTTTCGATTTTTATAAATTTTTGTTTTCCGTTTTACTTAACAAATTTAATACCAAATTGTTTTTATACAATATCGGGTTCTTGTTGGCTTAGACAATGAAAACTTCCCAGTCCCCAGATGATTTCAGAAGAGTCAATTCCTGTAACCGTCTTATCGGGAAAGCATTCCGATAAAATGTTCAACGCAATTTCATCTGTTTTATTGCCAAAAGTAGGTACTATTACTGCGCTGTTGGCAATATAAAAATTAGCATAAGAACAGGGTACTCTTTGATCTTCAATAAATAAAGGTTCAGGCATAGGCAGTTCTACAACATTTAATTGCTTGCCGTTGAGTAATCTTACTTTTTTTAAAGTATTGTAATTTTCAAGCAATGGAGCGTAATTCAAATCGTTTTTATTAGTTTCCATCACTGTAACAACTGTATCTTCATTCACAAATCGTGTAATGTCATCAACATGTCCATTGGTATCATCCCCGTCAATTCCGTCATTGAGCCAGATAATCTGTTCAACACCATAATAAGCATTGAGATAACTTTCAATTTGTGATTGATTCAACATTGGATTGCGGTTTTCGTTCAGCAAACAGGCTTTGGTGGTTATTAAACTTCCTTTTCCATTGAAATCAACGGAACCGCCTTCCATCACAATTCCAGGACTAAAGATGGGAATTTGTAATTTTTCTGCAATCAATCCCGGTATTTTATTGTCCAGTTCAAAAGGATATTTATTCCCCCAAGCGTTGTATTCCCAATTGACAATCAGTTTTTTATCTTTAGCAGTTGGATTTACCAAAAATGCAGGACCATGATCACGGCACCAGGCATCGTTGGTGGGATGAATATAAAAACAGATATTATTCATATTCACACCCAATGCTGAAAGTTGTTCTTTTACATTATTTAACATCAAGGTATCATTTACATTGATATTGACCATTTCACCACGGCTTATTTCTTTGATAAACTGATGATAAGCAGTGTAGATGTTTTGAATTCTGCCTGGCCATGAATTTTCATTGTGAGGATAACTCAGCCAGGTAGCAGTATGCTTTTCCCATTCTGCAGGAAAGCGATAACCCTGTTTCAGGGGAGTATTTGAGTTTGTTAAGTTCAATGGTTATTAGGTTATTAGGTTATTGGGTTATTATGTTATTAAGTTATTGAGTTAGTTGTGCAAACCCGAAGTTTTCGGAAAAACTGTGTATTATCCTTAGTATTATGAAATTCGTAAAACAAAAATAAAACTCCTGTCTTCAAACTTCCGACTTCCGTCTTCCACCTATTTTATTCATCAATAAATCTTTTGGTGATGGGTGAATACGTTTCTATTCTCCGGTCTCTTAAGAAGGGCCAATGGATGCGGTATTCGTTGGTTTTAGCGAGATTGAGTTCTTCTACATGGATTTCTTCGTTCTGGTGGCTTGCTTCATAGAGTAATGTTCCAAAAGGATTGCTGATAAAAGATCCTCCCCAGAAATTCATTTCACCTTCATTTCCTGTGCGGTTTACACTTACTACATGCACGCCGTTGGCAATGGCATGGCTTCTTTGAATAGTCTGCCATGCATTATATTGTTCATTATTAACTGTTTCAGGTTGTGAAGTTGCCCAGCCAATTGCTGTTGGGTAAAAAATAATTTCTGCACCCATCAACGCTGTAATTCTGGCAGCTTCCGGATACCATTGATCCCAGCAGATTAAGGTGCCAATGGTTGCATATTTGGTTTTGAATACCTTGTAACCTAAATCTCCAGGCGTAAAATAGAACTTTTCGTAGAAAGCAGGATCATCAGGGATGTGGTTTTTGCGGTACTTTCCAAGATAGGTTCCATCAGCGTCAATCACAGCTACTGTATTGTGATACAGTCCTTCGGCACGTTTTTCAAACAAAGAAGCAATGATGACTATATTGAGCTCTTTTGCCAGTTTCGAAAAATCATCGGTTGTTGTTCCGGGAATAGCTTCAGCCAATGCAAAATTATCATAGTCTTCCACATCACAAAAATAAAGGGAAGCAAACAATTCCTGCAAACAAATAATCTGAGCACCCTCTGAGGCTGCCTGTTTTATTTTTGCAGTAGCTTTAATGATATTGGCCTGTTTATCTTTTGAACAAGTCATTTGAATGATACCGACTTTAACTTTTTTATTTTCCACGTAGGTAAAATTTAAAATAAAAAAACGAATCCTGATTTTATGTTGCAAAGATAAAAAAAGTTATGTTTTTAATTACAACTTTTATCAAAAGGAGCTAAAATAGTAAATGTCTGATATTTTAGATTCAAATTCTTTATTTTATTAGTGTGACTCCAAGTCGCCCGTTGACATTCGCAATTCTTGGGAATATATTTAAATTTTGCACTCTATATTTTGACTACTGTTAATGGCTGTCACAATGTTCCGATTATGAATTTTTTTTTTGCATAATCTCTTATAAAACAGAAACTTTTCATTTTCAAACCGGCTCCCGAACTACTAAGGTTGTATTTTAAGCATTTTAACGATTAAGTTATAAAGCAGCAATGTTTAATAGCGTTTAATTTTATCTGAAATAGAAAGCTTATTTATTTCGTCCTTTTGTCTGATTTTAATTGTTTGTATTTCAAATTGGGCTTGCAATTGCATCCGATATTAAGCATCAATCTTCAATACTTTTTTTAATTTAATGGCTAAAGCTGCGGTTATGTTTCTTTTCCCTTTTATTAATTCATTAAGAATATTAGGCGCTATTTCCATTTTTAAAGCAAGCTCTTTTTGAGTCATCCAATAAATTCAATCTCATCCTTTATTAATTTTCCTGGATGAGTTGCATTAGACGGTAATAATTCACTGGCATCAAATGTTTTATTCATAATGTTTAATGATTTTAATAAAAATAATCGTATTAGGTTTTTCAAAATCAAATTTAATGCAAATTATTCCTTTTCTTCTTATTTCAAACCAACCAGCGTAATTCCATCACCTCCTCTTTCAATGACTTCGTCTCTAATACTTTTTACTTCGCTTATGCTGCGGAGGTATTCGCGGGTAACATGACGCAAAATACCGTTTCCTTTGCCATGCAATATACTTACTTCGTATACACTCAGTAAAATGGCTTCATCAATTAGGTGTTTAACCAAAGAAATAGCTTCTTCGGCTCTTTTACCTCTAATGTCGATGGAAGGTTTGAAATTTGTAGCTTTTTCAGAAATTTCCTGCATCACATTGCCGTAATGATTGCTTTTGGGTGGCTTAGCTCTCTGTAAGGCTTCTTTTTTGGATACTTTTTCAAGTTGATTCAATGGTAATGTCACCCTTATTGAATTGGAGGAAATGATTACTTTGTCATTCTTAATAAATTCTACTTCTCCAATGGTTTGTTGCCCGATAATTCTTACAAAATCACCAATAAATATAGGTGATTTATCAACTGCAGTTTGAATCGGAGGATGTTGTTTTGTTTTGGTTTTTTTAAGCGGTAATTCTTTTTCTTCAATTTTTTCCTGAAAATGCTGAATACTTTCTCTCGCTTCGCGGGTAATTTCTTTTTCTGCATTGCTTTCCTTGATCATCCTCACAGCATTTTCAATAATCCTGTTGGTCTGATTGATCAATTCTTTTGCATCTTCTTTGGCTTTTTTAATGATGATGCCTTTGTTATTTTCCAGTTTATCGTTGAGGTTTCTGTATTTATCAATCATTTCGGAAAGAAAATCATCTGCTACCTTCAACTCTTGTTGCTTTCTTACAATTTCTTCTTTATCAACCTCCAGCTGTTGCAATTGTTGCTCGAAATCCAGATGGGATTTCCCCGATTTCTGCATGGCTTTGTCTAGAATATGTTGTTGTAAACCAATGTTTTTAGCGATTTCAAAAGCGAATGAACTGCCGGGTTTGCCGATTTTTAATTTGTACAACGGCTGCATATTCAAAGTATCGTATAGCATGGCGCCATTTACAATGCCTTCGTTGGTATCAGCCATTAGTTTAAGATTGGAATAATGGGTTGTAACTACTCCAAAAGCCTTTTTAATGCTGAGCTCTTCCAATATTGCTTCTGCGATGGCACCCCCGAGTTGAGGCTCGGTACCTGTTCCGAATTCATCAATTAAAAATAAAGTTTTGGGTGTAGCATTGGCAGCCAGCGTTTTCATGTTCAGCAAATGTGAACTATACGTACTTAAATCATTTTCAATTGATTGTTCATCGCCGATATCAATAAAAATATTTTCAAAAATTCCGGTTTCAGAAGTGTGTTTCATAGGTACCAACAACCCACATTGCAGCATATATTGTAATAATCCAACGGTTTTCAGACAAACTGATTTTCCCCCGGCATTAGGACCTGAAATAATTAGAATCCTTTGTTTTGTTTCAAGTTTGATATTCAGCGGTTCAATGTTTCTTTTCTGTACCTTGTGTGACAAATAGAGTAGGGGATGCTTGGCTGTATACCACTCAATTTGAGAATGGTTATTTAATAATGGTTTAATTCCTTCAATTTTAATGGCAAATTTTCCTTTTGCACGGATAAAATCCATCTGAGCTAAAAAGTAATAGGCATTTTTAAGTTCATTGCTAAAAGGGCGTAGGTAATCAGTAAATTCAGTCAGAATTTTAACGATTTCCAAACGTTCGTCGTTTTCCAGTTCCCTTATTTCGTTGTTTAACTCAAATACTTCCTCGGGTTCAATATAATAGGTTTGACCTGTTGCAGAAGCATCGTGCACAAAGCCTTTAATTTTTCTCTTATTGGTGGCATTTACCGGTATAACGGCCCTTCCGTTTCTGATGGTAACTGAAACATCATCACCTGTCCAGCCTTCTTTCTTGGCTATGTTTAGTGTTTGATTGAGTTTTTTCTCAGCATTGGCTGTTTTCGACTTTAAATCTTTTCTGATTTTCCGTAAATTGGCTGAAGCATCGTCTTTAATAGATCCTTTTTCATCTAAAATCCGGTCAATGGCATGAAGAATTACATCGTTAAGATGAACGTTTTCTGATAATCTGAACAATTCAGGGTATTTAATTTCTTCATCAACAGGGCTTAAAAATTTAATGCAGTTTAGGATTGTTGACACCGATAATCTTAATTCAATCAATGACTGCATTTCAATATATGTTCCTGAAATTCTGATTCTGTTAATTTCAGGTGTTAAATCAAAATAATCCTGTGAAGGGAAGTAATTGTCGAATTGAAGAATCTGTAGGAATTCTTCCGTTTGATTGAGCATGGTATTTATTTCAGCATAATCGGATTTAAAGCTGATTTTTTCAACCAGGTTTTGACCTAATACGCTGATGCATTCATTGAGAATGAGTTGCCGGATGGTATCGAAACCAATTTTGTGTTCTATGTTAGAGGGATATATCAAAGCACTTTTTTTTGCAAAGATAAGAATTTGATTGTTTTGATATTGAGAAAATAAGTTTTTAGGTTATTTAGTTCTTAAGTTATTAAGAAAATAAAAAATATGATATTAATAAAAAAAAACCTGCAAGCGAAAATAATCACTTGCAGGATAAAACAAAACAAATCAAAGAAAAAAAAATTAATTTTTCGAAAGATATTCTGCAACACCTTCGGCTGTGGCTTTCATTGCAGCTTTGCCACTTTGCCAGTTGGCAGGACAAACTTCGCCATTTTCTTCAAAATATTGCAAAGCGTCAACCATGCGGATGGCTTCGTCAATACTTCTGCCCAATGGCAGGTCGTTTACAAGCTGATGACGGACAATTCCTTGTTTGTCAATTAAAAACAAACCTCTGTAGGCAACCGGATCGCCAATAAATGCAACTTCACCTTCGTCGTTATAGTCAAAATTCCCGGCTAAAACGTCAAAGTTTTGAGAAATTGTTTTTGATAAATCAGAAACCAATGGGAATTTAACTCCTTTGATACCGCCATTTTTAAGCTCTGTTTTTAACCAAGTCCAATGTGAGAATTTTGAGTCGATAGAACAGCCAACCACCGCAACATTGCGTTTTTCAAATTCAGCTATTTTTTCTTGAAAAGCAAGAATTTCAGTAGGGCAAACAAAAGTAAAATCCAGCGGATAAAAGAAAAATATGACATGTTTTTTACCAATAAATTGTTCCAAAGAAAATTTTTCTACAAATTCGTTTCCATTAATGACTGCATCAGCACTAAAAACCGGTGCTTTTTTTCCAACTAATACCATAATATTTTATAAGTTTTAATAATTTTTAATGTATAGAATAAACAAGGATAAAGAGGGAAAGTTGAGGTTTGTGCAAAATAAATACTCAGGTGTTTGATAATAATAAAAATTATATGCTATAATCGTCCTATATTCAGCTTAATAGAAGGTGTGTTGGCTTATAAAACTTATTAATAGTGGAAAATAAAAATATTAATTTTGCAAATGTGAAAAATAGTAGTATCTTTGCACTCTCAAATTTAGGAAAAGAAATTGTTCATAATCTAAAGATATATTGCGGGATGGAGCAGTGGTAGCTCGTCGGGCTCATAACCCGAAGGTCGTTGGTTCGAATCCGGCTCCCGCTACAAAGGTCAGCAAAAGCTGACCTTTTTTTGTTTTATTCAATAATTGAAAAAATGGCACATAAATCAGGTTTTGTTAATATTCTTGGCAATCCAAATGCAGGAAAATCAACACTAATGAATGCTTTTGTAGGTGAAAAACTTTCCATCATTACTTCAAAAGCACAAACCACCCGCCACCGTATCATGGGAATTGTAAATGCCGAAGATTATCAGATTGTTTACTCTGATACCCCCGGAATTGTGAATCCTCATTACAAATTACACGAATCGATGATGAGCTTTGTGATGTCGGCATTGAAAGATGCTGATGTTTTTTTGCTGGTTACAGATATCGGTGAAGATTTTAAAAATCAGGAAATCCTAGAAACCGTTAAGGATTCATTGATTCCAACCATTATTATTATCAATAAGATTGATCTTTCGGATCAGGAAACAGTAGAATTGAAAATGAAATTCTGGAAAGAAAAATTTCCAACGGCTGAAGTGATACCCGTTTCTGCTTTGCTGAAATTTAATATGGAAAAGGTAATTGATAGTATTCTTGATAAATTACCCGATTCACCTCCTTATTTCCCTAAAGATGAAATTTCTGACAAAACCATGCGGTTTTTTGCTTCAGAAATTATCCGTGAGAAAATATTTGAAAACTACCAGAAGGAAATTCCTTATGCTTGTGAAGTGATCGTAGATTCATACAAAGAAGAACCTACTATCGATAAAATTTCAGCTACTATTTATGTAGAACGCGATTCTCAAAAAGGAATTGTAATCGGACATAAAGGAAGTGCATTAAAGATAGTTGGAACCGAAGCACGCCTTGATCTGGAAGAATTTTTGCAAAAAAAAGTATTTTTGGAACTGCATGTTAAAGTAAACAAAGACTGGCGGAACAACGATACCTTTTTGAAAAGATTTGGATATGAGGTGTAAAGAAGTACTTATGAGTGCCTAATTACTTATGAGTGCCTGGAGTACTTAAAGTTTAAAGTACTTAAAGTTTAAAGAAATAAATCGGAATAATTTTTTTATTCCATTTAATAAAAGAATAAATTTGTATTTGTATTTTTGTAAATAAAAATTACAGCTACTTAATTTTTGAAGTCAATAGGATTTAATAACTGCTTTTTTTACTTTTAGTACTTTAAGTACTTTAGGCACTCAAGGCACTTTTGTATAAAGAAATGGCAAATATTTTAGCTTTAGTTGGACGCCCCAACGTTGGGAAATCAACACTTTTCAACCGATTAACAGAAACACGAGACGCAATTGTAGATCCTACAAGTGGTGTAACCCGTGACAGACATTATGGCAAATCGTTATGGAACGGCAAAGAATTTTCGGTAATTGATACCGGTGGTTATGTAATCGGCAGCGATGATATTTTTGAAGAAGAAATTCGTAAACAAGTAGTATTGGCAACTGAAGAAGCTGATATTATTGCATTTATGGTGGATGTAAAAGAAGGACTGAATCCATTGGATGAAGATGTAGCGGATATGCTCAGACGTACCAATAAAAAAGTATTTCTGGTTGCTAACAAAGTTGATAATAATGCCCGTATCATAGATATCAATGACTTTTATTCATTGGGATTGGGTGATATTTTTTGCATTTCATCTGTCAATGGTATGGGAACCGGTGATTTACTAGATAAAATTGTGGAAGAATTTGAAACCATTGTTGATGAAGAAACACCTGATATTCCTAAAATAGCTATCGTTGGAAGGCCTAATGTTGGAAAATCTTCAATTATCAATGCATTTATTGGTGTAGAACGGAATATTGTAACACCAATTGCCGGAACAACTAGAGATTCAGTATATACTCCCTATAACAGTTTTGGTTTTAACTTTTTACTGGTAGATACTGCCGGAGTGCGTAAAAAGAGCAAAGTTTTTGAAAACATAGAATTTTATTCTGTAATGCGTTCTATCAGAGCAATTGAAAACAGCGATGTTTGTGTTTTAATGCTGGATGCAACTGCAGGTTTGGAATCCCAGGATATTAACATTTTTAGTCTTGCCGAAAAAAACCGTAAAGGTGTTGTTGTTGTTGTAAATAAATGGGATTTGGTTGAAAAAGAAACCAATACCCATAAAGATTATGAAGAAAAAATCCGAGCCAAATTAGCTCCATTTACCGATATTCCTATAATCTTTACTTCAGTTCCCAATAAACAAAGGATTTTTAAAGTGATGGAAACTGCCAATCAGGTTTACAAAAACAGAACCCGTCGTATCAGTACTTCGCAACTGAACGATATTTTTCTTCCATTGGTAAAGGATAATCCACCACCTGCTTACAAAGGAAAGCGAATCAGTATAAAATACATTACTCAGCTTCCATTGGCATATCCTTCGTTTGTATTCTTTTGTAATTTGCCACAGTATATCAGAGAACCTTATAAACGTTTTGTGGAAAATAAAATGAGAGAGCTGTTCGATTTTAACGGTGTACCAATTCAGCTTTATTTCCGTCAAAAATAATTTTTATGGAAGTACGTATTGATAAATGGTTATGGTGCGTAAGGGTTTATAAAACCCGTAATCTGGCTACTGAAGAATGCAGGGCAGGCAAGGTTAGAATCAATGGCCAGGAAACCAAAGCTTCACATATTGTAAAGATAGGCGAACTGATTGAAGTCCAGATTGAACAACTCAAGAGGATATTACTGGTAAAAGATATACTCGACCGGAGAGTTTCGGCCACGATTGCCGTTGGCTTTGTGGAAGACCAGACAGCTCCCGAGGAAATTGAAAGATTAAGGTTGGCCCGTAAAACCAATTTCGAGAAACGGGACAGGGGAGTGGGACGACCCACCAAACGGGAAAGACGGGATATCGAGAAGTTCAAGTACGATTAAATACAACTTCATTAAAACGAATAACAATAACTAACCGATGGAATTATTGGAAACAAACTCATTTGAATCAGTTTAATATTTCCAACGTCAGCCTTGAAATACAGCATAAATGGATTTTGATGGTTATAAACATTGTAAATGCTGATATTCCAAACCCGACTACCTCGTTTTAGCTTCTTGATAAAGTTGATACCTAAATCCAGCTTGTGAAAAGCAGGCATACGGTAGTTGTTTCTGCCATTATAATTATGCACATCTTCATACACTTCAAAATTAGTATTATTTTTAGCTGCATAATTATAATCATAATTCATCAGGTTTGATTTTTCAGTTGCTAAAGTTAGTGCATTTCCGCTTCCATAAACCCATGAGCATGAGAATGAAATTTTCTCGCTTATATTGTAATTTAGTACAATAGAAATGTCATGACGACGATCATAACGATATGGGAAGCTATATCCAGAATTAAGATTATCGAACTGTCGTGTATTTTTTGATAAAGTATATCCGATCCACCCATTAATTTTGCCTTCCTTTTTGTGAATCAAGAATTCTATTCCGTATACATTAGCATTACCGTTTTTTTCAATTTTTTCTTCCCATGTATTTGCACTGTAAAAAGAAACGCCCTCCTGAAATTCGATCAGATTACTTAAGGTTTTATAATATCCCTCAACTGAAATTTCGATATTCATATTCTTCTTAATAATATCATGAGCAAATCCGACAGCGATTTGCATAGAATGTTCAGGTTCCACTTTTCTGGTGGCCGGTACCCAAAGATCGGTAGGAAAACCCGAACCTGAATTGGAGAGTAGATGTAAATTCTGTTGCATAGTTGCAAATGAGGCTTTCAGATAATAATCGCGAATAAACTGATAATTTGCATTGATACGGGGTTGTACTGATAAAAAAGTTGTGTTTTCGACAAAATAACCCACAGCATGCAAACCCATATTTACAGTAAGATTGGGTAAAATTGTCCATTCATCTTCCACAAAAAGATAGAATTCGGTTGAATTAAGATTTCCTGAATTAATCGTGGTATCCATTGCTTTTAAACTCCCTACTTTTTCATTGTAGCTCGAAATGCTCGGTTTGAAATTGTGAAATATAGATGACCAACCAAACTTTATTTTATGATTATTTGATGGATAATAATCAAAGTCGGTTTTCAGATTCCAATCTTTAATACCCGAATAAAAATCATATCTATAATTAGTTTTAACCGAATTACTTATTTGTGTTCCGTCAGAAAAATTATTATATCTAAAACTGCTATATGAAACAGAAGTGTTCCCAAAGAGTTTCTTGCTAAAGACATGATTCCATCTGAGAGCAGTCATTGTATTTCCCCATAAAATTCCAGTTTCATATTCACTTTCCGAAAATTTTTTCCCATTATTTGTTAATGAAACATTCTCTTGAATTCCAAATTTATCACCTCCTGTATAAATACTAAAAAACAAGCGGTCTTTATCGCTAAAACGATGACAAATCTTGGCATTAATATCATAGAGATAATACCAAGTGCTTAAATCATCATTACTAAAAGTTTTTTGAAATAACCGTGAAAACAAATCGTAAAAGCTTCGGCGGACTGAAAATAAAAATGTAGTGTTTTTATTTCCTAAAGGACCATCAAATGAAATTTTACTTACCAGAGTTCCTATAGCAAATTCACCTTTTAGTTTGTTTTGATTACCGTCTTTCATCCTTATGTCAATAATAGAAGATAGTCGACCACCATACTGAGCAGGAAATCCTCCTTTTATCAGCTTAATATTACTTATCGCATTGGCATCGAAAACAGAAACAAAACCACCCAAATGACTCACATAATACAAAGGAACATCGTCCAGTAATATCAGATTCTGGTCGGGGCTACCACCTCTGACATATAGAGCATTGGAGCCTTCCTTCCCACCTTGTACGCCCGGCATCAACTGTAATGATTTTAACACATCTGTTTCACCCAAAAAAGTGGGAAGGCTTTTTATTTGTTTCATTGGAATTTCCAAGATGCTCATTTGCGTTCTTTCAGCATTCCCTTTTTCGCTGTTTATAACTACCTCATTCAAATTTTGCGAATTGGGAACCAATACAAAGTTAATATTTTGGTTTTTGGCGACAAAAATCAGTTGGCTTAGTTTTTTATATCCGATAAACGAAACTGTAATATTAATGGTATCTTTAGGATGTATGGTCAAGCTGTAAAACCCGAAATTATTACTGACACTTCCTTTTAAAGTTTTTGCATTATATACATTAGCTCCAATAAGCTTTTCGCCTGAGGCTTCGTCGGTAACATAACCGCTGATAGTTATGTTTTGTGAATATAATCTTGATAAACACCATAAGTATAATAGTGTTAAAACAATTATTTTTCTCATTATCTTATATCTATTTGCTTATTAAAATAAAAGGAGCTTCTTTAACATCTTGTGAATATCCGGCAAAAATTCCGTTTCCATTAACTACATTGGTAAACATATTAATGGGTTCACCTCTGAAAATATCCTGATAATATTCGATTCCCTGATTTTGATTATATCGGTGACGTGTCCACAATTTTCGATATTTATAATAATTATAGGATGTTGATCTCAGGTTTACAAATAATTTTCCGGGTGCAGCCATAATCTGATTTGTGTCCAAACCAAAAGGCATGTAAATATTAATATTAAGAGAAAATTCCATTCCATTAAAAAGCTCATCAGAGAAAAAAATACTAGTTGGTTCATATTCTATATCTCCTTCATTTTTTAAAACGGGTATATCTAAAGAGATATTATTGGTAGGGATGTATTCAAATTTACTATTTTTTTCCCAATAGAAAATAAGTTCATAGTAGTTTTTTATCAATGCATTATCCTTAAAAAGGATATTTACAACCCCCATTTCATCTCCCCATGTAGGGTTTATAGTTGCAATAGGACCTTTAAAACTGCAACTGATAATATTCGTCTTTTCTGGAATGATTTCATTAGCAGAAACTGAAAAAAATCCTGGAGCATTCACTTTTATTTCATATAACTTTCCCTTTTCAGGATAAGTCCCATAAACATAAATCCCATTTCCAATATTGGCAAGAGTACTAACAAAAGCACCTTCTTTATAAAGCATTACATTTGCATTTTCAATAATACGATTCCCTGAATCTGTTATCGCTACTGTTTTTGATACCTGAACTCTAATCAAGCTATCGGGACATATAATTGAATTTACTACTAATTTTGGGTTAAGAATTGTTTCATCCAAGGGGATTTCTTTGATGCAGGATGATAAAAGAAAAATAACAGCAACAAAATTCAATTTCTTCATGCAAATAAATTAATTAAAAATGGACGCAATAGAAACGGATAATGTTCTGTTTTATTTTATTGTGAAACTGTTTCAATTTCTTTTTAAAAGACTTATCTAAATCATTACTTTTGTAAAGAATAATATAATCAGGTAATAAATAATAATAGAATGAAAATGAAGGCCTCCATAGTTTATCTTATAACTATTTTTATGGTATTATCTGGTTTAGCACAAGGTGAAAAAAGTTTTGAGCAGATCAAAGAACTGATGAAAGCACAGGAAAATGCATGGAATCAGGGAGATATTCCTGCTTATATGCAACATTACTGGCAATCTGATTCCATGCTGTTTGTGAGTAAAAAAGGTGTTACCCATGGCTGGCAACAAACCTTGGACAATTATCTGAAATCCTATCCCGATAAAGCAACCATGGGAAAACTTACATTCGACCATTTATCATTTCAATATATCGATAACAAAAATATGCTTATTATTGGAAGCTGGCAACTGATCCGTGAAAAAGGAGATGTGGGAGGCTACTTTACATTGCTCTGGCGTAAAATAGAAGGGAAATGGAAAATTGTAATAGACCATACCAGTTGATGATTTGGTGATTTAGTGCTTTAAAAATTGAAAATGTGACAATTACCCAATAACTTTTTTTACTTTAGTCTTTAACTTTTAACCTTTAACCTATATAAATTCATGCACGCTAAAGACATCAGCAAAATTATTCAACGATTTTTTTCTTTTGAGCCTACACAGGATCAAAAGGAGTTGATTGATAAGTTGGGTGTGTTTTTTTATGAAACTGAAAGCGAAGATGCTTTTTTGATCAAAGGCTATGCCGGAACGGGAAAGACAACAGTTGTAAGTGCATTGGTAAAAGCTTTTCCATATCTTGATAAAAAGGCCGTATTATTGGCTCCCACCGGACGAGCCGCCAAAGTATTGTCAGAATATTCAGGCATGCGTGCTTTTACCATTCACAAAAAAATCTACAGGGTTCAAACTACAAAGGACGGGCATACATTTTTGATGCTGCAGCAAAATAAACACCGCAATACTATTTTTATCGTTGATGAAGCTTCGATGATACCCGATATGAACCATAAATCGGAAACCGGTTTATTCTCTGGTCGAAGTGTATTGGAAGATTTGATTCTGTATATCAATGAAGGTTATCATTGTAATTTAATATTGATAGGAGATACAGCACAGTTGCCTCCGGTAGGTTCAGATTTGAGTCCCGCTCTGGACAAGGACTTCCTCAAAGGTGCATTCAGACTGACTATTACCGAACATGAACTGACCATGGTTGTTCGTCAGGCACAGGAATCAGGTATTTTAACCAATGCTACCCATTTGCGGGAAAAGATCAAAAACGAATCCTTTGATGTTCCTTTTTTTAATTTGGAAGGATTTGACGATGTGCAACGTATTAGTGGGGCTGACCTGGAAGATTGTTTGAATAACAGTTATTCTACCGAAGAGCGGGATAATGTGGTTGTAATTTGCCGTTCTAACAAACGTGCTAATATTTTTAACAAAGAAATCCGTAACAGGATATTGTTTCAGGAAGATGAAATTTCTGCAGGCGATTACATGATGGTGCTGCGTAACAATTATTTCTGGTTACCCGATGAATCTGAAACAGGCTTTATTGCCAACGGCGATATTGTCGAGATTTTAAAAATCCGGAAAATTGAGGAAATTTACGGCTTCCGTTTCGCGGACATTACCGTTCAATTGATTGACTTCCCCGACGAAAAAGAGCTGGAAGTAAAAATTATGCTCGATACCATTATGCTGGAAGCGCCCGCAATGCCCTTTTCGGAAAATCGGAAATTATGGGACGAAATCATGAAAGATTATGAAGATATTCCCCGTAAACGCGATCGGATACAGAAAGTTAAAAATAGTCCTTATTTGAATGCTTTGCAGGTTAAATATGCTTATTCGCTTACCTGTCATAAAACCCAGGGAGGACAATGGAATACTGTATTTGTGGATCAGGGATATATGAAGGAGGATATGATCAATACCGAGTTTCTCCGTTGGTTATATACGGCTACTACCCGTGCCATTAAAAAGCTTTATTTTATCAATTTCGCCGATTACTTTTTTGATGACAAGAACTAATTTATACTTTTACAACCCTGACAGGGTTGGAAACCCTGTCAGGGTTGTAAAATAACTTATCCTACTTTAAATAACTTCCAACCAATTTATACTATATTAATTATCTTCCATAATTAATTACCTTCAACCCTGTCAGTGTTAAGTCTTTTAATTTCAAGGGTTAAAAACTTTTATTTTTAAGTTTAAAAACAATTATTTACATATTATTATCAAATTTAGATATATTGCAATAAAAAGATTTATATTTGTAAAGTAAAATAAGAACATCTAATACCAACATCCTTAAAATTCGGGACCTATAAGGATGAGCCCGAAGTTTCGGATATACGAATTTTCGTGCTTGCTCTACCAGCCGACAGTTAAATGGCAGGCGAGGCATTCTTCAATTTAAAAACTATTTTCAGATGAAACTAATCATTTTATTACTAGCAACTGTGATGACCTTCAGTTTATTCGGGCAAGACACGCTTAAGAAAACACCAGGTACTAATTACAAAAAACTACAAATTGGTATAAACTTTTCTACTGACATTTGTTACAGAAGGCTTATCAACAATGACGGATCTGCAACGAGTGAACTTGTCGTTAAAACAAGAAATACAATGGAAGCCGCAAAAATCGGTTATACAACAGGACTGAATATTGCATATAATTTCTCTGAGCATTTGAGTATAGCTTCAGGAGTGCAGTTTTCCAACAAAGGCTATAAAACCAGTTTAACAGCACTTACTTTAGGTGAGATGATAGATCCAATATATGGGTTTGTGAATACTACAACTGAACAAAATCCAAATTTTTCTGACTTCATTTACAAATATTATTTCATTGATATTCCATTGAAAGTAAATTACATAATTGGTAAAAGAAAAATTCGTTTCATTTCTGCGGCTGGTATTACTTTAAATATTTTTATCAAAGAAGAAGTTTTGGGTAATGTTTTTTTTGATAATGGCAACAATCAGCAATCTGCATCAGCTTCCGTTTATTCTTATCGTAAAATCAATCTGTCACCTTTTGTCAGCCTGGGAGTGGATTGGAAATTGAATGAAAGGAGTACCTTAAGAATGGAACCAACCTTTAGATATGGCATCCTGAAAATAATCGATACGCCTGTTTCAGGATATTTGTGGAATGCAGGATTGAATGTGAGCTATTATTATAGTTTGTAAAAATTGCAACGCTTAATTTGTTTCATTCCCAAATGTATACCCAAATCCAATCATGATTATCATGTTTTTGCTGATGGATATCACTGTGTTTGAAACTGTTTGAGAACCAACCAACGGAGAAACTCGGTATTGATCATATCTTCCTTTTGAGAAGTAATTCTGTTGTTTACCCGATAAAAATGAATTTAGTTTCAATATTATAAAAAATAGATAGATCAATCGGTTAATTCGTCAAATTTATCAACCGTTAAAGATCAATCAACCTTAACAATTACATAGCATGCATAAACTATTGATAATTTTTTTCCTCATCTCCTTTACAGCTTCTTTTGCTCAGGATTCGGATAGTGCAATACGAATTATGCATACAGGTTGGGAAAATGGACGAGTACCTGAATTTAAAAATGCTTTTACTTTAAGCAAGAATGAGTTCAGATTAAATATATTAGGACGGAGTTCGTTTGCATTCACTGACAGATTTGAGGTATCCAGTTATTTATTAATGTTTATATTGCCTAACATATCCTTTAAATATAAATACCTTGATCGTGGTCCTTTTGCTTCATCGGTAGAAATAGGATTGTCAGGAGGTCTTTTTCCTATTGCACTTGTTACTGGGATCTTACTTCCGGGAGTCGCTGTTGCCGGCGGGACAATAGGTTTTCTGAAAGGATCCGATGTGTATTATAAAACATACTTGAGTTATCGTTTGAATCCTAAACTGTGTTTTTCTGTAAATGGTTCTGTTTCCTATTTTAGATATGGGTATGTAGGTTTAGTTGGTGCAGCAGGATTAGGAAGGGATAATATAATAACAGTTGTTATACCTGTAAATCCAAATGGAACGGCTACATGGCTGATGGCTGGATTTGAGGCAGACTATATTATAAATCAGCATAATGTAATCGTTTTTAATACTTCTTATGGTGGGTTTAAAAATAATTCAGATCGTTTTATGTTTCCTAAACTAGGTTGGACACATGCAAAAATTCATTTCCATTATACATTGGGGATTTATTCATTACTTGATCCACCTAGCTGGAAAATCGATTCTGAATCAAAATTTCCGATGGGAGCCTATGCAAATATCTACTGGATATTTAATAATGGGAGATGAGCGTATATTTACATGAAAATTATTTGAATTCTTATAAAAAATGTAATAAACAAAATACCATACAAGCATAGATAATTAAAGAAAAAAACAGTATTCCGATTCTTTTATACAAAACCTTTTTCTGTTCCATTATAAGTTTAGTGTGCAATTTCAGAAATTCTTCATCAGAAAGATTTTTAACATCAACTTCTAAACCATGTTTAACAAATAAATGTTTCTGAAATTTGTCATGATATTTTTCTCTATGTACAAGAGCCCTGTTTTCATTTATTTTGGAAATCATGTCAAGCATAAATCCTGCACCACCTGCCATATTTTATAATTTAAGTAATTTAAAAATCCTTCAGCAATAATTTTCTGATGGCTGATTTATCTAAGGTGGTGTCAGTTTTGTACAGATTGTACATTGCGTTTTCCCAGTCGCCATACATTGTATTGGGTAAAACAATAAACCGTTTTCCAAATTCATTGCGTAATTCCGTTGTTTTTGCATTGCGGGTTTCGAGAGAGGTGTTGTCGAAAACAGCTGAAAAGTCGGCCAGATTGTCGCCCGCCAGTAAAACAATGCGGTATTTTTCCATAATTTTCAATCGGCGATTTTCCTTTGATGATTCATTTTTTTTGGGAATCAGATGCATAGTATCTGCCATTGGGAAATTTTGATCTTTTAGATTTTTAAGTGTTACTGCTGTTTCGCTTTCGGTACGATTGGTTATATAAAACACTGCAACCCCTTTACTTGCAGCATAGTTCAGAAATTCTGCTGCACCGGGCAATGCTTTTGCCTTAGCCAAAGAAGTCCATATATACCAATCTGCAGGATAGGCGGCATATCTTGTAATCATTGCAGCTTCAAAGGGGCTGTTGTCCAGTATCGTTTCGTCAATATCAAACACTACTGCACGTTTACCTTTGCGTTTTTTATTGGCCAGATCCTGATCAAGCATCATTTTGGCCAGATTAAATGCTTGATAATACAAGGCTTTGCATTCAGCAGCTTGTTGCTGGTACAAAACAGCCATGATTAAATGATCGTTATTTTTTTGTGGTTTGGTTTGTGCATTGACTGTATTTAATGCCAGTAATGCGATGACCAGTAATATGATTTTGTTGATTTTAAGCATAGTTGAAAAGAATTACATAAAAAAAGGGCTGTATTCTTACAGCCCCTCAAAAATACAAAGATTATTTATCTTAGTGGATATTTTTTAAATATTTCATCAGATTTCATCAAAATGTCCACATATTGTGCCCTGCGGTAGGCATATGGATCTTTCAGGTTTTTACGGGAAACTTTTCCTTTGAATTCGTTGATTTCTTTGTAACCTTTCATATCCATCCATGTTTCAATTTCGTTGAGCATTACGGCAATATGTTCGATACCATTTTTATAAAGTGTGCTTACTACCTGTGTACAATCGGAACCTGCCAATAACATCTTAATTACATCTTTACCCGAAAATATACCTGTATTGCTGCAAATATTTCCTTTGAAATTTCCATATAACAATCCTGCATAGCGAAGTGGCAAGCGGTTGTCATCTTCATTGCTGAGGTGATAGGGGAAATGCAACACTTCATTTTCAATATCTATATCAGGCTGATACAAACGGTTGAAAAGTACAAATCCATCTGCACCTTCGTCATACATGCGCGATACAATGTTGAGAACATTCGAATAAAACGGGCTCAGTTTAATACTGATTGGGATAGAAACTGCCTTTTTAATGTTGGAAATAATATCTAATTGTTCATTAATAATAATTTTGCAATCTTTGTCAGCATCTTTAGGAGTTGCGTATAAATTGATTTCTAATGCATCTATGCCTGTTTCTGCTAATCGTTGGGCATATTCTACCCATGTGTCGTTGTTCAATGCATTTAAACTGGCAATTATCGGAATTTTAACGGAAGCTTTGGCTTTACGGAGTTTTTCAAGATGTTCTTCAGCACCGGCATGTTCAATCCCCGGAAATAGCGAAATCATTTCCGCATTTCTTTCTTCATATTCTCTAAGGTTTTCTTCCAATTGAAGACTTTCGAGCTGAATTTGTTCTTCAAACAATGATTTGTAAACTATAGCTGAAGCACCTGCATCCTCCAGCCGCTTTAGATTGTGAATATCATCCACAATATTGGATGCACCAACAATAATCGGGTTTTTTAATTTTAGCCCAAGATAATTAACAGATAAATTTGCCATTTTTTAAATCTCCTATGCGTTTAGTTAATATTATTTATCTTATTAAACAAACCATATTAGAAAATGGATAAAAGATAAGTTAAATTTTAGTGTTTTTTTTTATTTAGATAATATTATCATAAATTGTTGACAAAAAAAAGTCAGGGTTTCATTCCAAATGAAACCCTGACTTCCTAAAAAACTGATCAAAAGAGATTTAAAAATATACTGACCTATAGTAATTCCACTCTATGTTGGAAGGGAATGGGAGGCGTTTTTTTAGTATCTATCGATACAATTTAAATCGTTAAAAGCGACTTTCAGCCTTTCAACTACATTTTTTTCGCCTTCTCTTAACCAAGCACGAGGATCGTAGTATTTCTTGTTGGGTTTATCAACACTATCCGGGTTGCCGATTTGTCCCTGCAGATAACCTTCGTTTTTCTTGTAATAGTTAAGTACACCTTCCCAGTATGCCCATTGGGTATCGGTATCAATATTCATTTTAATGACACCATAACCGATGGCTTCACGAATTTTTTCAGGTTCAGAACCTGATCCTCCATGAAATACAAAATTAACTGGATTGGCTTCAGTATTGTGCTTTTTTTGAATATAAAGCTGAGAGTTATGCAGAATAAGAGGTTCTAATTTAACATTACCCGGTTTATATACACCGTGTACGTTACCAAATGAAGCTGCAATGGTAAATCGTTTGCTGATTTTCAACAACTCTTCGTATGCAAAAGCAACATCTTCAGGTTGTGTGTAAAGACGAGCGTTGTCAACAGCTGTATTGTCAACACCATCTTCTTCGCCACCTGTAATACCTAATTCAATTTCAAGAGTCATTCCTATTTTGCTCATACGGCTCAGGTATTTCTTGCAAATTTCAATATTTTCTTCCAGAGTTTCTTCCGATAAATCGAGCATGTGGGAGCTAAATAAGGGTTTTCCGTGAAGTTTGAAAAATTTTTCGCCTGCATCTAATAAGCCGTCAATCCATGGTAATAATTTTTTTGCCGCATGATCAGTATGTAAAATAACAGGTATTCCATAATATTCAGCCATCTGATGAACATGCATTGCTCCTGCAACTGTACCGGCTATAGCAGCTTTTTCTTCAGCATTCGATAATGCTTTACCTGCATAAAAAATACCACCTCCATTTGAAAATTGAATCATAATGGGTGAATTTACCACTTTTGCAGCTTCCATCACAGCATTTACAGAATTGGTACCCACAACATTCACAGCTGGTATCGCAAATTTCTCTTGTTTGGCAATTCGAAAAATTTCTTGTAAATCATCTCCGGTTACTACTCCCGGAGCTACTTTACTGCTTATTTTTTCTGACATAACTTATTGTATTAAAGGTTTATAAATTTATTTTGGTAGTTGAAATCCGTTGAACAAAAATACTAAATTAAGTTTGGTTTTGATGAAAAAAAATGTGTTTTTTGTTAATGGTTAATGGTTATTAATGCGAATCAAGAGTTGAAAATTAAATAAGTAAGTGATGCAATTTGTCAAACACATTAACAATGAGACATTCTATAGAATAAAAGGATTCCTCATTCCGCTACGCTACATTCGGAATGACAGCCAATTTTTGTTTTAGTGAGGAAAAATGGACGGCGAAGCCGTCCATTTTTCCTCACTTTTTAAAGATAAACTTGTCATTAGTAACGAAGTGAGGAATCTAACATTGTAAAAAATGATAGTTTTCAAACCTTGATTGGCATTATTAATTATTATTTATTGAAGTAATAATGAAAGAGGGTATCCAATATTTAGCGTATGCAGTGAAAAGAGAATGAAAACATAGGCTCAAATATAAAACTTTATATTTTATCCTTTTTACTTTAACCTATTATCATTACTTTTGTAAAAAATTACCAAAATAATGTAAGAAAAATACGTTATCAATAAACTTTAAGGAGGGCGCAGCATGATTGACACTATCGAATCAGGGAAATTGAAATGGTACAACATTCAAAATCCTTCCGATGAAGACATAAACTACCTTAAAGATAATTTTCATTTCCATCCTCTTGATATTGAAGATTGCCGGAGTCTGAATCAAAGACCTAAAATTGATATTTATGATGATTATTATTTCATGATATTGCATTTTCCTTACCTCGATAAAGCCAATAAATTTGTAAGAACCAAAGAAGTAAAAATATTCTGGGGCAAAGATTATATCATCTCTATCGGTAAATCGAATTTGTTAATTAAAAATTTATTCACCTCTTTCAAAGATCAATCTATTAAATTAAATGCAAGTATATCAGGTAATAGTGATGGGATTTTGTATACGATTTTAGACCGGTTGATGGTGGAAACCTATTCTTTGTTGTTACGATTAGGAGGCGAAGTAGAATTGATCAACCGTGAACTTTTTAATAAAAAGGCAGAAAAAACGATTGAAAGAATTTCGATTACCCGTAAAAATATCATTCTTATAAATACGATTTTCAAGCCTCAACTTCGTTTGTTTCATAAGTTTGAATCGGGCGATATTAAAGGCTATGCTGAAGATATGGAAGAATACTGGGGTGATATTCTCGATTATTATCAAAAGATGTGGGATATGGTTGAAGATTATGCCGAATTAATTGAGGGATTATCTAAAACCTTCGACTCACTCCAGACCAACCGTATCAACGAAATAATGAAAATACTTACCTTTTTTTCCTCTATTATGTTGCCACTTACTATGATAACCGGTATGTACGGAATGAATATCGGATTGCCTTTCCAGCAGCATCCTTATGCTTTCTGGATGGTTTTCGGATTAATGGGAACCATTGTTATTACACTTGTCATTTATTTTAAACGAAAAGGATGGATGTAATTTAGTGAATAGTGAATAGTGAATAGTGAAAAGTGATCAACTATAAGCTTCTGGATTTTAAATAAAAAATAGTTTTTTGATTTACTTTAACAAATTATATTTTGTATATTTGCTGAAAGAATGGAAGAAGGATTTCAACTATTTTAATAATTAAATAAACTTTAAATATAAAAATACGAGAATAATCTGGAAATCTTTTGTTTATAGGAGCGTTAAAATAAGTATTTCGGCTATAGTGCGAACTTGAAAAGTCTCAAGAAATAATAATTTGCAAATTACACTAAACCTAGGAAAGTTGAAAGTCTATATCAAATATATGGTCTCTATTCGTTGCAAAATGGTTGTACAGTCAGAGTTAGATAAACTCGGATTGCGCTATGGAAATGTGAGTTTGGGAGTAGTGAACATTAAAGGTGTAATGACTGAAAATCAACAAAATCAATTGAAAATTGCTTTGTCGAAATCAGGGCTTGAGTTGATGGATGACAAAAAAGCAATTCTCATTGAAAAAATCAAAAATGTTATTGTGGAAATGGTGCATTATTCTGATCAACCTCTTAAAAATAATTTTTCTGATTTTTTAAGTGATAAACTCAATTATGATTATACTTATCTTGCAAACCTGTTTTCGGAAGTAACAGGTATTACCATTGAACATTACATAATTGCGCACAAAATTGAAAGAGTAAAAGAATTACTTATTTATGGTGAACATAACCTTACTGAAATATCCTATTTGCTGAACTATAGCAGTGTTGCTCATTTATCTAATCAATTCAAAAAAGTAACCGGTTTAACACCAACTTTTTTTAAACATCTTAAAAATAAAAGAATTAAATCATTAGACAAAGTGTGAATAATGTAACATTTTTTTAAAATTTTGTAACGTGTAACCTTATCACCCAAACTATCTTTGTTCTTTTATAAGTTAACAATTTAATGATATTAAAAACTAAATATTATGAGCACCGGAAAAATTATATTAAGCGTTGTAACAGGTATTGCTATTGGCGCTACAGTGGGTGTGATGTTTGCACCTGAAAAAGGTTCATTAACCCGCAAAAAAATTTTTAAAAAAAGCAATAAGTATGTTGATAAATTAGAAAAAGAGTTTTATGAATTTATTGACAGCATTACTAAAGAATATGAAGAGTTGAGAGAAGAAGCGATTCGAATGGGTGAAGTAATCGACTATGAAGAGGAAGCCGAAGATGAAAGATTCAAAACAGAATATTAAAATAATAATATGTTATTTAAAATGATTGGTAAAAGGAATCTTATTAGTTGAAAATTGATACTTTTTCTTTTGCCAGATGCATTCATAATAGTTAATATACAAAAATATGGAAACACAAGCCAATGCTCTCGAATCATTATTTGAGCGATTAGAAGTATTTATTAAAACTACTTTTGAGTTGTCGAAACTTAAATTATTGGAAACCACCATTGTAATTGTTACTACATTGATTTCACGTATGAGTGTAATCATTGCCATTTCACTGTTTGTATTTGTTTTTAATATTGGTATTGCAATTTATCTGGGAGAGTTATTAGGTAGAATGTCCTATGGTTTTTTTATAATTTCGGCATTTTATCTTATAATAGGCATTATATTGCATTTTTTTCTCCACAAATGGATCAGAAAACCTGTTAGCGAATTGATTATCAAACAAGCACTTAAATAATTTTGTCATGCAAAAAATAGATTCAGAAAAAAGTCTTAAAGCTGCCATTCTTGAATTAGAAGAAAAGCACGCTTATGAAGAAAGCATGTTGAGAGAACAATTCAAGATTGCTTACGAAAGTTTTAAACCCATTAACCTTATAAAAAGTGCATTTAAAGAAGTAGTTGGGTCCGATGATTTAAAAGATGAGTTAATAAATTCTTCAATAGGATTAACTGTAGGTTTCATTTCTAAAAAATTATTTGAAGGCGTATCCAGCAATCCTTTAAAAAAAATACTTGGAACAGTTTTAATGTTCGGAATTAAAAGTGTAGTTGCTAAAAATCCTGATATCATCAAAATTGTTGTAAATAAGCTTTTTAATACGATACGACATAAGTTTGATAATTACAACGAAACTGAAAATAAAGATGAAGCAAAATAATACTCCTGTTGACATTCCATCTGATATGTCATTTAAATTTCCTTTTTATGCAAAAGCTACACTTGTTTTATTAGGATTGTATATTTTTGTAAATATAATGATTATTGCACAAGAAATTATTATTCCTCTTGTTTTTGCTGTCATTATAGCAATATTGATCAGTCCAGTAGTAACATTTTTTGTTAGACATAAAATGAACAGAATTGTAGCTATAAGTATTACATTATTACTATCCATTGTTATTGTTGCTTCTGTTTTTGCATTTATGTATTCGCAAATCAGCCGTTTTGGCGATACCTGGCCTGTTCTGGTGGATAAATTTACAATGATGATCAATCAAACCATCACCTGGGTTTCCGGAAATTTTAATATCAATCCTCAAAAAATTCAAGAGTGGATATTAAAAACCAAAGGAGAACTTTTAATCAATAGCAATGCTGCCGTGGGTAAAACTTTGCTGGCTGTGGGTAGTTGGATTGTAGTTTTGTTTTTAATACCCGTTTATGTTTTTATTATATTATACTATCAACACCTTTTAATTGAATTCGTATGGAGAGTATTTGCTAAAAGCGACCAAAGTAAGGTGGGCGAAATCATTACACAAACCAAAACATTGATACAACGTTATCTTATTGGATTACTGATTGAAGCAGTTATGGTAGCAGTATTAAATGCTGCTGCATTATTGGCTCTTGGGATTCAATATGCAATATTGCTGGGCGTTATTGGTGCATTGCTTAACGTTATTCCTTATATAGGTGGTCTGGTTGCTGTGGCACTGCCAATGATTGTTGCAATAGCTACCAAATCGTCAGCTTGGTATGCCATTTATGTTATGATTGCTTATTATATTATTCAACTGATAGACAATAACTATATTGTTCCCATCATTGTGTCGTCAAAAGTGAAAATCAACGCACTTTTTTCAATAATAGTTGTATTTGCTGGAAATGCAATATGGGGTGTTGCAGGTATGTTTCTTTCAATTCCATTACTTGCTATTGTAAAACTTATATGCGACAATGTTGAATCCTTAAAACCATGGGGGCTATTGTTAGGTGACACCATCCCTTCATTAATAAGAATGCCATCTTTAAGAAAGCGGAAGACAAAATTGAAATAATATTGTTTCATTAGTGAATATATTATTTTCTATTTGTAATATTTACTGCCACATAGTACTTTAAGCGATATACTTAATCGCATTATTATTTCATTATTGTAATTTCCTTTTATCAAGATTCGTTTTGTTTTTAAAATTTGATGAATTGAAATTTTCAAAAATAGGGAGCATGAAAGGATGAAAACAATTAAAGCAAAAGAGAACAAGATTGAAGTAAAAGATTTTCCTATTATTTGTGTGGGTGGATCGGCAGGAGGTCTTGATGCCTATATCAGATTATTACAAAATCTTCCTTCCAATATGGGGGCAGCTATTGTTATTGTAAACCACGTGAGAACATTGGGTACAAGACTCCACCAAATTCTGCCAAACTATACAGAGATGCCTGTTGAGTTGATTACAGAAAGACTTGATATAAAACCAGATCATGTATTTATCATACCAGAGCAGCGCGATTTGCATGTTCTTAATGAAGAATTTCGATTAAAACCAATTTCAAAACCCAGAGGGTGGCCAGATGTAATTACAGTATTTCTGAATTCATTATCAAAGAAATGGGATGGTAAACTCATTGCAGTGATCGTTTCCGGATATGATGGTGATGGAGCAGAAGCACTATGCAATATTAAAAAAACCGGTGGTATTACAATAGCCCAGAAGCCCGACACAGCAACGCATTCAGATATGCCTTTGAGCGCAATAGCAAGCGGATATATAGATTTTATCTTATCACCTGAAGATATTGCTAAAGAAATAGTGCGAATTGTTCATTCAGTTTGAAAATAAATCAATTTGAAGTTGTAAAATCTCTTCTTTCCCCGTTTTTTTTATTTTCTATTAACTTATGCGAATCAAGAGCTGAAAATTTAATAAATAAATTTCTATTAATTTGTATGTATTTATGTATGTATAAAATTTAACCCATTTTGCAGCTATCAAGTTATAAGTTGCTGATAAATTGAGTGTAATTTTTTTTCAGGATTCGGTTTGGGCACTACAGATTTTTTACGAATAAAAGGAGCATATTTGAACTTTAATTTATCATAAATTTCTTTT
>JBBRCQ010000012.1:0-71185 GCA_038204725.1 Bacteroidales bacterium | reverse complement strand
AATGACCCAAAAAGACGCCATCAAAATATTTGAAAATCAAACAGTGCGAACCGTTTGGGACAATAAACAAGAGAAATGGTATTTCTCTATTGTTGATGTTATTGAAGTGCTGACAGCAAGTCCCAATCCACGTAAATACTGGAGTGTTTTAAAAACCCGGCTTAAAAAGGAAGGAAGCCAGTTGGCTACAAATTGTAGTCAACTGAAAATGCAGTCGGCAGATGGAAAATATTACAAAACCGATGTAGCCGACACCGAATACCAAAGATATTTCGCAGGCTGTAAATCCGGAAACCTATGAAGACAGCAAGAAAGTAGCTAAACAAGGTGGGAATGTAGCCAAAGTAGCCCAGCTGGAATTAGAAACAAAAACCGGCAAAATAGTAGTTACAGCAATCAATGCCAAATCATCATCAGAAAATGACACCAAAAAGAAATTAATCCTTAAAAAATAATAAAGAAAACAAATACCCTAAAGCCAACAGCCTAAAAAACATGAAACGACTCCCCTTTTTAGCACTTCTACTCATTACCATCAGTGCATTTAGTCAGCAAAATAATTCATTCCCATGGAAACAAACAATACCGGGTTTGGATACATCTAACTACCAAGCTATAAAAAAATATTTAGAAATGCCGGAATACAACTGGGGATTTATGATTGGAATATGGATACCCACCGGTGATTTAAAGATAATGGGCAGACATCTACAAATAGGATTTCAATCCGGCATCAAACTACGGAAAATGAATTATGACATCAGTATCATCGCCACTACCAATGATACCAAGGAGGTTTTTTATTTCCGTCGCTTCAAAAACAGTGATACTATGGAGCCGACCCATCAGTTTTTCGGAGGGTATATGGGTATGGAAATCGGGAGAGACCTCTATTCCAAATACGGTCATGAGATTCAACTCATAGGAGGTATTGCAGCTGAAGTATTAGATGTTTTAAAGGTAAATAACGAAGAAGATCTGAAAGCAGCTTATATCTGGAGTTATAACTTTAATATCGGCCTGGGTTATCGCTATTATTTACCCAATTCTATTTATCTGGGATTGAAAGCCAAATACAATATTGTGAATTATGCCATGAGTAAAGTGATAGACTTTACCGGAAATACCATTACGATTCAATGTACCATCGGAGGCTTGAATAATGTAACAAGAAACAAGGAATTAAAAAAACTCAGCCATAAATTAAGAGGATGACAAAAAGCAGACGCTCCTTCGAACTTCAGTACTTTAACCTTTAACCTTTAACCAAATCAAATCAAACATGAAAAAATTACTGTTAATCCTTCTTTTTCCGCTTTTGAATACCATTTTATATGCTCAATATCAAAAGGAAGCTGAAAACTTTATTTACGAAGGTATTGCCTATCACGACAAAGGAAATTACGAAGCTGCCATCGTTAAATATGATAAAGCACTTACTGTTGATAAAGACAACTTACTGGCATTGGCAGAGAAAGCTTTTAGTTTGCTTTCGTTGGAAAAATATGAAGAATCTATAAAATGTTGCCAAAGAGGAATTGAAACTCATCCCGGCGATGAAATACTTCAAAACGTATATGTTACTTATGGTAATGCTTTGGATGGACAAAAAAAGGCAGATGAGGCACTGGCGATTTATGAAGAAGGCTTAAAACTATTTCCCGGTTATTATCAGTTGCATTATAACAAAGGAATTGCATTGAACAATGCAAAAAAATATGAGGAAGCCATGTTGTGTTTTCAAAAAGCAGTTGTATTCAATCCTAAACATGCAAGTTCACATCATGCCATTGGCAGCTTTTTAAATTTTGAAAACAAAAAAATACCCAGTATACTGGTTTATTCCAGATTTTTAGTGCTGGAACCCAACAGCAAAAGAGCAAAAGCAAATTTAAGTAATCTGCAAAAATTCATGAAAGGAAATGTAGAAAAAACCGGAAAAAAATCAATTACAATTAATATCAGTTCAGACCTAATGAATGATACTGCAACAGATGCTAAAGCTCAAGAAAATAATTTCAGGGTTACAGATTTAATATTATCTATGGATGCAGCTTTGGATTATGACAAAAAGAATAAGAAGAAAACTGAAACAGAACAGTTTATCAGAAAATTCGAAACAGTTTGTTCCTCTCTGGAGGAAACTCAAAAAGATAATCATGGTTTTTACTGGAAGTACTATGTACCCTATTTTATAGCCATGCATGAAAAGAAATTTGTTGAAACATTCGCCTACATCGCTTTTGCTTCTTCCGATGATACAGATGTATCAAAATGGCTGAATTCCCATAAAAGTGAAATCAAAACATTTTACGAATGGTCCAATGCTTTTGAATGGATAACGGATGAGAAATAAAAAACTATTTTTACACAATTACAATTAACCAATTAACAATAACACCAGTGTAGACCAGCAAACACTTAAAAAAACGGGGCGAAACCGAAAAGCCTGACGAGTAGGAAGAAAAAACAAATAAACTATGAAAAAAATTACATTTTTAATGATTTTAACTGTTCTTTTAATGCTTGAAAGAACAAATGCACAACCAACACTTACAGCAGCTACTAACAATCCGACAGCCGGACAAATTTTCACACAACATCAAACGTTTTATGAAGCTCCCGGTGCTGCAGGTGCAAATATCACATGGGATTTTTCCGGTATACTTACACTTCAAAGTATAACCAATACTTTTTTAACGACTTCAGCTACACCTTATGCTTCAACATTTCCAACTGCTAATTTAGCTTCTAATGTTGATGACGGATCAACGCCTTATTTTGCCTATTACCTTGTTAATTCAAACAATTTCTCAATTGCCGGTATGTATATTCCTTCTATGGCCATAGCAATACCCTATTCCGATGTGGAGAACCTGCTTCAGTATCCGATAACATACAATACAAGCTATACCGATAATTTTGCATGTACTCTAACCGGTAATGATCGTCATGGACATGTAGATGTAGTTGCTGATGGATACGGCACCTTAATCATGCCTTATGGAACCGTTACCAATGTTTTGAGAGTAAAAGCTTCAGAAACCTATGCCGATTATATTTCAGGAGTTCCGGTAGCCAATTACACTTCAATAAATTATTATTGGTACAAGCCTGGTATCCACAATAACATTTTACAGATTTCAACGCTGAATATGAATGGTAATTTATACAACCAATATGGATTATATATTGATGGAACAAATGTAGGAATCAATGAAAGCACTTTGGGACAGAGCAATTTTAGCTGTTATCCTATTCCAGCCACCAATAAAATCACTATTGAAATCCAACAACAAAAACACGTGAATGAAAGTACAATTACAATATGTAATATCAACGGGGAAGAAATTATAAAACAACAAATTTCTCTGACAAGCAACAAATCTGAAATTGATATAAGTGCATTATCAAGTGGTGTATATTTTGTAAAACTGGTTACTGATAAAACCGTTGAAATCAAAAAAATAATTAAGCAATAATTACTGCTTGATTTTTGGTTTTAATGTTCTGCTTTTCAAGAATTGTAAGAAACGATTCGAGATTATAAGTTAAAATCATCATCAACACTTATCAACTTTATGATTTAATGTGCCTTATGTGGTTATTAAAAAAGCTTACTACATAAGGCACTTTAAAAAAACATTGGGATGTATATCCTCAAAAAGGAGAAAGTAATTGAAACCATTGAAGCATCCATTGGAACTTTGAATTGAACTATGGAAACAAACATTCATCCAATAGCGTTATATTTTTCACAACACAAAATAAACTTAAAATTTAAATTTATATCTAACTTCTCAAATCCAAACTATAAAAACTTTCTAAAAATCTGTTTGTTTTTCAATTATGATCAAAGAATACTTCAATCAGCCCTATCCGCTCCCCAAAAGTAAATGGAAGTTGATTATTTTCATCAGCTTATTTGTTGCTATATTTATGCTTGTATTTCAGCCTTTTGGGTTGTCAGATTATCAACATGATTATAAAACAATCCTAATTGCAGGTTATGGTTTGGTATGTTTTATTGTACTGATTTTTAATTTATTTATTGTTGCTGCCCTCTTTAAAAAATGGTTTCTTCCCACTTCTTGGACATTGTTCAGGCAAATTGTATGGCTTACATGGATCCTCTTTAGTATCGGAATCGGCAATTATTTGTATTCTTCATTATTGTTTTCAATTTGGAGTTGGATGGGTTTAATTGTATTTCAGATGTTTACACTAGCTGTAGGAATTATCCCTGTAGTTGTACTTACTGTATTGCAACAAAATTTTATGCTGTCACAAAACCTAAAATCTGCAAAAGAATTTAATTCTCAGTTAAATCATCATCAACTTCAAGATGAAATACTTGAAAAAGAAACTATAAGCATAGTTGCAGATAATCAGAAAGATAATTTTAAACTAGCATTATCGGATTTGTTATACATTGAATCAACCGGAAATTATATTGAAATTTTTTATTTGACAGATCATCAAATAACAAATACAATATTACGATCTACCCTAAAACGAACAGAAATGCAACTTGAAAATCATCCTTCAATCGTCAAATGTCATCGTGCATTTCTTGTTAATGTTCACAAAATCAAAGAAGTCAGAGGCAATTCTCAAGGATTGAGATTGCTTTTAAAAAACACTGAAACCGAAATACCGGTTTCCCGAAACTTATCAAAAAGCCTTAAAGAAAAAATCAATGCTTATGTTTAAAATAAGTTATCCAAAATAATTCAAAAGTAATTGCTGAAGTCATTTCAATCTGCATTCAATATCAATATTTTAACTTTACAACCCATAAAAAGAAAACTTCAATAAAAACCTAAAGATTTAGTTCAGAAAGTTGTTTTATTGATGAAAATGAATGTTGAAACTTGAATTTTGTCCCTGTAAGGCATCATTTCGTCACAGCATTTGCATTTTATCACAAATGCAAACCATGTATCCCAAAAGTTTTTAATTCCATAAATCATGATGTAATATTGCAATGCATTTCAATTGAATGCGCAATTAGTAATCATCATAAAAATGAAAAAAAAAATGAAAAAACACTGGATTCTTTTAACAGCAGTATTTCTGGTTATAACCGGAGTAATACTAAATGCCATATATGGCAACCTTTTTAGTGCAGCTACTTATAGCTTTAACTATTTTGCAGCCGGAGATTTTGCAATAGGAATTTTTGCAGCCGGAAAATTCTCTATAGGCATCTTCTCAATTGGCATTTTCTCGATTGGCATCTTTTCAATCGGCATTTTCAATATCGGGCTGTATGCCATTGGATTTTTTGTATATGCATGGCGGAAGCGTCTACCAAATCAATTTTTAAATCAAACAATAAATAGTTAGCCAATTTACTATGAATTAGAATGTATATTACGGATTTACAGTATAAAAACTGTAAATCCGTTTCTTTGTTTTCTATTCGTAGTACAAATGATTTTTATTAAATATTTATATTGAATGATTCACAATATTATCTATTTTTGATAAAATTAATTCATCAATGGAATGATAAATCACAGCTTTAAGAAAATAGAAATAAGAAGTTTATTCATAAAACATATTCAACACTTTAGCATAACTTATTACTTCTTTTTTGTAACTTAGGTAGTAATTTTAAAATCATAAATTATGAAAAATCCAGAATACAAAAACCATATTGATTATCTGGCAATACAACCAGAACCAATAAGAAGCAGACTGGAAATGCTTGATAATTGCATTAAAAAAGCAGCACCTCAAGCTGAAGAACTCATCAGCTATCAAATGCCTGCATTCAAATTTCATGGAATGCTTGCCTATTATGCTGCATTTAAAAACCATTACAGTATTTTTGTTGCACCTGAAGTTTTAAACACCTTCATCGACAGCCTCAAAACTTATACAACGACTAAATCAGCCATTCATTTTCCATTCGATGAAGCATTACCTGAAGATTTAATACATGATATTATAAAATATGCTGTACAACGGAACCTTGAAAAAATGCTTTTGAAAGAAGCATCCAAGAAAAAAACAACAAACAAATAAAAAATTGATTGCTTTTTATTTCATTGAAGTTGTATTGAACACACCTGTCCATCTGTAAATCCATCTCTCATGAAAGGTGGATTATTATGCTTAAATGAACATTTTTGAATGAAGTAAGGTTAATATATCATTGGATTAACGCAAAACAAAATACTATTTTACACAATGCACTTCCATTATAATTTAAACAAAATATAAAATGCATTATGATTCAGTCCATACATGACTGAACTGCCTGCCATAATTATAACAACTCAAAACGACTGTACAATTGGATATTCCAATAGGTTGTGCCGGTATCCAATACCATTAAAAATACAATTAACTGATGATGAAAATAACAAAATTTACAGAGAACGATGCAGTAAAAAATCCGCATGGAGTAGATGCTAGAAAATTACATGAAAGCGAACATGTACAGGTAGTTCATATACTTTTAAAACCGGGTGAAAGCTTAAAAAAACATGCAACAGCCGTTGATGTGTTTTTTTATATACTTGAGGGCGAAGGAATTGTTGAAATTGGGAATGAAAAGCAAAAAGTTAGTAGAGATATGCTGATTGACAGCCCGAAAAACATTCCACATAGTCTGTACAACGAAGGTAATGAAAACTTCAGGGTCTTAGTGGTAAAAACGCCTAAACCAACTGATATTCAGAATAAAATAGCCATTCAAAATATGTTGCAGTAAATAAAGTAAATATTTAAATAAATTAAACAATAACTGTTATATAATTTTCAATTATCATATAAAATTAAAAAATAGAAATATATTGATGAAAACAACCAGTTTAAAAAAAGTAAATATAGGTGAAATTGTAGCCAACGATTTCCGTGCTGCAAAAATATTTAAAGATGCAGGTATTGATTTCTGTTGCGGAGGAGATCATACGTTGGAGGAAATTTGTGCCGAAAAGAACATAAAAACAGCAGATATTGAACAAAAAATAAAACATCTTGAAAATACTGTCATTGATTTCTCCCATGATTTCAAAGAATGGAAGTTGGATATTTTATGTGATCACATTGTGAATAAACATCATAAGTTAGTGATGGATCTATTACCTCAATTGGTATTTTACACCCAAAAAATTGCCTTTGTTCATAGCACAAACCATCCTGAACTTATTAGAATTACCGAATTATTTGCACATATCAACAAAGAACTGCTGCAACACCTTAAAAATGAAGAAGAGATTTTGTTTCCAGCGATAAAAGCCGTTTTAAAAAATAATGATACTGCATCAAAAGCAATTATTATCTCTGAAATTAAAAGAATGAAAGGAGAACACGAATTTGCCGGTGGAGCCATGGATACCATCAACGATTTGAGTAAAAACTATCAGGTGCCAGATGATGGATGTAGCACTTTTACGGTTACTTATAAAATGCTCGAACAATTCGAAGACGATTTGCATATCCACGTGCATATTGAAAATAACATACTGTATCCTAAAGCATTATTGCTTGCAAATGAAAAATGAAACAGTTTGTATTCATTATGGTAAAATTATGATGTAAAATTTTAAACCCCACATAACTAAATTTGAATCCGTGATCATTGCAAAAAAACTTGAGCTTACCAACGAACAAACTTCTCCATTGTTTAGAATAATGTGGGTATACAATGCAACTGAACCCCTCAGAAGGCATTTCGACAACAATATCAGTGCTTTTCATATTGGCAATGGTTACATACTATCTGTTGCACACAACTTAAGAAGCGAAAGTGTATTGATAAAATCCATACCTGAACCTGTATTCCAGTATGAGATTATACCTCAACTGAATCCTGAACAAATTCAAATGTTTCATCAATGTTATCCATTAGATCCTGCAACCAACAAAAGATATATTAATATTTTGAATCAACCGGATATTCAAACAATAATGAATATTCTGAAAAATATCAACTTTGACACCCGCTGGATTACATTGGCTAACAGAGATTTTTGCAAACCCCATCTGATTGTTCAGTTTAAAGAACCAGAGTTTTACAATGAGCCTGATTTAACAAAACAATTCATGATTGCCAATAACTGTTTTCAGGAACCCGCATTGAACCGTCATACTTTTCTGATAGAACTGGAATTAATTGAAGCTTATTACAACGAAGACATTTCACTTTACAGAATTGCAAATACGCATGCTGACATTATCCGCCGTTTGCCAACTATCGGAATTGATTTTTCGGTATTGGATGATAATCAAAATAATTTTTATTGTTTACAAAGTTCACCTGGAGGCTTTTTGGGCAGATTGCTCAACAAAGCAAAAATAGAAGGCTTTTTAGACCATCATGGTACTTTTGGTGATCGATTTGGTGGTAACTATACTTTTGAAGGATTAAGATACTTAATTAAGGGGTATTTCCGTTTTGGTTCTTCCGGTGCACCCTATGTTTATTACGATCCCAATAGTCAACAATTTAAAGCAAATGCTGTTCAAAGCGAAGCTTGTCCTATTCAATTATCGATCAACAACAACAGAGAAGGTAATTTCCAATATGTGAATGCATTGGCTTCCCCTCTAAATATTATTGCAGAACGATTAAAGGTACATTTAACCAAAGATATTATATGATTGAATTTCGACCTGGGTGATATATGGACTGCGTAATCAATATGAAGATATATCATCCATTAAAAACTTAAACGATCTCAGCCACTGTAAATGTAGAGCCTCCAACAAAAATAAAATCCTCTTCATCAGCAGCCATTTGAGCAGCTGCTAAAGCTTCCTTAACGGATGCATACGATTTGCCTTTAAGTCCAATATCAGTAGCTTTTTTCATAAGTTCATCCTGATTTAATCCTCGTGGAATATCCGCTTTGCAAAAATAATAAGCAGCATCTTTTGGCAACATCTCCAACACTTTTTTAATTTCTTTATCGCCTACCATACCCAGAACAAAATGAAGCCTTTTATGAGGTGTTAGTGCTATTTGTTCCAATACCAACGCAATACCGCTTTCATTATGTCCTGTATCGCAAATCGTTAAGGGTGCTTCAGAAATTACTTGCCAGCGTCCCAACAAGCCGGTTTGTTTTACAACAGTTTTAATCCCGTTTAAAATATCTTCGGGACTTATTTTAAAACCTTTATAACGAAGCATTGAGATAGCAGCCAATGCAGTTTTTATATTCCGAACCTGGTAAATACCAATCAATTCTGAAAAAACTTCAATTGGTTCGGGATGATTTTCTTTATTGTATACTACATTTAAGTAATTTTTATCCTTTTCCTTTTCTTTTACCCTGATCAACTCATGTGAAACGGTATGATACAGTTGTTCTGCAAAAGTAATCACAGCATTCATTTCTTTGGCTTTATCAATAAATACCTTGTTTATTTCTTCCTGTGATTCACCAATAACAACCGGAGTATTCTCTTTAATGATACCCGCTTTTTCAACAGCTATTTTCTTAAGGCTGTCACCCAAAAAAGCGGTGTGATCAAAACCAATATTTGTAATAATACACATCTCTGGTGATAAAAGATTAGTAGAATCCAATCTCCCTCCCATACCGGTTTCTACAATGGCAATATCCACTTTTTCATCTGAAAAATACTGGAAAGCCATACCTACTGTCATTTCAAAAAAAGAAGGTTGGATTTTTTCAAAATCAGCTTTGTATTGTTCAACAAAATCAGTAACCTTTTGTTTATCAATCATTTTACCGTTGATTTTGATCCTTTCTCTGAAATCTTTTAAATGTGGAGAAGTATACAATCCGGTTTTGTAGCCTGCACTCTGAAATACAGAAGCTATCAAATGAGATACAGAGCCTTTGCCATTGGTACCCGCAATATGTATGCTCTTAAAATTTTGCTGAGGGTTGCTCAATAGCTTTAAAAGTGAAATGGTATTGTCGAGATTAGGCTTGTAAGCAGCAGATCCAATGCGCTGAAACATAGGCAAGTGACTGTATAGGTATTCTAAAGTTGCATTGTAACTCATTTTGTTAAAAATTGGATTACAAAATTAGTCCATTAAAAATGAAGATAGGTGATTTATTTAATATTTTTTTTCAACATAAAATTATTTGAATTTTAGAATGAAAAAATTCCAATATGAATTTGTAATTGAGTTTATCAGTTTTTCTAATTCCACCGTGTATAAGAAAGAATGAAAAACGATAAAATATTGAAAAGAATTTGGATTAACGTCAACAAATTAAACGGATAAAAATTAATTTAAACGGATAAATTTATAAGTAATACTACCGGTTTGATCTTCCGGAGCATCATCATCAGGACTAAAACGGGCACGTAAAGCAGCATTCTCAGCCATTTTCCACAAAGCACGGTCAGAAGTTGTAGTACCTCTTTGACCAGCTTCCACCCTGGTTACTTCACCATTGTTATTGACCCAGATTTTAACAACCACAGTTCCCTGTTCTTTAGAATTGTATTCAGGTTTTGGTAAAGATTTAGAACTACGACCTTTGAGTGAAAATGAAGGACCGCCCCCATTTCCCGGATTGCCTAAATGATTGGTAGCATTTGGATTGCCGAAAGGGTTGCCCTGATCGCCGGGTTTTCCGGTTGTACCTTCATTCCCACCTGTTTTCCCATCCTTCTTTCCTGGAAATAGTGAAATCGGATTGATTTTTACATTTTCTTTTACATTTTCTTTTTGATTGTCAACAGGTGTAACTTTGTCTTTTTTCTTTTCATTCAAATGAATGGCTTCTTCAGTATTCTGAGTTGAGATTTGTTCCTGATTGGAAGAAGACTGTTCTGTTGGCTTAGCTGCCGTATTTTCTGAAAGCTGATCGGGTTGAACATCCCCCATTCCATCCTCGCTATTTCCCAGATTCACTTCCACACCTTGCTCTTCAGGTAAGGGCAATGGTGTTTTAAAACCTACGAATATAAAAAAAAGCAACAGCAAGACATGAAAGCTCACTGTTCCTATAATCCCATATATTCTGTTTTTATCTTCGCCCATTTTATTGTTCTTTTGGTGAAGTTGCTAAAATAACCTTGTGTTTGGTATTGTTTCTATTGTTAATCTCATTAATGGCATCAATTACATTTACAATATATTGAACAGGAACTGTTTTATCAGCTTTTAAAACAACAGAAGCGTCCATCTGACCTGCAAGCATTTTTTCGATGGATGGTTCAAGCATTTCCTGACTGGAAGGTATTTCTTCTATAAAAAACTGATACTGATCGTTGATATAAACTGTTACACTTTGCTTTGCCATCGTTTTGCTGGAACTACTCGGAAGCAGCAATTTAACAGCATTTGGGCTTACCAATGTTGATGTAATCATAAAAAAAATAAGCAATAAAAAAACCAGATCCGACATCGAAGCCGTACTAAATTCTACACTGCGTTTATTTCTGGATTTTATTGACATGTTGAAGATTTTTATTTAAACTTTTCTATAAATCAGTTTTTGTTATAATGACAAACTATTAACCATTCCCGAATAACAATTTCTAACTCAAACTTCCCCGAATAAGAAATTGTAGCTCGGGACTAAGCTAAAGCTTAGTAACTATTAACTATTAACTATTCACTATTCTCTATTCCCTATTCACTATTCCCTAATTAGAAGGTTCGTGTAATAAATCCATAAACTCTGTTGCTCTGGCTTCAAGTGTAAAAACTAATTTTTCAATTCTGGCAACCAATACATTGTAACAAATATAAGCGAGGATTCCAACAATTAAACCAGCTACTGTAGTTACCATAGCTTCGTAAATACCATTTGAAAGTAATTGAATATTAATATTATTACCTGCTTTCGACATATCATAAAAGGCTTTTACCATACCGGTAACTGTGCCTAAGAAACCGAGCATTGGCGCTGCACCGGCAGCTGTGGATAACCATGTTATATTTTTTTCTAAACGGTTAACTTCGAGTTTTCCAACATTTTCGATGGCTGCGTTGATATCATTAAGGGGTTTCCCTATACGCGACAAGCCTTTTTCTATCATACGGGCAATCGGCAAATTATTATTTTTACACAATGCAAAAGCAGAATCCAAGCGATCAGTATGTATAAAATCGCGGATATTGTTCATGAAATTAGCATCTTCTTTTGACGCTTTATTAATGGCAATATATCTTTCAATAAAAATATATACAGCAATCACAGATAAAACCAAAATAGGAATCATGATCCATCCGCCTTTGAGAGCTAGGTTAATAATTGATAATGATTCTTCAGTGGGGGGTGCTACTGTAGTGGCGACCTTATCAACAATCTGATTTGCAGCTTGGTTCATTGTGTCAGCCATAGCGGCAGAGGTCTGCGTAATTTGCAAAAGTATTCCTGTCATTTTATACAATTTTAATTTATAAAAGTAAACAAAAAACGCATGCTGGATTTTTAAAATAACTTATTTTTGCTAACACTCTATTGTTAATAATAACGGTAGTATTTTTGCAATATTGCTCAAAAAATTAAACATCGGTTGATTTTGATTTGAAGTCATGAAATAAACAATAACTTCAACAAATAATCAATTTATTGTTTGAATAAACTGATTTACCTAAACTATAGTATTTTTTATAATATATCTGATTAACAAGAACAATACATTGTTGATTTTTTATAGTTAAAATACTAATATTTAATCAATTGAAAAATCTACAACAGAGGCTAACACAATTCAAAGGGTTAATAATTGGTTCAAAGATGTCTCCCCCTCCTTTAAACTATTTTTTTTATTTCTTTGGTTTTTTGATAACTTTGCCGCTTAATATTAATAATAACTACTAGTAACTAAATTGCATTTAATACTTATACGTAACTTTAGCATTCATAAGTATTCATAATTGCTTTTTTTATTGGCAAAAAAAACATTATTTTCATAAAACAAATACAAACATATAATATGATAACCAGAGAATTATTTAATCCTGCAAGTATTGTAGTAATCGGTGCTTCAAACGATATTGAAAAACCGGGTGGCAAAATCCTTAAAAATATTATCGACGGACATTTTAAAGGTTCTCTTTATGTTTCCAACCCAAAAGAAGACGAAATTCAGGGTGTAAAAAGTTACCGGAATCCGGCAGATTTACCACAGGTGGATCTTGCTGTAATTGCCATAGCTGCCAAATATATACCCGATACCGTTGAATTACTTACTCAACAAAAAGGAACTAAAGCATTCATCATACTTTCGGCAGGATTTAGTGAAGAAAGTCAGGAAGGAAAGCTATTGGAAGATAAAGTTGTTGAATTGATCAATAAAGTCAATGGTTCGTTAATCGGTCCTAATTGTACGGGAATTTTAACGCCTTCTCACCACAGCATATTTACCTTGCCTATTCCTAAACTGGATGCTCAGGGTTGCGATTTCATCACAGGTTCAGGTGCTACGGGTTGTTTTATTATGGAAGCAGGCATTCCAAAAGGATTAAGTTTTGCCAATGTTATATCGGTAGGAAATTCGGCTCAAATCGGAGTGGAAGAAATGCTGCAATATTTTGACGAATCATTTGATCCTGAAAACAGTTCTAAGATAAAATTACTTTATATTGAAAATATTTCTAAACCAGATTTATTTCTCAAACATGCATCCTCACTCATCAAAAAAGGATGTAAAATAGCAGCTATTAAATCCGGAACTTCCGAAGCCGGTAGTCGTGCAGCTTCTTCACATACTGGTGCTCTGGCAAGTTCTGATACTGCTGTTGACGCTTTATTCCGCAAAGCAGGTATCGTTCGTTGCTATGGCCGCGAAGAATTAATTACTGTTGCCTCTGTATTTATGTACCCTGAATTAAAAGGAAAAAATATAGCCATCATTACCCATGCAGGTGGACCGGCAGTTATGTTAACCGATGCATTGTCAAAAGGAGGTTTAAATGTTCCTCATATCGAAAATCCAAAAGCAGATGAGCTGTTAACCAAGCTTTTTGCAGGTTCATCCGTTGCCAATCCCATTGATTTTCTGGCTACAGGTACTGCGGAACAATTAGGTACCATTATAGACTATGTTGATAATGATTTTGACGAAATTGATGGTATTGCTGTAATTTTCGGAACACCGGGTCTGTTCAAACTATTTGACGTTTACAAAGTTTTGGACGAAAAGATGAGGAAAGCAAAAAAGCCAATCTATCCAATATTGCCATCTATGCTCACTGCCAAAGAAGAAGTAGATGAATTTATTTCGAAAGGTTGGGTTAATTTCCCAGATGAAGTTACTTTGGGAAATGCTTTGGGAAAAGTTTATCATACCAATAAACCCATGTTGATGAAAGCCTGCACATCTCATGTAGACGAAGGTTTGATCCGTGCGATTATCGATACCAGCGAAAATGGATATTTAGCTCCTGAAGCAGTTCAGGGATTGCTGGATGCTGCCGGTGTTCCCCGTGCCGGTGAAGCTGTAGTTACTGACAAGATTAAAGCTGTGGCTTCCGCTACCAAACTGGGTTTCCCTGTGGTAATGAAAGTAGTGGGACCAGTTCACAAATCGGATGTTGGAGGTGTGGTACTGAATGTAAAAGATGTTGCAACTGTTGAAAAAGAATTTGAAAGAATGATTCAGATTAAAGATACAACAGCTATTCTCATTCAACCTATGCTTTCAGGTACTGAATTGTTTGTAGGTGCTAATTTCGAAGATAAATTCGGACATCTGGTTATGTGCGGAATGGGTGGCATCTTTATCGAAGTATTAAAAGATGTAAGCGCAGGTCTGGTTCCTATCGGCAAGGTAGAAGCTACAAAAATGGTTCGCGATCTGAAGAGTTACAGAATCATACAAGGCGTTAGAGGACAGGAAGGCATCAACGAAGAAATGTTTATCGAGGTAATTATGGGCGTTTCCACCTTACTTTCTGTAGCTCCCGAAATCAAAGAAATGGACATCAATCCTCTGTTGGGTAAAAAAGACAGAGTGGTGGCTGTAGATGCAAGAATCAGGATTGAGAAATAATCACACCCTCTCAACCTCTCCATAGTTGAGGAGAAATGAAGGTGTCAAATTATAAATTTAAGTTATTTTAAATTCATCATTAAAGGAATTACTATGAAAAATCCATTCGGTAGCAGAGCAAAAGTTTTGGCACTATCCTTTTTGGTTATGGCAATGACTGTTTTAATGTATAACGAAATTTCTGATTTTAAATATTGGATAGGTGTTTCCATTATTACGATTTCGCTAATTTTAGTAAATTACGAATACTTTATTTTGTATAAAAAAAATAGCGATAAGTGGTAAGCAAAAAAGCAAATATACAAAAGAATGAATTGAGACCCAATCAGCTATCAAACATTAATTTATTAGAAAAATAGCCAATAATCAAAACATGAAGAAAAATGACTTTTTAGTAATCGGAGGTGTGATCCTTTTGTTTTTGCCTTTTTTTGTATTTCCTGCTGTTTTCGGGTTTTACGAAAATTTCAATAAAATGCATCCCATGTTGATGAGTTTCATTAAGTTTGCTATTCTGGCAACTCTAGGAGAATCCATTGGTTTAAGGATTAAGGAAAATCGCTACAATTACAAAGGGTTTGGCTTATTACCCCGAGCCATAGTCTGGGGATTTTTAGGGATGACGATCCAAATGGCTTTTGTGATTTTCTCACAAGGAGTTCCGGTTTTTCTTACCAAAACGCTGGGTCTTGATTTTGGGATTCCTGAAACCATGACATTCGGAAGCAGATTGCTTATTGCATTCTGCATAAGTGCTTCCATGAATATAATCTATGCCCCTATCATGATGACGATGCACAAGATTACCGACATCCATATCATCAACAATGGAGGTACAGTAAATGGCTTGTTACAACCCATCAAAATGGGTGAAGTAATGAGTACTATCAACTGGAATGTACAATGGAACTTCGTGTTTAAAAAAACCATCCCATTTTTCTGGATACCTGTACATACCATTACCTTTATGCTACCACCGGAATACCGTGTTTTATTTGCTGCATTCCTGGGCATTGCATTGGGAGTTATTCTTTCGTATGCAGCTATCAAAGGAAAATCCAAATAAGTAAATCAATTACGTTTCAATACGTATAAGATATTAAAAATTACACTTCTAATACAAAAAACAATCAATGATAAAGCACAAAATTACATTGCTACTTGTCCTTGCAGGTATAGTGATTGCTATGCCTTCTATTGCACAAAAAGATTCTGCTAAATTTGGTGTAAAACTGAATGGTTTCGTGAATTCACAATTAATGTTCGATACCCGCCAAACGGTTGGTGGACGCGAAACCATGCTTGTTTTATATCCAGCAAATAAAAAGGCAGATCAAGACGGTAAAGATATCAATGCAAGCCCCTCGTTCAATCAGTTAGCCATGATCAGCCGTTTAACGGCAAATATATGGGGTCCTAATGCTTTTGGAGCAAAATCTTCTGCTGTTTTAGAAGGTGACTTTTCAGGACAAACCAATAACGATAACAATGGATTTAGAGTGCGCCATGCCTTTATCAAACTCAACTGGACAAAAAGCGAATTGCTTATTGGTCAGTACTGGCATCCTTTTGATGTGCCTGAAATGCTTCCAGGTACGCTCTCCTTGAATACCGGAGCACCTTTCCATTCATTTTCAAGACATATACAAATGAGATATTCACACACATTTCATAATTTTAAAATGATTGCGGTGGCAGCTTCGCAGAGAGATTATGCCAGCGATGGTCCATTAGGCCCAAAATCAGAATATCAGAGCGATGCAGTAATACCCAATATGCATTTGCAACTGCATTACAACCTCAACGGTCATTTATTTGGTTTAGGAGGAGATTTTAAAATGCTACAACCTCGGTTAGTTACCGAAAGCAATTTCAAAACCGATGCCAAGGTAACTTCTTTAGCCGCTGTTCTATTTTCTAGACTGAATTTTAAAAAACTGGACGTGAAATTGCAGGGCAGTTGGGGACAAAATCTTTCGGAGCATACCATGTTGGGAGGTTATTTAGAAACAGCCATCGATACTTCTAATGGACAAGTAAAATACGCAAACATGGAAACACTGAATGCATGGATAGACCTCACAACCAAAGGCCTGAAATGGAAACTCGGATTATTTGCAGGCTATACCAAAAACATAGGATATTCAGATGAAATGGCAACAAATGGTAAATTTTACGGTAAAGGTAGCAATACGATTGATTATGTTTACCGTGTAGCTCCCCGTATTACATACACAACCGGTCAATTGGTTTTCGGCAGCGAACTGGAATATACCGCTGTGGCTTACGGAACACCCGATGTAAAAGGGGAAGTAAAACATACTTCAGCATACAATAACTTCAGGGTATTGTTAAGTGCTACTTATATTTTTTAAATACTTAGCAAAAGTTGAAATTAAAAACCCAGACCGTGCTTTGCATAGTCTGGGTTTTTAAATATTAAAATATGAGGGTTAGCTTTCCTTTTTACTCATTTTATTAAGGATATAACAAAAAACGATGGCAGTCCAGAACGAAAACATCGCATAAACGAGTGCTACTTTACCATAATCTTCGTTATGCAATAACATACCTGAAATCAGAAATGCCAGCGTAGTGTTATGTACAGCCGATTCTACGGAAATTGTCAATTCATTCTTATGTCCAAGTTTAAATAATTTTGCAATAAACAAACCAGTGAATAATAAAATTATATTTAACAACACCGCATAAGGAAGTATTTCCAAAATCTCATTTTTCGTTATACCAGTTTCGCCATCTATACCTATAAACTTTAATAAAAAAACAAGTCCAAGCAGTACAATTAAAATAGGTTTGACATATTTAGAATTTTTTTCGGAAAGACTCATATTAAACTGTCTCACCATTACACCAATAATAATCGGCACAATTGTAAATACAAAAATTTCTCCTAATGTTTCCCAGAAAGGCAATAAAACACGCTGATTGAGTCCTTCAAATTCATGCAATGAAATATTAACGATAAAAGGTATCGTGAATAAGGCTAAAATTGAATTTACAGCAATCAACACAATAGCCAGAGCAGTATTCCCCTTGAACATATAAATCAAAAAACCGGATGTTGTACCGCCGGGACTTGCTGCAAGTATTACCAGTCCAATCTGGATATATGACGGTAAGTCGAAAAAGAAAGCAATAGAAAATGCTATGATGGGAAGCAAAATCATTTGCGAAAATAAACTGATGATTAATGCCTTTGGACTAGAAAAAACAAGTTTTATTTCCTGTAGCGTTAATGACACACCTATTCCAAACATGATAAGTGCCAAAACAACTGAAACCAAAATATCAATTAACAACATAAGTAACTTATTAAAAATCAAAATTCAGACGTAGCTAACAGAGAAACTATTATCCACGCTTTCAACCCATCAATAAAACCTTATTAAAAGTTTATGAAAAAGATGACAAATAATAATACTCTTTCGGGATATGCTATCAGCTTGAATAAAAACTGTGATTACTGAAAAACACAAATCCGAATCAGTATACAAAAATAACATTTAATTTAAGACTTTTCAGAAGTTATTCTAAAAATTCATCAAAAAATTAGTTTAACAAATTGAATGCAAAGCAATTCAATAAGAAATTATAATTGATGCGATGAATCGAAATAAATACCTGATGGTAAATTAAGATAAAAACTTTCAAATTATTGTAACTAATGTTGTATAGGTTTCAAATTATTCCTATTTTTGACAGTTGATATTTTACTATTGTCACAAACATAACAGCATAAAATCATGATGGATACCCCTATTAACAAAGAAATAGTTAACCAAAAAATAATAGATAACAATATTTCGGATATTGGTAAAGCATCTATTCGTGTTATCAAAAAATTAGTTGATGAGATTGAAAATGAAACGAATACACGTTTTGTTCGTATGGAAATGGGTGTTCCCGGATTGCCTCCTTCAAAAATTGGGGTAGATGCAGAAATTGAAGCATTAAAAAAAGGTGTGGCAGCAATTTATCCAGATATTCAAGGAATACCTGAATTAAAAAAAGAAATATCACGTTTTGTGAAAATGTTTTTGGATGTGGATGTAAATCCTTTGGGTTGTATTCCCACTGTTGGTTCGATGCAGGGCGGTTTTGCTGCTTTTTTACTGCTCAATAATTTACATGAAGGAAAAGATACCACTTTGTTTTTAGACCCCGGATTTCCTGTTCACAAACAACAACACCGTTTACTGGATTTAAAATTTGAAAGTTTTGATGTATATAACTATCGTGGAAGCAAACTTCGTGAAAAACTTGAATCTTATTTAAGCAAAGGTCACATTTCCTGCATGTTGTATTCCAACCCCAATAATCCATCATGGATTTGTTTTACAGATGAAGAGTTAAAAATTATTGCCGAAATGGCTGACAAATATGATATCATTATCATGGAAGACCTTGCCTATTTTGCAATGGATTTCCGTAAAGATTATTCAGTTCCCGGTCATGCACCTTATCAGCCCACAGTGGCAAAATATACAAACAACTGGTTATTGTTCATTTCCAGCTCTAAGGCATTCAGTTACGCTGGCCAGCGGATTGGAATGATGGTAATTTCTGACCATTTATTCAATACAAAAAGCGAAAGATTACGTAAACGATTTACTTCTAATATTTTTGGAAACGCCATGATATTTGGTACCGTTTATTCATTGAGTTCAGGAACGTCTCATTCAGCACAATATGCCCTGGCTGCTATGCTTAAAGCCGCAAACGATGGCACCTTCAACTTCAGAAATGATGTAAAGGAATATGGTGAAAAAGCCCATATCATGAAAAAAATATTTATCGACAATGGTTTTAAAATCGTTTATGATAAAGACATTGACCAACCCATTGCTGATGGTTTTTACTTTACCTATTCTTACCCTGGCTATACAGGGGATGAATTACTGAAAGAAATGCTGTATTACGGTGTAAGTGCCATTTCACTTTCCATCACCGGTAGTGACAAGCTGGAAGGTATGCGAGCCTGTGTTTCCTTAGTAAAACGCGATCAGTTCAATGATCTGGAATCCCGATTGAAGTGTTTCCACGAAAATAATCTGTATTAGGTTACGGATTTTAGGTTACTAAGTTAGGAATTGTTATTCAGGATTAAGTTATTGGAAATAGCTATTTAGTATTTTCGGACTTTGGACTTCCGACTTTAAACTTCTCCGACTTTACAAACTTATTCTTACTTTTAAAAAAAATTGTAATTTTCAACTATTTTAATAAACTGAAAGTCCCGTTAGATTCAGATTTGAATCAACATGTTTTTCATGTCCGACGAATTTTTCCGACACTTCATAAACTTTATAAACTTTATGAACTTATTCTTACTTTTGCATCATTAAAATACAAAAGATGGCAAGTAATTATATTGCAATACTGGCTGCCGAAATGAATGTGGCAGCATGGCAGGTTGAAAAGACACTGGAATTGTTGGATGGAGGTGCTACGGTTCCTTTTATTTCACGTTACCGTAAGGAAATGACAGGCACACTGGATGAAGTTCAGGTGGCACAGGTGAGAGATAGAGTAGCTCAGCTCCGTGAACTAGATAAACGCCGCGAAGCCATCATTACTTCTATTGAAGAACAGTGTAAAATGACGGATGATTTACTTCGTCAGATCAATCAGGCAGTGGTGATGTCGGAACTGGAAGATATTTATCTACCCTATCGTCCGAAACGAAAAACCAGAGCCACCATTGCCATCGATAAAGGACTGGAACCCCTCGCAAAAATCCTCATGGTTCAGAATCTGATGGATATTGAAGAACGTGCAGGTAAATTCATCAACCCTGAAAAAGGGGTAAATTCAGCATCAGAAGCCCTTGCAGGTGCCAGGGATATTATTGCTGAATGGGTCAACGAAAGTAGAATTGCCCGTGAACGCATTCGTAATTTATTTGTGCGAGAAGCCGTTATCACTTCTAAAGTTGCCAAAGGAAAAGAAACAGAAGGTATTAAATACGAAAACTACTATGAATGGGACGAAAACCTGATGAAAGCACCTTCGCATCGTGTATTGGCGATGATCAGAGGCGAAAACGAAAGTTTTCTAAAAATCAACATTGCCCCACCTGAAGAAAAAGCGCTGGAAATTTTAAATAAGATTTTTGTAAAAGCCGATAACGATGCTGCGGATCAGGTATCGCAGGCAGTGAAAGATAGTTATAAACGTTTATTGGGTGCTTCTATGGAAACCGAATTGAGAAGCATTGCGAAGGAGAAAGCTGATGCTGAGGCCATTCGCGTGTTTGCTGAAAATCTTCGTCAGTTATTAATGGCTTCACCTCTGGGTCAAAAAAATGTTTTGGCGATAGATCCTGGTTTCAGATCCGGTTGTAAAGTGGTTTGCCTCGATAAACAAGGAAAATTGTTGCACAACGAAACCATTTATCCGCATCCGCCCAAAAGTGAGCTCAAACAGGCTATCAACAAGATTCAAAGTCTTGTTAGCGCTTATAAAATAGAAGCCATTGCCATAGGCAACGGAACCGCCGGAAGAGAAACTGAAAATGTAATTCGCAAAATTCCTTTTTCAAAAGAAATTGTAGCCATCATGGTTAACGAAAGCGGTGCTTCTGTTTATTCGGCTTCCACAGTTGCGCGTGAAGAATTTCCAGATTACGATGTTACAGTGAGAGGTGCGGTTTCTATTGGAAGAAGGTTAACCGATCCTTTGGCTGAATTGGTAAAAATTGACCCCAAAGCAATAGGTGTTGGACAATATCAGCACGATGTAAACCAGACTGCTTTGCAAAAAAGCCTGGAAGATGTAGTGATCAGTTGTGTGAACAATGTGGGAGTTGAAGTAAATACTGCTAGTAAGCAATTGCTTTCTCATGTATCAGGTGTTGGATCCACATTGGCAAAAAATATTGTGGAATATCGCGAACTTAACGGCCCCTTTGCTTCAAGAGCAGCCATGAAAAAAGTTCCCCGTTTCGGAGAGAAAGCTTTTGAACAGGCTGCTGGATTTTTAAGGATACGCGATGCGAAAAATCCTTTAGATAATAGTGCCGTTCATCCCGAAAGCTATGATATTGTTAAAAAAATGGCTACTAAGTTAAAAACAGACATTAAGGATTTGATAGAAAACAAAGAACTCCGCGATAAAATTCATCCTGAAGAATTTGTAAGTGGCACTTTCGGGTTACCTACTATCACTGATATTATGAAAGAACTTGAAAAACCTGGCAGAGATCCGCGTACCAAATTCGACTATTTTGAATTCGACAGAAACGTGCATTCAATGAACGATCTGCATATAGGAATGATACTCCCTGGAATTGTAACCAATATTACAGCTTTTGGCGCTTTTGTAGATATCGGCGTCCATCAGGATGGATTGATTCATTTGAGCCAGATGGCCGATCGCTTTATCCGCGACCCCAATGAAGTGGTAAAACTCAATCAGAAAGTAGAAGTAAAGGTATTGGAAGTAGATAAAGATCGTAAAAGAATACAGTTATCATTAAAGAAATAAAATCAATCATAAACCGTTAATAAATACTATTTTTGTAAAGTATAATATTTAAGATGAATCAATTTATAAAATACATAGTTGTTGCATTTTTTGCAATGGTTTTATTTGTTCATGAAGCAAAAGCACAAAGAATCAAAGGCGAACTTATTTTCGGAATGAATACTACTCAGATTGATGGAGATGAAGTTTTTGGATTTCATAAATATGGATTCAACATGGGCGTTGGGGCTATTTATCCATTCAACCCTCATTGGTCATTAAGTGTGGAAACCATTTTTAACCAAAAAGGAGCTTACAGAAAAGAATCTATTGAAATAGACACCTTGCCTACTCCGTATTATAATATTCGATTAAATTATTTAGATGTACCTGTTATGCTTCATTATGAAGATAAAGGAGGCATTGTTTTTGGACTTGGATTTTCCTGGGGACGAACAGTAGGTATAGAAGAGATAGAACATGGGCAAACAGTTGAAACAACCACTCTAGCAGGACCTTACAAAAGAGATGATGTAAATGTACTGGCTGATTTTCGTTTCAAAATCTGGAAAAAATTGAAATTCAATTTTCGATATGCTTATTCTGTTATGCCAATACGTACCAGAATATATAAGCCCAACACTCCGGAAGAATGGGAAAGAAAACAATACAATAGCATGTTAACATTCCGGTTGATCTATATTTTTAACGAAGCACCGGAACGAAACAAAAAGCAGGAAGTCAGTGAATAGTGAACAGTAAATTTATAATCACAAAATCGTCAAATAACCAAAACTATTCCCGAATAACAATTTCTAACTCATACTTCGTAAGAAATTGTAGCTCGGGACTAAGCTAAAGCTTAGTAACCTTAACCATTAACCAACTAAAATGAAGATAGCAGTTTTTCCCGGTTCGTTTGATCCAATTACAATTGGTCACGAATCAATAATTAAAAGGGCTTTGCCTTTGTTCGATAAGATAATTGTTGCTGTTGGGAAAAATGCTGACAAAAAAAGCTATTTCCCTATTGAAAAAAGAATTGAATGGATAAAAGAAGGATTTAAAGATTACCCGGGCATTATTGTTTCAGAATATAGTGGCTTAACGATTGATTTTTGTAAAAGTGTGAATGCTCAATATCTTTTGAGAGGATTACGTACTTCTGCCGATTTTGAATTTGAAAGAAGTGTTGGCCAAATAAACAAACAATTATATCCTGAAATTGAAACTGTTTTTTTATTGTCGTTACCCGAACATACATCTGTTTCATCTTCAATCATCAGAGATATTATTATCAATGGAGGCAATGCTTCACGTTTTGTGCCTAAATGTGTTAAATTAAGACAGTTATAAATTTTTCTAAGTGCATTCAGTGCTCCTTGAAAATAAGTAACTGTTAAAAAGTATACTATTTTTTTATATTTTACATTAAAATTATTCATCCATGAACTATCAGTTAGAAGGACAAGATTATATAGAACTCATTAAACTAATGAAATTATTAGGCTTGGTTGATACAGGTGGCGAAGCCAAACATGCAGTAGAAGAAGGTGAAGTTCTGGTTAACAACGAAATAGAATTCCGCAAACGCAGAAAACTAAGAACAGGAGATAGCATTGAATTTGCAGGTGAAACAATTCTTATTGAGTCATAAGATTTAGAAAAAAAAACATTGGAGTATGCTTATAAACTCTACTATGATGATGATTTAAAACTGCTAATTGAATATTATTAATTATAAATAGTTTATAAATTTAACAAACAATCTTGTAAAAGTCATTTTAGTTAAAGGGAATTTAAGCTCATCAACCAATATCTACTTTTAAAACTTTATATATTTTATGAACTAAAAAAATGGTGCAAAAAATTATATTTATCTTTTTATTACTGCATTTTACAACTGCATTCGCACAGGAGCAGGAAGAAACAGATTGTGGGAAATCAGAAAACAAGAAAGTGAATCGCATGTTTGAGAAAGCGGTTGGCGAATACAGTGCTTTTCGTTATAGTGAAGCTATTAAAATATTAAGAGAAATCACTGAATTAGAACCCGAATATGTTGAACCTTATTTTTTGTTGGGCACCATCAGCATTAAACGATCCGACAAAAACCTGAAAGCAGCTAAAATATATTTCGGTAAAGTAATTGAACTTTGTCCCGAATATGATCCTTATGCTTATTATTATTTGGGTGATATATATTATGGTGCTGAGAAATATGATACAGCCGCTATTTATCTTGCAAAATTTTTGAAAGACGTTGATAAAATTAAATCAGACGAAGATTATAATCGTGCTGAACAGATGCAGAAATATGCTGCATTTTATGATCGAATGTTTAAAAATCCGGTACCTTTTGAGCCTAAACCTTTGGAAGGAATCAGTACCAATTTAGACGAATACCTTCCTATTATTACACCCGATAACGAATTTTGCTATTTTACACGTCGTACTGAAATGCCGGAAGAAGTTACACCTTGGAAAAATGCGGAAAAAAAATATAAAGAAAAATTTATTGAAAGCGAAAGACGCAACGGTGTATTCAACAAAGGTGAAGAAATGCCCGAACCATTTAACCTGAGCGAAAACGAAGGTGGAGCTACCTTTACAATCGATAATAAATTACTTATATATACAGTTTGCAAATATACCGACGGAGGGAGTTACTATAATTGTGATATTTGTTACTCCGAAAACAGAGGAGATAATCAATGGAATAAAATTAAAAATTTAGGTAAAAATGTAAATTCTGCAAAAACTTGGGAATCGCAACCCAGCATAGCCTCTGATGGTAAAACACTTTACTTTGTAAGTGACCGGCCGGGAGGTTTTGGAGGATATGATATCTACAAAACTATCAAAGGTGCGGATGGAGAATGGTCATTGCCTATAAATATGGGACCTACTGTAAACACTGCTGCTAACGAAAAATCTCCTTTTATTCATACCGATAGCCAGACTTTGTATTTTGCTTCCGAAGGATGGCCAGGCCTTGGAGGTTACGATATTTTCTTTATCAAACTAGGAGAAGATTTTAAATGGAAAGAACCAAAAAACATTGGATATCCAATTAATTCAACATTTGATGATGCTGGATTTTTTGTAAGTACCGATGGACGTTTTGGGTATTTTGCTTCCAACCAACTCAAAGGTGTTGGAGGTTGGGATATCTTTTATTTTGATTTATATGAAGCAGCCCGTCCCGAAAAAATGGGTTTTATTAAAGGAGAATTAAAAGACGAAAAATCCAACGAAGCCATTGTTGCCCGCATTGAACTTAAAAATATTAAAACAAAAATGATCACTGAAATCCCGGTTGATTCTATAACAGGGAAATATGTGGCAGTATTCCCTTTAAAAAATGATTATCTGTTGACCATTAAAAAAGACGATTATGCTTACGAATCAAAGTACATTTCCGCTAAAGATGAAACCTTCCAACAACCTGTTACAATTGACATACAAATAAAACCTATTGAAGTAGGAGCTTCCTATCAATTAAAAGACATTAATTATGCAACCAATTCATTTATACTTGCAGAAGAATCTAAAATTATCATTGATGGATTTATCGAATTTCTGAAAGAACACCCAAACGTAAATATTGATATTCAAGGCTATACTGATGATATAGGCAATGATAAAAACAACCTCACATTATCCGACAACAGGGCAAAATCTGTTTATGATTATTTAATGCTCAATGGAATTACAGCAAAACGACTTAATTACAAAGGCTTAGGAGAATCCAACCCCATATTGCCAAATATTAGTGATGAAAATCGCGCTAAAAACCGTCGTACTGTTTTTGTAATTAAATCAAAATAAACCAACTATATATTTATTCTATCTTAAGTCGACATTTTTTTTCAACAACATTTATCCTAATGCAATAAGTTGAATAAAATGAATTGATTTTTTTAATAAATCGTCAAATCAGCATATCATCAACTTACGCTATTATCGGTTCATAATTAATTTAAAACCAACACCATGTACATTGAGTAATTCTATTTGAGGATCTTCTTTAAGATATTTCCTAAGTTTAGTAATATAAACATCCATACTTCTGGCATTGAAATAACTGTCGTCCTTCCATATTTTATTTAAAGCCACACTCCTGTCAACTACTTCATTTGCACTTTTACAAAGCACCATCAATAATTCTGTTTCTTTAGAAGTTAATTTTTGATCTATTCCACCAAAAGTTAAAATTTGACGGTTGTAATCAAATGTATAATTACCAATTGTGTAAAAATTATTCACGGGGTTTTGTTTTTCACCTTCTTGTGTCCGGCGCAAAATAGCTTCCATACGCATCAATAATTCTTCCATGCTAAATGGTTTGGTTATATAATCATCCGCTCCTATCTGAAAACCTTTCAGTTTATCTTCCTGCATATTTTTTGCCGTTAAAAATAAGACGGGTACCTTTTTATCAATTTTCCGTATATCTTTCACAAGGCTAAAACCATCTTTAACTGGCATCATCACATCAACAATACAAAAATCAATATCATTCGTTTTGAAAACATCATAAGCAATTTGCCCGTTAATACATAATTGTGTAGGAAATCCTTTTGCTTCAAGATAGGTTTTTAATAAATTACCCAAATTAGGATCATCCTCAGCCAGTAAGACTTTAATTTTATTATTTTCCATTATTATAAGTTTGTAAAGTTCGTAAAGTTAAGCTTTGCTTAGTCCCGAAAAATACGATTCGAGATTCGTATAGTTTATAACTGTATAAAAAAATGATTATTCAAAAGGCAAAAACACTGTAAATATTGAACCTTTTTTTAATTCACTTTCAATATCAATAGTTCCCTGATGTTTAACAACAATAGCTTTTACATAACTCAATCCAAGACCAAAACCTTTTATATCATGTACATTACCTGTTGTAATTCTATTAAATTTTTCAAATATTTTCTTTTGATTATTTTTACTGATCCCAATTCCATGATCGATGATCTTTATGATTACTCCTTTTTGATTGTTTTCGGTTGAAATAATTATTTTTGGTTTTTCTGGAGAATATTTATTGGCATTATCCAGCAAATTATAAATCAGATTCGTAATATGAACTTTATCAGCTGATATTTTTGAATACGTTGCATTTAGATTTTGTGCTACACTTCCACTTTTCTGCATCACATGAAACCCAACATTATTAACTGCCTGAGAAATAATCTGGTGCAAATCAATCTCTTCTTTTCTAAGTATCAACTGTCCTCTGTCAAGAGTAGCTGTTTGCAGAATATGTTCAGCCAATGTTTCTAAACGTTTGTTTTCTTGTTTTATTACATTAATATAAGTTGCGAAAAGTTCAGGGGTTTTAATAATTTCATTATCACTTAACACTTCACATGCCAGAGAGATAGTAGAAATGGGTGTTTTGATTTCATGTGTCATATTGTTAACAAAATCGTTTTTCATTTCCGAGAGTTTTTTTTGCTTGAAAACCGTAAAAATTGTATAAGAAAATGAAAAAATGATAATAATGATCAACGACATTGAAACAATCAACATCAACCATAACTGTAACAACAAAAAACTTTTTTCTTTGGGGAAATAGAGCATTAAATATTCAGGATTCATGTACATATCACTGGGAAAAAGAATATATGCAAAGTTTCTGTTTAACAAATCTTTACTGTATTTCCCTGTTTTCTGAACAATTAATTGCCCTTTACCCGGATTAAAAATTCCAAATTCATATTCTGTTTTAATCCCTTTATTTAATAATTCCTGAAAAATCAATGAATCTAACAAATATGGATTGATGCGTTTTTCAATTGGTTTGAATCTACCCAAATTAAATATATCCTCAAAAAAATCATCTAATAAATTAATTTTCTTGATCAACAGGTCTCTTTTGGATTTATTAATTAAATAATCATTCAGAACAGATTTGTCAATATCAATTTTATGATGTTGTATAATTTTTGAATTCTCATTTTTAAGCCCCTTGATGTCAGCTTTTTCTGTAATTATAATGCTAGTGTCTGGATACAAAGTAGTTTCGCCATTGTAATTGTCCCATGAACTTACTTCAATCTTTTTATTTGGAATTTCAACTTCTTCAATATTTTGACCTTCTTCATCAATTCCCGGATATTTTTGCTGTTCTTTATTCAGTAAAGTATTCAATGAATCAATGGTATTGATAAGAAATGTTCTTTCCTTATATTTATTTAGTTGTGAAGTTATTTCTTTTTTCTCTAATTTTGCAATAACTACAGAGATTGCTTCGTCAACACTGCGGCGAAAACTTGTTTCTTCAACAGCAATTGCATTTTTAATCCAGTATAATTGAAGTCCTACTAGACCAATTAATGCAAAAGTCATCAATATGATTATAAATATTATGTTTTTCTTGTTCATCGGTAAACAAAATTAACGATTGTTTCCCTTTAACATCAAGGTTTAACATTTATTAACATATATTAACGTCCCTTAACAGCCAGTATACTGAATAGAATCTACTTTTGTAATATAAATTATACATCTAATAGTGTATGATATTTTTCATAAAAATTGGTTTTTGGTTAATTAATTTCGGGGCAATTAAAATTGCCCCGTTTTTTTTTATCCAATCACAAAATAATTACATTTCAGCTTTTGCAGTATTTCAAGGCCATTCAACTCCAATTACAAGCTACTTTCAAAAAAAAATAATTGTTATCTTTAAAAAATAAACAAAATATTTTAACTTTTTCGGTACTTTTGCAAAAAAAATGATTCTAGCATTTTTATTATTAATAAAGATAATATTAATCTAATATTACTATTTTTGCAATTGAATATGACAGAAAAACAACAAACAATAGCCAAACCTGCATTTTTGTCAGGAACAGGTTTACATACCGGAAATTTCGTAAATATTACATTTAAGCCGGCTCCCATTAATTTTGGGTATAAATTTAAAAGAGTAGATATTGAAAATTCACCGTTAATTGATGCTGATGTTGACTTGGTAGTTGACACTTCAAGAGGAACATCATTAGAGTTAAATGGAATTAAAGTGGGTACGGTTGAACATGTTTTAGCTGCTATATTCGGATTAGGAATTGACAATATTTTAATTGAATTAGATGGATCCGAAACACCCATTCTTGATGGAAGTTCAAAGCCAATTGTAAATGCTTTATTAGAAGCAGGTATTGTTGATCAAGAAGCTGAAAGAGAGTATTACGAAATAAAATCCAATATCACATTTACCGATCCTGATAAAAAAGTTGAGATGGTCATCATTCCCAGCAAAGAATTCAAACTTTCGGTTTTAATTGATTATGAATTAAAAGTGTTGAATACACAATATGCATCTCTCAACAAACTTGAAGATTTTCAAACAGAAATAGCCCCTTGCAGAACTTTTGTTTTTTTACACGAGTTGGAATATCTCCTTTCAAACAACCTTATTAAGGGTGGCGATCTGAATAGTGCAATTGTGTTTGTTAACAGAGTGATGTCAAAAGAAGAATTAAGTAGATTGGCAAATTTGTTTAACAAACCATCGGTTGAAGTATTGGCAGAAGGTATTTTAAACAATGTTGAATTGTATTTTAACAATGAACCTGCAAGGCATAAATTATTAGATGTTATTGGGGATTTAGCCCTGATAGGAAAAAGAATTAAAGGACATGTAATTGTTAGTCGCCCCGGACATAGTTCAAATGTTGATTTTGCCAGATTGATCAAGAAACAGATTAAACAGGAAGCAACCAAAAAAGACATTCCTTTTTATGATATCAACAAACCACCTTTATTTGATATTAACAAAATCAGAGAGTTACTGCCGCATCGCCCACCGTTTTTATTGGTGGATAAAATTCTTGAGATGGGTGATAGTTATGTAATTGGTTTGAAAAATGTAACAATGAATGAAGATTTCTTTGTCGGACATTTTCCTAACGAGCCTGTAATGCCAGGTGTTTTACAGATAGAAGCAATGGCTCAAACCGGAGGCATTATGGCTTTAAGTTCAGTACCTGACCCTGAAAACTATGCTACCTATTTTATGAAAATCGACAATGTAAGATTCAGAAGCAAGGTAGTACCCGGTGATACACTTGTTTTCAGACTTGATCTATTAACCCCAATTCGCAGAGGGTTATGTAACATGAAAGGTGTAGCTTATGTTGGCACAAAAATTGTAATGGAAGCTGAAATGCTTGCTCAGATTATCAAAGTTAAATGATAAAGCCTTATCAGCAAACAATTAAACACAAATAAATTAAATATAAATGAATCAACCCTTAGCATACGTTAACCCTCAAGCCAAAGTAGCTAAAAATGTTGTAATCGAACCATTTGTTACAATTGACAAGAATGTTATCATCGGAGAAGGTACCTGGATAGGTCCAAACGTAACTATTATGGAAGGTGCACGTATTGGCAAAAATTGCAAGATATATCCTGGCGCTGTTATTTCCGCTCCACCTCAGGATTTGAAATACAATGGAGAAGAAACTACCGTTACTATTGGTGATAATACTACGATCCGTGAATTTGTCACTATCAATAGAGGAACCAAAGCCAATATGGAAACTGTTATTGGGAATAATTGCTTATTAATGGCTTATGTTCACATTGCACATGATTGTATTATAGGCAACAATTGTATTCTTGCGAATGCAGCCACATTAGCCGGACATATTATTATCGACGATTGGGCAATTATTGGTGGTTTATCAGCCGTTCATCAGTTTGTAAACATTGGAGCACATACCATGATATCCGGAGGCTCTTTGGTACGTAAAGATGTCCCTCCTTTTACCAAAAGTGCACGAGAACCATTGTCATATGTAGGAATTAACTCAATAGGTTTACGCCGTAGAGGATTTAGTTCCGAAAAAATAAAAGAAATTCAGGATATTTATCGAATTATTTACCTAAGAGGTTTTAATGTTACTCAAGCCATTGATGTTATTGAAGCTGAAATGCCAGCTACCTCAGAACGTGATGAAATTTTATCATTTATTTCTAAGTCGAGTCGTGGTATTATGAAAGGCTATTCCAGAATTTCATAAGTTTTACCATAAACCATTCAAAAACAAAAGGCGAAGTTTAATTAAACTTCGCCTTTTGTTTTATATTCCGTTTTTTATCAGTTAATAAGTTAATAGTTATCAGTTAATAATGCGAATCAAGAGTTGAATTATCTTTATTGTTTGTTTGCCCGTTAGGGCATAAATGTCAATTGAAAAATAGTATGAAATGTTTCTTTTGTTCGTAGGACATTAACAATTATAGATTTTAAATGCAATGTATATTCCCAACGTGAAAAAATCATGGTTGGATGTTTTTCTATTGACATTGTTCTCCTACGGTGAAAGAAACCGTTCATTAATTACATTAAAATTAGTTGAAATTTTTTAAAAAGAATTTGGTTGAAATCTTAATGGTTATGTATAATTATCAGTAATGTTAATAGTTTTAATAACCCTAAATCCAACCCTTGATTGGTATTAATAATGACTATCAAGGGTTGAAAACCATCATTTTTAGAACGTTAGATTCCACACTTGCCATAAGTGAGACGGAAGACAACTTTATTTTAAAAATGAGGAATAATCCGCTAAATCACCAAATCAAAATGTATTTTGTAAAGAAAAAAAACGTAGTTTTGTTCTTGTTTTATTTATTACATTATGGCTCTCATCAACTCTGTATTATCTTGGATTATCAAAAAGCGAATTCATCAAATTGAACTTTTTGTTAAATACCCGCATGAAGTTCAACAGGAATGGTTTAAAAAGCTTATATTTTCTGCAAAAGACACAGAATGGGGTATACAATATGATTACAACTCAATTACAAAACCCAAACAGTTCAAAGAAAGAGTTCCTATAAACGATTACAATTCGTTAAAACCGTACATAGATAGATTGATGCGAGGCGAACAAAATTTATTATGGAATACCGACATAAAATGGTTTGCCAAATCCTCAGGCACTACTTCTGATAAAAGTAAATTTATACCAGTAAGTGAAGAATCACTTGAAATATGTCATTTTAACGGAGGCAAAGACATGCTTTCAATTTTCTGCAACAACTATCCCGATACCAAAATATTTGACGGTAGAAGTCTTGCATTGGGCGGAAGTCATAAAATAAATGAATTTAACAGTGAATCCTTTTATGGAGATTTGTCTGCAATTATTATACAGAACCTTCCATTTTGGGCTGAATTTCAACGTGTACCCAACAGATCCATAGCCTTGATGGATGAATGGGAAAGTAAAATTGAGAAAATGGCATTGGCAACCATAGAACATGATGTAACCAATATATCAGGTGTTCCCTCATGGACGATGCTGTTGCTAAAAAAGGTATTAGATATCACAGGAAAACAAAATATTAGTGAAGTATGGGGGAATCTTGAAGTTTATTTTCATGGAGGTGTAAGTTTTTCTCCATACAGAGAACAATTTAAAAAATTAATTCCTTCTTTAAAAATGAATTACCTGGAAACTTACAATGCCACTGAAGGCTTTTTTGGCATACAAGACAATCCACATTCCGACGAATTGTTGCTGATGCTGGATTATGGTATATATTACGAGTTTTTACCGGTAGAATTAGTAGATACAGAAAACCCAAAGACGTTATCGCTGGAAGAAGTTAAAAAAGATGTAAACTATGCAATGATTATCTCTACCAATGCAGGCTTATGGCGTTATTTAATCGGTGATACCATAAAATTTACCTCCGTCAATCCATTCCGGATTAAAATTACTGGACGTACAAAGAATTTCATCAATGCTTTTGGAGAAGAATTAATTGTCGACAATGCGATCAATGCTTTGGCAATAGCCTGCGAAAAATCAAATGCCTGCATTGTAGAATTTACCGCTGCCCCAATATATCTTGAAGATGGTAAAAATGCCTGTCACGAATGGTTGATAGAATTTGAAAAGGAACCCGAAAGTATTGAATATTTTACTGAAATATTAGATAATGCCCTTAAATCATTAAATTCCGACTACGAAGCCAAAAGATACCATAGTATCATGTTGCATCTTCCCATCGTAAGGGTTGTACCTCCCCAAACTTTCTATAACTGGCTGAAATCTAAAGGCAAACTAGGCGGTCAACATAAAGTACCACTTTTATCTAACGACAGGAAATATGTGGAGGAAATTATGGCAATTAGTGGATTAAATTTCTAATTTATTAAGAATTAAAGTCCTTACATTCCCATCATTCTTCCCAAATTTGTTGCCTTTTTATGAACTTTCCAAACTTAATAAACTAAAATTTTTATAATTTTGCACCAAAAAAAACAAAACAACTTAAATAAATGAAGAAACTCATAGAATGCGTTCCTAATTTTAGTGAAGGACGTGATATGGCTGTAATCAAACAAATTACAGACGAAATTGAAAAAGTAGAAGGAGTTAAATTATTAGATGTAGATCCGGGTGCATCTACCAACAGAACTGTAGTTACGTTTGTAGGAACTCCCGACGAAGTGATTGATGCTGCTTTTAAAGCAATAAAAAAAGCACAGGAATTAATTGATATGCGCAATCATAAAGGCGATCATCCACGTTTTGGAGCAACCGATGTTTGTCCATTGGTTCCCGTTGCAGGTATTACAATGGAAGAAGTAGTTGTATATGCTCATAAATTAGCACAACGCATTGGTGAAGAGTTGGGAATTCCGGTTTTTTGTTACGAAAATGCAGCTACGGAACCTAATCGTCGTAACCTGGCGAATTGCCGTAAAGGTGAATACGAAGCTGTAAAAGATCGCATTATTACACCTGAATGGAAACCTGATTTTGGACCTGCTCAGTTTAATGAAAGCATTGCACGTTCGGGTGCAACGGCTGTTGGAGCACGCGATTTTCTAATCGCAGTAAATTACAATTTAAATACAACTTCTACCCGTAGAGCCAATGCCATTGCATTTGATGTACGCGAAAAAGGACGTCCTAAAAAAGAAGGAAATCAATCAACCGGGAAAGCAATTGTAGATGAAAACGGGAAACCGGTTATGATACCCGGTACCTTAAAAGGGACTAAAGCAATAGGCTGGTTTATTGAAGAATACGGCATTGCACAGGTTTCGATGAATATTACCAATATTTCAGATACACCTTTGCATATTGCATTCGATGAAGTGAGCAGCAAAGCTGCTGCTCGTGGCATAAGAGTAACAGGCCTTGAAATTGTTGGGTTGGTTCCTAAACGTGCTATTATAGACGCCGGCAAGCATTATCTTATAAAACAACAGCGTTCGATAGGAATTTCGGAAGCAGAAATCATCAAGATTGCTATCAAATCGATGGGATTGGACGATTTAAAACCTTTTCATCCTTCAGAAAAAATTATTGAATACGTATTGGAAGCTGAAAACAAAAACAAAAAGCTCATTGACATGAGTTGTACTGCATTTGCCAACGAAACAGCTTCCGAGTCTCCTGCTCCAGGGGGTGGGTCTATCGCAGCCTATATGGGTGCCCTGGCTGCCTCTCTTGCGACAATGGTAGCTAACTTATCTTCTCATAAAGCTGGTTGGGACGAACGATGGGAAGAGTTTTCCAATTGGTCAGAAAAAGGACAACACATCAAGGATGAATTATTATTTTTGGTGGATGAAGACACCAATGCTTTCAATAAAATTATGGATGCTTTTGGATTATCTAAAAGCAATGATGCCGAAAAAGCTGCACGTTCAGCAGCTATCCAGGAAGCTACTAAATATGCAATCGAAGTCCCCTTCAGAACCATGCAAAAATCATTTGATGCGTTTGAAATTATCAAAGCAATGGCAGAAGTTGGCAATCCCAATTCTGTTACCGATGCAGGGGTAGGCGCATTGTGTGCCCGATCTGCTGTGATGGGCGCTTTTTTAAATGTAAAAATCAATGCAAGTGGCTTGAAAGATAAAGTCTATGTTGCAACAATCCTTGCTGAAGGCGAGGAAATTGAAGCCAAAGCCAAACAACAGGAAGCTGAAATTTTAGCAATCGTGAATGCGAAAATAAATTCATAAAAGAATAATTTTTGATAAAACCAAAAAGGCAGTTCATTTGAGCTGCCTTTTTTGATTTTATCCTAAAATCCGCATTTGTCAGATGACTAATTGAAATTTAGTAATATTATCTTCTAAGTTTTCAGTCATCAGATGAATTCAGAATGAATGCAAATTCTAGTGGATATAAGGTTTTATCTTAATAGCTTCATCCAATCATCATGTTCTGATTCTATCAACTGAAATCGGATTTTTTGATCATCCATTTCATTATCTTTTTTATATCCCTTATTTTCAGCAATATAAATGTTGCTCTCTCTGTAAGAAATGCCATTAAAATACCTTAAATAGAAGACATCCTCTAAATTTTGTATTTCAGTATTGGGCACTGAAAGCTTTACTTTTACTAATAAAGGCCTTATATCCGGATAATACAGCCAAAATAAATCATTTTTTTGAAGGCTATCATCTTTACTTCTTATAATTGGACAGATGCCTAAAATTCTGGTTTCTGCAATTTTTCTTATCGTATCGAAAAACCATACTTCTTTAAGTTTAAAAGCAATTATCTCTTGTTTATCAGCGTCATATTTTTCGTTAATTTCTTTCAATGACAAAGGTTTTGTAAATTCGCTATTCATTGCATCATAAGCTGTTGTCTGAGAAGTAAATACCATATTCATCAAACTGTTTTCCAACAATCTTTTATTAAAAAGGAGGGCATTCATATCTTTAGAAATAATCCTCATGATCCTTTCCGATTCCATTACCATCTTTTCTTTTATTTCAAAATATTGAAACATCCCACTGGAATCTCTTTTGTTTTGAGTTTTTGAATTTGAGCCATTTAAGGGAAAACTTTGTCTGAAGTTGAAATTATTCACATATTCTCTTTCAATTAGTTTAATGCCTTTCGCATTCCAAATTGTCCATTTCCCGATTCTGTTATTGTTTTTAAATTTTCCTTCAGCTTTTTTCTTTCCATTAGGATAATAAGATTGATAAAGCCCATTTAACAATCCGTCCTTTAAGGAATAGTTGCAATTTAACTCATTGTTTTTGAATTGGCTTTGTTTACCTTGTGCATTCAGCAAACCAGATGGTATTAAAATAGTTATTGCCAAAATTAAACAATATAGCAAGATTCTTTTAGCATTAAAAAGGAGATATTTCATAATAGCATGAATTAAAATTGAAAAAAAACGTAAAAAGTTGTAAAATAGTATATTATTTCTTTTTTGCCCTTGGATGAAATTGCAATATATTATCTCTCAAAAATTCTCTGTCCAGATGGGTATAGATTTCTGTGGTTAAAATGGATTCGTGGCCCAGCATTTCCTGAACGGCACGTAAATCGGCACCACCCTCAATTAAGTGTGTTGCAAAGGAGTGACGAAAGGTATGTGGGCTTATTTTTTTATGTAATCCAATTTTTTCAGCCAATTCTTTGATGATGGTAAAAATCATCACGCGTGTCAGTTTTGAACCTCTCCGGTTTAAAAATACATAATCTTCCTGCCCTTTTTTTATCTTGAGATGCACTCTGTTCTCTTTTAAATAAGAATTGATAAGTTTTATTGCCACTTCACCTATCGGCACTAACCGTTCTTTATTTCCTTTCCCTGTGATAATAATAAACTCATCCTGAAAGTGCAGATTTGAGATTTTAAGATTAATAAGCTCTGAAACTCTTAATCCACAACTGTATAAAGTTTCCAGTAAAACTTTGTTTCTTGCGCCTTCGGGTTTGCTCAGATCAATCGCATTGATGAGGTTATTGATTTCAATTACATTCAATGTATCCGGCAATTTGCGACCGGTTTTTGGCGATTCCAAAAGTTCAGAAGGATTATTTACAATCACATTTTCGAGTAAGAGAAATTTAAAAAAAGCCTTAACACCTGAGATAATTCGGGCTTGTGAGCGTGCATTCAGCCCTGCTTCATGGATCCACTTTACAAAATCCTGCAGATGACTCAATTCAATCTGCTTTGGATTCAAATCAATTTTATTTACTTTAAGGAATTCTGTAAATTTCTCGATATCATGCAAATATGCAGCAACTGAATTTAAAGACAAAGATTTTTCTAATTGCAGAAAAGAATTGAAATTTTTTATGTACTTTTGCCAAATCATTTATAGAATATAAGGTTTCAAAATTAGTATAATTTTTTTTATAAAACATTAGGTTTTTAATAAATTTGTATGTAATTTTGCAGCCCTCAAAAAAATCAAAAGTTCATAGAGATGGCCAAAAAGAGTAAAGACGCAAGAGTCCAGGTAATATTGGAGTGCACAGAACACAAAACCAGCGGAATGCCAGGTACTTCAAGGTATATTACTACCAAGAATAAAAAAAATACACCTGAAAGATTAGAGTTGAAAAAATACAACTCAGTCCTTAAAAAAATGACAGTTCATAAAGAAATTAAATAAGTTTGAATTATGGCAAAAAAAGTAGTTGCAACGTTAAGAACATCCACAGGTAAGGATTTCGCAAAAGTATACCGTATGGAAAGATCACCTAAAACAGGTGCATATATGTGGAAAGAAACTATTATTCCTAATGATAGTGTTAAAGAATATTTAGCAAATAAAGCGTAGGCTTATTTTGAATTTTACAGAAAAGTCCCGACTCTTTTCTCGGGACTTTTTTTTTGTATATCCATCATTTGCTAAATTGTTTTATTTTAGTATTTAAATTGATAAATGGCAGCATTTATTAATTTAATAACTCAACAAACTCACACCACTTCCTCTCTCGCCTGAAGCGAGACAAAATGATAATAAAGTAAACTTTTTTACTTTATAAATTTTTACTCACAAAGCAGTCAAAATCAATTATTTTATGGGTATATTTTCTATTTTTTCAAGGGAAAAGAAAGAAAACCTTGATAAAGGCCTCTCAAAAACCAAAGAAAGTGTTTTTGCGAAGATTTCGAAAGCCATCATTGGCAAATCGAAAGTTGATGATGAAGTATTGGACAAACTCGAAGAAATCCTGATTACTTCGGATGTGGGTGTAGAAACTACCCTAAAAATTATTGAAAGAATCCAGGATAGGGTTTCAAAAGATAAATATCTGGGTACTGAGCAATTGAATGATATCCTCAAAGAAGAAATTGCCGATTTGCTTCAGAAAAACGAAACCGAAAATCGCAATGATTTTTCATTCCCAACAGGAGAAACTCCTTATGTAATAATGGTTGTTGGTGTGAATGGTGTGGGCAAAACCACTACCATTGGCAAATTGGCCTATCAGTTCAAGGCTGCCGGAAAATCCGTATTATTGGGTGCTTCCGATACATTCAGGGCTGCAGCTGTCGATCAGCTTATCATCTGGGCTAATCGCGTGGGTGTCCCTATTATCAGTCAGGGAATGAATGCCGATCCGGCCTCTGTGGCTTATGATACTGTGGCTTCTGCATTGGCACGCAAATCGGATGTAGTAATTATTGATACTGCTGGCCGTTTGCACAACAAAATCAATCTTATGACAGAGTTAACCAAGATCAAAAGAGTGATGCAAAAAGTTATTCCGGGTGCACCTCACGAAGTTTTATTGGTGTTGGATGCTTCAACCGGTCAGAATGCAATTGAACAGGCAAAACAATTTACCGCTTCTACTGAAGTAAATGCATTGGCTTTGACCAAACTGGATGGCACTGCCAAAGGTGGTGTGGTAATCGGCATTTCCGATCAGTTTAAAATACCTGTAAGATACATTGGTATTGGCGAAAAAATGGAAGATTTGCAGGTATTTAATAAACAGGCATTCGTTGAATCGCTGTTTAGCTAGGTTTTTATCTATAAGTCTTTAAATAAACACCTAAATGCATCTTCTTTACTGCAAATTCAAAGAAACTTTTTTTTATTTTATTTTACTTTTTGCTTGAGCAAAATGTAACAAAATTTCAAATCTTAGAACCCTGACAGGGTTTGAAACTTGATAGTTTAGAATAAAAAATTACTTGAAACCCTGTCAGGGTTGAAAACAAAAAAATAGGAACAAATAATAATTATATCGAAACCCTGACAGGGTTGGAAACTAACAAATAGAAACAAATAGTAATTACATCGAAACCCTGACAGGGTTGGAAACTAACAAATAGAAACAAATAATAATTACATCGAAACCCTGTCAGGGTTGGAAACAAACAAATAGTAACAAATAATAATTATATCAAAAACCTGACAGGGTTGGAAACAAACAAATAGGAACAAATAATAATTATATCAAAAACCTGACAGGGTTGGAAACAAACAAATAGGAACAAATAGTAATTATATCAAAACCCTGACAGGGTTTGAAACCCTGTCAGGGTTAAAAAACAATATACGTTGAAAACAAAACCCAAGCAAAAAATAAATATCATCACCATGGGTTGTTCCAAGAATCTTGTGGATTCAGAACAATTAATGCGTCAATTGGCCGATAAGTACGATGTGATTCATGAATCGGAAAAAGAAGATGCCGACATCATCATTATCAATACCTGCGGATTTATAGCAGATGCTAAACAAGAATCCATTGATACAATTTTAAATTTTTCGGATGCAAAAAAAACGGGAAAGGTTAAGAAAGTGTATGTTATGGGATGTTTGTCTCAACGCTATAAAAAAGAACTGACTGCAGAAATGCCGGAAGTGGATGCATTTTATGGGGTCAACGACTTATCAGAATTGCTTCAGACGCTGGAAGTGGATTTAAAAACCCAATTATTGGGAGAACGAATGCTTACGACCCCAAAACATTATGCCTATTTAAAAATTGCGGAAGGGTGCAACCGCAACTGTTCGTTTTGTGCCATCCCGCTGATACGTGGTAAGAATATTTCAAAACCTATGGAGGATCTGGTGGCGGAAGCTGAATGGTTGGTGACTCAAGGGGTTAAAGAGGTAATTTTGGTCGCACAAGATTTGACCTATTACGGAATGGATTTGTACAAGAAGCGAAAATTGGCCGAATTACTTGAAAAGCTGGCTGCTGTGAAGGGATTGGAATGGATACGTCTGCATTATGCTTATCCTGCTGCTTTTCCTATGGAAGTGCTCAAAGTGATGGCAAAACACGAAAATATCTGCAATTATCTTGATATTCCGCTGCAACACATCAATGATGAATTGTTGTCTTCGATGAAACGCAATATCGACGGGAATAAAACCCGGGATCTGGTTGTGAAAATGAGGGAAAAAGTACCCGGAATCTCCATACGAACGACGCTGATTGTAGGATATCCCGGCGAAACCAAGGCTAAATTTGAAGAATTGCTAAAATTTGTTTCAGAAGCCAAATTCGAAAGACTGGGTGTGTTTACCTATTCTCCTGAAGAAAATACATCAGCATACAAAATAAAGGATAGCATCCCTGCAAAAGTGAAGGAAGAAAGAAGAGACGTAATCATGGGTATTCAGCAGCTAATTTCAGCCGCAATCAACAACGCTAAGATTGGCAATGTTTTTAAAACCATCATCGACCGTAAAGAAGGCGATTACTGGGTTGGCAGAACCGAATTCGATTCCCCTGAAGTGGACAATGAAGTCTTGATAGCTGTCAATGGAAATAAGCTGAATATTGGCGATTTTTACAATGTAAAAATTACAAAAGCTGAAGATTATGACTTATATGGAAACGTTGTGAACAGTGAACAGTGAAGAGTGAAGAGTGGAACGAATAACAGAATAACCTAATTGCCTAATAACTTAATAACCAATAACAAAAAAAAGCGTGAAACAAAAAGTAGCTTTTCAAACGTTTGGTTGCAAATTGAATTTTGCTGAAACATCACAGATATCAAGGCAATTTATTGAAAACGGTTTTGAAATAGCCGATTTCAAGGGAAATGCGGATGTGTATGTAATCAATACCTGTACAGTTACTTCTATTGCCGAAAAAAAATGCAAGACAGCCATCAGAAGTGCCATCAAAAGAAACCCTGATGCTAAGGTTGCAGTAATTGGCTGCTTTTCACAGCTCAAAGCAAGTGAAATTCAAGGCATTGAAGGCGTAGATATTATTCTGGGCAATAATGAAAAGTATCGCTTACTCGAAATGCTTACAAATCATAAAAATAACACAGAAGAAAGTTGTGCGTATTGCGATGTAAAGCAGATGGAGAAATCTGATGCATTTATCCCCTCCTATTCATCAGGCGACAGAACACGTTCTTTCCTTAAAATTCAGGATGGATGTGATTATTTCTGCACCTATTGTGCCATTCCCTTTGCCAGAGGCCGCAGCAGAAGCGATACCGTTGAAAATATTGTTAAATCTGCACAAACCATTGCCGGTGAAGGCTTAAAAGAAATAATCCTAACGGGTGTAAACATTGGTGATTTTGGTAAACAAAACAACGAAAATTTTTTTCAGCTGATTCAAGCCTTAGACAAGGTAGAAGGCATTGAACGTTACCGGATTTCGTCCATAGAACCTGACTTGCTGACCGATGCCATCATTGAATTTGTATCCAAATCAAATAAATTTCTACCTCATTTTCATATTCCCCTACAATCGGGCAGTAATAAGATTTTGAAAATGATGAAACGCCATTATCAACGGGAATTATTTGCGGACAGCATTCATAAAATAAAATCACTGATGCCGGATGCTTGCATCGCAGCCGATGTGATTACCGGATTTCCCGGCGAAACGGATGAGGATTTTCAGGATACCTTCGATTTTATTGAAGCCTTGCCTATTTCCTATCTGCATGTTTTTACCTATTCCGAACGACCTGATACCATTGCGGCTCATCTGGAAGGCAAAGTGCCCGTAAATATCCGTCGCGAAAGAAGCAAAGCACTGCAAATCTTATCAGATCAAAAGAAACATGATTTCTATATGCAGAATATTGGTTTAACAAAAAAAGTACTTTTTGAATCGGATATTCATCATGGTTTTATTTATGGATTTACTGACAATTATATTCGGGTAAAAACCAAATCTAATAAAAACCTTATCAATAAAGTATGTGAAATCAATTTAAAAACGCTGGATACTGAAGGCGTATTTTACAATGACGAAAATGATGACAACCAACAAATTAGACTGTAAATAATTGACAAACTTAGATTTAACAAATTTTTACAATAAAGTTTTAAATTATCCTTGTTTACTAAGGTTAAAATTTTAACTTTGCAATCAATATTTAAATCAATCATTTATTCACATATAAAGGTCTAATATAATGAAGAAAAATGTTATCATTATTGGAGCTGCCGGTCGTGATTTTCACAATTTTAACTGTTATTACAGAGGCAATACCAATTACAATGTTGTAGCTTTTACAGCTGCCCAAATCCCAGATATTGATGGAAGAAAATATCCTAAAGAATTAGCCGGAGAAGATTTATATCCTGCAGGTATCCCTATTTTGGCTGAATCGGAATTGCCAAGATTGATCAAAGAATTAAAAGCAGATGATTGTGTATTTTCATACAGCGATGTTCCTTACCCAAGAGTAATGAATGTGAGCTCTATCGTGAATGCTGCCGGTGCCAACTTTATTTTATTAGGACCTAAGGACACTCAGATTGCCAGCACAAAACCAGTGATTGCAGTAGGTGCTGTAAGAACAGGTTGTGGAAAAAGTCAGACTTCCAGAAGAATCATCGAATTATTGATGGATCAGGGGTTGAAAGTTGTAGCTGCACGTCATCCAATGCCATATGGCGATTTGAATGCACAGAAAGTTCAACGATTTGCCACTGTTGAAGATTTAGCTAAACACAAATGTACCATTGAAGAAATGGAAGAATACGAACCACATGTAGTACGTGGAAACGTTATTTATGCAGGGGTTGATTATGAAGCCATTTTAAGAGCTGCTGAAAACGATCCTGATGGATGTGACGTTGTACTATGGGATGGCGGAAATAATGACTTCCCCTTCTTTAAAGCTGATTTAACAGTAACTGTAGTTGACCCACACCGTCCAGGTCATGAAGTGAACTATTATCCTGGTGAAGTTACTGCCCGTGTTGCTGATGTAATCGTTATCAATAAAATGGACAGTGCTGCTCCTGAAGCTATTCAAATAGTAAGAGACAACATTGCCAGAATCAATCCTACAGCTATCGTTGTGGATGCTGCTTCTCCTTTAACGGTTCATAATCCTGAACTCATCAGAGGAAAAAGAGTATTGGTCGTGGAAGATGGTCCAACCCTTACTCACGGTGAAATGAAATTGGGTGCCGGTACTGTTGCTGCTATGAAATTCGGTGCAAAAGAACTGGTGGATCCTCGTCCATTCGTTGTTGGTAAAATTGCTGAAACTTTCAGAATTTATCCTAACATCGGGACTTTAATGCCAGCAATGGGTTATGGTGATGAACAGGTAAAAGATCTTGAAACATCTATCAACAATACCGATTGTGATGCTGTAGTAATTGCAACACCAATTGATTTGACAAGAATCATCAAAATCAACAAACCTTATACAAAAGTTGATTACGAATTACAGGAAATTGGTCATCCTAACTTAACGGAAGTAGTGGCTGATTTTATTAAAAAGCACAATTTAGTTACAAGCGGCTGTGGCTGCGGATGTAACTAATCATAAATTTAAAGGCGACTCATTTAGTCGCCTTTTTTTTTGAATATTATTTTATTTTGTAGTAATTTTGAACCGAATAAAAAACCAAAAAAAATGAAAGACAAAAGCTTAGTTTCAATCAACGATTATTCTAAAGAAGAGTATCTGAAAATACTTGATATTGCTGAAGAATTTGAGAAAAATCCAAAGCAAAAAATCCTCGAAAACTTTGTAGTAGCTACTTTGTTTTTTGAACCTTCTACCCGAACACGTTTGAGTTTCGAAAGTGCCGTCAACCAATTGGGCGGAAAAGTTATCGGATTTACCGATGCTTCAAGTTCCAGTGTTAAAAAAGGCGAATCGTTGAGAGATACCATTAAAACTGTAGCAAATTATTCCGATTTAATTGTGATGCGCCATCCATTGGAAGGCAGTGCACGTTTTGCCAGCGAAGTATCTTCAGTGCCTATTATCAATGCAGGCGACGGTGCCAATCAGCATCCAACACAATGTCTGCTCGATTTGTATTCCATCCGCAAAACACAGGGAAAACTGGACAATTTGCACATTGCCTTTGTTGGCGATTTAAAATATGGCAGAACGGTTCATTCCAATGTAATCGCACTTACGAATTTTAATTGCACTTTCCATTTTGTTTCTCCTGCCGAATTAAAGCTGCCCAGTTCAGTAAAACGACATATTAAAGAGAAAAATCTTGAATATTATCAATATACTGACCTGAATGAAGTGTTGCCATTTGTAGATATTCTTTATATGACACGTATTCAGCGTGAACGTTTTTCGGATCCTGTTGAATACGAAAAAGTAAAAGATGCCTATATCTTAAACGGCAATATGTTGGGTAATTGCAAACCAAATCTAAAGATATTGCATCCATTGCCACGTGTAAACGAAATCAACGAAAATGTGGACGATATGAAGGAAGCTTATTATTTTCAACAGGCTCGCAACGGTGTATATGTTCGTCAGGCTTTGATGGCTTCTATATTAGGTATTAAGTAAAATCAGATTCAAAATTATAAAGTTATAATACAATGGAAAGTAAGAAAACAAGAAAAGAATTAATCGTATCTGCTTTGGAAAATGGTACTGTTATTGACCATATCCCCTCCAAAGTTGTTTTTCAGGTCATCAAAATGTTGGGTCTGGATAGTTTTGACAATCAGATTTTGTTTGGAATCAATCTCGACAGCAAAAGATACGGCAAAAAAGGTATCATCAAAGTAAAAAATAAATTTTTCGAAAAAGAAGAAAGTAATAAAATTGCAATTGTAGCCCCTTCAGCCACCTTAATTGTTATTAAAGATTTTGAAATTATTGAAAAGAAAGCGGTAGAAGTACCATTGATTGTCAAGAAATTTATTAAATGCATCAACCCCAATTGTGTAACCAATCACGAAAACATACCTACCAAGTTTTCTGTAATTGATAAGGATGCTATGAAACTGCAATGTCATTATTGCGAAAAAATAACTTCAAAAGAGAATTTTAATTTTATATAAAAGGCCCCTCTAAATCTCCCCAAAGGGGAGACTTTTGCTTAAGTACTTATTCAAATGAGTCGTGTCATTTATTAAATAGTAAAAAAGATAAAATTCGTAGTATCCTTACTTACTTTCCTGATGTCCTTCCCTTTGGGAAGAATCTGTTCCGATTTATCGGAAATTTAGGAAGAGCCGAATAGTTATAACATTTCATTTCCTCATTTGAAATCTTTGTTGTAATTTTGGAAATTGAAAAGGAGAGCAAAAACTTGAAGAATATTTTAGACGAATTGAATGAAGCTCAGCGCAAAGCCGTTGAGATTACCGAAGGTCCCATCATGATTATTGCCGGAGCAGGTTCCGGAAAAACCCGGGCACTTACCTATCGCATCGCTTATTTGTTGAGCAAAGGAGTAGATCCTTTCAATATACTTGCACTTACATTTACCAATAAGGCAGCCAAAGAAATGAAGGAAAGGGTGCATCAACTGGTAGGCAATTCCGATGCCCGCAATGTATGGATGGGAACTTTTCACTCTATTTTTGCACGTATGCTTCGCTTTGAAGCCGCAAAACTGGGATATCCATCCAACTTTACCATCTATGATACTGACGATACCAAGAGTTTGATAAAAAGCATCATCAAAGAACAAAATCTGGATCCAAAACAATATGTTCCCAACTTTGTATTGCACCGTATTTCTTCGGCAAAAAGCAGTCTGCTTTCTGCTGTGGATTACAATATGAATGCAGAGTTGCTGCAGCAGGACAAAATGGCCAACAAACCCATGATCGGGCAATTGTTTACACTTTACAATCTCCGTTTACGCAAAGCTTCTGCAATGGATTTTGATGATTTATTGTTTAATACCAATATTTTACTCCGCGACTTCCCTGATGTTTTGTATAAATACCAACAAAAATTCAAATACATTTTGGTAGATGAATACCAGGATACTAATTATGCACAGTATCTGATCGTTAAAAAGCTGGCTGCCAACAACGAAAATATTTGTGTGGTAGGCGACGATGCACAGAGTATTTATGCCTTTCGTGGAGCCAACATTCAGAATATTTTAAATATCAAAAGCGATTATCCCGATTTAAAAACTTTTAAACTGGAACAGAACTACAGGTCTACCAAAACCATTGTAAATGCTGCCAATAGTTTAATTGCCAAAAATAAAGACCAGATTTTTAAAGAAATCTGGACCGATAACGACGAAGGACATAAGATTAAAATCCTAAAAGCTGGCAGCGACAACGAAGAAGGAGCATTGGTAGCCAATTCAATTTTCGAATTGAAAATGAATCACCAATTGGCCAACAATGCATTTGCCATTTTATACCGGACCAACGCACAATCGCGTTCAATGGAAGAAGCTTTACGAAAACTAAACATCCCCTACCGCATTTATGGGGGATTATCTTTTTACAAACGCAAGGAAATAAAAGATATACTCGCCTATTTCCGTCTTGTAATCAATACCAACGATGAAGAAGCCATGCTTCGCATCATCAACTTCCCTACCCGTGGTATCGGACAGACCACTATTGACCGCATACGAATTGCTGCTGATGAGAACAATAAAACAATGTGGCAGGTGATGGAAAGCCTGGATTATATCAAAGTGGATATCAATCAGGGTACCAAAGCAAAAATTAACGATTTTGTAGCCAAAATGAAAAGCTACAGCATCTTGCTTAAAACCAAGAATGCCTATGAGCTGGCAAAAAATATTGCCATCACATCGGGTATTATGAAAGCCCTCAATGATGATGATACCCCGGAAGGCGTAAGCAGGATTGAAAACATTGAAGAATTACTGAATGCTATCAAAGATTTTTCGGAATCAGAGGTTAATATGTTGAATTTTGATGTAGAAACCGGTGAAGCACCCAACAGTATCCGCAGCCTGGATGAGTTTATGCAGGACATTGCATTGTTGACCGATGCAGACAACGAAGGTGAAGATGATAACAACAAGGTTGCACTCATGACCATTCATGCAGCCAAAGGTCTGGAATTTCCTTACGTATTTGTCGTGGGCATGGAAGAAAATCTTTTCCCTTCCATTATGTCTGTCAGCTCCAGGGCTGATCTGGAAGAAGAACGCCGGTTGTTTTATGTAGCCATAACCCGTGCCGAAATAAAGCTCACACTCTCCTATGCCGAAACCCGCTACCGTTGGGGAGATCTTAGCTATGCAGAACCCAGCCGGTTTATCGAAGAAATTGATGCCCAATTTCTGGATTTCCCTCAAAAAAATCCGGGGCTCAAAAAACTATACCACGAAGACAGTTTTACTAAAATTGGTGCAAAGCCTGCTTTACCATCAAATCAGACAAATTTAAAGAAAATCATTCCACAAACCAATACGGATCAGGTTTCCAATTCATCACTGTTAGAAGACTTCGATAGCTTACAAACAGGTATGGAAGTTGAACACGATCGTTTTGGAAGAGGAAAAATTTTACAGGTTGAAGGCAGTGGAGCCAACAGAAAAGCAACTGTTCATTTTGAAAATATAGGCTCTAAACAACTCTTGCTTAAATTCGCAAAGTTGAGGATTATTGAGTAAAAAGTTGAGCGAAGCGAAATCCCGAGAGCAAAGCGATTCGGGATCGGAAGAAAAAAGAAAGAAGAAAGAAGACGGAATTCGAAGCAATTCTGGTAAATTCAGAAACATAAAAAAGAGGCTGTCATTACTGACAACCTCTTTTTTTATTTTTACTTTTTAGGTATTATAACTGCTATTGTTTTTTGGCTTTACAGCTGTACTTTTTGGAGGTGTTACAGCTGGTTTTCCATTTTCAATAATTTCAGTCGTTTTCAGCAGAGGTTCATTTGTTTTAAAAGAGCCTTCTTTTATTGGCGTAGGTTCAACAGGTATGATCATAGATTTTACTGTATCTACCGTGCCGGAACAACTGTATCAACCGGTAATATGATTGAAGTATCTACTACCGGTAAAATATTGGTATCAATAACAGGATTCAAATTAACGGAATCAGCTATTTTTACTGTATCAGTCAATTTTACGATGTTGTTGTTTGGTAACAATACAGAGTCTGAAACAACCGGTGTAGGTTTTCTGTATCTGGAACTTCTTTCTTCTTCAATAGCGATAGGTTTTACTTTTTCATAACGGGATCCTTGTTTGGTTCTACCAAATAAAAGATTCATTCCAAAATGAATACCCATGTTTTTCATATCAGCTAAATACAAAGAGGAAAAATGGTCGCCTATTAAATAGAACTGAAAAGAGCCCATGTTTACACTAAAACCACCTCCAGGATTAAAGAATGTTCCTGCTACAATAGTATTGCTCAATGTGATGGAAAACCATCTTCCGACATTACGGTTATACGAAACACTCAACAAAGTATTCACCGATTCGTTGGCAAAATCATTGCGCATCAGCAAGCCAAACCGATCGTTACGTGTTAGAGAAAAAGCAACACTCGTATATAGTTTTGTTTTGAGTGGAGCTCTATAGGAAGATCCATCAAACTCATCAATTCCAAGTGCATTCTGAATTGAATCTATTAAATTATCAATCACTGTACTATCTAAATTCCCACCAGGAAATGCCTCATTGAAATCAAATCCACTAAAGGTTATTTGTTTGTTCGGATTTTTACTTCTGTATTCAGTTACATTTGATTTCCAATTGATTGAACCTAAATCAACGATACTCATTCCAAATGCCCATTGATTGTTTAAACGATATTCTCCTCCAAAATCAAATGCAAAGCCGTTATTTTTAGTAAAACTCGATGAATTCATATTTTTCATCTGTTTATCAATACTTTGCAAACTATCAAAGGGTGATGATGAATGAATTAAAAAATCAGATGAAGCTGTAAGTGCGTATGTATTGGCATCCGTAGTTAATAAAAGACTTGACCTTTCGGTGTATACATTTACAATACCCATTAAGTATTTGAATCGCAAACCAAGTGTTAGCTTTTTATTGATTTCTCTTGAAAACCCCAGGGCTATTTCATTGTATGCATTCAAACCTAATTTTGAATCACCTAAGTTAGCTGTTTTACCGATGAAAGGTTCATTTCCTTTCAATAAGAAAGTCATAAAATCTTTGGTATAGTTAAAATTAGTAGAAATTTTAGTAGCAGCACTCAACGTAAAATAATTGCGTTTTACTCTAAATCCAAGTGCAAAAAGTTGTTCCGTAAAATCATAAGATAGTTTATTGTTGTCTTTTAAAGCACCAAGCAATTTTTCTTTATCCAGCATCAACGAATCATCCGATCTGCGTGAAAACATATCATTGTATGAAAAACTTCCATTGTCAAGATTGATTCCCAATGAAGAAATGCCGGGAATCCCTAAGTAAAAATTGCAGTTAGGCAAGGTTGCAGGATTTGAATAATTGGATTGTGGGATGTTATTCATAAAATAAATAGTATTCCCATCCTGAGCTTTTACATTTTTTTGTATGCATGCAAAACCAATGATCGCAGCAAGTAGTATAACTTTTCTATTTTTCATTTACCTTCCTCCTGCTATTTAGTATTTACATTTAATTTAATTTTCATACTCAATTTTACATCCAGATAATCTTTAGATGTAATTTTAACATCTTGATTTCCATTATTGAATGAAGAAAGTTTACCCCTTATAATTAAATTGCTGGCCTTCATTCTTTCAATTTTTCTAACTCGCTCTTTTGAAATTACAACTTCAGTGAGTTTCGGTGTTGGTACTGTAACAATATGTGTAGTCGCGTCAACCAAGCCTGAAAGGATAATATTATCGCTATTTGGAATAATAGAATCAATGATTTGATACAAACTATCTGCAAAATATACCTGAACATTAACATCTAAGGGGAAAGCATTGGTGGCATTTATTCTAAATGTAACTTCTTCAGCATTTTCGAGTTTCTCAGCTAAAGCAAACCCAAGCGTATCTTGAAGTACAAATCCATTCATCCTTCCCACTAAAGGCAACTCTAAATGTAGTCCAATATCAATTTTGCTGTTTTCTAACATAAAGTTTGGAATAGAAGCATTATTATCCGGATTTAATTTTACTTTTAGTTTAAAAATAATTTCAGTGGGAGACTTATTAATGACAACAGCCAAAGATGCATTCTCCTGATAGGGAATAATTGTATTTAAACTTTGGCCAATCTGGCTCAGAGAAGGATAATTAAGATCAAATGGATTTTGATTTGGGAAATTCGTTACAAGCACATTCCCGGTAGGTGTTACCGCTAGTATTGTATCAATCTGAATTTCTACAGGCATTCCGAAAGAATTTTTAAAATTTGCACTCAAGCCCACTTTAGAAAAATTAATCACATCAAATAAATCTTGAATATGATCTTGTTGAATTACAATAGATTCCTGAATATCTAATTCATAGAATCCGATATATCCAAAAAATTTATTGAAAGTAAAATCATTCAGATTCGTTTGAAAATGCAAAAAATAAGGTGCATTATTAGCGTTGATATCTCCATATATGGATTGAACGTAATTAAATAGTAATTCATTGGTATGCCCCGGTGTATTATTAAACTTAATCACACAACCCGAAAGATCGATTTCCCGGTCTACATTTATAATACTTGAAGAATAATCTAAAGGAATGATTACTTTAAAAGCCTGTCCATTTGATAATTTTATATTTGGAGACGTTAGCACAATATTTCCTGAATGATTAAGATCAGTTTTGATGTTCAATTTTAAAATTGCAGCTTTAACATAAACACTATCAATTATTTGTCCGGGTTTTGGCATATCAAAAGGGAAAACAATGGGAATAGAAGGTAAAGTTAAAGTATCGCCAATAGGAATAGGAGGGAAATTTAAATTATTATTATCTGTTTGCAATTGCTGATTAGGAATTATTAATAATTCTTTTGCTTCGATGGTATGAATATCGTCAGCATCATACACCAACTTTAGAGAATTATCAGTATTGGTCTGAATAATCCCTGAAGTATCTTTAAGTATGTCCTTTAATGAGAGTCTGGTACTTATAAAAGGAATAGCAAGAGTTGGATCATAGGTATTACTTGCAAGTTTATCAAATTCAAAATCGCCTTCCTTTACACATGAATATAATAGAAGTGAGACAATTAAACCTGCAAAAAAAACACATTTTGCTTTCAAAAATAAATTTGAAAAACAATAAATTATTATTTTTTTCATTTATCCGGAGTGAATTAAATTATTAAAATATAAATAATCAATAGCCTCCTGAATTAATATCAAATGATTCATTGATATTAATTCAGTAGACATTTACATATAATATTGTGGTGATTTATTTTGCCGTTACCTCTTTAATTTCTTCACGGTAAGGCATTTTTTTGGCTGCTTTTTCTAATATTGTTTTTTCAAGATAAAGCGCATTTTTATCTCCGCTTGCATAAATGGTATCGTAGTATTCCCATAATAGTTTTCCATATTTATCAAATATAGCCACTCTTGAGTCAATTGTGTTTCTTGGTCTATCGTTGACAATCTGATTGGATTTATAGAAGAAAACTACGACTACAGCATCTACTTCGCAGAATTTAGCAAGATCTTCTTTGCTGATTTTAGAAATATTGAAAAAATTTACATTATTTTTTTCCAATAAATTATTGGTTTTTCTTACATCCTGTATTTCAACAGTCATTCTATCTTTTTGATTTTCATTTAAATTTACTGCAAAAAAGTAATCCTGTAAGAACATAGATTCATCTTCGTGCAATTTATTTAAATCATCAACTGTTAAATCGCGGGGCATACTTTTTGAATCCACTGTAATATCAATGGGAATAATGGCAATTTTTTTATGGATTTTTTGATAAACCATAAAATCATTGATTTTAAAAATAGTTGATTGACTGTACGTTGATGAAATAAACGCAGTAAAAAAAGCAATTAAAAGTAATTTTGTAATTTTCATATTGTTTCCTCCTGTTAATAATTTTATATATGTTAAATTAAATAAATAATCAACAAATATAATACAAAAAGAAATCAAACAATAAAATAAATTAAGAATTTACAAAACAGTTGAATTTAATTGTTTCCAGATTAAATCCTTAAGCACTTGAACACCAAATCCGGTAACAGAAGAGATAAATACATGAGGAATACCACGTGGGAGTTCTTTTTTCATTTCACGCATCAATTCTTCATCGGCCAGATCGCATTTAGTGATGGCTAATATTCTGTTTTTATCCATCAGTTCGGGATTATACTTTTTTAGCTCGTTGGCAAGAATCTTGTAATCTTTTTTAATATCATTGCTATCAGCAGGCACCATAAATAAGAGAATAGAATTTCTTTCGATATGTCTCAAAAACCGCAATCCCAGACCTTTTCCTTCAGATGCACCTTCGATGATTCCAGGTATATCAGCCATAATAAACGATTTATCATCGTAATATTTAACAATCCCAAGATTTGGTTTCAAAGTAGTAAAAGGATAATCTGCAATTTCGGGTTTTGCAGCTGATACTACAGACAAAAGTGTTGATTTACCTGCATTTGGAAAACCAACCAACCCCACATCTGCCAGTAATTTCAATTCCAAAATTTTCCAGCCTTCAATACTTTCTTCACCGGGTTGAGCATAACGGGGCGATTGATTGGTAGAAGTTTTAAAATGTTCGTTGCCTTGACCTCCACGACCACCTTTCATTATAATTACTTCCTGACCATGTTCAGTAACTTCAAATTCAACGGCTTCAGTTTCAGCATCTCTCACTACAGTACCCAATGGAACTTCTACGATAACATCTTTACCCTGTGCACCGGTACTTGTATTCTCACTGCCACTTACACCGTTTTCACCATGAATATGCTTGGTATATTTTAAATGCAACAAAGTCCATAATTGTTCATTTCCTTTCAGGATAATATGCGATCCTCTTCCTCCATCTCCACCATCCGGCCCTCCATTTGGACTTATTTTTGATCGTTGATAATGGTGCGAACCTGCCCCACCTTTTCCCGATCGACAAAATATTTTTACATAATCTACAAAATTTGAACTTGCCATTACATTCCTTCTTTTATTAAATAATCATCTATAATATTTGATATATTCCCGAAAACATCTTTAACAGGGTCCATCGCCCTTACAGTATGCAATTTTCCTTGTTTTTTATAATAATCTATCAATGGATGAGTTTCCTTGTAATATACTGCTATTCTATTCTGTATGGTTTCGGGATTATCATCACTTCGTTGTGAATCTTTTGAACGATTTATTATACGGTTATACAACTCATCTTCATCCACATCCATTTGTATTACCAGCGAAATTTTTGATTTTTTACGGGACAATAAATCATCTAAATAATCTGCTTGAAAAAGAGTCCGGGGAAACCCATCAAACAGCATACCTTTTGTTTGTTCCTGCTTTATTGCCGTTACAACTATTTCTTGCGTAATAATATCATCGGGAACCAAAAAGCCTCTGTCGATAAATTTTTTCACAACATTTCCAATTGTTGTATGGAGTTCAACTTCTTCTCTAAGAATTTCGCCGGTTGAAATATGGGTAAATCCATATTTCTGAATGATATTGGCAGATTGTGTTCCTTTGCCGCAACCGGGAGCTCCTAATATAATAATGTTGAACATGTTGTTTTATCTTATTTTTTTCATTACATTTTCTACTGATAAACATAGCCGCTGAAAAACTTCTTCTTCACTTCCTTCACCACTTATCGAAGAAAATTTATTTTGTTTCTGAAAATATTCTGCCACTTTTGGTGATTTTGTCTCATAAATTTCCAACCGGTGAATAATAATTTCCGGATCCAGATCATAGATTCTTGCAGAAGCTGATTTAGCTCTTAATGAGAGTCTTCTGATAGACTGTAAAGTTGTGGATTTAATTTCCAGCATTCCTGTAACAGAAGTTCCGAGTCTTTGAAGCAATCCATCGAGTATGTATGCTTGCACAATATTACTTGGATAACCCTTGAAAATAAAACCTTTTGCTGTAGGATTCATTTTAATTTTGCCTTCTATCAATCTTATGGCAATTTCATCGGGAACAATGTCTCCTTTTTCCATATAGGTTTTGGCAATTTTACCCATTTCGGTGTCCTTTTCTATTTCGTTTCTGAGCAATTCTCCTGTAGAAATATAAACCAGGTTGTATTTTAAAGCTAGTTTTTTAGCTTGTGTACCTTTGCCTGAACCCGGAGAGCCAAATAAAACAATGTTTATCCAAACATTTTCGAGATTCTTCTCAATAACTTTTGTTAGTCTTTTAAAAACATCCTCTAATTTACCTACCCCATTTATTGGAAAAAACTTTTTCTTTTCATTGTAAAACGCAGCAACTTGTAGGGTCTTATTTTGATATTCCTGTAACCTGAATTTTATAACATCTTCTATGTCATCAGCTCTTCCGGAAATTTTACCTCTTTCGAGCATACGTTTAACCAATTCATCATAAGGAACTTCCAGACTCAACATGCACATGAGCGAAGTATTCATTTTTAGCAACAACCCTTCCAATATATAAGCCTGAACCACAGTACGCGGAAACCCATCAAATAAAATTCCGTTGGATTCAGGATTTGCCATGATACGGTTTTCTAAAATCTGTACAATGGTTTCATCAGAAGCCAATCCTCCTTTATCTATAATAGCTTTGGTTTCCAAGCCAAGTGGCGTTCCTTCCGAAATTTCCTGACGCAAAATATCACCGGTAGCAATATAAGTAAGATTGTATTTTTCGATGAGCGATTTAGATTGAGTCCCTTTGCCGGCTCCCGGAGGTCCAAATAAAGCAATATTTAACATAGTCTACTGGTTTAATGATACTTAGATTCTATAGGTTACGTATTCTTACCAATTCTTTAATAAAGTACTTTTAGAATTTATTAATTTTAAGCAAGCTTGTACTCAAAAAACAGAGAACAAGCCGTAATTGTTTTAAAGAAATGATTTAAAATTTTCATTTGATACAATACTTACTATTCCTTATCTTTTTTTCTTAAAAATACATTTTTAATTTATAAAAACTTTAAACACTTATATTATTTTGTATATATCTGGCAAATTTCTGGCATAACCATCATAATCAAGTCCATACCCAACAATAAAGTCATTAGGTATTTCCAGCGCAACATAATTTATTAAATACTCTTTTTTATATTTTTCCGGCTTCATCAACAAAGTTACAATTTTAACATCAGCAGGTTCCAATTTTTTCAATAATTCCATCATGTACTCAATCGTATTGCCTGTATCAACAATATCTTCTATGATAACTACATTCCGATCTTTAAGATCCTGATTAATTCCAATCAAATGCTTCATATTTTCTGTAGTGGTGGTTCCACTGTAAGATGAAAGTTTTACAAAAGAAATTTCACAATCAATCGTTACCTTTTTGAACAAATCAGAGGCAAACATAAATGCTCCATTCAATACAACCAGAAACAACGGATTTTTACTTTTATAATCCACATTAATTCTTTGAGCGACAATGGCTACAGCTTCCAATATCTTATCAGATTCAATAAATATTGCAAATTCTTTATCCTTGACTTTTATTTTGTCCATTTAATAACTATTTTTACAAAAAATTTAATTAGCAAACTTACTGTTTTTTTTGAAATATTCCAAAAAAATCAGTGCAAAAAATAATGAATAGTTAATAGTGAACAGTGATCAGTGAACAGTGAACAGTGAAGAGTGAACAAAAATAAAAACTGACCATTAACAAATAATGCGAATCAAGAGTTGAATTATCTTTATTTTTTTTGCCCGTTAGGGCATAAATGTCAATAGAAAACATCAGGGATCATGATTTTTTCCCGTAGGGAATATACCTGAAATTTAAAATCCTGAATTCAACCCTTGATTGGCATAAATAAAAAATATATAAATAAAAAAATAATAAAAAATGCAAGCAAAAGTTAGTATAATTATGGGAAGTACTTCTGATCTGCCGATCATGGAAGCAGCGGCAAAATTTTTGAATGAGATGCAGATCCCATTTGAAATGAATGCATTATCGGCACACCGCACACCTGAAAAAGTTATAGAATATGCCGAAACGGCTTATTCGAGAGGTATCAGAGTTATTATTGCAGCAGCAGGAATGGCAGCTCATTTACCGGGTGTAATTGCAGCCATTACACCATTACCTGTAATCGGAGTGCCTATTAAATCTTCATTGGAAGGCATTGATGCCATTTTCTCGATTTTACAGATGCCTCCGGGAATTCCTGTAGCCACAGTTGCATTGAATGGAGCTCAAAACGCCGCCATTCTTGCACTTGAAATTTTGGCCATCAGCGACGATGAATTGATGAAAAAAATGATTTCATTTAAGTTGAGCTTAAAATCAAAAATCACCAAAGCCAACGAAGAACTGGCAAGTATAAAATATGATTATAAAGTGTAATTTGCTTATTTTTAAATTTTTATTTCATAAAAAATAGATTTAATTCTCTGATATTGTCAACCAATGAGAATTCCTATAAGAAGATTAAAAAATTGTTGCTCAAAATTCAAATAATACTTTTTCTTGTATTATATTTGTAAAGGCAATTTTATTAATCTGAGTTCGAATGAAAAAAATTATTTTTTTCCTGTTCTTACTTTCTCATTTATTCTTTGATATTCATGCCGGGAATGAAAACACAACCATCGGCGGACGTTCCGCTGGAATGGGCGGTGCTTCCGTAATGTTATCAGATTTTTGGTCTATTAACAACAACCAGGCAGGAATTGCGGATATTAAAACCATGAAAGCGGGTTTTTATTTCGAAAACCGGTTTTTGGTTAAAGCGTTGAGTTATAAAACTGCGGCATTTATATATCCTACCAAATCAGGTGTTTTTGGCATCAATTATCATCATTTTGGTTACAATGTCTATAAAGAACAAAAAATAGGATTGGCTTATGCAAAATCCTTTGGAAAAAACTTTTCGGCAGGCTTACAGTTAGACTATTTAGGAACTTCATTGGCTGATAATTACGGGAGCAAAAGTGCGCTGACTTTTGAATTGGGTATCATGGCAAAACTATCTCACAATGTAACATTGGGTGCTCACGTTTTTAATCCGGTCAATGCTAAATTCAACGATTACAACCACGAAAAAATCCCATCCGTTTTTAAACTTGGCATCAGTTATACTTTTTCAGAAAAGTTGATTCTAGCCATTGAATCAGAAAAAAACATCCAATATGATCCTTCCTTTAAAGCCGGATTTGAATACAAATTGTTGGAATTTGCATACATCAGACTGGGCATTTCTAACAATCCAACCGTCAATACTTTTGGGTTTGGAATTGAATATCATCAATTTACGCTTGATTTTGCCTCTTCCATCCATTACTCACTGGGTTATTCTCCGCAATTCTCATTGATCTATAACTTTAACCTGAAAAAATGAGCAATCTAACCCCATTGTTTTATACTTTCGGATTACTCATTCGAACACTTATAAGTATTTTCCTTTGTTTTGTTACAATAACAACTTTAGCTCAGCTTCCTGAAAAACCGATACAAACCAATGAAAATATTGTAGAGGAAAAAATAGAAAACATTGCAGAAAATACAGATGCCGAATTAGATTATACCGAATTGGTGGAAGCACTCAGCTATTACAAAGAAAATCCGGTAAATATCAATAATGCCAAAGCGGATGAACTCAAAAAGTTATTGTTATTGAATGATATTCAGATAAACAACTTGCTCAATTATATTGCTAATACTGGGCAATTGGCTTCAATTTATGAACTTCAGTATATCAATGGATTTTCAACCACACTCATTTTTAAAATCTTACCCTATATCCATGTTGAAAAAGTCGATAAAAAAATAAATCTGTCTATAAAAAATATTTTTCAATATGGTCGTCATACTATATTGGCACGCTATCAGATTTCTCCGGAAGAAAGAATTGGTTATAGCGAAATTGCAGATTCATTGCTGGCTGAAAATCCTAATCAGCGATATTTAGGGAATCCGGCAAAGATTTTTTGCAGATACTCCTTTAATTACAGAGATGCCGTTAAATTTGGCTTTACAGCTGATAAAGACCCCGGTGAAGAGTTTTTTAAAGGCACACAAACAAATGGTTTTGATTTTTATTCTGCTTATATCGCTTTAAAAAACATTGGAATTGTAAAGTCATTGGTAATTGGCGATTTTCAGGCACAATTCGGACAAGGTCTAACATTATGGACGGGTTTGGGCATGGGAAAATCGTCCAATGCTATTGATGTTAAAAAGTATGCCCAGGGAATAAAACCTTATGCTTCGGCCAATGAAAGTGGATTTTTGAGAGGCATCGGCACAACCATCGGACTTAAAAACATTGAAATATCCATGTTCTATTCTTACAAAAACTCAGATGCCAATGTTGGCGAACAAGATACGTTGACACAGGAAAATCTATATATTACTTCAATTCAGGAAACGGGTTACCACAGAACTCCCGGAGAACTGGCAGATAAAAATTCAATGAAAGAAACCGTTTACGGTTCTAACATTACTTTTAAAAGAAACAATTTTAAAATCGGAACTACAGCTTACAGAACAATATATAATCCTGAATTAATGAAGGATGTTCAATTGTACAACCAATTTGAGTTTCAGGGAAAAGAAAACACAAATTATGGATTCAATTATAATTACTTATTCTATCCATTTAACTTTTTTGGTGAAATTGCGATGAGTCAAAATAGAGGATGGGCCTATATGGGTGGACTTCAGGCCAGTCTTGATCCTCGTTTTTCGTTCAGTATGATTTATAGAAATTATCAGAAAGAATATCAAAATATGAAGAGCATTGCTTTTGGCGAAAACAGTCGCAATGCCAACGAATCAGGATTTTTTACAGGCGTTGATGTTGGTCTGGCTCCAAAATGGTCAGTTTCAGCTTATGCTGATTTCTTCTCATTTCCATGGCTCAAATACCGCACAGATGCTCCTTCCAAAGGCGCAGAATTCCTTGTAAAATTAAATTATGAACCCTCACGAAGAATTGAAATGTATGTACAATACCGAAATAAAAACAAAGTTATCAATGCAGCTGATCCTTTGATTATAAAATATATAGACAATACAAAAAAACAATATCTGCGTTTGAATATATCTTACATCGTATCAGATTTCGTCATTCTAAAAAACAGAATAGAATTCATTAACTATCAGGTTGGTAATGATTATAACCACAATGGATTTTTGATATATCAGGATATTACTTATACTTTCAAAAAGCTTCCTTTCAGATTATCTGCTCGTTATGCACTTTTTGATACCGATACTTATGAAGAAAGATTATATGCCTATGAAAGCGATGTATTGTATGCATTTTCCATTCCTGCTTATTATTACAAAGGAAGCAGGTTTTATTTGATGGTAAAATATGATGTAAGTAAAAATATGGATCTGTGGCTCAGATATGCAGTAAGTTATTATTCAGGCAAAAACAGTATAGGTTCCGGATTAGATGAAATACAAGGAAGCTCGAAATCGGAAATAAAAGTACAGATAATGATAAAGTTATAGGATTCAACCAACAGTGACAATTTCGCTTCAAGTGAAGCTATCACTGATTATAGAACAAGTATTAAAATCAATTTAAACTTATGAACAAAGTTATTTTTATTATTTATGTTGCCGATCAACAAAAAAGCAAAGATTTTTACCAACATATCTTACAGCAAACTCCCGTATTAGATGTTCCCGGGATGACAGAATTTGCAATCAATGAGCATACTAAATTAGGGATTATGCCTGAAGAAGGAATTGCAAAGATTTTGGGAAAAGAAATACCTCATCCTTCTTCGGGGAATGGTATTCCCCGTTCCGAAATTTATCTTTATGTCGACAATCCATTGCAATATTATCTACGAGTTGTTGAATCGGGTGGGAAATCAATCAGTCCATTACAGATAAGAGATTGGGGTGATGAAGTAGCATATTGTGCTGACTTAGATGGACATATTATTGCATTTGCCAAAGTGCAATAAATTAAAATCATACCGAAAACAGCTGAAGACGAAAAAAATCGTTGAGAGTATTTTTTTTTTATTATTTTTGTAGGATAAATCAAAGAAAAAAAATATTAATTAAAATCAAAAACTATGTTTAAAAATCATCCTAAAGGATTACTGGCAGCAGCGTTGGCAAATATGGGCGAACGCTTTGGCTTTTACACAATGATGGCTATCTTGGTCCTCTTTTTACAGGCTAAATTTGGTTTGTCTGGTACAAGTGCAGGAATTATTTATTCAATCTTTTACTTTTCAATTTATATTTTGGCTTTTGTTGGAGGTTTAATTGCCGACAAAACCAGAAATTATAAAGGTACAATATTGACAGGTTTAATTTTAATGGCAGTTGGTTATTTTCTAATTGCAATTCCTTCACCAACACCTTCACCTAACAAAACTTTATTTTTAACATTAACATGTATCGGTTTATTTGTAATTGCAATTGGAAATGGTTTATTTAAAGGAAATTTGCAGGCATTGATTGGTCAGATGTACGATAACCCAACTTTTGGTAAAATGAGAGACTCAGGCTTCTCATTGTTTTATATGTTTATTAATGTAGGTGCTATTTTTGCTCCATTGGCAGCAATAGGAGTGAGAAACTGGTGGCTAGGAAAACATGGCTTTCAATACAATGCAGATTTACCTGCTTTATGTCATGCTCATCTTGATGGGTCTATCAATGCAGGTGCATCAGAATCTCTAACAAAAATGTCAACGGCTGTTACTGGAGCTCCTGTTGCTGATATAACTGCTTTTGCTAATAATTATCTAAATGTATTTACTACCGGATTTCATTATGCATTTGCAGTAGCTATTTTTGCAATGGCAATTTCTTTAATCATATATTTGGTCAACAAAAAAAACTTCCCAAATCCTAAAAAAGCAGTTATATCAGGAGCTGCTGCGGATCCAGATGCCATTTTAATGGATATCAAAGAAGTAAAACAACGTATGTATGCTTTATTTGCTGTTTTTGGTGTTGCAATTTTCTTCTGGATGTCATTCCATCAAAATGGATTAACCTTAACTTTCTTTGCAAAAGAATTTACGGATCTTAGTATTATGAAAGTTTCATTTGGAGGTATTACCTTAAAAGGTGCAGAGATTTTTCAATCCATTAATCCTTTCTTTGTTGTATTTTTAACTCCATTGGTATTATTTTTATTTGGTTGGTTAAGACGTAAAAACATGGAACCTTCAACACCCAAGAAAATTGCTATAGGTATGGCTATTGCAGCTTTAGGTTTCTTAATTATGGCAATCGGTTCTTACATCTATCATTTACCTATGCATGCTGCAATTGATCCCAATCAAGGAGGAATTCCATTCGACGAGAGTTTAAAAGTAACTCCCTTCCTGTTGATTGGAACTTATTTTGTACTTACAGTAGCAGAATTATTTATAAGTCCACTTGGAATTTCATTTGTATCTAAAGTAGCTCCACCACAGTACCAAGGCGTAATGCAAGGTGGATGGTTAGGTGCAACAGCAATCGGTAATTCTTTACTATTTGTGGGTGCAATATTATATGATTCTGTGCCAATTTGGATGACATGGATGTTATTTGTAACTGCTTGTACAATTTCGATGTTTACCATGATATTTATGCTTAAATGGCTCGAAAGGGTTGCAAAGTAAGCTGAATAAAATTCAATCAAAAAGCCCTGTCATTCATTTTGACAGGGCTTTTTGTTTTAAGGTAACTTCTTTGAATAATCTGACAAATAAAGATTTATATATGTGAAAACATCATTAATTTATTTTTATGAACATAAAATGATTCTGTACACTCTATATGAATAATTATCAAAATCACAATTTTGCGAAATTATCAAAACCATACATCAATAATTCTTAGAATCATATTTTTTTCATACTTTTGCAGCAAATATTAAGCTATAAATTATGCAATCAGTTGAAGAACTAATTATACCAACAATAGAAGCGTTAAAAATCACTTCTACTCAAGTAAGAAGAGACATTGTAAGAATGATACATGCTGTAAATTCAGGCCATCCGGGTGGTTCATTAGGTTGCGCCGATTTTATGACTGCCTTGTATTTTGATGTAATGAAACATCAACCTCAGCCATTTAATATGGATGGCAACAATGAAGATTTGTTCTTTTTGTCAAACGGACATCTTTCTGCTTTACTTTATAGTGTATTGGCAAGAAGTGGTTACTTTCCCGTAAGCGAACTGGCTACTTTTCGTAAAATAAATACCCGATTACAAGGACATCCTACCACACACGATGGCTTGCCTGGAATTAGAATTGCCTCCGGTTCTTTGGGACAAGGACTTTCGGTTGCAATAGGTGCTGCATTGGCAAAAAAAGCGAACAACGACGACCGTATAGTGTATACTTTGCACGGTGATGGCGAATTGCAGGAAGGTCAGATATGGGAAGCCATGATGTATGCTGCTGCCAATAAAGTGGACAACCTTATCGCTACAGTGGATTACAATGGCAAACAAATTGACGGTCCAGTTGATGTTGTATTATCATTAGGCAATCTAAAACTGAAATGGGAAGCTTTTGGTTGGGATGTGCTGGAATGCAACGGAAATGATATGCAGGAATTAGTTGCAACTTTAAAAATTGCCAAACAACATACCGGAAAACAAAAACCAGTCGTTATATTAATGAAAACCGAAATGGGTTGTGGGGTAGATTTCATGATGGGAACTCATAAATGGCACGGTTCTGCACCTAACGACGATCAATTGGCAAAAGCGTTGGCTCAATTGGAAGAAAGTTTGGGCGATTACTAAGTAAGTAGAAAGTTTGTAAAGCTAAGCTTTGCTTAGTTCCGAGAGGTACGATTCGGGATTTATAAAGTATGGAGCTAATAGTTTAGAACTTCGTAATTCGTAATTCGTAATTGTAATTGTAATTTGTAATTCGTAATAGTTTACTTTTTAATATATCAATTTATTGAAAGCATTTATAAAGTTAATATTCATCGTAGTTGTGCTTTTGCAAACTTCATTATCATTCGCTCAAAAGCCGAAAGATAAAGAGACGGATGCACCACCTCCATTAACGAGAATACTCTTTATTTTTGATTGTTCTCAAAGCATGTTTGCCCGATGGCAAAGTGATAGCAAAATAAATATTGCGCAAAAATTACTTTCGAATATGCTGGATAGCCTGAAAGATGTAGAAAACCTTGAATTAGCTTTTAGGGTTTACGGTCATCAGAAAAATTTTCCGCCTCAGGATTGCGACGATTCCAAACTCGAAATCCCATTTTCGAAAAATAATACTAAAAAAATAGAACATAAACTGAGGAGTTTGGTACCAAGAGGCACCACACCTATTGCTTTTTCACTTGAAAAATCAGCAGATGATTTCCCATATTGTAAAGATTGCAGAAATATTGTAATTCTTATTACCGATGGTTTAGAGGAATGTGGTGGTGATCCTTGTGCAGTTTCACAAATGTTACAAAAAAAAGGGATCATTCTTAAACCGTTCATTATCGGGATCGGCAAAAACTTTAAAGAAAGTTTCGATTGTGTAGGAACTTATTTTGATGCAACCAGCGAAGTTGAATTCAATAAAGCATTGAACGTAGTAATTTCGCAAGCCTTAAATTCGACAACGGCTCAGGTGAATCTACTGGATGAACAAGGGAAACCTACTGAAACCAATGTAAACATGACTTTTTACGATAACTTTTCAGGTCTGATAAAATATAATTTCATTCACACTTTGAACAACAGAGGCAATCCCGATACTTTGGTCATCGATCCTTTGGTAAAGTACAACCTGGTAGTACATACCATTCCACCGGTTTATAAAGACAACATCACGCTGATACCCGGAAAACATTCAATTATTGCACTGGATGCGTCTCAAGGTTATATGAAATTAAAATTAATGGGTGGAACTGCCATCAATACAAAGAATTTGCAATGTATCGTCCGCAAAAAAGGCAGTTCAGAAACGTTGAATGTCCAATTTTTCAATCAAACCGAGAAATATCTTTGCGGAAATTACGATCTGGAAGTTTTATGTTTGCCCAGACTTCTCATTAAAGATGTTGAAATAAAACAAAGCAATACAACTTCCATTGAGATCCCCATGCCCGGGATTGCAGTCATCAACACAGTTGTAAATGGCTATGGCAGCTTATATGTGATGGAAGACAATAAGATGAAGTGGCTATACAATTTAAACGAAAATGCATCTTTTGAATCGCTCATTCTACAACCAGGAAGTTATAGGATTGTATTCAGAGGAAAAATGTCAACCAAAACAATCAGTAGCATAGATAAAGACTTTAAAATAGAATCAGGTATTACAACTACAGTAAATATATATAGAAATTAAGATGATAAAATACACAAACAGCGGTTCCAACGATACACGTTCCGGATTTGGTGAAGGTTTACTCGAAGCAGGCAGACGCAATCCCAATGTTGTAGCACTTTGTGCTGATTTAATAGGTTCGTTAAAAATGGATGCTTTTATAAAAGAGTTTCCCGAAAGATTTTACCAGATTGGAATTGCCGAAGCCAATATGATAGGCATTTCTGCAGGATTAACCATAGGTGGAAAAATTCCTTTTGCAGGAACTTTTGCCAACTTTGCAACCGGAAGAGTTTATGATCAGATTCGTCAATCTGTTGCCTACTCAGGTAAAAATGTGAAGATATGTGCTTCTCATGCAGGTTTAACACTGGGTGAAGATGGTGCAACCCACCAGATACTTGAAGACATTGGCTTAATGAAAATGCTACCGGGTATGTGCGTGATCAATCCTTGCGATTTTAACCAAACCAAAGCGGCAACCATTGCCATTGCCGAATATGAAGGTCCTGTTTATTTGCGTTTCGGTCGTCCCAAAGTACCTAATTTCACACCAGCCGATCAAAACTTTGAAATTGGAAAAGCCTTGTTATTAAATGAAGGAATGGATGTGAGTATATTTGCAACAGGACATCTGGTATGGCATGCCATCGAAGCAGGCGAAATACTTGCTGCAAAAGGCATTACTGCTGAAATAATCAATATCCATACTATCAAACCACTGGATAAAAAAGCAATTTTGAATTCTGTAAGCAAAACAAAATGCGTTGTTACGGCAGAAGAACATCAAATGAACGGAGGCTTAGGCGATAGCATTGCTCAATTACTAGGTTTACAAAACCCTGCTCCTTTGGAAATGGTAGCCGTGAACGATTCTTTCGGTGAAAGCGGAACTCCAGAACAACTTATGGAAAAATATGGTTTAACTACCAATGCAATAGTAGAAGCCGCCTTAAAAGTTATTACCAGAAAACACTGATAATCAAACACTATCAATGGAAAAGGTTTAATGTAGCAGGATTACATTAAACCTTTTCCGATTTTTAGCATCAAAATTAGGTTATTAGTAATTAGGAAATAGGCAATAGGTATAAAAATAGTATAATACCAGTAACTATTAATGCGAATCAAGAGTTGAAAATTAAATAAATAAGTGATGCAATTTGTCAAACACATTAACAATGAGACCTTCTATAAAATAAAAGGATTCCTCATTCCGCTAAGCTACATTCAGAATGACAGCCAACTGTTGTTTAAATGAGGAAAAATGGACAGCTTCGCCGTCCATTTTTCCTCACTTTTTAAAGATAAAGTTGTCATTCAGAACGAAGTGAGGAATCTAACATTGTAAAAAATGATAGTTTTCAAACCTTGATTGGCATTATTAACCATTAACCATTAACCAATAACCAAAACCCAACCAAAATTGATTGATAACACTGATAATGAAATTTTAAAAGCTTTTCGTGATGAAAATTCACGCAATTATGCTTTTAATTTATTGGTAAAAAAATATCAGCAATCCATTTATTACCATATACGCAGAATTGTGATCGACCACGACGATACAGACGATTTGGTACAAAATACATTTATAAAAATATTCCAAAACCTTGAAGGTTTCAGAGAAGATGCCCAACTCTATACCTGGATTTATCGAATTGCCACCAATGAAGCCCTTGCTTTTCTGAAGAGCAAACGGAATAAATTCTTTTTACCCTTAGTTGATGTTGAACTGCAATTATCTAATTCGTTAAAAGACTCGCAATTTTTTAATGGAGACGAAATACAATTGAAATTACAAAAAGCTATTTTAACGTTGCCTCAAAAACAACGATTGGTTTTTAATATGCGGTATTACGAAGAAATGAAATACGAAGAAATGTCCGAAATATTAGGCACTTCCGTAGGTGCTTTGAAAGCTTCCTATCACATCGCGGTAAAAAAAATTGAAGAATTAGTCATTCAAAATTAAACCTTTTCAAAAAAACAACATCCAAACATCATAATAAATTTTAAAATGGAAAATTCAGAAAATATATTGAATGAAATAAAAAAGATGGCTCCTACCCTTTCCAATATAAAAAAGGAGAATTCTTTTTATGCATCTGATCAATATTTTGATGCGCTTTCTGTTCACCTACAACAAAAGATAAGTACCAAACACAAAGAAAACTATACTTTGCATCTAATGAGTTACTTTCTGAAACCGCAATTTGCAATTGCAGCTTCTCTTATTCTAATCCTTTCTGTTGGTACACTGTATTTTTACCAAACCAAATCTACCCAATCAATAGCACAAAACAATACGATTTATTGGGACGAAATATTAAACGATAACAGCACTGTATATGACAAGTTAGATGAAGCCTTATTGATTGAAGTACTTACCAATGAAGCAACTACATATAATAATCACAAAACAAACAAAGTACATCAACCTATTGAAAATACGATAGATGAAGTAGCTGATGAAATTGAATCTTCTTATAGCAACGATATTTTTAACGATTTATAAATTTAATATTTAAAAAAATGAAAACACAAATTTTAATTTACAAATTAGCCATTCTGCTTTTTGTAGTCACGTTTTCCATACCAAATTATGCTCAAAACGGACAAAGAAAGAAAATACTGAAAGAAAAAATTGAAGCCCAAAAAATTGCTTACATTACCAATGCTTTATCGCTAACTTCAGCCGAAGCACAACAATTCTGGCCGGTTTACAATGAATTCAGCGATAAAAACGAAGAATTGCTAAAAGCTTACCGCAAAAACAATATTGAAGACAGAGCTATAAACCCTGAAACCATTACAGATAAAGAAGCATTGGAAATAGCAGATGCACAGATTATCCAGGCGCAACAACTACTGGATTTGCGTAAAAAATACCATAGTGAATTCAAAAAGGTTTTGCCTCCCAAAAAACTCCTGAAACTTTATCAATCCGAAAGAGATTTTAAAAAGTTTTTATTGAAGGAAATCAAAGAAAGAAGAAACGATCGCATCAGAAGATAATCAGTTGCGGTTTGAAAAAGCAAAAGCCCTGAAAATGATAGTTTCAGAGCTTTTTTTATGATTATTACTATATTATAAAATGACTATTTTGATACATCAGTTAAAATATTCTTGGGACTTCGAATTAAATACATATTATTTATCATATATTCATTTCCACGTTTATATATTAAAGCATAAGTCGGTGACTCCGAAATATATAATTTTTTACAGATATCTTTACCTTTAATGGATGGAAATTTCCAATTATATTTTTTATATATTTTTTCGATATACTCTTTAGATTCATCGTAGTTGTTTAATCCTATAATCGTAAGTTTTTGAGGATTTTCTTCAGCAAATTTACATAATTCCTTAAATTCATCGATGTTTTCAATAGTTTGACTATTCCAGACGTAAAGCAAAACATGTTCTGCTGTTGCATCAAAAAGTCGGATTTTTTGTTGATTCAGGTAATTGACGCCTGTAAAATCAAAAGCAGGTATATCCTGTCTTACAAGTTCCCCCTTCACTAATTTATCTTTAAATAGATGCGTAAACAAAACTACAGCCGGCAAAGGATCACACTTGTAAAGATTAAAATTTGTAGCTTTTGCAATATTCTTAGCATTTATATTGATATTTTTATACGTTTCAAAATGATTGCTATCTGATATAATCTGATATTCAACCGGAAATAAAGTTTGTTTATCAATCTGGATTATAAATCTTTTATGCAGTAAGTCCTTTATAAATTGTTGATCAAAATATTTACCCCATTTTTTGAAGGCTTTGTTTTCATCAAAATGATTAAAATAGATTTCAAAGCCATAATATTTGTCCTTTTCGTTATTTTTTATATCAATGTTGGTTATTAATGAATCTTCTGAATCTAACAGCTTTTCATTTAATATTTTATCGAGAAACCTGCGGTTGTATAACTCAGAACTATCTTTTAAAAACAAAGGAGGAATCAGCTGATTGATCCTGAAACGGGTAAAGTTTAACTGTTGATACATTTTCTCGAAAATTCTGACATTGCTGTATTCCTTATCAAAAACTCTTGTTGTTTCAAGATCAGCATTCAATTCAAAATGCTTGTTTTTCAAAAACTTATTTGAAAAGAAAATGCCGACATATAGCCCACCAATCTGGTTGTATGATTTGCTTTTGTATCGGGTAAACATTAATTCACCTTTGTTTTCCAGAGAAAAGGTATCCTTATTACAATCCAATGAAGTATAAGTAAAGCTAAAATCAAAATATTGTAGTTGTTCGTACGATTTTAAGATGGAAAGTAATTGAGTACGGGCATTTTGCATATAAGCAGTTGCCGGCAATAACAAAATCAAACACAGTATAAATTTTTTAGCACCCATACGGTTTATTTTAAATGATTTTTTATAATTTCATCGATTTCATTCTTTATTCTTTCATTAAAGGTATTAAACGAACGGATTACTTCAAATTTGCTATTCAATAAATAAATACCGGGGTAAGCCGATAAACGATACTGCAATGCGGCTTCTTTATCAATAATATAAGGATATTGCGGGGCATCTTCTTTCATCGCTTTTTCAACAGCTGCAAATGATTTATCAATCGGATTAATACCCAACACCATAATATCAGAAGGGTTGTATTTAGCATAAATTTCCATTTCTATGTATCTTTTTGCACCGATGCAAGGTGGACAATTTGAAAACCAAAAATCAATCAGATACATTTTTGAATGATTGTTGTATAAATTTATAGTATCTCCGTTTTGGCTAACACCCTTAATATTGGGAGCTTTAACAAATGCTTCCTGTATAGTAGTGAGTCCTTTAGGTAATATTTCATCAATTCTATAGGTTTTATAATCTTTTTTATTGAATTCAAATTCTGCATTTTCCATTTTTATATCTTTCTCAATCATTGTAAACCTAAAGTCGTCATAATATCCAAATTCATTGTTTTTTAAGGTCCATTCTTTTCTGTATCTTTCAGGAAAATATGTTTTTTTGTTGATCCAAAAATAATGATTTTCATTTTTATAGTCAACCATAGTAGTTTCATCATTGGTATCATTGGCTATTTCTGTAGCAAAATCAATGAGAGGGGCTGAAATTTTAACAAGATAACAATCACCACTCAAACATGCTGTATCACTTAAAACTTCGTAAGTAATATTTTTCATATCTATATCATTACTTTCATATTCAGTGTTAATTAATGAATCTAAATATGCATTAGCCGTTGCCTCAAAAAAAGGAAATATTTCCATCTGAAAATATAGCAGTTTATCATTCAAATTTTCAATATTTATGGGTTCAATAAAAATCTCTCGGGTATATTCCCGAATAGTAATAAATTGTTTTTTTGTAAATAACATTCTATTTATTTTAGTAGCATTATCATACAAAATAATAGTTTTACTGTTTAATTTTTGAATATGTGGTCGTTTTAAGGAAATACTATCAAATTGGATATCAGCCTGTATATGAGATTTTATTTCTAGATTAATAAATTTATAATTAGAATGATTCATTTCAAAACGGATAGATTTTAGTATTTTTAATGGATTATGCATTTTTTTAATTAATTCTTCTGCAGTTTGTGACTTAACAGGTAGACCGAGAAACATAACCATTACGATTAGAAAGATATTTTTCATTTATATTTTAAATTTATTTTATTTTAAATGTTTATTTATAACCACAAAAGGCAATAGCAAAATCTTCTTTACTATTGCCTTTTGATTTTTATAACTTATCTACAATAACGAAGTTACTTGCTTTTACAATTAAAATCCCAAATTCAATAATTTCGTCTTCCCCATTACCAAGTGAACTACTACCAACTTTACACGACGCATCTTTTGTACAATTACAATTATCGCATTGATAATCTGAGTAAGTTGGATGAATATTACATTCACCAGTTCCTTGAACACCTCCTGGATATAAACAAGAACAATAATATTTCTTTTTTTGTGACACTCTACAAATATTTGGAACTCCTCCACAATCAGCTTTTAAGATATTATCCGAAAATCCAATTGGTATATCACATATTTGATTTGCTTCATACATATATTCAACCCAATTTCCATTATAAATAATTTCATTTTCAGGGATCCCAATAAATCTAACATGAATATTTGTATAATTCCCTTCTGGTACATTTTCTTCTTCTATTTTAATTTCAGCTATTTTCAAAGTGTCATTTTCCATTTTTATTGACGTTTCATATACAAGTGAAGAGCTATGTAATTAGCAACTTTGCACCACCAGATTTTCGCAACAGAAAATCACCAGTTGTATAAAAAAAGCCCTCATCTTTGTAGTAGCAATACATAAAAAAGATGAAGGCAAAACACAACAACAAAAAAGTTATTATGTGGTAC
>JBBRCQ010000011.1:0-80038 GCA_038204725.1 Bacteroidales bacterium | reverse complement strand
GACAAGGAAAACCCCAATTACTTTATGTGTTTTTTCGTTTTTAAAAAAGTGATCTAGTCCTTCAAAAGATTTTTGTGACTCTTTTTTCTTTTTTGGAGCTTTAGGTTCAACTTCAGATTTGTTTTTAAAAACATTCTTTTTACTGATAGTATTGGCGTTTGACATGTATTTTGTGCTATTTTGCAATAAGATACAAAATTAAATAAAAAAAGTGAAAATTAGCTAAGTATAAAAAAATAATACAAACAGATGTATAAACAGATTTCATGCGGATTTATATAATTTCTTTATAAATAGTATTAAAAGAAAAAGCCTTTCTGTCATTGACAAAAAGGCTTTTGTATTAAATGTGAAATCGATATTATTCGTCACCACCTCCCTGTAATGTTTTCATTTCTTCCTGGAATTCTTCCATCGTAATTTCTGTACATCCTGTAGGAATAAGAAAATCTGTTTCTTTTACTTTTCCTTTTTCAATAGTTTTGGCAACACCTTTGATAGTAATTTTTGGAGAAATTGCTTCATATTCCAGGGCAATTCCGTTTAAGCCATGAAACATCTGGCTTCCGAAATTTACTAAATCTGAACCTAATTCCTCAGTATAATAAACGATAATTTTTGAACCGGTGTTATCATCTTCATCTTCTTTAGGTGCAGAAGTAATTTCAGCTTTTTTGGCTTTGTATCCTAATATTTCTTTGGTTTCATCTAAATATTTAATGATGGTTCCTTTGTTTTCTTTTTCAACTTCTTCTTGTTTCTGTGTAATTAAATATTTTTTCATACCATAAGAAGAAAGGTCAATAATTGTAGAAACCTTTTTTAAATCACCATTTGTAATCATTGTAGCAGGACCTTGTTCTGTTAAGGTCATATTATCGTAAATTTTTATGGTACTTTCTTTTGGCATTTGAGCCAATTGAGCAGGTTCTAAGGCATCGCCACTATATTTCATATCGTATACAATGGTGCCTTTAAAAGGTTTTGCTTTTTTTTGTGCAAAACTTGATGAAGAAATGGCTATTAACAGTGCCATTAAAATTAATCCGGTTTTAAATGTGTTTTTCATAAAAAATGTATGGTTAAATAATTAATTTGTTTTCTTTTAACGAAATGCAAAAATATATAATTTTTTGATAGCAACAATAAATTTTAAATTTTGTTTCTCATTTAACAAAGAATAAATTTAAAAAATTGTTTTTTAAAGAATGGATTCAATTAAAGTTTTATTTATCCAATGTATTTAATGCATAGTTATAAGCTCCCAATGCGGTTGCGCGGCTTGTTCCGATGCTTGAAAAGCCGATTCCCACTCTTTTCATTACATCGTATTGTTGGGTTCGTTGTGTTCCGGGGATTTTAATTTCCTTTGTGTTGCCTTTCAGGAATGCATTCAATTCAGCCTCATCTTCAAGATTAAAGATAGTTTGAGCCAGGCGTGGATAGATGCAACCTGAATAAGCAGTAAATGTTCCTCTCATTTCATTGAGCATTGCTGGTATGATCAGGCTTTTAGCACCGGCAATCCCTCCGCCAATAATGGCAATACTATCGGTTAGCGTGAGAACGTGCGATATAACATCACCCAAAACAACAGCCATTTGCCGGAATGCTTCAACAGCTGCTTCCCGGTTACCCGGCTTTATGCCAATTCCTATTTCATAAATATCTTTGGGTTCAGGACTATCATTATTATCAATGTTAGCAATTTCAGTATATACCCGTTTTATAGCCCGTATACTTATTCCTTCTTCGGCATTGGTAGAGGGATTGATTCTGTTTCGCAACAACCATACTTCAGCAGCTGCTGAGTTATCCCCTAAAAAAAGTTCTCCATTGCGTACAATCCCTGCTCCAAAACCGGTACCCAGCGTAAAACCGACCAGATTTCTGAATCTTTTTTCGTTACCCATTTTTTCCATCAACTGATTTATGTAAGGTAAATAACCTGCCAGGGCTTCACCGTATGCATATAAATCCGCATCATTGTTGATGAAAACGGGAATTTTAAACGCTTCTTCCAATATGCCACCCAAAGGAATGCCTCCTCTGAAGGCCGGTAAATTGAATAGGTCGCCAATTATACCATTTGGGAAATCAGCCGGGCCGGGAAAAGCAAAACTTATTGCCGATGGTTCACCTGTTAATTGCTTCTTTACAGCTTTAAATCCATCAGTAATCGTTTGCAGACATAGATTTAAATTGTCGCCATTTGCAGGCATTAAAATAGGCTGAACCACTTCCTTGTTGCCGGAAATGGCTGAAAAAACGAAATTAGTTCCACCCGCATCTAGGGTGAGTACCGTTCTTTTATCGTTTGTGTAAGTCATAATCTGTTATTTGTTAGGCTATTTTTCTGTTGTTAAGTGAAACAAACAAAATGTAAATTAAGCAAGCTGCAGGAACTAAAAATCCTACTAAGATATTGGTATGGTCAGCTACGAACCCAAATACAGGTGGAATTAATGCACCACCTACAATAGCAGAAACCATTAATCCAGATATTTCGTTGGAACGTTCCGGCATTTTATCAATTGTAATAGAGAAAACCAGCGGGAAAATATTTGCAAAACCTAATCCTACCAAAACGATTCCTGCAAAAGCCAAGGTTTGGGCTCCAAGAAACATCATGATAATACCGACCAGAGAAATGATAACGGTGGATACTAAAAATATTCTGGGTTGCAAATAACGAAGGATAAAACCTCCGATTAACCTGCCAATAAAGATGGGAAAGAAAAATAATCCCCATGATATTACCAGTCCTAATTCTTTTAAATCAATACCATATTTTTCACTCACCAATAAAGGTACTCCTGAACTCATGGAAACTTCGGCACCAACGTAAAGAAATATGGCCATTACCATCATGAGAATATATGGGTTTTTCAAAAGCATGAAACATGAACGATAAGTAGCAGGATTTGAGCTGAATTCTTTTTTCTCTACAATTTTGGTTGATTTTACCCATAAGTATGCCAATAAAATTAATACGGCATATATTGGAAATAATATGGTCCAGTCAAGCTCAACATTCAACATATTCCCCAGTGGTTTTATTAAAAAAGCAGGAATTAAAAATCCCAAAGAAGATCCTACTGCTTTTATTGTTTGTGCAAATGATAAATTGCTTGAATATTTACCTTCGGGCGAAACATCCCGCATAATCGGGTTTCCCGATACCTGAAGAATGGTAGCCCCTGCTCCTAAAAATAAAATAGCTAATAAAATAATATAGAATTTGGCATTGGAAGTAGGGTCGAATTGAACAATAGGTCCGTACATGCCATTGATAATTGGAATCACCAGACCGATCAAAGCAATCAGTAATCCAAGAGTTAGAAGGTATTTTTTGCCTTTTCTATCCTGAAACAAGCCCATCGGAACGGATAACAGTCCAAACATGATAAACCCCATCAATGGCAGTAATTGAGCCATAAATGTTGATAATTGAAAGGTTTCTTTTGCAAGACTGACCATTGGTCCCACAACATCGCCAAAACCCATGCATAAAAATGCCAGAAATATCGGCATCGCTTTCATTGTATTGTTAGAATTTGTATTCATATTTTATTAGATTTGGTTTTATATTTTTATAATTATCCTTTTTCTCTTTTCCGAATATCAATTGCTAATTCATATTCCGTAACCGTCATCCACCTCTCCCTTACCTCCTCTAAAATGGGAGGTAAGGGAGGGGTGGATGATTAATAGATTTTTGTTTTATTTCTTCTTTTTTTCTTCTTTTTAAATCGTTAATCGATCATCGCAATTATTTCCATTTTCCATTTCCCATTAACTATTAACTATTAACTATTAACTATTAACTATTAACTATTAACCTTTTTCCCATTAACCTTTCACTCCACAATGATTTCATCCGCAAATATCCAAGTTTTTCCACCTGCTCCGGGATGCCAGTCAGGACAAACGCCTCTGTTTTTGGCTGCAATCCGGAGATATCTTGCTTTAATTTTCGCAGCAGCATTTAATTCGTATCTTTGGGTTTGTAATTCCACATTTTTGGGTGATGCTGTTGAAGTTACCTTTGCACTTGAAACAAAGTTTATACCATCGTCAGAAACCAAAAATTCGGCTTCAGTAGGAAAAAATATCCAGGATGGTGTACTTTGTAGAAATCCGACAGATACTTTCGAAAATTCCTTGACACTACCAAAATCAATTGTTGCTATCATATCTTCAGCTTCAAAACCCTGCCAGTTTCCATCTTTGAAATTATTGGTACCTAAAGCACCATCAGTTAGCGACCCATCTCCATTGGCAGCATAGCTATTCGCATAAGGCGATTTAAGTGAAGGGGTAATGCCGGTAGCTTTATGCATTTTAAATGCTCTTTGATAATAAAATCCATTTTCAGAACCATCTGCTAAAACAGCGATATTTAATTTCAAAGAATCACTAACATTAAAAGCCTGAGTGTAAAGGGTTGAATTTCTGTCAGGTTTTAAACCATTTAAGGTGTAATAAATTTGAGTTCCTTCCTGACCTTTTGTTAACTCGATGGAAATTGTTTTTTTATTGATATCAGTGGTTGCCATCACTATCAATGGATCCCGCTCAAAACCATAAGTTACGCCTTTTGCATTTAATACAGGATAATGAAGTTGCACGCGATTTCTGAATTGTTCAAAATTTCTCTCCTTTGGATAGGTCCACAAAATTTCACTCATGGCCAATATTCTTGGAAACATTCTCTCATCTACTTTTTCTTGTGTAGCGCGTTCTGACCATAAATTGCATTCACCACCCAGGATATGAGACTGTTCTGCAGCATTTAATTCTTTAGGAATCGGATCAAAATGATAAACTTTTTCAAGGTTGATGTTTGAAATATCATAATCGAAATAGGCATGACTGGTAGGGGATACAATGGCATCGTGTCCTGAGCGTACTGCTTCTATTGCACCTTCCATTCCTCTCCACGACTGTACGGTAGCTCCTTTGGATAAGCCGCCTTCCAGAATTTCGTCCCAGCCAATCAGTTTTCTGCCATTCGATTCTAAAAAAGCATCCATTTGACCAATAAACCAGCTTTGCAATTCATGTTCTGATTTTAAGTTTTCCGATTTCATGCGTTGCTGACATTTCGGACAATGCTCCCAACGGTATTTTGGAGCTTCATCTCCGCCAATGTGAATGTATTTTGATGGGAAAAGAGCCATTACTTCCGTAAGCACATCTTTTAAAAAGGTGAGGGTAGAATCATTTCCGGCACAATAAATATCTTTGAAAACACCCCATTGGGTTTCAACTTCAAGTTGATTACCCGTACAGGATAAATAAGGATAAGCGGCTATGGCTGCAACCGAATGTCCCGGCATTTCGATTTCAGGAACCACTGTTACAAATCGCTTAGCAGCATATTCAACAATTTCGCGAATATCATCCTGCGTATAAAAACCACCATAACGGCTTCCGTCAGCTTCTGTTCTCCAGGCACCCACAGATGTGAGTAGTGGATATTTTTTAATTTCAATTCTCCATCCCTGGTCTTCGGTTAAATGCCAGTGCAAACGGTTCATCTTATAATAGGCCAACAGATCAATATAGCGTTTTACAAATGCCTTGTCCATAAAGTGTCTCCCGCAATCCAATAACATTCCACGCCATTTAAAGCGGGGGATATCTGTAATTTCAACACAGGGAATTTTTACTGAGGTTTTATTCCAATTTTTTAAAGTAAGAAAATCAACTGGAAGTAGCTGTATAAAGGTTTGTATACCATAAAAAAGACCCCGACTTGTATAAGAAGAAATCAATATTTGTTTGGATGTAATATTAAGTTTATAACCTTCTTGACCCAGTTCTTTAAACTTTTTATCTATTTGAAAAACAATTCCAGAAGATTGCATTTCCTTACAATCTTTAACTATCAAACTAAACGTCTTATATCTTTTTGCAAAAGTAGAATTAAAAATTTCTGTAACTTGTACATCGACTTTATCATTTGAAATAACATTAATTTTAATTGAATTTCCTATACTATAAAATCCTTCCTTTTCAACCAAAGAAGTTGGAATTGGAATAATATTTATTTGCGAAAATGCTTGAATGAAATTAAAAATACTTAAAATAAAAATAAAAGCGCTTTTCATCGTATTTGTTTTTTTAATTTAAAATTAATCTGTGCAACTACCATCCCGCATAGCATTAAAATACAACCAAATATTCCTCTCATTGTCAATGTTTCATGAAGAATAATCCATCCGCCCAAAGCAGCAAATATAGCTTCTGTACTCAGAATGATGGCAACCAACGATGGATGTACATGTTTTTGAACAACTACCTGCAAGGTGAATGCCAGTGCAACAGATAATACACCTCCGTATAGTATTGGGATGGCCGCCTCTCTGAATCCTTCTATAGCAAAGGGTTCGGCATAAGCTGCAAACAAAACACTTAACAAACCACATACAAAAAATTGTACCACTGCAATGATTATTACATTGGCTATCGGTGCATATTTCCCGATCACCAAAACATGAAATGCCCATACAAAAGCACTCAAAAATACAAGAACATCACCTTTTGACAGGGTAAATTTGCCGGTAACACTTAAAAAATAGATGCCGAACAACGCAAGTGCAGCTCCAATCCAAACATTAACAGCTGTTTTATGGCTGAATAAAATACCAAAAACAGGAACTAAAACTACATAAAAACCAGTAATAAATCCTGCATTTCCTGCAGTAGTATATACAATCCCAATTTGTTGCAACGATGCACCACAAAACAATAAAACTCCGGCAAATATTCCTCCTTTGATGGATTGATGAATATAAAATTTAGTAAAATTACCCGGTTTCTGTTTGATTACCAATGGAATTAATATCAATCCCCCCAGCAAAAAACGCGCTGCATTAAACGTAAATGGGCCCATAAATTCCATTCCGGCTTTTTGTGCTACAAATGCAAATCCCCAGATAATTGCTGTTAAAAGTAATAATAATGAGGAAGCCGTTCTGGTTTGTAGCATATATTTTGGTTAATGGTTTGGTTAATGGTTAATGGTTACTAAGCTTTAGCTTAGTCCCGAGTTACAATTTCTTATGAAGTATGAATTAGAAATTGTTATTCGGGAATGGTTAATGGTTATTAATTTATTCGTGATTAGGTTGCTAAGTTTTTTACTGTCCACTATTTCACTAATCACTAATCACTAATCACTGTTCACTGTTCATTGTTCACTGTTCACTATTCACTATTCACTATTCACTATCTTCTGACTATTTGATAACAATTTCATCTGCAAAAATCCATGCTTTCCCTCCTGCACCTATATGCCAAGGTGGACATTTTCCAATCGTTTTGGCTTTAACTTTTACATATTTAGCAGAAATACCGGTAAATTTCTTTGTAAAATCCTGTATAATCACACCTTCTTTGTTCATAGGGATCATATTTTTCAATATAGCAAGTGATTTGAATTTGATTCCATCATCAGAAACAGAAAATTCAACATCTGATGGATAAAAAATCCATGCACCAATATCTTGTAAAAATCCAATGGTTATTGTTTTTACTGCTTGTTTTTTTCCCAGATCCACAATTGCTTCCAAATCTACGCCTTCATAACCTTGCCACGTTCCTGTTTTAAAGTTTTCGCCTCCTCTAATCAGATCAATCAATGCCATATCTCCACTGGCTGAATACTGCGTTGCATAAGGATTTGTAATTTTTATACTTCTACCAACGGGAATCATGCTGATGGTAGTTGACATGATTTTGCTGTCGGGGAAGCCTTCATGGCTTGCAATGGCTTTGATTGTTGTGGATTTGTCGATAGTGATGGGATTTGAATATTTCAAAGATTTTTTTGTTGGTATGGAACCATCAATTGTATAATAGATAATTACATTTTTTTCTAAACAACCCAATTCGATAATTTGCTTTTCGAGGAAAGTAATTTTCCCTTTAGCAATAAAAGGAATTGGCGTTATTAGATGTTCAGTGATGGCTGTTTTTGGTTCATTTTCTTCGCCCACACCCCAGGTTTTGGAAGGTTTGCTATCCATTTCAAAAATCAATTCACCTCCGTTCATAATTTCGTTATGTTTGATGAAAGACTTTGTGTATACAACACCATTCAATTTTGCAGCTTGTATATAAATATTTTTCTTTGACACATTGGCTTTAACTGTAAATGTTTTTCCATTTTCAAGATGGATGGTCATTTTTTCAAACATAGGGTTCCCAATTGCATATACGTCCGTACCAGGAGTTACAGCATAAAAACCCATGGCACTCATTACAAGCCATGCCGACATTTGCCCGCAATCTTCGTTGCCGCATAATCCGTCAGGATTATTGGAATACATCTCATTTTGGATACGATGTATTAATTCTTGTGTTTTCCAGGGTTGTCCTGTATAATTGTACAAATAAGCCATGTGATGACTGGGCTCGTTACCTTGAGCGTATTGACCTATTAATCCTGTAATATCCGCTTGTTCACGTCCGCTTGTTTTGGAATCCGCTTTAAAAAGCTGATCCAGTTTTTCAGCTAATTTTGATTTCCCTCCTAAATAATTAGCAAAACCACTGATATCCTGTGGTACATAAAAACTATATTGCCATGCATTGGCTTCGGTATAATTAAAATTTACTTCAGAAGGATCGAAAGGAGAGAACCAAAAATCGTTCATGCGGGCACGCATAAAGCCGGTTTCAGGGTCAAAAACATTTTTATAGGATTGTGCTCTTTCGGTATAATATTTATAATCGTCGGTTTTATTCAAAGCTTTTGCCATTTGGGCAATACACCAGTCATCGTAAGCATATTCCAGTAATTTTGAAACAGATTCACCCTCTTCGTTGGCATATATTACCCCGCAGGATTTATAACTTTTCAGGCCTAATTTATCCTGTTCGGCACTTGCTTTCATGGCTGCATAAGCTTTTTCAGCATCAAAATCACGAATACCTTTCATGTATGCATCAACAATTACAGGAACAGCATGATAGCCAATCATACAACCGGTTTCGTTGCCTGATAATTCCCAAACGGGCAAAAATCCACCGTCTTCGTACTGTCTGATAAAGGTTTTCACAAAATCTGAGGTTCGTTTTTGTTGAACCAATGTATACAATGGATGTGCTGCTCTGTAAGTATCCCATAAAGAGAAAACTGTATAATAATCAAAATCAGCAGTGTGAACTTTTAAATCTCTTCCTCTGTATTGCCCGTCCACATCACTATATGTATTAGGATTTAAAAAAGCATGATAGAGTGAAGTATAGAATACCGTTTTCTGATCATCTGTACCACCTTCCACTTCAATTTTACCCAATTCTTTATTCCACACAGTATCAGCATTTTGTCTTATCTTTTCAAAGTCCCAATCCTTGATTTCTGCATCCATATTTTTTCGTGCATTTTCAATGCTAACAGCAGATATTCCAACTTTTACATAGATTACTTCATCTTTTTTGGTTGTAAAACTTAAATAAGCTTTTACATTCAGACCTTTTATATCTACTGCATTTTTTTGAACAGTGTCATTTAAAGCTATTTGATGATTTTCAAAGGGTTTAGAAAACTTAGCAACAAAATAAACATGTTGATCGGTTGCCCAGGCCATTGATCGGCGGAAACCTTCCACTTCATCGTTGCCATTGATTTTCAGATACGAATCAATCACTCTGTCTCTGTGTTTTAAATCAATCAGAATATTGGATTGTTTGCTTTCCGGGAAAGTGTATTTATGAAAACCCACTCTTTTTGAAGTGGTGAGTTCTGCATTTACATTATATTTATCCAGCAATACCTGGTAATAGCCCGGTTTTGCCTTTTCATTTTTATGGCTAAAAGTGGAAGCATATTTTGTATGATCCCATTGTACTTCTCCTACGGTTGGCATCAGTAATATGTCACCATAATCAGAACAACCTGTACCACTTAGATGCGTATGCGAAAAACCATAAATAATACTATCTGAATAATGATAACCACCACAACCATCCCAACCATCCAATCGGGTATCAGGGCTTAGTTGAACCATTCCAAAAGGCAACGTCGCTCCTGGATAAGTATGACCATGTCCGCCAGTGCCGATAAATGGATTTACATAATCTGAGGGATTACTGTTTTGTTTAGTCTTGCAAGAATTTAAAAGCAATATTGCAACAAAAAGATAAATAGGAAGTTTGGCGTGTTTCATAAAATATTTAATTACAAAGTTAAACAAGAATTTCTGTTGATGAGTTCAGTATTTAATACCATTTGCTTTTTTCCATTTAAATTATCTTTATCATTGATCTCATTCATTAATATTTTTACAGCATTCATACAGATCAAATCCAGTGGTTGAGCCACTGCAGTAATCGTAGGATTCATGATTTCAAAAAATGGCAAGTCGTCAAATGATATTAAAGATATTTCTTCCGGGATATGAATATTTAATTTTGCAAGTGCTTTTATTGCAGCAATGGCAATGTTTTGATTTACAGCAAATATTGCTGTAACTTTTTGCTGATACGTTAAAAGTTTTTTAATTTCTAATTCTACACCTTGTTCTATATTTTCAAATGGAATTTGACAGTGTAAATAATGATCATAATTAATACCTGCTTTTTTAAGTGCATCTGAATAGCCTCTGTTTCTGTCTTTTACCGAAGTAATATGAGCTGGAGAAATGGATAGCATGGCAATATTTTTATGACCAAGTTTTATAAAATGATTAACTGCATTAATGGCACCATGATAATTGTCAATTACCACATAATTTGTATCAGGTATTTCGGGAAAATAACGATCGACCAAAACAAAAGGGAAATTCTCTTTTTTTAAAGCGACAATCTCAGTATTATCAATCAATGTAGAGGATAGTATTATACCATCCACTTGTTTTTCTTTCAACATTTTAATGATGGAAGCTTCTTTAACGTCTTTTTCGTCAGAACTGCAAATGATTAAGTTGTATCCATATTTATTGCAATAATCTTCAATATTTCTTGCCATTTTAGCATAAAATGAATTTGAAATATCGGCAACAATTAAACCAATTGTATGTGTTTTTCCCAAACGGAGACTGCGAGCCATTTGATTCGGCTTGTAATCCAACTCCTTACATAAGGCGATTACTTTCTCCTGTGTTTCTTTTTTAATTCCATTTTTATCTCCATGACCATTGAGTACCAAAGATACTAGCGTTTTTGAAACACCCATGATAATAGCAATATCCTCTAATTTTGGTTTTTTCATAATTTTAATTATTGGTACAAAAATACATAAATACTAAATCGGTTTAGCAAAATGAGTAAAATTATTTTCTTTAAAATTAAAAAAGGCAGGTAATTGCATTGTTACCAGCCTTTTTTAATTATTTTAAAAGTTAAATTATTTATATTCTTTTACATCTGCTTCCTGATTAATAACCATCAAACCGTTCATGGCCAGTGCCTTCATTTCGTCTTCTCCGGGATATACCTGAACAGGAGCGATATGTGCCACACGTTTAATGATTTCTTCGACAAATGGTTTTCCGTAAGCAATACCTCCTGTTAATAATATTCCATCTACTTTACCCATTAAAACAGTTGACATTGCTCCAATTTCTTTAGCTACCTGATAAGCCATTGCATCCTGTAAAAGTTGAGCTTTTGCATCACCTGCCAATGCAGCTTTTTCGACTTTGTAAGCATCGTTCGTACCAAGATAAGCAACAAATCCACCTTGGCCTGTGATCATTTTAATAATTTCAACAAACGAATATTTATTGCTAAAGCAAAGCTTAACCAATGCACCTACAGGTAAGGTGCCGCTTCGTTCGGGTGAAAATGGACCTTCACCATCTAGGGCCTGATTTACATCAATAACTTTTCCCTGATAATGAGCTCCAACGCTGATACCGCCACCCAAATGGGCTACGATAAGATTCATGTCTTCATAGTTTTTGTTCTGCGATTTTGCATGCGTACGCGCAATGGCTTTTTGGTTCAAGGCATGGAAAATGCTTTGTCTTTCAAACAATGGATGACCCGAAATTCTGGCTAAATCGTGAAATTCATCCACAACTACGGGATCGGCAATAAATGCACGGGCTCCTTCGATAGATTTTGCAATATCGTTGGCAATCAATCCTCCCAGATTACTTGCATGCTGGCCTAAAACACCTACTTTTAAATCAGCAATCATGGCTGCATTTACTTCGTAAACGCCTGATGGTATTGGTTTAACCAAACCGCCACGACCTACAATAACCTGAAGCGAATCAATTTCGATATTGGCATTTTTGAGTTCATCTAAAATGATATTTTTTCTGAATTCGTACTGATCGGTTATTTTATCAAATGCACCTATTTCTTCGGAAGTATGTTTGATATTTTTTAGAAAAATTTCTTTTAACCCTTCAAAAACAGCTATTTTTGTGGAGGTTGATCCTGGATTGATTGCAAGAATTCTGTTCATTTTTTTATTTTTGAAATGATATTAAAAAAATTATGCTGATAAATAAAGTGTATTTAAATATCAGCATAATAAAGAATGTACTAAATATTTATTATTTAGCTGTTAGTGCAGCCAATGCAATAGAATACAATTTTGTTTTTTCGCTGTCGCCACGTGATGATAATATGGCAGGAACTCTTGCTCCAGCAACAAATGCACCTAATTCGCCACCACAAAATTTGGTATGTGTTTTATAGAATACGTTTCCTGCTTCAATGTTTGGAAATAATAAACAATCAGCATCTCCGGCTACTTCGCTTTTTAGTTTTTTAATTTCTGCACTTTCTTTGTCAATAGCAACATCTAATGCCAAAGGACCATCTATGATACCATCTTTAATCTGGCCTCTTTCGCTCATTTTAGCCAGAATAGCGCCATCAATACAAGCTTGCATTCCTATTGAAACCTGTTCGGTAGCAGCAATTACGGCTACTTTTGGTTTGCTGATGCCCAACGCTTTTGCAGTACTGATTAAATAGTTGGCTATCGTAAGTTTTTGTTTAAAATCGGGGGCAGGGATAATAGCCATGTCGCTACAAACCAATAATTTGTGATATGCTGCATTTTCAACTACTGCAATATGTGTGAGTATTGCACCCGGATTCATCAACCCTTTTTCTTTGTTCAGAATGGCTCGCATGTATTTATCGGTAGTAACGGCACCTTTCATTAATAAATTACCTTCGCCATCATTGATTAATTTAACAGCTAATGCAGTTGCTTTTATTTCGTCAGCTTCGTGAACGATTTTGAATTTGTCAGCATCAATGCCTTCTTCTTTGCATACTTTACGGATGGTAGCTTCGTCGCCCACAAGGGTTGCATCTACAATGCCTAAATCAATAGCTCCGCTAACAGCGCCAATGGTGTGTGAATCGATAGCATAAGCAGCTACTAAACGTTTTTTTTCTTTGCTCTTGAGGACCTCGAACATTTGGTCTAATTTGGTGATAGCCATATTATTATATTGTTAATAAAAAATTGATAAAATGTAAATAAATTTCCGCAAAATTAGTACAATTTTTCGATATATTCAATAGTAATCTATATAAAAAAAGCTCCTTAATTTGCGTAAGGAGCTTTTAAAAAATATAAAGTATAATTTTATTTTTCTATATTAGGAAGTTCTAATCCGTAGCCTTTTTTCTTGTCTTCTATTTTTAATAAAAATGCAAATAAGAGAGCCAAAAGACCGAATCCTGTAAATATTAGCATAGGAAATGTATATTCGTAGGATGAAGTTATCTTAGCATAAATAGATACCTCTTTTGCATTATTTGCAGTATAGAATTGAGCTATTTGATGTTTGACTATTTTGTCTTTACCCATTTTCCCATTAATTTCAGTACCCTTAATTAGTTCTTCATATGAATAAACAGGGATTGAAATAGATTTTTTCCCTGCGTCATTTTTTTGAAGACTTTTCATTTCTTTATCTGAAATAAATTCTTTGGTGATAGTATCATTATTAAATGAAACTACTTCAGTAATTGCACCTTTTTCATCCCTATTAATTGAGGCGATTTCTAAAGTAGTATCTTTTCTGCTGATTAAACCAGGAGCTGAAACTTCATAAACTTGTTTGTCAACAGAAACTACCTTATTTACCTGATCACCCTGAGAAGTTAAAAATCCTGTCCCCAATAATGAAAAGTATCCGATAAAACAATATTTGTTTAAAACCCAGCCAATCAATGCGGGAACACCCATTAAACCCCAATTCTGTACCCAGAAAATAAGTGAATAAGCAGTTCCTAATTGTTTTTCAGGTATGATTTTTGGAACTGAAGGCCACATGGCTGATGGAACCAATGAAAATCCAATACCTAAAATGATTACGAGAATTATAGCAACCAACCAATAATGTAAGAATGGAATTGAGAACATTAAATGAACAAAGATAATCAATAATGAACCTATAATCATAATGGTTGCACCTTTCCCTTTACGGTCATATAGATTTCCAAAAAAAGGAGTAAGAATGATAGTTCCAAAAGGTAGTAAGGCAGGTATTAAACCAGCCCAGTCTTCATTTACATTAAATTTCTGAATCATTAAATCAGTTGCATATTTCAAAAATGGGAAAACAGCTGAATAAAATAAAACACATAAGATTGCAATATACCACCATCCTTTGTTAGATACAATATTCCATATATCTTTTATCTTAAATTCATCTTCTTCATCTATAACTTTGTTTTCTAAATCGAAAGCTGTTTTAGAAGCATCAAGTTTCTTGTCTTGAAAAGTATACATAAAAAATGCAAGTAAACCAATGCAAGCCATTATTAATCCAAAAAGCAAAGGCATTGAAACAGTTCCAAAAGCTTTAGCTATAGGAAGTGAAGTACCGATAGCTAAACCGGTACCAATACGGGCAGTAGCCATTTCTAAACCCATCGCCAACGCCATCTCTTTTCCCTTAAACCATTTCACAATGATTTTAGAAACAGTAATCCCTGCAACTTCAATACCCACACCAAAGATAGCATATCCGATACCTGCAACCAAAACCTGTGCTTTGGATTCAAATATCCACAAATCCCAAACTTGTCCATCAAGACTATGTGTTGAAACTGCCCAATACTTAATACCAATACCAACAACCATAATGATAGTTGCCATCATACCGGTAAATCTTACCCCCATTTTGTCGAGAATAATACCTCCAAATATAAGGAAGAATAAAAAAACATTGAACCATCCATAAGCACTGGTAAAGAAACCATATTCTTCACTGTTCCATGATAATTGTTGCTCTAGGAGTCCCTTTAATGGAGCCATAACATCTGCCAAATAATAGCCGCATAGCATGGTAAATGCAACTACAGCCAATGCAGTCCATCTGGCTGCTTTAGATTCACTGAGAATCTTATGTACTTTTTCTGTCATTTGTATAAATTTTGATTTTTTAATTTTTTATGACGCAAAACTAAAACAAAATTCCGATATTTACTCTTTATATTTAAAATATGATTAATTTTAGCAAAAAAAGTATGGCAATTATTGAATACAACGATGAATATTTTATGCGTGAAGCATTGAAAGAAGCCCGCATGGCTTTTGAAGATGATGAGGTACCTGTTGGAGCAGTGATAGTTGCCAATAACAAAGTAATTGCAAAAGCGCACAACCTGACAGAGCGCTTAAATGATGTTACGGCACATGCCGAAATGCAAGCCTTTACAGCCGCTGCCAATTATTTAGGAGGCAAATACCTGAATGATTGTACACTGTATGTTACCCTGGAACCATGTGTAATGTGTGCTGGCGCTTCGTTTTGGGCACAACTAGGGAAAATAGTTTATGGTGCAAAAGATGAAAAACGCGGATTTTCAACCTGTAATGCATCTATATTACATCCAAAAACCATACTGTTGGGTGGTGTAATGGAAAAAGAATGTTCAGAGCTAATCGTCACATTTTTTCAAAAGAAAAGATAATTACTTATTCTCGGTTTCCAACTTATTGGATCTACATCCAAAAACGGAATACATCCAACAAACACCTGTTAATGCTGTTGTAAGCATGGCAGCAATTTTTATACCAGATACAATAGCAAATATACCTTTAATATTAACCGTTACGATTATAATTATCAAAAAGAAACAATGAGCAATCGGATAATTTTACCAATTGCTCCTCAATTCTATTGTATTGTTTGTTGTTTAAATTATAAAAATGGATTGTTGATTTTTTCGTGTCCAATGCTTGTTTCGGGACCATGACCAGGATACACTTTATAATCATCCGGCAATGAAAAAAGTTTCGTTGTAATATGATGATGCAAACTGTCAAAATCTCCTGTTGGTAAATCCGTTCGTCCTATACTTTCGCGAAAAAGCACATCCCCTGAAATTACAAATTGTTGTGTATGGTTGATAAAACAAATGCTGCCATCGGCATGTCCAGGAGTGTAAACTACCTCTAATGCTGAATTTCCGAATTTAATGGTATCGCCTTCTTTTATTGTATTGGCAATTTGAGCAGTTGCTTTCAGGTTAAATCCATACATCGTGGCCTGAGCGGTAGCATTTTCCAGAAAAACTTTGCTGTCAGCATGAATGCTCATGCCAATATTGTATTTTTTTTCAACAAAAGCACTTCCAAGTACATGATCGATATGACAATGCGTGTAAATCTGTGCAATGGGTTTTAATTTTTCTTTTTCAATATAATCCGCCAATGTTGCATCTTCGTTGGCATCGTAATTTGCAGCGTCAATGATGACACATTCTTTGGTTTCGTCTGACAAAACATAGGTATTTACCTGAAATCCGTTGAATATTAATTTTTTAATTGTTATCATAAATTGAGTTTGTAAAGTTCATAAATTTCATAAGTTCGTAAAGTTCGAATAGTTTGTAATATTCTTAAAGTTCAAATATGAGTCATCAACTGGTTTTAACATGCTAAATCTAAAATAGTTTTATTTTATTTCTCACTTCAGTCTGTAAAAAAAAATTCTTTAGATCGGTTAATTAAAATTTTAATCTCTTACTCCATCCAATACTTCTTTTTTAACTTTAAGTACTCTAAACTCCAAGTACTCCAGGTACTCTAAGTACTCCAAGCACTCATATCAACCAGCTTATTCTTCACTTTTAGCTTCGTTCCAGTAAACATCCATTTCGGCCAATGACATGTCGTGTAAGCTTATACCTTTTTCAAACGCTCTCTTTTCAAGGTGTTTGAATCTTTTTATAAATTTTCTGTTTGTTTTTTCTAATGCATCTTCCGGATTAATATCTATGAATCTTGCGTAGTTTATTAAGGCAAATAATACATCCCCAAATTCACCTTCGATTTTACTTTTGGGCGCATTGGATTCAACTTCTTCTTTAAATTCATCAATTTCTTCCATTACTTTGGCCCATACCTGATAGGTTTCCTCCCAATCGAAGCCGACACCTCTCACTTTTTCCTGGATACGATATGCTTTCACCATAGCTGGAAGTGCATTGGGAACACCTTCCAATACTGATTTCCGGCCTTCAGTCAGTTTGATTTTTTCCCAGTTGTTTTTTACATCTTCGGCATTGTTTACTGTTACATCACCATAAATATGAGGGTGACGATTGATTAATTTTTCAGAAATACCGTTCAATACATCTTTAATATCAAAAGCGCCTTTTTCCTGTCCAATTTTTGAATAAAAAACAATATGTAACATCAAATCACCCAATTCTTTGCGGATTTCATCCAGATCGTTATCCATTATTGCTTCCGATAATTCATACATTTCTTCAATGGTTAAATACCGTAAACTTTCTAAGGTCTGTTTTTTGTCCCAAGGACAATTAGCTCTTAAGTTATCCATTATATTGATTAAGCGGTCAAAGGCCAATGCGTTTTCGGTCATTTTTTTAAATGTTTTAATATTTGATTTATAGCTATTTGATGCATGCATTTAAAATGTTTTTTTGGACATGCACTAAATCCAATTTTACTGCATGGACGGCAATTTAATCCTAATACTTGCAGTATTTCTGATTTGTTTTTTACGTTATCAGCAAAATAAGGATACATTCCAAATTCTGGAACTGTGTTTCCCCAAACTGAAATTGTTTCTTTATTAAATGCAGCGGCTATGTGCATTAAACCAGTATCAGAAGTAATTACTTTTAAAGATTGTTCAATAACAGATGCCGATTGATGGATGCTGAAAATTCCGGCTGCATTGAAAATATCGTTATTTTCGGACATTTGTATTATGTTTTCAGCTTTATCCCGGTCTTCCCTGCCACCTAACAATACAATTGGAATTTCTGTTTTTTTACACAACTCTATCAGCATCGAATCAGGAAGTTGTTTGGTGAAATGTTTTCCTCCTATTACCAAAGCTACAAATCCTTGTTGAAAATTCACAGGGAACATATTTATATTTATATATTCATCTTCCGGAATAAAATAATCAATGCCTTGTCCATCATTAATTATTTTAAGTGGTTTTACAGCCATAAAATATCTGTCAACAATATGAATATCGGGTAAATAGTTGATTTTAAAATTGACATATAACCATTTTTTAAAATTAAGCTTATTAAATGTAAATGAGGTTTTCCATAAACATAATTTAAATAAAGTTGTTCTGATATTATTGTGAAGATCTACAATGTAATCAAATTTTTCTTTTTTTAATACCTTAATTGTATCAATTAGGTTGTGATTATATGTATGCAATTGATCAATGTATGGATTGTTTGTCAATAAAGTTGCAAATTGAATCTTAGTAAGATAATGAATTTCGACATCTGGTAACTGTGCTTTAAGACTCCTGATAACAGGTGTTGTAAGGACAATATCTCCAATTGAACTAAATCTGATGATTAGGATTTTCAAAATTTTATTTTTTTTTACAAAATTATAAATAATATAAATAAAAAATTAATCTATTTTTGCATTATGATTTTAATAGACACGCATACGCATCTTTATCTTGAAGATTATAAAGATGATATTCAGCAGGTTGTGGAAAGGGCCGTGAAGACGAATGTAGCTTACTTTTTACTTCCCAATATTGACAGTACTACCGTTAATAAAATGCTTACATTATGCACACTTTATCCTGACCGGATGTTTCCGATGATAGGGCTTCATCCAACATCTGTTAAAAATGATTATATGCAGGAACTGATGAATGTAAGGCAGGAACTGTTGACTAAAAAGTATTTTGGAATTGGTGAGATTGGAATCGACTTGCACTGGGACAAATCTTTTCGAAAGGAGCAGGAATTTGTTTTTCGTTACCAATTGGAATTAGCCAAAGAGTTTAATTTGCCGATTGCTGTTCATACAAGGAGTTCATTTGACGAAGCCATTGGCATTGTAGATGAAGTAAAAGATGAGAATTTAAAAGGTGTTTTTCATTGCTTCGGAGGTTCCTATCAACAAGCGATTGATATTATCGATATGGGGTTTCTTCTGGGAATTGGAGGAGTTGTTACATTTAAAAATTCAGGATTAGATAAAGTAATTGATCATATTGGTTTAGAACATATTATTCTTGAATCAGACGCCCCTTATTTAACGCCATCTCCACACAGAGGTTTGAGAAACGAAAGTTCCTATTTATATCTAATTGCTCAAAAAATTGCTGAGATGAAAGAGATTTCCATAGAAGAGGTTGCTGCCATCACTACAAGGAATGCAAAAGAACTGTTTAAATTAACCCTGAAAAATGAAAAGATAGTGATGGACGGCATTAAATAAAATCTGTTCAGCATATATTTTTTTTTACCATACACACTTAATTTTTTATACTTTCAACGATTATACATGGAAAGCAACACCTCAATTTTAGTTATTTACACTGGAGGTACTATTGGAATGATAAAGGATCCTATATCCGGAGCTTTACATCCCATGAATATGGATTTATTGTACCAATCTATTCCTGTTTTAAAGAATTTTAATTATAAAATAGATTCTTATAGTTTTGATCCTTTGATAGATTCATCGAATATGAATCCTGATTTCTGGATAAAACTGGCCGGAGTAATAGAAGAAAAATACGAAAGTTATGATGGATTTGTTGTATTGCATGGAACCGATACCATGTCGTTTACTGCATCAGTGCTTAGTTTTATGCTGGAAAACCTCAATAAACCCGTAATTTTAACTGGTTCTCAATTACCTTTAGGTGTTGTAAGAACCGATGGTCGCGAAAATATAATTAATTCCATAGAAATAGCAGCTGCAAAATCGGATGATACACCTATCGTTCCCGAAGTGTGCATTTGTTTTGAGAATAAGCTTTTCAGAGGAAATCGCACCAATAAATTTAATGCCGAGAATTTTGAAGCATTTGTTTCGGGCAATTATCCTACTTTAGCAAAAGTAGGAGTGCATATAAAATATAAAGAACATTTGATTTTGAAACCCAATTTCAAAAAGTTAAAAGTACATTATGCGTTGGATCAGAATCTCGCCATTTTAAAATTATTTCCCGGTATTTCAGAAAATGTTGTAAAAAGCATACTTTCCATTCAGGGGCTAAAAGCAGTTGTAATGGAAACCTATGGTTCCGGCAATGCTCCTACTGATAAATGGTTTATTGAAGCATTGGAAGAAGCTATAAAAAAAGGAATTATCATACTCAATGTAACTCAATGTAAATCGGGGAGCGTTGAAATAGGAAAATACGAAACCAGTGTTGACCTTGGAAGAATTGGCGTAATAGGAGGATATGATATTACAACTGAATCGGCTATCGCTAAACTGATGTTTTTATCCGGAATGAAATTGAAGGATTCTGAAATTAAAAAATACTTACAAATCTCATTGAGAGGGGAGTTAACCAACTAATTTACAATTTAAACAATAAATATAAAAAAAATACGCTTAAAAGAGAACATATTTTTTTTTTTTTAGTGATAGAGTATTTTTTTTTTGTAATTTAGCCAACTGATTTTAATCCAATTCTTTTATTGTTTTAGAATTATACAGTTTTAAAGATGTGGGATGAATTAATAATTCATGTTTACAATGAAAGGATAGGTGGCCGAGTGGTCGAAGGCGCACGCCTGGAAAGTGTGTATACGCCACAAGCGTATCGTGGGTTCGAATCCCACCCTCTCCGCAAAATATTAGAATAATAACAAAAATCAAATTAATAGTAAAAATCAAGTAAAAATCAATTAACAAGTAAAATGAAAAAATTAATTGCTTTATTCACAGTAGCAGTAATGCTAACTATCGGATTATCAAACGTTGTATTTGCTCAGGGTAATAAAGCCGCGAATACAAAAACCGAACAAGTAACTGATTCAGCAGCTAAAGCTGCAACAGATGTCAAAGCTGACAGCATTGCAGAAGCGCAAGCCGCTACTGATGATGCAGCAAAATTAGCTGCGGCACAGAACGAAGAGGACAAATCTTTTCATCAGGTACTGAAACAAAAATTTATTGAAGGTGGAGCCGGATTTATGACTCCAATTCTTATTGTTTTAATTCTGGGTCTTGCATTCGTAGTTGAAAGAATTATCTATTTAAATTTAGCTACTACCAATGCAGATAAATTATTGAACAGTGTTGAAGGTGCATTGGCTACCGGTGGTGTTCCTGCTGCTAAAGAAATCTGCAAAAATACAAAAGGTCCGTTGGCAAGTGTGTTCTACCAAGGATTAGACAGATCGGAAGAAGGAATCGATATTGTTGAGAAATCAATTGTGGCTTATGGTGGTGTTTTGATGGCTCGTTTAGAAAAAAACCTTTCCTGGATTGGTTTATTTATCGCTTTAGGCCCTATGCTTGGTTTCTTGGGTACAGTTGTTGGGATGGTTCAGGCTTTCGATGCTATCGAAAGAGCCGGTGATATTTCTCCAACCGTTGTTGCTGGTGGTATGAAAGTAGCTTTGTTAACTACCGTTTTCGGTTTAATTGTTGCTATTATTTTACAGGTATTTTTCAATTACCTTGTTACAAAAATCGAATCTTTAGTTAATACAATGGAAGATGCTACCATCTCTTTCATGGATATTATTGTAAAACACAGTCATAAAAAATAATTAAATTAAGTATTATTATGGATATATTAATTAATATTGGCCTGATAGTAACTTATTTATTATTAGGTGTAGCTTTGCTTACATTACTGTTTTTCTCAGTTAAGTTTACCATTACAAGTATTGGTAAATCAAAATCAACGTTGATTGGAATAGGTGGATTTATAGCCTTATATGTATTGGCTTTCATATTCTCTTCTTCGACGGATGTTAGTAATGCATTTTTTGAAAAAAATGCTACCAATCCTGATTTTTCGAAAATGATTGGAAGCGGTCTTATTTTTACTTATTTAATGTTTAGTGCAGTAATTATTAGTTTAATTTACGCAGCTATTTCAAAAATGTCAAAATAAATTTTAATTATGGCACGAAAAATTCCGGAAATAAATTCAGGATCCATGGCGGATATCTCTTTCCTGCTGCTTACCTTCTTTCTGTTGACCTCTTCGATCAATACAGATATGGGTATCACCAGAAAGTTACCACCACCCATCGATCCATCAGTGACTCCACCTGAAATCAAAAAACGTAATATTTTTACTGTTTTGGTAAATTCAAACGATCAGTTACTGGTAAATGGAAGTATAGGCGATATTTCTACCCTTCGGGCAAAAACTGTTGAATTTCTTTCAAATCCAGCAAATGATCCAAGTTTACCAGAAAAAATAATTAGAAATATTGATTTGTTGGGAAATATTGAAGTATCGAAAGGAGTTATTTCTTTGCAAAACGACAGAGGAACTTCTTATGAAATGTATATTCATGTTCAGAATGAATTAACTGCAGCTGTTAACGAACTTCGTGATAAACTTTCACAGGAGAAATTCGGCAGAAAATTTGATGATTTGAATACAGATAACAAAAAGGAAGCTATTCAAAAAGCGATACCGGTAAGTATTTCTGAAGCCGAACCTAAAAATGTAGGAGGACAAAAATAATGGCACGTTTTAAAAAGAAAGGGAAAAAAGATGTTCCCGCGATTAATACAGGGTCAATGTCTGACATCATCTTCATGTTTTTGTTCTTCTTCATGGTAATTACTACTATGCGGGAAGCAACCTTATTCGTTCGGGTTTTGCCACCTCAGGCTACTGAAATTCAAAAGCTGGAGAAGAAATCGTTGGCAAGTAGTATTTATGTGGGTCAACCCATAAAACCCGAAATATTTGGTACAGAACCACGCATTCAGCTCAACGATCAGTTTGCAGATGTTTCCGATATACAGGAATTTGTAGAAAAAGAAAGAGCTGCAAGAAATGAAGTGGATCGCCCATTGTTGAGTACTACACTTAAAGTGGATGGTGCTGTAAAGATGGGGATTCTTACTGATATCAAACAGGAACTCAGAAAAATAGGTGCTTTTAAAATCACTTATGCTACACGTAGAGGTGCAAAAGCTGAATAATTTTTTTCACATTTATAAGAATGAGGAGGGAATTTTAGTTTCCTCCTTTTTTTTGTGCTCTCTTTTGTAAATGCTCAAAAGTAAAATACAGCTCAAAATAAAGCTGATAGCAATGAGTAAGTAGTCTTCTCCCGCACTACCCAACTTATCCAAATCAGTTTCAATGATCTCTCTGTTGTATAAAAAGGAAGCAATTACAACTGAAGCATTGTTGAAAAAATGAGCAGCGATTGGTACCCACAAATTCCTGCTGAAATAAAACATATAGCCAAGCAATATTCCCAAAAACATCCTTGGAATAAATCCAAAAAACTGAACATGTATTGCACTAAATAGAAATGCGGATACAATGATAGCCCAATGAATATTGCCAAACCAATCTTTAAATAGTTTAACCAATACACCTCTGAATAAAAATTCTTCTCCAATCGCTGGAATTACTGCAATCATCAACAAATTTAATAGCAGACCTCCAATACCGGTTCCACTTAAAAATGCTTTCGTAAATACTTCGGCACTGTCTTCCGATTTACGCATCCATTCTTCTACTCCCGATAAAGCAGTGGGTAAGTGCATCATTTCGTTGACGTTGATCAGCCAGTTGATAAATGGCATAGATACAACAATAACCAGTAATCCTGCCATCAAAGTGAATAAATGAGGAAACTGATTGATTCTTAAATACTTTGTTATATTACCTTTTACCAATAAAGCAAATAAAACAGATGGTACGATAAACATTCCAATCTGATTCACAATTTGTATGTATTTAAAAAAGTTAATGTTATCCTGTATATTCAGTGTTAAGTTTCCTGTAATTGCCTTTATGGCCTCACTTCCCCAAAATGGTATGGCAACAAGTATTCCTGATAAATTTATAATAAAAACACTGATGATGATGATAACCAACAGACTCATCAGTTTTAAGACATTGGAGAAATTTTTTAAAAAAGGCTCTTTATTCATAGTAAAAGTGTATTTGGCAAAAATATTTAAAATTTCTGTCATTTATCAATAAAATCGTAAATGTCCTACAATTCTATCTTCTTATTTATTGATTGATGATTTTATTTTATAAATTTTATGAAGATGTATCAATTATACCTATAAAATATGTTATTTTGCATAAAATTGGAAGCAAACAATATTTTGAAAACTAATCAACTTACGATTAGATGATTTGTTTAAAGAATTATAATTATTCAATATTCATAAATTTCATTCATAAAATATATTTTCGATGAAAAAATTATTTATTTTAATCGGTATTATGATCATTGCAACCGCATGCAATCAACAGGAAAAAAAAGCGCAATTGGTTAAATTCAATGGCGAAACACAAGGTACTTATTATGCCATAACATATTATGATATAAATGGTATCAATTATCAGCTACAGGTTGATTCAATATTAAAGGCTTTTGACCAATGTGCATCACTTTGGGTGCCTGGTTCTATAATTTCAAAAGTAAATAATAACGATTCAACCGTCGTATTGGATGATTATTTTATTGATATTTTTAATAAATCGATGAAAATTTCAGAAGTTACCAATGGGGCTTTTGATGTTACAGTTGGGCAGTTGGTAAATGCCTGGGGATTCGGGTTTACAAGCCGCTCAAAGCTCGATCAGCACAAAGTGGATAGTTTGATGCAATACATTGGATACAAAACCGTAAAGTTGGTAAATGGCAGGATTGTAAAAGAAAATCCTAAAACGTATATCGATTTTAATGCAATAGCTCAGGGTTATTCAGCTGATATTCTCGCTAAATTTCTAGTGTCGAAAGGCATTGAAAATTATCTGATTGATGTGGGTGGCGAAGTACTCGGCAAAGGGAAAAAAGGAAATGACAGTTTATGGATAGTTGGCATCGAAAAACCAGCTATACATGCTGATGATGCCACAATTTTGGAAGCAAAATTAAAACTCTACAATATGGCCATGGCAACTTCAGGTAGTTACAGGAAATATTTTGAAGAAAATGGTGTGCGGTATTCACATACCATCGATCCACAAACAGGATTTCCTGTGAAACATACCTTGTTAAGTGTTTCCGTTTTAGCTGAAGCATGCTGGGAAGCAGATGGATATGCTACTGCATTTATGGTGATGGGATTAGAAAAATCAATAGCATTTTTGCAAAAGAACAAACAACTTCAGGCATATTTTATTTATACTGATGAAAAGGGAGCTTTGAAAACGTTTACCACCGAAGGATTGAAATCAATAGTTGAAGAAATTTAAATACCAATATTTTATCAATCTTTATTTTCGCAGGTTTCTGTTTTGTTTTCAGAACAAGAACAGCCCATTTTTTGTCCGGTTAGCGGATCCACAGAACTACATGTTTTTTTAAACTGAGCTCCTTTAATAAAAAACATTTTTATAGCAATACCTGCAAAAGCAAGCATGACAATGATAACAGCAAGGATAATTATTTTGATCATTTTATAATTTATTTTAGTATTCAACAAATACTAAAGGTTATTGTTTTATACCGGCAAATGAAGTGTACATGAAATTCTTACATAAGTGACCAGAGTTTTTTTATCTTCGGTCTTCCGGTTTCTAACTTCCGACTTACTTATTTCTTCTGACTTTTAAAAGTTTCCAATCCTTCATTTAAAAAGGTTACAAAATTGGCGGCGGTTTTGTCGTAAGCTTTGTTTTCTATTGTTAATAATTGCTCGTTCCAATCCATTAACACATAATAAGGCTGCGCATTCATATTGAAACGGGTGATCTGGTAATTCAGATTTTTGGATCCTAATTTTTTGATGACCTTGCCTTCCTTTGTTGTAACCCATTCATTTTCCGGCAATTTAATAAAATTAGCATCTGCATACAATGCTACCATTACATATTCTTCGTTTAATATTCTTTTTACTTCGGGATTGTTCCAAACGTTGGCTTCCATTTCGCGGCAATTGGCACAGGTTTTTCCCGTAAAATCAACAAAAATGGGTTTATTTACTTTTTTTGCATAAGCTTTGGCTTCTTCTAAATCAAAGAATCCTTCGAAACCGGTTGGCAAATGTAGTTCATCGGCATATTTTCTTACATCCAGTTTAATCTTTTCAGAAGATTTCCCTGAATTTTCAACTATCAGTCTATTGATATCAAAGTCCTGCGTAGTTAATGGGGGTACATAACCTGATAATGCTTTGAGCGGAGCTCCCCACAATCCGGGAATCATATAAATTACAAAAGAAAAAGTTACAATCGAAAGCATCAGACGATAAACGCTTACTTGTTTTACTTCGCTATCCCCTTTGAATTTTAATTTTCCTAACAGATAGAAACCCAACAATGCAAAAACAACTATCCATAACGAAAGGAATGTTTCGCGGTCCAAAAGTCCCCAGTTGGCTCCCAAATCGGCCATAGAAAGGAATTTTAATCCTAATGCTATTTCCATGAACCCAAATACGATTTTAACGGTGTTCAGCCAGCTGCCCGATTTTAATTTACTTAATACTGAAGGGAACATTGCTAATAAGGTAAACGGAATAGCAAATCCCAATGCAAATCCAATCATCGAGATAAGGAATACCATGCTGTCGTTGGAACCTGATGAGAGTTCTATAAGTGCTGCACCTAAAATAGGTCCTGTGCATGAAAACGAAACTAGCACAGTAGTAAAGGCTACAAAAAAGGTTCCTAAATAACCGCCTTTATCAGCATTTTGATCCGATTTATTGATCAATGAATTTGGTAATGTAAGCTCAAACAAGCCAAAAAATGACATCGCAAAAACCATAAAAATAAAGAAAAAAAGCAAATTGGGTATCCAGTGTGTACTTATAATGTACATGGCATCTTTCCCAAGAAGCAAAGTAAGCAGTAATCCTAAACCTCCAAATATTAATAAAATAGAAAATCCAAAGAAATAAGCCTGTTGCAATCCTTTTTTACGGCTTTTATTCCCTTTCATAAAAAAACTGATGGTCATAGGAATCATGGGGAATACACAGGGAGTAATCAATGTTAACAGTCCTGCTACAAAAGCAATCAAGAATATAATATACAATGGTTTGCTATTTGCTTTTAAGGGGTTGGTTGTTGGAGTAACTGTAGTGAGTAAAGTTGAATCTGCAACTGATGTAGAAGTGTCAATGGTTGTAAATTCCTGAGCAAGTGTATCTGTAACTTTCATTGCAGTAGAATTGTCAGAAGTCAACGCTTCAGGGTTTCCTTTTACTTTGAATTCAAACGTATTGTCCAGGAAAGGAATACAGCTACCTTCGTTGCAAACCATGTATTCGAAATTACCTTTTACAGTAAAATCATTTCCGCTGAGTATCTTTATTTTTTGTTTAAAAACAGCCTGATTATTAAAATACTTTACAGTCATTTTAAAAATTTCGTCAAACTCTGCTTTGGGCGTAGGTTCAGTGGTTTTACCTTCCAGTTTGTAAGCTTTATTCTTGTCAAATACAAAATGGGTAAGAATAGGACCACCATCTTCCATGTATTGCGAATACAAATGCCAATCTTTGTCAATTTTTGCTGTAAAGACCAGTTCTGCAATGGAAGCACTGCTTTGATTGACTGAATAGGTCCATTTTACCGGGCTTTTGATTTGTGAAAATACATTCAAAGATAAAAAAAGCAAAATCAGAATACTGAAAACGAAGCTGCTTTTGCGAAGGATTGTTTTGTAAATGATCATAGTAAAATTATTTTGCTGGCAAAAGTAATAAATATTTACATAACTACATATATGGTTATGATAGGTGGCGTTAAAAAGTGTTAAGTCATAGTTATCAATAAAAAAGTTTGATTTTTTTTGTTTTTGATAAACTTTTCAATTGAAATCACTTCTTGTTGTCAGTCGTATATCATATCCTGAAATCTTTACAGTAAAGTTAAGAAGGAAGATGATAATAAGGTTGAAAAAAATAAAATAATAGTAATACAAAAAATATTACAATTCATTAAGCTGAAATTGATACCCTTCCATAATTGGATTGTGGAGTAAGTCTTTGCATGCTTTGTCAACCATTTTTCCGGCTTCATCTGCACTTTCTGCTTCTAATTCCATTGTAATATGTTTGCCGATACGAACATTGGAAATAGAGGGTAAACCTAAGTTTTTCATGCTTGAAGTTACTGCTTTTCCTTGTGGATCCAATAATGCTTTAAGAGGCATTACGTCAATTTCTGCTTTAAAATTCATGGTATTAATATTTATGTTGTGATTAAAAATTTATAGGAAATAATTTTGAATAATTGAACAAACGATGTATAATACAATAATAATTGGCAATGCAGCTACATTAAACAAAAGTAATAAAAGCAAAGCGGTAATTAGGAATAACATTCTGGTTTTATTGTTTTTCCATGTAAAATCGTTGAATTTAAATGAGAAAAGTGGCAATTCCACTACAAGTAATATTGACATTATGATAGAAAGCGATAATACAAAATAGGGGTTTTTAAATAAATCGGCAATAAATATGGCGGGGAGATAAAAACTTCCCATCGTATGTTCTGTATAATGAATAATGAGGGGTGCTGAAGCCCAGAAAATAGCGTTGGCAGGTGTGGGCAAACCCAGAAAAGAAATCGTCTGACGGTCATCAATATTGAATTTTGCAAGACGGACTGCTGATAATAATGCAATTAAGAAAGGGATATAAATTAAAAATCCATAATTTACAAATAAAGGAGTATTCAATGCATATTTATTTAACAATTGAAAACCGATAAGCGCAGGCACTACGCCGAATGTAACCACATCAGCCAGAGAATCCAATTCTTTGCCGATATCTGTTTTTGCTTTTAAAAGTTTAGCGGCAGTTCCGTCTAAATAATCGAAAACAGCACCAGCAAAAATTAAATAGGAAGCTATAACTAAGTCAGATTTAAAAACAGCAACAATAGCCAAACATCCACAGAATAAGTTAAGTAAAGTGATGAAATTTGGAATATGATTTCTAATATTCATAAGTATCCTTTTTTTTGAGAGTGTCAAAATTAAACAATTTTATTGATTTATACAATGAACAGTTTCATGTTTTGATGTTTTTATTTTGTTTCAGTCATATTATCAGTTAGTTATATCATATTTAACAGTCACAAAAATGTTGAAAATACTGTTGGAAATTTCGGTAATATAGATATGTAAGCATTGAAGTTGTAGCATAAAAAAATCAAAAAGTTCCGTTAAAACGGAACTTTTTGATAATTCCTGAGTTTTGAAATACAGGAAGTTAAAAATAAGGGATTAATTATTGAGTTTTCTTTTTTTCTTTTCTGAACTGATGAATTCTTTTACTTCCATAAGCAGCGGATAATAAAAGCAATAAACTGATACCTCCGTCCAACGGAGCACCATCAGCTTGATCGCCAGATGTTCCATGCGTCAGTGGTGGAAGAGGTTGAGCTGTCAGTTGAATTTTTACAAGAAATAAAAATAATAAGAAAACGATAAACTTGAGTTTTATTGGTATGTTTTTCATAGGTTTAATTATAAAATCATTTAATATAAACTTTTTGAGAATAAACGCTGTTGAGCGTAATTACTTTTACAGTGTAATATCCGGTTGCCTGGTGGATTGATATTACATTTGATGTTGGATGCTGAATGTTTTCCATTAACTGTCCCAGCATATTGTAAACACTTACTGAACTGATTGCATCAGCGGATTTAATATAAATGTTGTTTTCGAAACTGTATATAGTGTTAGTTTCTGAACTGTTAGATTTTATAGCTAATGGTGCAAAGTCGAACAAAATATTGAAACGATGGATTGCATCTGAACTATCTGCTGTAAAATGATAAGTTGGGTTGATGCGAAGATCTTGTGTAGTATTGGTTTTTATATCCTGTAAAATGATTTGCGAAGCTGAAGTAAAACTTTGAATATCACCTGCAGTTATTGTAAAGTTACCGTTTATTTTAGGTTCAAAACCCAGATTGACTGTAACCGGAGTGGTATATGTGCCTAATGCGTTAATAGCAAAAGATTTGCTGTTGATGTAAGAATAGATTTGCGTATTTAGTGGATTCATACCGGGGAGATAGGTTGCATCATATTTGTCAATTCCATGGCTGTTTTCGTCTTTAAAATAAATAAAAGTAACTGCTTGTGTGGTATTTGGGGATTGTACACTTAATCTTAAATGATTATCCAGTGTTGATTTTGAAAAGTTAGTTGCACTATGAATTTTAGCAGAAACAGGTATCGTAATGGAAGGATTTATCCCATTCGACTCCACAAAAAAGCCTTGCATTGCAGGGATTTCACCATTTGTTAAATCTCCGGTGATGCCATTCCATGATTTGTAGTTACTGTTTATACCATCAAGAACATACACTGTATTATTTACATTGGTTTTGATAAGCAAATCTCCGTCAATTGCGCATGCATAAGGATTTCCAATCAAATTCCAGGCAGTGCCGGGTGGAACTGTAAAATAGGTAACAGTTGGATTGAAGTTACCCGAATTCATTAAACCTGAAAAATTATGAGTCCCGGCAGTGGCATAAGACACTAAAAAGCCTGAAGTATTAACAAAAGTAGTTCCTAGGAAACTGCCTCCTTTGTAATTAACCCAACAGTTGAACACTGAGGGATTGTAGCTGTAAAAATCATAATTAGTAGCAACAGCATCTGTGAAGTTTGGTGCGATTGATTGATTGGTCACTGGTGAGGAAAGCAGATGCCATCCAATATTGCTTCCCCATGCTGGGATATAACATTCAATGGTAGCAGCTAAACCTGCCGTATTATTTTTTAGAGAAGCTGTAGGATTTACACCGGCATTGGCTTTTAATGTTAATGAACCGGCTGTTGTATTCTCATTGTACAAAGTGCCATCAATGCTCAATTGGGTTCCTGCATTCATGGTTAAAGTGGATGTGCTTTGAATGGTTACATCATTTAACTGTTGATTTGTGGTTAAAATACATATTCCGGGAACAGCAACAGGTTGATCTGCTGTAGAAAGTGTGCCAATTGAAATATTATTCGTAGGAATAACAGCTACTACATGATAGCTTGCATCCGCAACATTCACTGCATTATTCCATCGTACAGCATCATTGTAATTCCCACTTCCCGTAAAGGCATGGCTGTACAATGGTTTATTAATAATTGAACTGGAAAGGGTTTGGTTGGTTATTAAATTTGGGGTTGCGCCAGTAGCACGGGTATATTTTCCATCCCCAAAAACATTGAAATCAACCGCACACCAATTAACAATACATCCTGAAGGAACTAATGATAAATTGGATAACACACTGGCAAAGTTTTTTGAATCAAAAGATGCGGAGTTAGCTTTTAAAATTGCTTTAAATGTACCTATCCTTAACCAGTTGTTGTGATTGATATAAGTTGTGTATTCACCCGGATTAAGAGGCTGCGTAATCCATTGTATTTTAGTTTGATCGGATGTAACATTGGAAGAAGCAGGTACAATCTTGGTGCCAAGTGGTTCAAAATCAGATGAAGAATTGATATATTGCAGAAATAGATCATTAAAGCCGCCACCATTCAGCATTGCTGTATTAAAGGCAACCTGAAATTGCATACCTTCTATTGCAATAAAATCTGTAACCGGATTTACGGCAGTGTTTTTAATCCGTACATCAAATCTGATTTCAGTTTCATTAATCTGTAATAAATTGGTGAGTTCCATTTCGTAGGAACGTTGCGCAAAGCAATTACTGTTTGAAAACAATAAAGCAATGGTAAAAATTGAAAGGGATATTATCTTTTTCATGTTTAATATGCTTACTTTTAATTGTCAAAATAGACAGAAAATTTTAATTATGGGATTATTCTTTTAATAAGCTGTAAGGCTGCAGAATTTACAGCAGAAAGATCTGTCAGGTTCACGAGTCCATCACCGTTGATGTCGCTAACATTAAAGCCTTTGGATAGTTGAAGAGCAGTAGAATTTACAGTGGAAAGATCAGTGAGATTTACAAACCCATCTTGATTTAAATCTCCTGCAAAATTACAATATATATTTCCAATTTGTTTTAAATTGTTACCATAAGATTTAGAAATTGCATCGCTAAAGTTATAGGAAATTATGTTTGCTGCAAATGAAACAGGTGCAGTTGTAGTGGTTTCTATATGGTTTCGGTGTTTTATTGTAATATAATAATTTCCTGTAAAAGTATTGGGTATGCTGATAAAAGTTAACCCCGGAGTATTGGTAGTTCCATTTACATTCAATTCGATTCCATAAGTCGTATATAAAACTGATGAATAATAAGTTGCATCATGAAGTTCAACCGTAATAGTATCAACAATAGTCCCTGAAAATTTATCAACAGCTATACTTCCAACGTAATCTTTAGTTTTTGTCATGGTGCTGTTACCAGCATAAAATCCTTGCAGGAAAACAGTAATATTAAGCGTCTTTGTTTTGTTAGGCATTGGTGGGGGTATTTGCGCAATTATATTTAATGCAGGAAGTATCAGCAATGCAATGATGATGAATTTAATTAAAGTTTTCATATTTAAATTTTTATTTTATTTATCTTAATATGCTAATTTTAAGGATAAGACAAAAGTAACACTTGCTAAAAATATGGCTTGTAAGATATACAATAATAAATTGTAGGGAAAAGACCATGCTTTTTGTAGGAAAATGCTGACACTAGAAATTATAGGTGAGTCATCAATTGAAATCAGTGCAAAGTTTTATTGTTTAAAGTCAAACATTTACTGAGATTTTATTCATAGTTTAAAGATTCTATAAAAGATGTTTAGTATTTAAAAATACAGGAGATTTCAATTATAAAGGATGTTGAATACAATATTCCGAATCAAAATAAAAAAGCCTTGATTTAATCATAGCTGTGTATGACAAATCAAGGCTTATAAAAATATTTTTTAAAATTTACTACCGGTCAGGATGCACTTTCAGAATTTCTTCAGCTTTTTGAACCAAACCGCTTTGCTTGTACATATTGCAAATTTGAGCAATGCTTTTAATTGCATAGACAGATTGTGCCCGATCCTGAGCAAGACTTCCTCTGTATTCTGCTTCCACTGAATCGTAGTATTCCAGTTCATTTTTGTATTTTGCAAGTATGATTTCAGCCATTTTATTGGCTTTGTCGATAGCAGCTGCCTGATAATACAATTGTATATGCGAAATCATATACATATCATAAGCTATTTTATGATCAGGGAAAAATTCATTGGCTTTGTCGAGTACTTTAACTGCAGAATCCATTTTGTTTTCAATTACCAATGCCTGTGCTAACCTTGCAAACTGGCTGCGTGTCACTTGGCAGCTGCGACTGCTTTCGGGATCCACATATACGTCTGGTTGATTGAGATTTCCCCATTTACTTTTGTTCATCAGCAAATCGTAGGTAACATCCGTAGATACACCGCTGAAGCCTTCAATACGGTTGGCCGAAGCATAGGGTAACAATCGGTAAATTATGCCTTCCATCTGACAATAATCTGTAATATTGGCAATAGTACGAATAGATGAAGGATTGACAAAATAGATGGGTCTTACCCAATTATTGGTAGCCAATATATCGAGCATCATGGTTTCGTTTTTATACAAGCCTGTCTTCCCAATAGTCCATTCTATGGAAGGAAACAATTTTCCGGTTTTATCTTTAGTAATAATTCCTTTATTCACAAGATAAGCAGAATCTATTATCAATTTTACCTTATTGGTAGGAGCGTAGCTGCTTTTTTTCCCGTCCTGCATGGTTGCTTTGGCTTCAGGATTATCACTGTTGATAAAATCGATTACTTGTTTTAAATCAACAAATTCATTCAGATTACTTTCGCTCACAGGGATGTAGTCGTTAGATCCTTGTTTGTATTTTTCAACTGGCAAAGTAAAAGGCAATGGAGGTGAATTGTAGAGTTGTGTATACAATTGTTCTATGTACCAAGCTCCTGAAGAAAGTGTAAAGTTTACAATTCTGACGTCAGTTCTGATTCCTTCCACTTCCTGTGCATACCATAATGGGAAAGTGTCGTTATCGCCATTGGTAACTAAAATAGCATTGGGAGCGCAGGAATTCAGGTGATTGACTGCAAAATCGCGGGCCGAATATTTATGGCTGCGATCGTGATCGTCCCAGCCTTCTTTAGCCATAATGCATGGAACCAAAACCAGCGAAAGCAAAGTTGCAATTAAAACACTTGCAAGTGCAGGTACTTTTCGTTTCGAGAGGAAATCAAAAATAGCCATTACTCCCAGACCAATCCAGATGGCAAAAGCGTAAAATGAACCTGCAAAAGCATAATCCCGTTCACGGGGTTGCATGGGCGGCATGTTCAGATAGATGGCTATGGCCAGACCGGTGAAGAAAAACAACAGAAAGACCACAAACATATCTTTTGCATTCTTTTTATAATGATAATACATGCCGATTAATCCCAGTATCAAAGGCAGAAAATAAAATGTATTCCTGGCTTTGTTGTTTTTTAAAGATTCAGATAGCTGATCCTGATTTCCCAATCGCATGGCATCAATAAATTTAATACCACTGATCCAGTTACCGTTGGTGATTATTTTATGTCCGTTCGTGTCGTATCCATTACCCTGGATATCGTTTTGACGGCCGACAAAATTCCACATAAAATATCTGAAATACATATGTCCCAGTTGATAGCGGAAGAAAAACTTAATGTTTTCACCAAAAGTAGGCGTGCGTTCGCCTTGAATCCCTGCCCATACTTTATACATGACAGGATGTTGACGACCTTCGTCATTGCTGTACATACGGGGAAATACAGTGCAATCTTTTGAATTATAGGTATATTGAAAATTAGTTCCTACTGCATCGTATTTGTCTTTTCCTTTTATATATTTTGTAGATCCTTCTTTTGAACCTGAGGGACGTGCATTATAATATTGACCATAAACCAAAGGATTATCGCCGTATTGTTCACGATTAAGGTATGATAATAAGCCAATGGCATCATTTGGATTGTTTTCGTTGATAGGTGTTTTTGCATTGGCGCGAATCACAAGGATAAAGAAGGAAGAATAGCCCACCAGAATAAAGATGAAGGCAACAATAATGGTATTTAAAACTACTTTCTTTTTACGGGTAGTATATCTGATTCCCAGTATAATTCCGGTTAATAATAATACAAAGTAAATAATTGTTCCTGAGTTGAAAGGCATTCCAATCCCATTGATAAAGAGCAGTTCGAATTTTCCGGCAAAATCAACAATCCATGGAATTATACCCCATAAAATTGTAGCCAGCATTACAAAAGCTATTAAAAAGGAAAGTATGTTTCCATTTCTTGTGGTTTTGAAGTTTTTGAAATAATACACAAAAACAATAGCTGGAATGGCAAGTAAATTTAATAAATGGACACCGATTGAAATTCCGATAAGGAATGAAATCAATATGATCCAACGGAATGAATGTTTTTCGTGTGACAGACTTTCCCATTTAAGGATTACCCAAAATACAAGTGCCGTAAAGAAAGACGACATGGCATACACTTCACCTTCAACGGCAGAAAACCAGAATGAATCGGAAAATGTATAGGCCAATGCACCTACAAAACCGCTTGCAAAAATTGCTATCATTTTAGCTACCGTCATTTCGCCATCTTTCACCATTATTTTTTTACCCAGCAAAGTAATGGACCAGAATAAAAATAAGATACTCAATGCACTTACTATTGCCGACATGGCATTTATCATGAAAGCTACTTTGGTAACATCACCAAAGGCAAACATGGTAAATATTCTACCAAATAATTGGAAAGTGGGTGCTCCAGGTGGATGCCCTACTTGTAATTTAAAGGCAGTTGCGATGTATTCGCCACAATCCCACCAACTTGCACTTGGTTCAGCTGTCATCAGGTAAACTGTGGCAGCAATCAGGAAAGTGAACCAACCTATTACATTGTTAATCTTTTGATAATGCTTCATGTGTATAAGTTTGTAAAGTTTATAATGTATGTAAAGTTTATAAAGCTAAGCTTAGATAGTCCTGAAAGGCACGATTCTGAATGCATAAGGTATATAAACTTAATATTATTATTCTAAGTGTTTAGCTTCTATTTTTGCAATTTATTTTATAAAAAAAAGTTTTATTTTAGTTTTTTAATTTGTGCCAGCAATACTTCAATTTTTTGTTCAGCATCCGATTGTTTCTTTTTTTCTAACGTTACCACCTGTTCCGGAGCACTGTTTACAAAGCGTTCGTTGCTTAATTTTATCTTTACTGAATTTAAAAATTTTTGTGTATAATCCAATTCGGAAGCTAATTTAGTTAATTCTTCTTCCACATTAATTTCCTGCAACAAAGGAACATAAAATTCTGTAGTTTTCACAATAAAACTTTGAGCGGCTTCCAGTTTTTCGTTGATATATTCTATTTTGTCAATGTTGCAAAGTTTTGCAACCGTAGTATCAAACGTTGTATCAGGGATGTCCTCGTTGTTTTTGCGAATGTAAAGCGAAATACTTTCTTTGTTCAACAGATTTTTTTCTTTACGGAAAGTACGTATGGCCATTACCACATCAATGGCATTGTTGAATTGCTGCAAAATCAGTGGATTTGAATCTTCGGTTTTCAGCATATCAGCTATCATCAGGCAATCGTCTTCAGCTCTTTCGTTGAGTAAATGCCAAATTTCTTCTGTAATAAATGGCATGAAAGGATGAAGTATTTTCATCAGTTTCTCAAAAATAACTAGGGTTGCTTCATAAGTAGCATTATCAATTGGCTGCTGATAAACAGGTTTAATCATTTCAAGATACCATGAACAGAAATCGTCCCAGATTAACTTATATGTGGTCATCAAAGCATCGCTCAGGCGATATTTTTCGTAGTGATCTTCAATGGTTATAAATGTGTCATTCAATTTTGCATCAAACCATTCAATAGCAATTTTTGCATACTCCGGTTGAGGGATGTTGGTATCTATTTCCCAACCTTTAACCAATCGCAAAGCATTCCATATTTTGTTGGTGAAATTACGACCTTGTTCACATAAACTTTCGTCGAAAGGCAAATCGTTGCCTGCTGGAGAAGTAAGCAACATGCCTACTCTTACACCATCTGCGCCAAATTGTTCTATCAACATTAAAGGATCAGGTGAATTCCCAAGGGATTTTGACATTTTTCGCCCGAGTTTATCCCTTACAATACCTGTCAGATATACATTTTTGAATGGAATTTCTTTACGGTACTCCAAACCTGCCATAATCATACGGGCTACCCAGAAAAATAAAATTTCGGGAGCAGTAACCAGATCTTTGGTAGGATAATAATATTTGATGTCGTCATTTTCGGGATTGCGGATGCCATCGAAAACAGAAATAGGCCATAGCCATGATGAAAACCATGTATCCAGTACATCTTCATCCTGAATTAAATCATCCAGAGTATAGTTTTGGTCCGGAAATTTTTGATTGGCAATCACTAAAGCATCTTCTACTTTCAAGGCTACCACAATTTCGCGGTTGGGCAGATACCAGGCCGGTATTTGTTGTCCCCACCACAATTGACGGGAAATACACCAGTCTTTTACATTTTCCATCCAATGACGGTAAGTGTTTTTGAATTTGGCAGGATGAAACTTAACTTCATCGTTCATCACAACGTCTAAAGCTGGTTTAGCCATTTCACCCATGCGCATGAACCATTGCAAAGAGAGTTTAGGCTCTATTACTTCATCGGTTCTTTCGGAATAGCCTATTTTATTGGCATACTCTTCTATTTTCGCAAGGTGTCCTTTTTCGTCCAGTTCTTTACTGATCTTTTTACGGACTGCAAAACGGTCTTCGCCAACATACAATTGCGCTTTTTCGTTCAGCGTGCCATTGTCGTTGAAAATATCTATGGTATCCAGTTTGTATTTGATACCCAGGTTGTAATCGTTGATATCGTGGGCTGGTGTTATTTTTAAACAACCGGTACCAAATTCAATATCCACGTATTCGTCAAAAATAACAGGAACTGCGCGGTTGAGTAATGGAACCAGTACTTTTTTCCCTTTCAGGTAGGCGTATCTTTCGTCTTCGGGGTGTACACAAACAGCAGTATCGCCCAAAATGGTTTCGGGACGGGTAGTGGCTACGGTAATGAAATCAGTGCTGCCTTCGATAAAATATTTTATATAATACAGTTTTGAATTTACCTCTTTAAAGATCACTTCTTCGTCAGAAACAGCGGTAAGGGCTTTCGGATCCCAGTTGACCATGCGAACACCGCGGTAAATCAGTCCTTTGTTGTACAAGTCTACAAAAACCTGAATAACGGATTGGTACATATCAGTATCCATTGTAAATTTGGTGCGATCCCAGTCACAGCTGGCACCAAGTTTTTTGAGTTGTTCGAGTATGATACCACCATGTTTTTCTTTCCATTCCCAGGCATGTGCCAAAAATTCTTCTCTTGTAATATCTTTTTTACTGATTCCTTCTTCGCGCAATTTGGCTACTACCTTTGCTTCTGTGGCAATAGAAGCATGATCAGTTCCGGGAACCCAGCAGGCATTGAAACCTTTCATTCGGGCACGGCGGATAATTACATCCTGTATGGTATTGTTGAGCATGTGGCCCATGTGCAGCACACCCGTTACATTGGGTGGAGGAATTACAATGGTATAGGGTGGTTTTTCATTCGGTATCGATCGAAAAAGTCCTTTTTCCATCCAGTAAGCGTACCATTTATTTTCAGTTTCCTGAGGATTGTATTTAGGAGAAATCTGCATTGTTCTGATTGTGATTATTAAGAATGCAAAAATAAGAATAGTTTTATAAACTTTGGAATTTTTTTTATAGACATATTTTGGATGGAAAGGCAAAATAAATTGTATATTTGTAGAAGAATTTTGAACTGAGGAAATCTATAAATAAGATAATCATCAAGTGTAAATAATTGAATACAATTCTATTTTAATATAATTTCTTAACAAAAAAATATCATGGACTTAGAAGCAAAAAAATTAAGTTTTATACAAGAATTTCTCAGGATTAACAGTGATGAACTTGTAAATAAACTTGACAAGTTTCTTCACGAAGAAAAAAAGAAGATCTATGAACAGGAAATAAAACCAATGTCAATTGAAAGTTTTAATGAAATGATTGAAAAAGCTGAAGATGATGTTGCGAATGGACGCTATGTTGATGCTCATCAACTGAAAAAAGATATTAAAAAATGGAAATAAAAATATTGTGGTCTGAATTTGCACTCAATCAGCTCGAACAAATATTTGATTATTATAAGTACAAAACTAACATCAACTTAGCTAAGGAAATTGTTTCGAAAATTATTGACAGAACCATTCTTCTTGAAATAAATCCTCAAATAGGAACAAAAGAACCTTTACTTGAAAATCAAGGGAAAGAATTTCGATATCTGGTGGAGGGAAACTACAAGATAATATATTTAATAAGTCTTAATTACATTCATATTATCTCTGTATTTGATTGCAGGCAAAATCCAGATAAAATAAAGAAACTTTAATATGATTGATCTTAATATCAAACTTAAAATGCCGATAGTACATAAATACTGTTGGCTTTTTAATTTAAAATCTAAATTAATTAGTATAAATATCTTTGTTTATTACTTTAATCTGGCTTAAGTTTGTTGCATGAAAGATAACCATTAAAAGGAAATTCTCAAAAAGATAAGATCAGAAAAAATCAATAGCATGAATAACAAATTTTTTATAGCCTTATTTATAGGCATTTTTATTACAAATTTTTCTTTTGGACAAGACAAGATAGATTGCAACGACAAGGTTTTTGAAGATTCACTGCTTGAAAAAATTATAGGGAAATGGACAGTTTCCGGAGATATCGGGGGTGAAAAAATAGGCTATCATTTCATGGCAGGTTGGGAATTGAATCATCAGTTTGTTGAATTAAGTTTTGCGGATACAGCAGTTAATCCACAATATATGGCTAAAGTATTTATTGGTTTTGATTGTATCTCTAAGCGGTATGTTGCTCACTGGCTTGATAATTTCGGTGGACGTTTTTCAGAAACATTGGGCTATGGTATAAAAAACGGCAACAGTATTGAGTTTCGTTTTGAATATCCTGAGGGGCCGTTTCTTAATAATTTTATATATAACAGCAATAATGACAGTTGGCAATTTCATACTTCAACAAAAAAAAGTAATGGAAGTTGGGTGACATTTGGTGATATGTATTTTCAAAGGGTAAAGGGATAAAAGATGAATGAAGAGAAGAGTGTAGCAATTTTTTTATCACAATACGACGATAAAGTATACAGTAACGCACTGATACTTCGTGAAATATTATTTGCAAATCTCCCGGGTATTATCGAACAAACTGATATTTCTGCACGTATGATTGCTTATTGTTATGGTCAGAAATATACTGAACTTATCTGTACCATCTTACCTTCAAAGAAAGGTCTCAAACTTGGATTCAACCATGGTGTTGATTTACCCGACCCTTATGATCTGCTGAATGGATCCGGCAAAATATCCAGATTTATTGAAATTATTTCTCCGGAACAAATATCATCCACAGAAATTAAAGATTTAATTGTAAATGCTTTGAAAGCGTATAAACAAAGAGTGGGATTGTGAAATTAAATTGTTCTTTATTCGGCATCGTTCAGCCATTATTTTTATTTTCAACTTCTTTATTCATTATTCGTTGATCGTTATTCATTAAATTTTTTATTTGAGAACAACGATCAACGATTAATGATTTTGGAAGTTTAAGGGTGACTTTTCCTTTTTAATTTATCCTTGTTTCTTCTGTTCCATATACAGATCCAGCAAGCGGGCCACATATTTTCCAAAAACATCGAATTCAACATTGATGACGGTTCCTTCTTTGAAATTATGAAAATTGGTCATCAATTGAGTAAACGGGATAATTGCAACTGAGAACATCCCCGGTTTTGAATCCACTACAGTTAAACTTACGCCGTTGACAGAAATAGATCCTTTTTCTACTGTAATATTGCTTTTGGTAACATCGTAAGTAAAAGTATATTTCCAGCTTCCGTCTGTTTCTTCTACTTTGATACAGGTGGCGGTCTGATCTACATGTCCCTGTACGATATGTCCGTCGAAACGTCCATCCATTCGCATCGAACGTTCTAAATTCACTTCATAACCCTGATGCCAAGTTCCCAGATTAGTTTTGTCGAGGGTTTCCTGTATGGCTGTTACTACGTATTGCTTTTTAGCCGGGTCTACTTTAACAACCGTTAAACAAACTCCATCGTGACTCATGCTTTGGTCAATTTTCAATTCATTGGCTATTTCGGTTTCAATGGTGATATTGAAATTGCTTTTGTCTTTTTCAATACTTACTACATTTCCTGTCTTTTCTACTATACCTGTAAACATATGCTTTTAATTTTTATTTGATTATCTTAATATCGTGATACTTCCATGAAGTTGGCGTGTTGTTTCTCCTTTCAAACGAAGTTCATATACATCGCAAACATAAAAATAAACCCCTTCGCTGCAATCTTTTTTATTATTTTGTTCTTTCCCATCCCAATTGATGTCGGGATTACTGGTTTCAAATACGATGTTTCCCCAACGATTGAAAACCGTAAGCTTTATTTTTTCTACTCCTTGGTATGGATAAGGCCTGAAATAATCATTAACACCATCACCATTGGGTGTAAATATATTTGGCAACCGGTACAAAGCACAACTATCAATATCTATACAGATCGGAGTGCTCAATACGCCTGTATTGTTGTTAGAATCAATCGCACTGATGGCATAACACCCGGCAACAGAAACAATGTTGTTGTGAATATATTGTCTTGCAGCCGGATTGTCGATGGTTTGAAGTATCGATAAATTCCCGTTACCGGTAGGAGAGTACCATATAAAAAATTTCAGAATGTCGTATGCGCAGGAATCGGTTATTACCCAATCCAATGTATTGGCTGGAATTTCACAATCGGGTGTCACAAATAATTGTGGCGGACAAGGTGGTTGTTGATCAATAGGAATCGCACATACTTGTTGCGATAGATTGATAATTGGGTTAATAATATCTGGAATGCTGTAATTTCCTGAACTTTTTACATAATAACAATATTCAGTGCCATTGATAAGGTTTTTATCTGTAAATGTATTTGAGGTTGAAGTTCCTATTGAATCGAATAGAGAAGAAACTGGATTTTTTTTAAATATAATATATGAATTGTTGATCCATGGAACATTAAAGTTCCAGTTAAGTATCATCTTCCTATCGGAAGGTGTAAGTGTAAGATAAACGGAAGATGCCACATGGGTAGATCCGACTTTAAAACGATTTCCAGGTTCATCATTGTATAAATCAATACGGTAGCTATAGGGAGATTCAACGGTATTGAATCCTCCATCAGTAAAAATGGTATCATTTAAATCTGATAATGAATCTATCAGGCTGAAATTGGTGCCATTGAAATCCGGAGATCGGTAAATCAGATATTTGTATGGACCTGGCACTTGTATAATATCTAGTTCAGTTGGTTTCGACCATGCTACGGTATCTGTTCCGCTGACAATACTGGTGTTTGTTATTGAGATATTGGTAATAATGGGTACGTTGCGTTTAAGCGCTGCACATGTCTCAAGTGAGGCATAACTTTCGGCACCATCCGGATAATAGGCAATAATAAGGTAACAATAATCAATGCCATGCAGCAACCCATTGCCATTGTTATTGTCTAAAAAAGTAGTATCATTGATATTTGATATTACAACCAGCTGTGAATACCCTGTATAAGCAGGAACTCCTGTTTCGCAGTAATCGTGAAAGAAACCAAAATAACCACTTCTTCTGTATATTTTATAACCCACAGCATTTGTACAAATGCTTTTATTCCAGTTGAGTAAAATTCCATTACCTGAAACAGTTGCTATAAAATTTTTGGGAGCAGGACCTACAACTCTAATAAACCTTGATTTATATGCAGTAAGCATAACAGGTGCTCCATTGTCCTGTGCTTTAAAAGTAGCCTGATAAGGTTGTTTGCGGACATGTGCACAATGTGTTTCCCAATAAAACAAACTGTTTACTTGCCCGGGTCCTGTTGTTGTATTAAAAATGGCAGGGCTGATGATTTGATTGAATGGACTGCCAGTAGCTGATAAAGTTACTGAATTGCCATCAGGATCTGAAGCATGTACATTAAAAACAAGTGTATCTCCGGCTTCCACGCAGGTATCGGGAAGCGGATCGATAATGGGTGGATTGTTGTCGCAAGCTGCAATGATAATTTGCATATCACGGGTGATATAACCTATTCTTATCCCATTTCTCCATTCTTCTATTAAAATGGCAACATTGAATTCACCCTGGAGAATAGGGTTTTCCCAGATTAAATCGCCGGTTACCGCATTAATTGAGAATGATGTACTTGCCAAAGGAAATGAATAACCCGGTATATCGAGCCCTTGTGCACCCCGACAGTTCACTAATTTATAGGAAATACTATCCCCATCAGGATCATAAGCACCCGGATTATGAACAAAAAGTTTATTAACACAACCCATATCCAACGGTGGATTGAGCAATTGCGGCGAATTGTTTTTTGGATTGATAAATGGACTGATGATAAGCAAAGTTTCTACAAAAATTGGAACATTCACCGAATTGGGAATGTTAAGCACCCCATTGTTTCTGTTTGGGTCTTCCATGGTGATTTTGTATGTTCCATCACCGGGATAGGTATGAGTAGTTACGTATTCGTTTCTTGAAATGTTACCGGCTAAATTTATTTTCAAGGTTCGTTGTACTTGATCTGAAGTTCCATCACCCCATAAAATTTCAAGTTGAGGACGGTCAGCAGGACTGGGTGTGTATGTATAGGTTACTAATTTAATTTCGTATAGCAATGAAGTGTTAGAAATACGGCGATACGTAATTTCGGCAGCCCTCTCGTGTGTGGCGAAAGCTGGTGCAATGAAACATAATAAAAGTACAAAAAGTAAATATATATTTTTCACTATTCCGAAATTTGTATTTATATAACAAACAGATTACAAAAATATTATTAATTACTCAAAATTAATGCATTTTTTTATTAAATATATTTTATTCATTGATTTCTTTTTAGCTGAGCGTTTTTTGATCCAAGCAATTGTTTTTTCTTCAATTATAACGTAAGGAATTGATTTTTTGATGTTTTTGTCTGTTATAATTGAAATATGTTGTATATTTGCATTTTCTTCAATTATAATTGACAGGTATGGAAGTAAAATATATTCGACGTCCGATTTATATCGATAAAATTAAACCTTTTATTGGGAAACAAATTATAAAAGTTCTTACAGGTCAAAGGCGTGTGGGTAAAAGTTATATTTTGCTTCAGTTGGTTGACGAGATCAAAAAAGAAAATCCGGATGCAAATATAATTTATATAAACAAAGAATTGCAGCAATTTTCTGCTATTTTGAATAGTAATGATTTGTATAAATATGTTGATAACGTTTTAATTGCAAATAAAGATAATTACTTATTAGTGGATGAAATTCAGGAAATTGAATCTTATGAATTATGTCTTAGCAGTTTGCTCGCTGAAAATAAATGTGATATTTTTTGTACAGGTAGTAATGCAAAAATGCTTTCCGGCGAACTTGCAACAACGCTATCAGGAAGGTATATTGAGTTTACTATTCATAGCTTGAGTTATCTTGAATTTCTGACATTTAATAAGTTAGAAAACAACAATGAAGCACTTATAAAATTCCTTACCTTAGGTGGAATGCCCTATTTAAAAAATATTCAATTAGAAAACAGTACTGTTTTTGAGTATCTTAAAAATGTGTATTCTACTATTTTACTGAAGGATGTCGTAGCAAGGGAGAATATAAGAAATGTTTCATTTCTTGAAAATTTAGTTAGTTTTTTGGTAGACAATACCGGGAGTTTAGTGTCTGCTCAAAATATAAGTAAATATTTAAAATCTCAACACATGAATATTCCTACTCAATCTGTGTTAAATTATCTAAAAGCCTTATGTAATGCTTATTTTGTTCATAAAGTTCAGAGAGCTGAAGTGAATGGGATAAAAATATTTGAAATTGGAGAAAAATATTATTTTGAAGATGCAGGTCTTAGAAATTCAATTCGTAATTTTGAATTTAAAAATGAAGTAAATAAGCTAATGGAAAATGCTGTATATCTAAACCTTTTGATTAACAATTACAAAGTTTTTATAGGAAAAATTGGTGATAATGAGATAGATTTCGTAGGAGAAAAGAACGGACAAAAAATATATATTCAGGTTGCTTATTTATTGAGTGAAGAAACAACCATCAAACGTGAATACGGAAATTTAATATTGGTTGAAGACAATTACCCCAAATATGTTGTTACCATGGATGAATTATTTGTAAGCACAAACTACAAAGGCATCTTTCATATTCACTTGCGTGATTTTCTAACAATGGATATTTAATGATTCTTTGATAAATATTTCACTTTTTTAATTTATAAGATAGTCAATTGCATAACCCTGACAGGGTTACAAACCCTGTCAGGGTTGACCATCCCATTAAATAATAATGAAAATAATTCTTTTTTTCTGACTTCTAAAATGCATCACACTGGATATATTTATTAAAAACTTTTGATAAAAAAGAGGAGTATTTTTTCTTTTTGAAATATTTCATTTTTTTAATTTATAAGATAGTCAATTGGATAACCCTGACAGGGTTACAAACCCTGTCAGGGTTGACCATCCCATTAATTAATAATTAAAACCATTATTTTTCCTGACTTTTAAAATGCATCCCACCGGATTTGTTTATTATAAACTTTTGATAAAAAAGAGGAATATTTTTTTACTTTTTACTTTGTAGGATAATCAATGTCAGGGTTTGCCAAAAAGAATCAACTATTTTAATTGGTTTTTCCTAATTAATTTCCTACAAACTCAAAGCGTTGATTTCTCCTTTGAGCCTCAAATCCGGCTTCGTTAATGGCTTTCTGGATGCCCACAGCATCAAACTGATGGTCGGCACCGGCTACAGAAACAACGTTTTCTTCTATCATGATCGAACCAAAATCATTGGCACCTCCATGCAGACAAATCTGAGCAGTTTGTTTACCAACAGTCAGCCAGGAAGCTTGTATATTGCGAATATTAGGAAGCATAATGCGACTGATGGCAATCATGCGAATGTATTCATCGGCAGTAACTTTGTTTTTTACACCATATTGTTTCAAAAGCACTGTGTCTTTATCCTGAAAAGGCCATGGAATAAAAGAAATAAATCCCGGTGCATCTTCAACTTTCTCATTTTGCACTTCTCGTATAAAAATCAGATGTTGTAATCTTTCTTCAAGGGTTTCGATATGTCCCAGCATCATAGTGGCTGAGGTATATATTTTCATTTTGTGGGCCGCACGCATCACATCCAGCCATTCCTGTACATTGCATTTGTTTTTGGAAATAATACCTCTTACCCTATCGGAAAGGATTTCTGCACCCGCCCCTGGCAGACTGTCAAGACCTGCTTCCACCAATGCTTTTAAAGTTGCTTCGTAGGAAATGCCTTCCATTTTTGAAATATGTACAACTTCGGGAGGTCCCAAAGCATGGAGTTTTACATCAGGATAATTGTTTTTCAGAGTTTTAAACAAATCGGTATAAAATTGTAAACCCAACTGTGGATGCATCCCACCTTGTAACAATAATTGATCACCGCCCAGTTGCAACATTTCGTCAATTTTGCATTTATATTCGTCAATTCCAGTGATGTAGGCTTCTTTTGAATTTTTGGAACGATAAAAGTTGCAAAACTGGCATCCTGAAGTGCAAACATTGGTATAATTCACATTGCGATCGATAATCCATGTTACTTTTGGTTGAGGATGCAATTGATGACGGATATCGTTGGCAATTGCCATCAAAGCTGACAACGATAACGAATGGTATAAATGAAGTCCTTCAGCTAATGTGAGAAATTCCAGATTTAAAGCTTTATGGATGAGGTGATTGGTATTCATTGATTAACTTGAGATAAGTGGTAGGAAAAGTTTAAAGATTTTGATTGATTTTTTTCCTAAATTTGTAAATCTTTTTTATTCAAAAATAATACAAATATGCAAACCATCGTTAAAAAAACAGATAAAGATCAAAAATATAATGCAAGTATTTATATTGTAAATGATTACAATCAACTCCCGCTTTCTGAATTTTTAGAATCAGAGTTAAAATTTGTAAAATTTCAAAAAGAGAATTTAGAAAAAGAATTGATTCTATTACCTAAACTGGATCAATTGATAATTGTTCAGTTCTTTAAAAATGAAGGAGCACAATACACTCTTCAGGAAAAATGTCGTAAAGCCGGAGATAGAATTACTAAATTGCTTAATGAACATAAAATAAATACTGTTCAGCTTGTAGATGTATGTGATAACAAAATTGCAGCTTACAGTCTGGCTGAAGGTATGGCATTGGCCAATTATCAGTTTATTAAATACAAAACCGAACAAAAAATCCATTCATTAGCCGAAATTTGCATTGATTCAAAACAAATCAAAAAGCTGCAATTTGAACATTTGAATATTTTGATTGATGCAGTTTATAAATGTCGTGATCTAGTAAATGAGCCACTTACATATCTGGATGCGGTTACTTTTTCTGAAATCATCACCGAAATGGCAATAAATGCCGGTGTAAAAGTGGATGTGTTTAACAAAACGAAGATAGAATCATTGAAAATGGGTGGCTTGCTGGCTGTAAACCGTGGAAGTATCGATCCACCTACATTTTCAGTCATGGAATGGAAACCAAAAGGGCATACAAACAGCAAACCTTATGTATTTGTGGGTAAAGGTGTAGTTTACGATACAGGTGGTTTAAATATCAAACCCGGTGATTCAATGCTCGATATGAAATGCGATATGGGTGGGGCTGCAGCTGTAGTTTGTGCCATTTATGCGATTGCCAATGCCAATTTACCCATTCATGTGGTAGGTTTGATCCCTTCTACAGATAACCGTCCCGATGGGAATGCTTATGTTCCGGGAGATATAATTACTATGTTTACAGGCAAAACTGTTGAAATAATGAATACTGATGCTGAAGGCAGATTGATACTGGCGGATGCATTAGGCTATGCTTCAAAATACAATCCCGAACTGGTTATAGATTTGGCTACACTCACAGGAGCTGCAAGCAGAGCAATCGGACCTTACGGAATAGTTGCCATGCATGCTCATGCGGAAGCTGAATTTGAACAATTAAAATTCAGCGGTTTAAACGTATATGAACGATTGGCCGAATTCCCTTTTTGGGATGAATATGCTGAATTGATAAAATCGGATGTGGCTGACATTAAGAACCTGGGTGGTTCAGAGGCAGGAATGATTACTGCAGGTAAGTTTTTGCAAGAATTTACCAATTATCCGTTTATCCATCTGGATATTGCAGGACCTGTATTTTTAAGTAAAAAAGACAGCTACAGAGGAAAAGCTGCAACAGGGGTGGGCGTGAGGTTGTTGTTCGATTTTATTTTAAATAAAATTTGATGAATAGAAAATCAATAAATTAATTACTTTTGAATTTAATTTCAATGCCGGTTTGGCATTTGTAACATTTTAATATTGTGTATTATGACAAGGAATCTAGATAAAGACTTTAAAATTAAATTAGGAATTACACATGGGGATGTAAATGGAATTGGGTATGAAATTATCATTAAAGCATTGGCTGATCAACGATTGCTGGAACTCTGTACTCCTGTAATTTACGGGTCTTCAAAAGTAGCTTCTTTTTATAAAAAAATGCTGAATTATAACGATTTTAATCTGAATTTGGTAAAAAATGCAGAAGGTGCTGTTCATAAACGTTCAAATATCGTGAATGTGAACAACGATGAAATTAAAATCGAGTTGGGTCAATCCACAGAGCTAGCCGGAGTTATGGCAGCACAAGCCCTGGATATGGCAGTTGAAGACCTGAAAAAAAATCAGATTGATGTATTGGTTACTGCTCCAATCAATAAAAGCAATATTCAATCCCGTACATTTAATTTTCCGGGTCATACCGAATATTTGGCCAGTAAATTCAATGTAGCCAACGATTTGATGATTATGGTCAGTAACAGTATCCGCATTGGAGTGGTTACCGGACATATTCCGTTAAAAGATGTAGCCGGTAAATTAAGTATAGAATTGATCATGAGTAAGATCAGAATTATGAACCAGTCGTTGATTCAGGATTTTGCCATTACAAAACCCAGAATTGCCATTTTAGCTTTGAATCCGCATGCCAGCGATCATGGTTTATTAGGAAAAGAAGAACAAGAAATTATTATTCCTGCCGTCAAAAAAGCGATGGACGAAAAAATACTCGCTTTTGGGCCTTATCCTGCTGATGGCTTTTTTGGTTCAGAAAACCTTAAAAACTTTGATGGTATTATTGCCATGTATCACGATCAGGGTTTGATTCCTTTCAAACTGATGTCGTTTAAGGAAGGTGTTAATTTTACTGCTGGATTGCCAATAGTGAGAACTTCACCTGCACATGGAACCGCTTACGAAATAGCTGGTAAAAATGTGGCGTCTCCCGAATCATTACGACAAGCAATATATTTAGCTTGTGATATTTTTAAAAACCGCGTAATGCATCAGGAATTGAGTAAAAATCCTTTGAAAATAAGCAATATCACTGAAAGAGAAAGCTAGGGGAGTTTATAAAGCTCATAAAGTTCATGAAGTATTTTTTTAATTGTATTGCGTACTTTTAAAGTAAAAAATAAAAAGGGGCTAAAGTTTTAAAAATCAATTACTAAAAGATTAATCTGTAACTTTATTCATTAATAATTAAGTTGCAAAATTAAAAGATAAAATATGTCAACAAACAAAGAAGGATTTCTTCTTACTGAGATAGCTAAAATATGCAAAGGTGAACTCTATGGTAATCCGGACAATTCCCGGATTGTCATGGATCTGTTGACAGACAGCCGTAAAATTACATCTTTGGAAAATTGTTTGTTTTTTGCTTTGCTGAGCAAGCGAAACGACGGGCATAAATACATTGCTGAGTTGTATCAGAAAGGAATGCGGAATTTTGTAATATCTATTTTGCCGGATGAAATTACGCTTTATCCTGATGCTGTATTTGTCCTTGTAAAAGATACACTTAAAGCATTGCAGCTGATAAGTACGCATCATCGCAGACTTTTCAACATTCCTGTAATCGGAATAACCGGTAGCAATGGCAAAACAATTGTAAAAGAATGGCTTGATCAATTGATGTGCGAAGATAAAAGAATTGTAAAAAATCCGAAAAGTTATAATTCTCAGATTGGGGTGCCTTTAAGTGTCTGGCAAATGAAGCCTGAACACGAATTGGCTATTTTTGAAGCAGGTATTTCTGAACCTGACGAGATGGACAAATTACAAGCCATTATTCAGCCTACTATTGGGATTTTTACCAATATTGGTCATGCACATGATGAAAATTTTATTCACAGTGCGCAAAAAATTGCTGAAAAATTAAAATTGTTCACCAAAGTTGAAATGCTGATTTACTGTGTTGATTATCTTGAAATTAAAGAGTTGATCCTGAAATCGGAAATGTTGAGAAATATTCCTTCTTTTACATGGAGTAGAAAAACTTCAGCTCATTTATGCATACAGCATGTTGAGAAAAGCAGTAAAAAAACTGTTATTTCTGCTGTTTATAAAGAAGAGGCCATTCAAATTGAAATACCGTTTACCGATGAAGCTTCCATTGAAAATGCTATTCATTGTTGGGCTGTAATGTTATTTTTTAAGTATTCCAATGAATTAATTATGCAAAGGATGAGATTGTTGCATCCAATCGCCATGCGGCTTGAACTGAAAGAAGGCATCAACAATTGTTCTATTATCAACGACAGCTATAGTTCAGATATAAATTCATTGGGTATAGCCATTGATTTTTTGAACCAACAAAAACAGCATAAACATAAAACGATTATTTTATCGGATATACTTCAAAGTGGACGTGAAGACAAGGATTTATACAGTGAAATTGCTGATTTACTCGAAAAGAAAGATGTTTCGCGTTTAATTGGCATTGGTAAAGCCATTTGCAAACAAGCAGACCGATTTAAAATAGAAAAAACCTTCTTTGCAACAACCGATGATTTTTTAAGGAACTTTTTGTTTTCTGACTTCAGCAACGAAACCATACTATTAAAAGGAGCACGTATTTTTGAATTTGAAAAAATCAGTCAGGCTTTGCAACAAAAAGCACACGAAACTGTCCTCGAAATCAATTTGAATGCCATCGTTCACAATTTGAATTATTACCGTTCCCGGATGAAACCCAAAACTAAAATGATGGCAATGGTAAAAGCTTTTTCTTATGGAAGTGGAACTTTTGAAATTGCCAATGCTCTGCAGTTTCATAATGTTGACTACCTCGCAGTGGCTTATGCCGACGAAGGTGTTGAGTTAAGAAAAGCCGGTATCACTATGCCCATTATGATTATGAACCCCGATGAGCAGAGTTTTGATATAATACTGAAATATAACCTGGAACCGGAAATATACAGCTTAAGAGTGTATGCACTTTTGGAAGAAATCATTGAAAAACATATTTCAAACCAGCAACAAATTGTAAATATTCATATTAAAATGGATACAGGCATGCATCGATTGGGGTTTGCAAAAAATGACCTGCCTGAATTGATAAATCGTATCAATAAAAATTCGCAAATTCATATTCAATCTGTTTTTTCGCATTTGGCTGCAGCCGAAAATAGCATTTACGATGATTTTTCTCATCAACAAATCAGCCTTTTTAATGAAATGAGTTTGATGCTTACAAAAGGTATAGGATATCCTTTGATTTGTCATATTTTAAATTCTGCAGGAATTGTTCGTTTCCCGGATGCTCAGTTTGAAATGGTGAGATTAGGCATTGGATTATACGGGATAGCTTCTGTTGGATTTGAACAGAAAGAGCTTCAAAATGTAGGTACCCTTAAAACCATTATTTCGCAAATAAAGGTAATTCCTAAAAATGATTCAATTGGTTATGGTCGAAAATGGATGGCACATCAGGAAACTACGATTGCCATTATTCCCATTGGTTATGCGGATGGTTTGAACCGTAAATTAGGGAATGGCAAAGGAAAGGTAATGATCAACAATAAATTAGTTCCTATTATAGGGAATATTTGCATGGATATGTGCATTATAGATATTACAGGAATTTCTGCCAAAGAAAATGATGAAGTCATTATTTTTGGGGAAGAATATTCAATCCATCATTTGGCGGAAGATCTGGATACAATTCCTTATGAAATACTTACCGGTATATCAGCCAGAGTAAAAAGAGTGTATTTTCAAGAATAATAAAAATATCAATTTTCAAATCTTCAAGAATGAAACTAAGTATTCTAATTCCTGCTTACAACGAAGCAAAAACGATCCATCTGATTTTAGACAAGGTTATTGGTGCTTCATTGATACATAATATTCAAAAAGAGATTATTATTATCAATGATTGTTCTAAAGATAAAACACAGGAAGTAATTGAGAATTATATCAATACTCATAAGGAAATGGATATCAGATTATTTAATCAACCGGTGAATAAAGGGAAAGGTGCTGCTATCCACCAGGGTATTGAATTAGCAACCGGTGAATATCTTATTATTCAGGATGCCGACCTGGAATATGATCCTTCTGAATATAATGTATTGTTAAAGCCAATAATGGATGGTTTTGCGGATGTAGTTTACGGTTCACGTTTTATAGGCGGAAACCCACACCGGATTTTGTTTTTCTGGCATACCATTGGAAATAAATTTCTTACATTTCTTTCCAATATTTTTACCAACCTAAACCTTACCGACATGGAAACCTGCTATAAATTATTCCGGTCGGATATTATCAAACAGATTAATTTCAAAGAAAATCGTTTTGGGTTTGAACCTGAGGTGACTACAAAAATTTCACGTTTTCCAAAAATCAGAATTTATGAAGTGGGAATTTCATATTATGGAAGAACTTACGAAGAAGGTAAAAAAATTAGTGCAAAAGACGGATTCAGAGCTATCTTGTGCATTCTGAAATACAATATATTTGATAGAAAATATTTGAAAAATTAAACAACACATTTAATGAACTTTTTTTCCGGATTTCAGCTACTTAGCCTTATAAAAACGAATAAACAATAATGTAACAACTATGTGGTATCGAATAAAACAACCATTGAGCAGCTATGCAATTTTAATCATCTTTATCTCAGTGGTATGGATACAATTTAACCACAAGTTATGGGAGAACCCCAAAAGTGTTATCCAATGGGATGTGATCAATTATTATCAGTTTCTCCCTGCTGTTTTTGATTATGGCGATTTAAGTTTGAAATTTATTGATAAAGATCAGGATCTTTTAAAGTGGCAGTTCTGGCCACACGTATCTCCAAATGGTATGTATACCAATAAAATGAGCATGGGGCTTTCGTTTATGTATTTGCCTTTTTATTGTATAGGTCAGATACATGCAACGATTACCCATCAGCCTACAAATGGATTTTCTCCACCTTATATTTTCTGGTTACAGTTTAGTTCTTTATTTTATATTATTGCCGGATTTTATTTTTTAAGAAAAGTACTTTTAAAATATTTTATTGATGGAATTGTGGCACTTACCATTCTTTCAGTATTTTTCGGTACAAATTTACTGTATTATACAACATTGGGCGCTGCCATGCCGCATGCCTATCTTTTTTCACTTTTTGCAATGTTTATTTATTTTACTATTCAATGGCATAAGAAAAAGGATCTTAAAAATTCGGTCAGAATCGGACTTTTGATAGGATTGATAAGTTTAATTAGACCAAATAATCTGATAATCAGTTTGTTTTTTGTATTTTATAATGTAACTTCATGGGATGCATTTACGGCTAAAGTCAGACTTTTTGTAACGAACTGGAAAAATTTGTGCGTCATTGCTATCTTTGCCTTTATGATCTGGATCCCTCAATTGATATACTGGAAATACTCAACAGGTAATTTCTTATATTTCTCCTATCAAAATGAAGGTTTCTTTTTTAACAACCCACAAATTATAAAAGGCTTATTCGGATATCGTAAAGGTTGGTTTGTTTATACACCCATCATGTTTTTTGCTGTACTGAGTATATTTTTATTATTAAAAAAACACAAGGAATTCTTTTTGCCGATAATTCTGTTTACAGTACTCAATATTTATATAGTATTATCATGGTGGTGTTGGTGGTATGGCGGTACTTATGGTCATAGAGCCTTTGTGGAATCCTATGCAATTTTATCCATTCCGTTAGCACTACTCCTAACTTATGGGATTAAAAGTAATTGGTTTGTGAAAATAGCTACAATTACTTTTGTGGTTGTACTCATTGCCCACCAGATTTTTCAGACCATCCAATACAATTACAGGTCCATTCATTATGATGCCATGTCGAAAGCGGCTTATTGGGATTCTTTTTTAAGGGTTCGCCCATCTTCTGAATTTGAATCTTTTTTAAAATATCCGGATTATGGTACTGCTGTTATCGACAATAATTTTGACACCAAAACATCCATTATTTCTTCAAAAAATATTCATATTAAAGCGCCCAATGGAAAGTTTGTAAGTGTTGATTTGGAAAATAAAAGTCAGTTAATTGCGAACAAAGACCAGCCACTTGGATGGGAGACGTTTGTCCTTATCCAGCTTAAAAATGGCAAATGTGGATTCGTTGCTTTTGATAATAATTATGTATCTGCCCAGTTGGAAAAAAACAATGAAGTGGTAGCATCCAGCTTAAAAATGGAGCCATGGGAAACATTTTCGATTGAAAAAATTAACGAGAAATATTCAGCCATAAAGGCAATAAATGGGAATTACTTGTCCATCGATATAAAGACTGCCCAGATTTTTGCAAATGCTAAAACCATTGGTGAAAATGAAAAGTTTGAGTTGTTTTACAAATAGAATTTTATTTTTAAGCATATTATTCAGCATAAATAACAAATTTAAATGAAAATAGTCAAATACATCATTATCCCGGTTCTGTTACTGTTAGTGTCCTGTAAACCAATAGTAAAAGAAAAGAATCTAGGAATTGCAGCATCTGATTTTATTTATCTGGATGGCAAAGCATTCAAACACAAAGGGAAAGATTTTTTTCCGGTGATGATTAATTATGCTGTTTGTTTTAGAAATATCGAAAATCAAAATCTTTTGTCTCCCATCATAGAATATGAAAATCCAACTGAATTTGAAGGGAATACAAAAGATAGTCTGGAATTGCAAATTAGATCCCACATGCATTTGATTAAAGAAATGGGTTTTAATTCTATACGACTTGCTTTTGACCGGGTCAGCTATGATCATCTCAAAATTTTTTACAATGCAGGTTCACAACACTTATACCTTAAAAAAGAGTATGAAATTATATTTAAAGGTTTGGAAGATTTCCTTAAAATCGTAGCTGAATCTGATCTTAAAGTGATGTTGTTGATCAAAGCACCTGTTGAAAATATCGATTTAGAAGTTTTTACAGAACGACTGTTGCAAAGATTCCAACACAATTCTTGTATTTTTGCGTATGATTTTTTTAATGAACCTTTGTATTTCGACCAGTCTCAATTACCAGGTGATTACCAAAAAAGGAAAAAGGCAGATGCTTTCAAAATTGTTTCCAAATGGAAAAGAATGATGCTTAAAAATGCACCCAATCAATTGTTAACCATTGGTTTTTCGGAACCCATCGAAGTTTTTGAATGGGATCCATCTATCCTTCCTGTTGATTTTATTTCTTTTCATACCTATCATCCTTTAAGAGTAGCAAATGAAATATACTGGTATGGTAAATATATCAACAAGCCATGGATGATAGGTGAAACTGCATTGCCAGCAGATGGCGATTCCATTACCTATGATGAACAAAGGCAATTTATGAAAGAAGTATACCGGCGGGTAGTCGATTGCGGTGGAAGTGGACTTGGCTGGTGGGAATTTCAGGAAGCTCCTGCTGGAACTTTCGAAGCAAAATATACAGGTATATTAAATCATAAAGGCATTACTACTACAAAAGATGGCAAATATACAATTATAGGTACTATAAAACCGGTAGTAGAAGAGATTAGTAAATTCAAAGATTATACTCCTAAAGCAAGCTGTAACCGGATGGTTAATTATTATAATATGCTGGGATACAATAATATTGTGTTATGCGGTAAAATTGTAAATAGTGCTGATGGTAAGCCTATCGAAGGTGCTGTTATCAGAGGATGGAACGAAGGTTGGGGAATTGGAATGAACACTTTTACCAATGAAAAGGGCGAATTTACATTATACAGCAATGATATATGCATCCATTTCGAAATATCTGCCCCTAAAATGAATAAGTTAAAGTTCGATTACATCACCAACTATTATCCTACAACCAATAAGGGTTTTTCTTTGCAATCGCTTCCCAATCAATACCTCGAATACCATACTATTTCCTACAAACCATTTTTGTTAAACAAAGTACTTTCTGATTCTATTACTTCTGAATTTCATATATTTAACTTTGATGCAACTAAATTCAACAGTGCAAAATTTAAAGGATTTATGGGAATTAAGAAATTAAAGCCAGTAAACTTTTTGCCAATTTAATCATGTATTTTTTTAAATATAGAGAGCTCATAATCTAAAATAGAATGCACAACACCTTTTTTAGTAAGAATGGAAAATGATTACCTTAATTTTTACTTTGCTCATTTTTGTAAATTTCTATTTTTATATTATCAATATCGAAAGTACTTTTCCCTCTGTTCCATATATAACATTTAAATCGATCTTTCAAATTACGGATTTCAGGTGTAAGATATGATATTTCTATTGTTTTCCATTGATCTGATATAGAATCTGCTTTAATTTCAGTAGCATAATAACCATAAGATCCTGTTTTACGTTCCATTGTAATAACCGAACAAGGAAATAACCCCTCAGATTTTTTGGGGAAACGTACATCCATGCTTAGCTTAATCCAAATATGATCTGTTTTAGTTAGTTCATTATAAGACGATTCAAAAACAGGAAAAAATTCCTCGTTTTCTTTGAATCGATAAAAAGAATTGTTGTTTTCTTTCATTGTTTCTTTCATATTTTTTTTATCAAAATCTTCTGAAAATAGCAATGACATTCGGTATTTAGCTTGATCAGTAAATTCCATCTTTCCTGAAAAATCTCTGTAAACCATTAATAACTCTCTATCTGCTTCAGATACTTTCGTTTGAAGGAAAGTTGCCCAATAATATTCTTTTGTGGTACGATAGGGATCCAGAATATAATTTTTAAGTTGCCACCACTGGAATTGATTTAGGAAAATAAAGAATGTGATAATAAACCCAAATATTATTTTAACAAAAAATTTATTTTTACTAACGTAGAGAATAAAATAGCCCAAGCTAATTGAAAGAATTGGATAGGTTGAGATTAATGGACGTGTTGAAAATGCTGCACCATACCACCATTCACTCCAACTTGCAATAATGAAAAAAGAAAACAAAAAATAAAGAGCAGAAGCGTAAAAAATTTGTTTGTTATTCTTATAAAGAAAATAGAAGCCAATTATGGAAAAAATCATAATTGGAGTATAGAGTAACCAACCTTTTCTATAACTAAACAAGACATTGATAATATGAGGCGAAAAAAAATCAAGACCCACACCTGGGTTTTTATAACTATCATAAATAAAATTCCCTGTTTTAAGATACCAATATATCATCTGAGGCATTGCAATAATAATGCATATTCCAATTGTTATGAATAATGATGTTTTATTTGCTATAAGTAAAGATATTTTTTGTTTCAATTTCTCAAAAGATGTAACATTCCATAGCAATGGTAAAAACAAAACAAATATTTCACTTGGTTTAACTAATGCTAGGAGCGTTGTACAAACTCCAATTGCTATTAGATGTTTGCTTTTAAAATTTTCATGCCATTTTATTGTATTCCATATTATAATGGTAGTGAGCATGAAAATCACATTCACGGTCCCTAAGTTATCTATTGTGAGATGATGAATATAATTTGTACCAAAAACTAAGATTAGTATAATTAAAGATGATAGTTTTTCAGAGAAAAACCGTAATAATATTTTTCTTAAAAAGATCAACCCAATTATGGTATAGATAATACCACCCATTACCATAAAATACTGATAGGGAAGGCTAAATCCATCCATAGCCAATCCAAATATGGAAGCATAAGTATTGGCTGCAAAAAAGAATGGAAGGTAAAATAAAGCCATGCCCATTAAGAAAAAATACATTGGCTCGCCTTGTTTGTTTTGAGAAACCATGTAAAGTGAACCAGCTAATTTTTTTTCTGAATTAACTTGTTTTAACCAGCTAATATCATTTAACATTGGATCATGATGAATAAAAGTAGCCGGTAAATATATATAATATCCTAAAACATCCCAAGAGATTTCATTTTCTTTTACAATATTAATTCTATAAATGGATAGTATGCTACATATTGCAATTAAAGTTACTAAGGAAAATTTGTTAAATTTGCTCATGTTTTAATTTTGTAAATTTGTCAAGCGCAATAAAATTGAGATGAGATTTCTGTGTAGATATTATAATTCAACAAATTCAAACTGAATTTAATAGTATTCTTATTTGCAAAAATAAATAAAATCGTTTATAAATCTTCTTTTTAATTATTTATTTGAAATAATAAAGAACTGGTGAGTTATAAGAATAGCTGAATTAGCTTAGCTTTTGAACTTCCATTATTTATTGTTGAAAAAGCATAAGAATACTACAGGTTTTGAAGTTTATTTATTCTTACCATTGAACCCTTATGAAATGGATAAACTCAATTAGGATTATTTTAAGTTGCCTAAAGTTCAATATAGATTATTTCAAAAGAAATAAATAAATGGGAATTATTATTTAAAATGTTAATTTTGCTGTAAAAATAGAATATGCTTAATAAGAAAAAAATTGCGGTAGTACTTCCTGCATATAATGCTGCTAAAACAATAGAAAAAACCTATAACGAAATCCCTTTGGATATTGTAGATGAAGTAATTTTGGTTGATGATTGTAGTACTGACAATACCATTGAAGTTGCAAAGCGTATTGGGATAAGACATATTATTATTCACGAAACCAACAAAGGATATGGAGGTAATCAGAAAACCTGTTACAATAAAGCATTGGAATTAGGTGCAGATGTTGTTATCATGCTGCATCCCGATTATCAATATACACCTAAACTTATTCCTGTTATGTCACATATTATAACATGCGGATTATACCCTGTGGTGTTGGGTTCACGTATTTTAGGAAATGGTGCTTTAAAAGGTGGAATGCCTATGTATAAATATATTTCAAATCGTTTGTTAACGTTTTTTCAGAATATCTGTAGTGGGCAAAAACTTTCAGAATATCACACCGGTTACAGGGCATTTTCACGCGAAGTACTTGAAACAATAAAGTACAATAATAATTCTGATGATTTTGTTTTTGATAACCAAATGCTTTCGCAAATAATAATGGCTAATTTTGAAATTGCCGAAGTAACTACTCCTACCAAATATTTTAAAGAAGCTTCGAGTATTAACTTTAAAAGAAGTGTAAAATATGGATTTGGCGTTGTTTCAACAAGTTTGATTCATTTATTTCATAAAATAGGATTCATAAAATCAAATTTATATAGTTAATCGTAGATATTTGATTCATACGAAATTATAAAATTTAATTATGAATATTTTTAACTAATACCGTGTTAATCCTGTCAAATTCGTATATTATTTTATACTTATTCGTATCCTCCAGATTGATTTCATATTTGAAAACATAATAAAAATCATCGTTTGGCGAAATTCCTTTTCTGTCGGCACGTATAAGCCAGTCAATTTTTTTAGATTCTTTGTAAAAATTGATAGTTGGTTCAAACAACCAGTTTATTCCCAATTTTATATTTGTTGAATCAGTTGTGCTTTGGGTATGAAATGCTGTTAATTTTTTTATCATTGTGGCTGTTTCCATATCATATTCCCATTCAGAGTAGGACCGGAAATCAGCTTTCAGAACAAAACTTGTACTCATTATGAAGGCTAAACTCAAAGCAAAAACTGTAATAAATTTCTGATAATAATTGCTGATATATAAAAATAAAAAGCCTGAATAAACCATAAAAATGGGGAAAAGAAATAGAGAAAAACGTGCAATCGGAAAATCTGCCTTAAATAGAATATGCTGAAGTATAATAGCTATGGAAATGAGAATGATGAGAAAATTTGAAATAATCAGTCCTCTATTTTTGGTATAAAATATTTCATCCTTTTTAAAAATCTTTCTCATTATAATACCAAAAGGGATCAGTACAATTAATGTAATGATAAACTGTGCTATAACAGAAACAGTTGAAGAAAGTTGGATACCGTGAAGGATATAATTATTTAAATATGAAACTGTATCGCTGAAAAAGCCATCTTTTCCGCCAAAATCTAACTTACTGTTGAATATTACTCTTCTTAATGGTTCATAAAGTATAATGCATACAATCAAAAAAGGAAGGATATGAACTTTGTTTGCACTGAATAGATTAAACTTTTTATGTGTAATAAATTTACTATCCATAAAACATACAATATTATATATCAGTAGGAGCGCAAGATAAAAATCCAATATCGTGAAATTACTTAAAATTGCTAATAAGGCAGCAGCATGAAAAAGAATAATATTTATTATCTTTTTGTCGTCAAAATATCGGACAAAATGATATAAACTCATCATCATAAAGCCATAGGACAAACCATAACCCCTTGCTAAACCAAATAAATCAACTAAAGCATTATTGGAAATTAAAAGCAAAAATATAGCGATGTGTAAAAGCAGATTTTTATTTTTAAATAGTAAAAAGCTGTAAATCATGTAAACGCAAAATAAAATAAGATTAGGTAATCTCAAGGAAAGCTCTGAACTGCCAAATACTTGTTCTGAATATTTCATCAATAAACTATTCAGTATATGATTATTTGTAAACCAGTCTTTAAATGAAATAATATCCATAAAACTCGTATGTACATAATATAAATAGGTATAACTTTCGTCATGCGTAAAAGATGAAATTGTGGCTTTAACCAGGATATACAGGAGAATGCTGACTCCAATCAAAATAAATAGTAAATTAGTTTTAGAAATTTTAATCTTCATAAAATTTATGCTTTGATAGTGAATTACATATTTGCAAATGTAAATATTAATTAATTACTTAAAAATTATTTTAGTCCTCTTAAAAAAATACAATGAGTATTTTTATAAAAAACACTACTTTTGTAAAAATTTAAAACCCATAAAAATATGAAATTTGGTGTAGTTATTTTCCCTGGTTCCAATTGCGACCACGATATTATTTATGTTTTGACTAAAATAATGAAACAGGAAGTTGTAGAGCTTTGGCATAAAGATACCGATCTGCAGGGTTGCGATTTTATTGTACTTCCCGGTGGTTTTTCGTATGGGGATTACTTGCGTAGTGGCGCCATTGCACGTTTTTCGCCTATCATGGAAAAAGTAATTGAATTTGCCAACAACGGAGGTTACGTGTTGGGTATCTGCAATGGATTTCAAATACTTGTTGAAGCTAAATTGTTGCCGGGTACACTTACTGCCAATAAAAATCATCAGTTTATCTGTAAAAATACTTTTATTCTCCCTCAGGAAAGCAATACCGTTATAACCAAAAATCTGAACAAAAGCATAGCGCTTAAGATCCCCATTGCACATGGCGAAGGTCGGTATTATGCCGATCATGAGACCATCAAGCAATTGCAGGCCAATCATCAGATATTGTTTAACTATTGCGATGCCGAAGGTAAAATTACACCTGAAGTCAATCCAAACGGCTCTACACTTAACATTGCAGGAATTTGTAATGCAGGAAGAAACGTATTTGGTATGATGCCTCATCCCGAAAGAGCCGCAGATGCTGTATTGGGAAATACCGATGGAAGATTTATTTTCGAATCCATCATAAGGAATCTTGAATAAATAATATGTTACAGCCCTTCTATACACTTGATTTGGTGGAGGCAGGCTGCGACGAAGCAGGCAGAGGTTGTCTGGCAGGTCCTGTATTTGCCGCTGCCGTTATTCTTCCTAAAGATTTTTCTAACGAACTGCTGAATGATTCAAAGAAACTGACGGTAAAGCAAAGGAAAATGCTTCGTCCTATCATTGAACGCGAGGCATTGGCTTATGCTGTTGCCAGTGTAGATAATCATGAAATAGATGTTATCAATATTCTCAATGCATCTTTTAAAGCGATGCAACTGGCGGTTTTGAAACTGGCTATTCAGCCGGAATTACTATTAATAGACGGTAACCGTTTTAAAAATACTGTAAATATCCCGCATCAATGCTTTGTTGAAGGCGATGGGATTTATATGTCAATAGCTGCAGCTTCTGTACTTGCAAAAACGTATCGTGATGATTTTATGGAAGAACTGGATAAAGGATATCCAATTTACGGATGGAAAAGTAACAAAGGTTATCCAACCAAAATACATAAAAATGCCATAGTGTTATACGGATGCACTGATTACCATCGATTGACCTTCGGCCCATGTGCACCAAAACTTTTTTAAATAGAATTCATCTAGGAAAAACGATAAATATAATTATCAATTTCTTCTTCATACTCAACCATGAGTTTTTGCATAAGTGGATGATTTACCAAATATTTAGTATTCCCAATGGAAGATATTGGAAGTATTTTAGGTGATGTTCCGGAAAGAAAAGCAGCATCGTATTTTTCAATATCTTTTTGATGAACACATTCCTCAATAACTTCAATCCCTGATAAATCAGCTATTTTCATAATAATTTTACGCGTAATACCAGGTAATACCAATTTCTTGGAAGCGGTAATCAATCTGTTTTCTCTGATAAAGAAAACATTAGATTTACTGCCTTCTGTAATTCCTCCTGATTTATTTACAAAAAGTATTTCATAAACCATTTTTTTTGCAATGATTTCTTCGGTGGTTTCATAAAATTCGGTGTTAAGTAGCTTGGCATTCGGATTTTTGCGTTCGACATTATGAAGAGTTACCTTCACACCGTTTTTATATTGCAAATTGCTAGGGTAATTGTGTTTGATGAAAAAACATAAAAATGATATTTGTTGATTCCCTTTGTATTGAAATAATAACTTAACAGTTCCGTTAAAAGTCTGATTTTCGACAGAAAGTTGTTTTATGGAGTTATTTATTTCCGTATCGCTGATCCCAATGTTAAATCCGGCTAAATTAGCTGAATAATTTAAGCGTATTAAATGGTCTTCCAGAAATAAAGGAATGCCATCTATCACTCTGATTACTTCATAAACAACAATACCATCGTTGTAACTGATCGAATCAATGGCGTTTTTCTCCATTAACTGACTGTTGTAAATCAATACGTTATGATATGCTTCGTTTTTCATTTGTGTTTATTTTTATATAATTAGGGTCATTGTATTTCTTCATTGTTTATTTACGATAATAAAATGGTTCACTTCATTTTATTTAAATTGTTTTCATGAATATTGTTTTCATTCAGGATAGGAATAACAACTTTATCGCTGCGATATGACCAATACATAATGCTTATTGCAATCATCAATGCTCCAACTGCCATCATAAAAGTGGTAAAAAACCCAAACAATTCATAAATGATTACACCGGAAGTTGGAGCAAAAACCGCCCGTAAGCCTGTAAGTGATAAATGCACTGATTGATAGTCGCCTGCTTCGCTGCTTTTACAAAAATAAGCTGATCCTATACTCCACAACAACGACATTGTAGCTGCAAAGATACTCTGAAAAATCAAATATGGTATCATTGTGTAATATAATTTGATACCATAAATTTCAATATGTTGAGGGAAAAAGTCGGTAAGTGCTAAAGATAAGATAAATAGCAATATAGATGCAAATGTAATTATTGCAAATTTTCTCGGATCAATCCTGTCAATTAATTTGCTGAAAAATGGCAATAAGGCAATGGCGATGATATTATATATGTTTTTATAAAAAGCAACACTCGAATAATTCAAATGAAGAGCTTTGTCGAAATATATGGTTATTACGGTTACAGAAATCATGAATGCGAATCCATAAATCATAAATCCGGCTTCAAAATGTAAATACGGTTTGTTGTTTTTTAAGATTGATGCCATGTTTGAAAAAGATTTTTTAACCGATTGTAAAAAACTTTCTTTTATATATGTAATAGTTTGGTCTTCCTTAATTTTAATCATTGAAAGTAGATATACAGATACAACACCCAATATGGCTACTAAAGGGAAAATATAGGTAAATGCAAAATTATCTATATCCAGTAAAATACCATATAACAAAGTAACTATCAGCATCACCACTTTATTTAATGCAGTAGCATAACCATATAAACGACCAAAATGTTCATTTCGATAAATGTTTTTTAAGAAAAAATTAATATTTGGATAAATAATTGGCATTCCTGCATAATATACAAAGAAAATGGCAAGAAACAAAATATGGTAAAAAGGCGACGATGCAATTTCCTGGTTGCTATGAGGAAAAAAGAAAAGAAGTATCAGTGGTAAACGTGTAAATAACGCAGTGTAGCGTAATAATTTCTTTTTGTCTTTTACCCTTTTAAGAATTTCGTTTAGAAAAATCAAGAAAACATATAATATCACACTGAATTGAAACAATAGGCCCAACTGATAATTATTGCCTTTCAAACTTTTAATGAAAACAAACTCATTCAATGCCAGAATACCTACAATAAAACCTTCGATTAATGAATACCATACATGTAACCGTAACGTTTTTTTTTCTAACTCATTCAGTGTAAGCTTTAAAAAGTTCATGAAATGCTTTGTTAATAAGTCGGCAAAGGTAGTAAAAGGAATGACATTGAATAGATATAACAAAACTTAGTTTCTGATTTAGATTTATACTAACTTTGCAAAAAATAAATACTTATGGTAGAAATTGGGAAATATACAGAACTTGAAATTGAAAAAATAATACAACAAGGTGCTTATCTATTAACCGGCGATGAAACTGCAAGTATTTTGCTTCCTACAAGATACATCCCCGAAGGTGTTGATGTGGGCGATATGGTTAAAGTGTTTATTTACCGGGATTCTGAAGATAAAATTATTGCAACCACTGATATTCCCTATGCAATTGTGGGTGAATGTGCCTATATGAAAGTAAAATCACAAACTAATTTCGGTGCTTTTCTCGATTGGGGTTTGATGAAAGACTTACTGGTTCCGTTTCGTGAACAAAATGAAGCCATGGAAGTGGGAAAGTCTTATCTGGTCAGACTTTATCTGGATGAAAACAGCGACAGAATTGTAGCTACCCAACATATTAATAAATTTTTAAGGGATAACGAAATAACGATTCAGCCCAATGATGAGGTTGAAATTTTGGTTTGTGAAGCAGTTGATCTGGGCATTAAAGTTATTGTCAATCAGAAATACTGGGGTATGCTTTTCAAAAATCAATTGTTTTGCGATGTAGAACGTGGACAAAAGCTGAAAGCCTGGGTTAAACAGGTGAGAGATGACGGTAAAATTGATGTTAGTCTTCAGCAACCGGGATTTAAAGAAGTACTTTCAGCTGAAGAAAAAATAATAAGCCTGTTGAACCAAAATGAAGGCTATTGCGAATTAAACGACAGCAGCAGCCCCGACGAAATATATACCGAATTGCAAATCAGTAAAAAAGTATTTAAAAAAGCCATTGGCAAACTTTTTCGCGAAAAACGGATCATGATTGAAGAAAAAGGGATACGGTTGATGTAATTTAATTGAGAAAGTTTCAAAGTTACAGTCTCCTTCAAGCTGAATCTTTTACTATTTACAACAACAATTAAGCAGCAATGATAGTTTCACTTCAAGTGAACCTAACACTTTGTACAACCATAAAAAAATGAACACATGAAAAACAAACGTTCCTTATTACTACTCATCCAGTTATTTTTATTTATTACGCTTTTTGCACAAAACAATGCAGAAATAACAGTCAACGAGCTCAAAACAACTATTGGGTTTCTGGCTTCCGATTCCTTGAAAGGGAGAAAACCGGGAACCATCGAAATTGCAACAGCAGCCAATTTTATCCAGGCTCAATTTAAACAAGCCGGATTGAAAATGCTTAAAGACAATGGATTTCAGAATTTTGATATCGTCACCGGCGTTTCTTTGGGAAAAGAAAACAAATATTTTTTCAACGGACAATATGGCGAAGTAGGGAAAGACTTTACACCACTGGCTTTTTCAAAGAGCACATTTTTGTTTACCAAAATAGTGTTTGTGGGTTATGGGATCTCAGTAAATAAAGACAGTCTGAAATGGGACGATTACAAAGGGATAGATGTAAGCGGAAAGTGGGTAATAATACTTCGTGGACATCCAGAATTAAGCAATGCAGACAGTAAGTTCAATGAATATGTCGACCAGCGCGACAAAGTATTGCTGGCTTCAGATAAGGGAGCTGCCGGTGTTATCTTTGTAACTCCGGTTGAAATAAACAAAACCGATGAACTGGTTTCATTGAATTATGATAAAAGTCCTTCTGTTTCTAATTTGCCGGTAATCAGCATTACCCGTAAAATGGCCAATCAATTGCTGGCAGATGATAAAAACACTACCATTGAAGTTTTGGAAACTACCATCAACAAAACAAAAAAAAGCAACAGCTTTCAGATACCTGAAAAATTACTTGTGAAAACGGATATTAAAATTAACAGACAACAGACTCAAAACGTATACGGTATACTAGAAGGCAGCGATGCAAAGTTAAAAAATGAATACATTGTAGTGGGTGCACATTACGATCATCTGGGTTTTGGTGGAGATAAGTCAGGTTCTAGAATGCCGGATACTGTCGCTGTTCACAATGGAGCCGATGACAATGCATCTGGTGTAGCCGGTTTGATTGAATTGGCTCAAAAATTAGTTGCTGAAAAAACACAACTCAAACGTTCTGTTATTTTTGTGGCTTTTAGTGCTGAAGAAATGGGTTTATTGGGTTCTAAATATTTTGTGAAGAATTTACCAGTCAAAATTAATCAGGTAAAAGCTATGGTAAATCTGGATATGATTGGTCGTATGCAGTTGTTAGAACCTTACATATTGATCAGTGGAACAGGAACTTCAGCAGAAAGCGAAGCGTTGTTAAACAAATTTAAGGAAAGTACCAAAGTTCCATTAAAATATTCACCCGAAGGTTATGGAGCTTCCGATCATGCTACTTTTTATGGAGAAAATATTCCTGTTTTTGCACTCACTACAGGAGCACACGAAGATTATCACACACCATTGGATGATGCCGACCGTATTAATTATGAAGGTGAAAAACAAGTTTTGGATGTTACTTATTTATTGCTTTCCGATTTGATCAATCGCAGCAAATCATTAACATTCAAAGAATCAGGACCTAAATCCACCGGTGGTTACCGTGGCGAATTAAAAGTTACGTTGGGTATTATGCCCGATTTTGCATCTCAGGATGAAAAAGGATTGCGTGCCGATATCGTTAGAAAAGACGGTCCCGCTTATAAAGCCGGCATGCTCAAAGGAGATGTGATTGTAGCAATTGACGGGAAGTCCGTTAAAAACGTTTACGAATACATGACCCGCCTCAAACAACTCCAGAAAGGACAACTGGTAAGTGTGGACGTAATGCGCAATGGTGCTAAAGTAGTATTGCTGGTGCAGTTGTAGGGTTAATTTGCGTTTAGCTTTCTGTTTTTTAGGATAGGTTTTTAAGGCATACAACTTGAAAAGAAGAACTATATCGTTAAATTCATAATTCCTTCTTATCTTTGCACAAATATTTTTGCATTACAAACAAATGAACATAGCAGCTTTGGTTTCGGGCGGTGTAGATAGCTCGGTAACCGTTTATCAAATGAAAGAACAAGGTTACGATCCTACCATATTTTACATCAAAATAGGGATGGAAGACGAACATGGTTATATTGATTGTCCTTCGGAAGAAGACATTCAGATTACCAGTTATATTGCCCGTAAATATGGCTGTAAATTCGAAATTGTATCGCTTCAGCAGGATTACTGGGAAAAGGTAGTAGATTATACCATACAGAGTGTAAAACGAGGTTTAACGCCTAATCCGGATATGATGTGCAACAAGCTTATTAAATTCGGTGCTTTTGAAGAAAAATACGGCAATGCTTTTGATAAAATTGCTACCGGACATTATGCCACCACTACTGAAAAAGATGGCATTATTTATCTTTCTACTGCCAAAGACAAAGTTAAAGACCAGACATATTTCCTTGGCCAGATCAATTATTTACAGGTTTCAAAGTTGATGTTTCCGATTGGTGATTTGCCTAAATGTGAAGTCAGAGCCATTGCCAAAAAGGAAAACCTACCGAGTGCAGACCGAAAAGACAGTCAAGGTATCTGTTTTTTAGGGAAAATCAACTACAACGATTTTATCCGCCGTTATTTAGGTGAAAAAGAAGGGAAAATTATAGAACTCGAAACCGGAAAAATTGTCGGGAAACACAAAGGCTATTGGTTTCATACCATTGGCCAGCGCAAAGGACTGGGTTTGAGCGGAGGTCCTTGGTTTGTAATACAAAAAGATGTAAATCAAAACATCGTATATGTTTCCAATGGCTACGATCCCGAAACTCAATACGGAAAAACCATCAATCTGGGTGCTTTCGGATTTATATCCGGTAATCCATGGGGCGATTTCGAAGGTTTGATAGACGTGAATTTTAAAATACGCCATACCCCTGAATTTACAAAAGCAACGCTGGAAAAGATAGGGGATGTTTATCGTATCCGTTCACAGGAAAAAATTCAAGGCATTGCAGCCGGACAATTTGGCGTAATTTACGATGAAGCCGAAAAAATTTGCATTGGCAGCGGAGTGATTATTTAGACAATTACGAATTTGAAATTACGAATTACGAATTACGAATTACGAATTTGGTTCAATCCACTTTTAAAGCTTAATATACTGAGTTTTTGTCTTCGGACTTCCGACTTCGGACTTCCGACTTAACAACCAATAACCACCAAAATGAAGAAAGAAGATTGTTTTTATTTAGGAATTATCACCAAACCTTTTGGGTATAAGGGGGAACTGGTTTTTTATCTGGACGTGGATGATCCAACGTATTACGAAAACCTTGATTCGATTTTGATAGATATGGAAGGTGGTTTGGTTCCTTTTTTAATAGAAACGCTGCGTTTGAACAATCATCAGGCGTATGTTAAGTTGCAGGATGTAAAGCCGGAAGATGCCTTATTGCTGATCAAAAAAGAATTGTTTTTACCCTTGCAACGACTCCCGAAATTGAAAGGCAATAAATTTTATTTTCATGAAGTCATTGGATTTGAAGTCATTGATAAACTCAAAGGGAGCATCGGTAAGATCGATAAAATCATGGACCATCCCGCACAGCCCATTTTGCAGATATTGCACAGCAATGGAAAAGAGATACTGATTCCGGTAGCTGACGATATTGTGTTAGATGTGGACCGCAAAAACAAAAAGATCAACATAAAAGCACCTGATGGTTTGATAGACCTGTATCTTGAATAATGAAAAAAGCTTTCCGGTTCAAACAATTTGAACTATCCGATGATAGTTCAACGATGAAAATTGGTACGGATGCCGTTTTGTTGGGTGCCTGGAGCAATGTTGACAATACTACCCGGATTTTGGATATTGGAACAGGCTCCGGAATTATAGCCTTAATGCTGGCGCAACGTTCCAGTGCTTTCTTGGATGCGGTTGAAATTGATCAAAACTCAGCCCAACAGGCAATCGCTAATTTCAGGCTTACTCCCTGGAAGGATAAAATGAAGGTTTACAACACCTCTTTTCAAAATTTTGCTGCAACTTCTGTAGTGTCTTATGACCTGATTGTCAGTAATCCACCTTTTTTTATAAATGCACTAAAAAGCGGTCAGGTTCACAGAAACCTCGCGCGGCATACAGCGAGCCTTTCGTTTGAAGACCTGATGAAAGGAATTGCTAAACTTTTACTGCCTGAAGGGAAAGCATGTCTAATATTGCCACTGGCTGAAAGCATTGCCCTAAAACAAAATGCCGGGATAAATGGACTTTTTTGCAGTTTTCAAACAGAAGTGATCTCTAAAAAAGGCTTAGCGCCCAACCGTGTGCTGATGGAATTCAGAAAAGGGAAAACGGGATGTAAAACAAATTCGCTGACTATCCTCAATGAAGATTTGTCCTATACCCATGAATTTATGGAATTAACGAAAGCATTTTATCTTAAGTTTTAGCAGATTCTTCTTGCTTTTTTAGTCCGGTAGGAGTGTATCCCGTATATTTTTTAAACGCAGAATAAAAAGATGATTTTGAATTAAATCCAACCGTTTTGGCAATTCCTTCCATCGAATAATTCTCAAATTGGGTCGACAGCAACATTTCTTTAGAATCGTTGATACGGAATACATTGATATATGTATAAAAGTTCTTTTGATAAGTTTCATTGATTACCTGCGACAGGTATTTTGAATTGGTTTGTAAGGCTTCTGCAACTTCATCTATTGTTAAGTTGCTGTAATAATAAGGTTTTCCTTTCATATATGTATCCAGGGCTTCAATAATCTGAGCTTTTTGATCAGTAGACAATGAAGATTTCTGATATTTTGAGGCCGTTTTTTCATCCTCTTCATTCGTTTCAGCCGATAATTCTTCTATTACAGCAATGTTTGTCAATAAACTGTTTTTGTCCTTTTTGTCAGATAAAAAGGCTGGATTTTTATCCTCAGACAATGCAGGTTTTGTGAAGATGTTTTTTTGATACAGGCCATAGGCGAAGATGGATATATTAAATATTAACATCGACAAATTGTATAAAATCCGATGAGGTAAATTGGTTTTTATACTGAAGAAATGCATAGTGTCTATTATGATAAACAATACTAAAAAGGAGAAAATCAATATTCTTAACCACCTGAGGTCAACATTTTCTTTGTAAGAAAAAATATTTCCGATTTCATTTTTGTAATTTCTGTAAAAATAGACTGATAGAGGAATGTAAACCAATATCTGGATATTAATGATTCCAAAAACACCCAGACGGTTGATATTCCTTAAATAAATAAGTAATGAATTATCGGTAATCTGGCCGTAACCTCCAGATACAAACCAATATTTTTCCTCAAAACTAAGGAATAAATAGGGCAAGTTTAAAATTAAAATTAAAATGGCAGGAAGAAAATGGATACAGTCTTTTCTTTTAAAACTAAAATTCCGTTGTGTGATTGATTGGATATAAAAATAGAAAACCGGGAAGAATAACAGCACAACCGGTAAACTAAGGTAATATGCATAGGTAAGGACATTATAATTAGCATAATAGAATGACAAACTGAATCCAAAGAATAGTGTAGATAAGAGCATGAAAAAACCCAGGATTTTAAATGCTTGATTTTTAGTCCTGTAATAGAAGAAACCAAATAAAATCATGAATATCACTGATTGATAAACAATAAGTATGCTAATTAATTTATCAATAAACTCCACAGTTCTTTTTATGTATATATAATCAGATGAATCAATAAATTTAAACCATTTATTTAATTGCCAAAACCATAGACAGCATCTCCGATTTCTTTGATCAAATTACATGATTTTTCAATTGCATTGCCTATTACAATGATATCTGCTCCTGCCTTGCAGTTTTCAATAGCCTTCTGAGTAGTTTTAATGCCTCCTCCGGTAACTATGGGAGAAGTTGTATGCTTGCGGACCTGTTCGATCATTTTTGCTGAAATCGGGTTTAGTGCACCACTGCCGGCATCCATGTAAATTAATTTTAAACCCAGCATTTCACCGGCCATGGCTGTGCAGGCTGCAATATCCTCTTTGTCACCGGGAATAGGGAAAGTATTGCTCATATAGCTTACTGTGGTTGGTTTCCCGCTGTCAATCAGCATATATGCGGTTGAAATTATTTCCAATTCACTTTCTTTAAGATAGGGGGCTGCAATTACATGTCTTCCGATCAACATCTCTGCATTCCTTCCTGAAATCAAAGAAAGTAGCAGAATGGCATCTGCATATCTATTGATTTGAAGGTTGTTGCCTGGGAAAAGTACAACAGGAATGTTGGTGTTTTTTTTTAAAGTAAGAATGCAGTTTTCTAAATGGTTGTTGGTAAGTAAACTTCCACCCACAAAAAAATAATCAACATGGGCTGAAAGGGATAATTCTGCAATACGCAACAATTCTGATTCTGTAGGTTTGTCAGGATCAATTAAAACCGCAAATTGTTTCTGTGCTTTGTCTTTTTTATCAGTAAATGCTTGATATATATTCATGGTTGAGTAATTATGTACAAAGATAAATATTTTTATTTTCTTTTAAAGAAGAATAGAGAACTTTGCTGAATAATAATCCCTAACATTATAAATACCAATCCAATAAGTGTTGAAAGGACGATATTTTCCCCAATGATAAAATGAATAAAAATCAGGGACAAAAAGGGGGAAATAAAAATCAATTGACTTACTTTATCTGCTCTTACTGAGTATTTTAAAGCGGAAAGCCAAAAAACAAAGGTCACACTCATTTCAAAAATTCCGATGTATAGTATAGCTGGTAAGCCAACAAAACTGAATTTAGAGAAGTCGGAGAACAGCAACATCAAAATGCCTGAAAACAGACTGCCCGAGAGAAAATTGATAAATAATTTCACTACATCATCTTTTTTGTCTTTCACATTAAAAATCCAAAATAAAGCCCAGATGACAGAACTTCCTATGGCCAATCCATCCCCCAAAGCATTGCTGAATTTAAACTCCATTGGATTTCCTTTGGTAGTAATGATGATAATACCTGCAAAGCTTATCAAGACTGCTACCATGCTTTTGACAGTCATCGATTGCTTTAAGAGCGGTATTGCCATTATCACAAGCATTACCGGCCAGGTATAATTGAGCGTCATGGCTTCCTGTGCTGGAAGTATGGAATAAGCTTTAAACAAGACGGTGTAATATAAAAAAGGATTCAAAAAGCCCAGTAAAGCCGATTGTAAAAAAGAAGAACGTCGCATAGTACTGATGTTGCCCAATTTTCCCTGATAAACCAAAATCAGGAATAATACTAGGCATGAAACCAAAGACGATAAAAAAAGCAACTGAAGAAAATCGCAATTTCTTAAAGCAATTTTAAAGGCTGTTGCTACCGTCGACCAGCAAATAATAGCCAGGATAGCAAAGATATACGCTTTTTTTTGAGAAGTCATTTGTTTTTTTTTTGATGAACCAAAAATAGAAGTATTTTCAGTATGATTGCAGAAAAAAAATAAAAATGCTCGATATATCTTTTAAAGCAAGAATAAAAAATTTTCAAATGAATGATATGCTTGTGAAATAGGCTGCTGGAATATTTAAGCGAAGCGACTGTTATTGAAGTTGATAGAATCAGAAATTTCTTATTTTTTTGAAGCAATCTGTTTGAATTCACGTATTCGAACACTTATAAATTGTTCGTTATCTAATAAATTATGAATTTTGCAATGTGTATTTTAATTGATACAATCAATAATGTATTATTAAAAATAGATTCAACAATCAAATAAATTAATCAATTATGTTTTCAAAATTAAAAATTTTAAGTAAAAGTATCACATTGCTATTTTTGCTTCTCGCTTTATTTACAGGCTTGAAAGCTCAGAGTTATGTAGAAATCGGAACTGGGATTGTATCTTCGCAATATCCACCTTATGGAAGCTGGAAATATGCATGGTGTAGTATGTTACATACTCAAGCAAATCTTGGTACCGCCAAGAGTATCACAAAAATTGCATTTAATTATACAGATGCAACTACAAAATCGTTCACTAACCAAAAAATCTATTTAAAACATACTACTTTGTCAGTTTTTGCTGATGCAAGTTATGAAAATCCAACTGGAAATGGATATACATTGGTTTACGATGGATCCATAACATTTACAAATGGTTGGAGTGAAATAGTTTTATCAACTCCCTTTGCATACAATGGAACAGACAATCTAATTGTACAATATGAAAACAGATATGGAGTAGCCCCTTACGGTAGCTTTGCTGCAACCGCTTCAGCTACAGGGAATAACAAAGCAAGTGGTAGTGATAATTCATTTCCAACAACTAGCGGATACCTAAATCCTTATCCAAGTGCTTTGCCAAATATTCGTTTTTACTATGCGAGTACAGGCCCAGCAACTCCCAGCACTCCAATACCTACTGATAATAAAGACAAAGCTTCAGCAAGCAATGCATTGTCTTTTTACTTAGGAACAAATACTACTAGTTATGATTTATATTTTGGCTTAGATTCTTTAAATGTATTAAATTTAAATGCAGCGGTGAAAGTTGTAAATAATTCAGCTATAACTTCTGCAGGAACTTATACTTACACGCTTCCGATTGTATTAAATTCAAAAACAAAATACTTCTGGAGAGTTGTAGCAAAAAATGGATCTCTCAATGAAAATTCACCATTGTGGAAATTTACCACTGAACTTATTATTTCGAGTTTGCCCTATAATCAGGGATTTGAAGATTCTACCGTATTTTATCCTGGTTGGTATGGAATGTTTACTGACTGGTCTTATTCAACAACTGGAGCTAATTCTATCTGGCATCCAAGTATAAATTCTCACACTGGTGTTAATGCAGCTTATGCATATCCTTCAACAAGCACAACTTCCTCCTCTTTGACCACACCAAGGTTTAATCTTCCTGTTAATCATCGTATCTCTTACTGGTGGAAAAACACTATGGTTTCTGGCACAGATACAACTTTTTTTGAAATTTCCACAAATGGAGGAACAAGCTGGACTGTTTTAGATACATTGGCTCCCACTGTTGCAATGACAGCATTTGTTCAGCGGTTTCATAATTTAAATGCTTTTGCAGGAAATAATGTGAAATTTCAATGGCGTTTTCAAAAAGGATCATCTGCCAGTTTAAAGGATTGTTATCTGGATGACATTACAGTAGAGGCTATTCCAAATGGAGCTACCATGACTTTGAGTGCAACTGCTCTTAATTTTAACGAACTTTATGTAAATGGAACTACAAAGCTGAAACTAGTAATTGGCAATATTGGAACTGGTAATTTAGTTGTTTCAGGGGCTACTGTTGCAGCTCCATTTAGTTGTAACTATACAGCAACCATATTACCTGGTGCATCCGATACTGCTATTGTTATTTTTACAGCGACCACTGTAGGGAGCTATTCACAAAATATAACGATAAATAGCAATGGGGCAGGGAACAACAGTGTTGCTTTATCTGGGAATGTTTTAGCATTATTGCCAAATCTTTTTGAAACATTTGAAAGTGTTACTCCGAATACAATTCCATCTCGCTGGAACAAATTAAGAAGCAAGGATCCATACCAGACAGTAAATGATATAGTTGTAAAAAACGCTTCCTATGATGCTCATTCAGCACCTAATGTTGTAAAATTTTATAACAATACAGATACTATTTCTCCATTAATTCTTATTACTCCCGGGCTAACAAATTTCGCCAATGACTCATTAAAATTTTGGGCTTCAAAAACAATGGGAAATCCAGACATTGTAAAACTAATCGTTGGTTTGATGGATAACCCTTACGATGGAACTTCTTTTGTTCCTGTTCAAACAATTACACTCACAGACACAATGGTTAAATATACAATTGCTTTTAATGCAACTAATACTAAACCTTATATCGCTTTCAAACATGCCCAAAATAAACCTATCCAAAGTATTTGGTTAGATGATGTTTCGTGGCAAGGTAGTGTTGCTACAGTGCCCAATCCTGCTGCAATAGTTGCACCATTTAATAGTGCCGTGAATGTTGTAGTTAAACCAATTTTAAAATGGACAACAACCGGAGGAAATCCAACGGGTTATCGTTTAAGTATTGGAACTAATAATCCTCCTTCAAACCTTGTGAATAATGTTGATTTAGGAAACGTTACCTCCTATACGATTACAACTCCACTAACATTTAATACCAATTACTTTTGGAAAATTACACCTTATAATGCAACTGGCGATGCAGTTAGCTGCCCTGTTTGGAGTTTTACAACATTGGTTGACCCTACAATAACTAGTTTTCCATGGACTGAAGGTTTCGAAAGTGTAAGTTCAACTTCAAATAATGCTGACTGTCCTTTAGGTTGGAGTGTCCAAAATGGAGGAATGCAATCTTCTTACTGGGATGTTATTGTAAATAATGTGAACTCTCCATACAATGCACACACAGGTCAAAAAGCAATGAATAATATGTTTAGCATGTTAGGCCCAAATAATGACTGGCTATTTACACCACCAGTACATTTAACAGCTGGTACTGCTTACGATTTTAGTTTCTGGTACAAAGCACCTGTTTATATTGAATCAGGAAGTACGGATACTACTTTTGAGAAATTAGCTGTTTATTGGGGAACTGATGCTGATTCGGCTGCCATGAATGCAGGGATTATTTTTAAAAATGAATTTATGCGTTTCGCCGATTATGTTCAATATTCTAAAACAATCACACCCACTACTACCGGCAATTATACTTTTGGATTCTATTCATATAGTGACGTTCTTCAATGGATAACTTTTGTGGATGATGTTAAAATTGATATATCCAATGGAATAGAAGAAAATAGCAAGCAATTATTTATAGTATATCCTAATCCATCAAATGGTGAGATTACTATTCGATTAAACGAAAACAATAATGAATCAAGCATAATTACAATTTCAAATTTGCTTGGGCAGGAAATATACAGTGCAACAACTAACAAGCAGATGAATTATATAAACTTATCTCAGGTAGAAAAAGGTATTTATCTGATAAGAATATCAAACAAAACAACTGATACTGTTAAGAAACTCATCATTAAATAGATTATGATGTTTTATACCCAAATGAGAAAGCTCTGCATTTTAGCAGAGCTTTTTTTCTAAATTTACTTTGATTTTTAAACAATGGATTCCTTAATTTTAAAAAATAGATAGATGAAAAATAAAATTTCGATGAACTCAATCATTATTTTGAGTGTATTCTTCTTGTTATTAACAAGTTGCAAAAAAGATGAGGAGGTTGCTACTATCCCTGTTTTAACGACATCAAATGTTACAAAAATTTCAGCTGACTCTGTTCTATGCGGAGGTTCAATAACTTCTGACGGAGGATTTGCTGTGACATCAAGAGGTGTTTGCTGGAATGCATCACCAGATCCTACAATTTCAAATAATAAAACAACAGATGGTGCTGGTACTGGAAATTTTGTTAGTAAAATATCAGGCTTAACAATCAATACATTATATTACTTTAGAGCCTATGCAACCAATAGTATCGGCACAGCTTATGGTCAACAGCAAACCTATAATTCAACCATAACCAAGAAAGATAGGTTTATTCAATTAATGTCATGGATGTGTGGTAGTTTTAGCAGTAAGAATCATGCTGATACGACCGTTAATCAGTACATAGTAGACGTTCGTTTAAAGATGGCTCAAATCTGGAGCAATCGCAATCCTGGAGAAAACATTTATTGGCTCTATGTAGAACAAGCTTATGCAAGTGATACCAATGCACCTTATCGACAAAGAATTTATAAAGTTATGCTGGACGCTAATGGTGATATTTATGATGAAATATATGCCATTCCAAGCCCTTCAACTTATTTACATGCATATAATAATCCAGCTGTATTTAATTCTTTATTCGAAGGTAATTTAACGATTAAAGATGGTTGCGATGTAGCATTTTTATGGAATGCTACCGGAAATTATTTTTCAGGTGTTACTACTGGACATACTTGTTTAGCAGCTGGAGTTCCAGGCGTTTCTTATATTACTTCAGATGCTACAATTCACCAAACTTATATGACAAGCTGGGACAGAGGGTACAATGCATCCGGCTTTTGGACAATGGGACCCGACTGGCCCTATATTTTTGATAAAGTAACTACGTTTTCATTCACACCTAGCAAATAAAAAACAGGCTAATTCTTTTATCAAAGTAAATTGGATAGTGTATGTCATGATCAGTTTATAAATGACCTTCATAAAGTTGTGCAGCCTAAAAGTCAAATATAACTTTTGCAGTTCACAAATTATTCATTAATTTTGCAAAAAAAATTAAAAACAATACAATGACTGATTATAACTTAAAATACAAGGTTGCTGATATCAACCTTGCTGACTGGGGACGTAAAGAGATTGAAATCGCCGAAAATGAAATGCCGGGTTTAATGTCACTTCGCAAAAAATACGGTAAGGAAAAACCTTTAAAAGGAGCTAGAATCACCGGTTCATTGCACATGACTATTCAAACTGCTGTTTTAATTGAAACATTGGTTGAATTAGGTGCAGATGTTCGTTGGGCCAGTTGCAATATTTTTTCTACCCAGGATCATGCTGCGGCAGGAATTGCTGCTGCAGGTATTCCTGTTTTTGCCTGGAAAGGTGAATCATTGGAAGAATATTGGTGGTGTACCAATCAGGCTCTTACTTTTCCCGAAGGTAAAGGACCTCACTTAATTGTAGATGATGGAGGTGATGCTACTTTGTTAATCCACAAAGGATTTGCTGCCGAAAAAAATCCTAAAACCCTTGATTATACACCTTCTAATAAAGAAGAAGCAGTTATTTTAGATACGCTTAAAACTTTATTGAAAGAGGATCCAAAAAAATGGCATCGCGTAGTAGAAGATTTAAAAGGTGTTTCAGAAGAAACCACAACAGGCGTTCATCGTTTGTATCAGATGCTGGAAAAAGGTGAATTATTGATTCCTGCAATCAACGTAAATGATTCTGTTACTAAATCAAAGTTCGATAACCTTTACGGTTGCCGCGAATCGTTGGCTGATGGTATTAAACGTGCTACAGATGTTATGATTGCCGGTAAAGTAGTGATTGTTCTTGGATATGGTGATGTAGGTAAAGGCTGCGCACATTCAATGAGAAGTTATGGCGCCAGAGTAATTGTTACCGAAATCGACCCTATTTGTGCGTTACAGGCAGCTATGGAAGGTTTTGAAGTAAATACAATGGATGATGCTGTTACCGAAGGTAATATTTTTGTTACTACTACAGGAAACAAAGATGTAGTAACTGCTGAACACATGTCACGTATGAAAGATCAAGCCATTGTGTGCAATATAGGTCATTTCGACAACGAAATTCAGGTTGACAAATTAGAAGCCTGGAAAGGGATTCAAAAAATAAATATCAAACCACAGGTTGATAAATATTTATATGCTGACGGACATGCTATTTTTATGTTAGCCGAAGGTAGATTGGTAAACTTAGGTTGTGCAACCGGACATCCTTCGTTTGTAATGAGCAATTCATTTACCAACCAAACCCTGGCTCAACTGGATTTATGGAAAAATAAATTTGAAGTAGGCGTTTATCGTTTATCAAAAGCATTGGACGAAGAAGTGGCACGTTTGCACCTTGAGCAAATCGGTGTGAGATTAACCCGTTTAACCAAAGAACAAGCCGAATATTTAGGTATCTCTGCTGATGGTCCTTACAAAGCTGATCATTACCGTTATTAAGGTTGTAAATTTTATTTCGTTTGTAAAATTCATAAAGCGATGCTTTGCAAAGAAACATGCGGTACGATTCGGGATTTGTACAATGAAAATTTAAATTTCTCCAAAATTATATAATAGCTAAAACAAAAAAGCCAGTTC